>CAZIOY010000001.1:0-111302 GCA_964540915.1 uncultured Ohtaekwangia sp.
ACACTAAGCGCTTTGTGTTTCTTAGTGTCTTCGCGTCTTAGTAATTCAACGAGTCAGTAGATGCAGGAACCATTATCGGCCTTTACATAATACGATTTGTAATTCGATGTGAAAGGTGTTTTAGAAATTTTGGCTCATATCGTGTCCTGAGATCTTTATGTCCCAGTCATTCAAATTCTTTCCGTTGAAGAGTTGGATCCATTCTTTACTTTTTTTTGTCCTGGGCGCAGGCAAAACAGAGGGCAAACAGAACGGAGGCTAGTAACAGGGAATGAACGCGAAATTTCGTAGTAGATCAGAACGTGTTTCTGTAAAAGTAGAGATCTTTTTTTTAAGGTCTTTTAGCATATACCAGTAAATAAATGCCTTCATCATGATCATTATCATGGGTTTTCTCGAGAAAAGATTCTACATTTCATATATAAAAAAGGAGGAGATATGAAAAGCAGGGAATACATCAAAGCCGAAGAAAACCTCAAAATTGATCAGGAGAAAAGATATCAGCGCAAAGACAAAAGAGCGCAGGTAGAAGGGCTGACAACGATTAAGAAAGACAAAAAAGTGAAAGCTGCAAAGAAATAGGTTAGTGCCTTACTTGTTTTGCTAAGGAGAAGCCCAGTTTCTTTACCTCCTGTTGCTTCATGAAACTATAAAGCAAGGCACTGCTGTGATTGAAATGAATGAAGTGTATTTTGCGTTTTGTTTCAAGGCTTTCTGATTTGAATAACTCAATTGTTTCTGTAACTAATGGATGAGGTACTTCGCTAATGTTGCGATTGGGTAATTCATCCGCGGAGAAAAACGTGGCGTCAAGAAAAGCGATGTCAACGGATTTCACTTCTTCTACAATATTCTTATCCCATTTGCTCCACTTATCAATATCCGGAATGAAAAGGTAGCGCTGCGAGGGAGTGGTTATTTTAAAGCCAGCAGTTTCAGAAAATTCATCGCGATGAGGAACCCGAAACGCAGCAACAGAAATATTGCCAGGCAGAGTAACAGACTTTTCTTCGGCTAACCCGATTATCGAAATGTTTTTCAGGCTCACCAGTTGGCTCCATGGCCCATTCGTTTCAAGAAACTTTTTTAACTGAGGTAACACATAAACGGGTATAGCAGAAGTGTTCATTACTTCTCTGCCAAATTGCAACAAGCCGGTATAATGGCCCATATGAGCATGAGTAATGAAAATTCCATCCGGCAGAAAATTGAATTGATGATTGGTCACCTCGGCAAAAAGATGAAGTTGTTCTTTTATATCCGGTGTAGCTTCAAACAACCACCACTTTTTATTTTCAAAATCAACCAGGGCCAGAGAAACGACAAACTGTTTTAATGAGTCGTGCTCATGCGCCTGAACACAACAGGTACGTTGGCAACCCATTTGTGGATAGCCCCCATCCTGTGCGATGCCGAGCACAATCATCCGGGTTTGTGCATTTGCAACACTTGCAACTAAGAGGAAGATAAAAATCAATCTGAAAATCATGCTTAAAGATAGGGGTAAGCATGAATAATTACTTCTCCCTCAATCGAAGATCTGATCACCATGCATGGTATATTTAATGCACTATTTGAAACTCCCTCAATGAAAACGTCAGGCCTGTTAATTTTCTCTGTGCTGCTGATGACATCCATGGTTGCACAAAGTCAGTCAACCTTCGTCACTGCCCGAGAAGGCAAATTTTATCGCAACAACAAAACCTATTTCTACATGGGTGCGAATTATTGGCAGGGAATGAACCTCGCGGGAGCGCTTCCTGGCTCTGATCCGGATCGACTTCGCAGAGAACTTGATCAAATGAAAAAAAGCGGCATCACCAACTTGCGCATCATGGCACTTACCGAAGGGCCCGACAATAGTCCGTATCGTATTCTTCCCGCTGTGCAGGATGAGCCCGGTGTATTAAAGGAAGAAGTGCTGTCTGGTTTGGATGTATTGCTCGAGGAGATGAGAAAACGCGATATGACTGCCGTGGTGGTGTTGAATAACTTCTGGCAGTGGTCGGGTGGCATGGGTCAATATGTGAAATGGCACACGGGTGATACAATCCCCTATCCGCCTCCGCATAGCAATGGCAGCTGGGATAACTTTCAGAAGTATGTAGCACGGTTTTATACGATACCGGAGGCAGTGAATCATTTTAATGAATGCATTCAAAAAGTGGTGAATCGAAAGAATACCGTCAACGGAATGTTCTATCGTGAAGATCCAACCATTATGGCGTGGGAATTAGCGAACGAACCACGTGGCATTAACCAGGCGGAAGTTTTCTATGCGTGGATTCACGCTACGGCTTCGCGCATTAAAGAGCTCGACAAGAATCATATGGTTACCACGGGTGCCGAAGGATATACGCCATCACCGCAAACAGCAGGAACGGATTTTATTCGCATGCATAATAGTCCATCCATTGATTACACAACGGCACACATCTGGATTCAAAACTGGGGATGGTATAATCCACAAAATCATGAACGCAGCTATCCTCCTGCAGAAGACAAGATGACTAACTATCTGATGAAGCATGCCGCTGAATCTAAAAAGTTGGGCAAGCCCTTTGTGCTTGAAGAATTTGGAATCATGAAAGATCAGGGAAGTTTTGATCCGAATGCCACCACCGAACACCGCGACCAATATTATAAGGAAGTGTTTGAACAAGTGTATCTCCTTGCGAAAAAAGGGCAAGCTTCTGGCGTAAACTTTTGGGCATGGGGTGGTGAAGGCAGACCGCGCCAACCGGAAACCTGGTGGAAGAAGGGAGATGATTTTACTGGAGATCCACCTCATGAACCACAAGGTTGGTACTCCGTATATGATCATGATCGCTCAACAATCAAAGTAATAAAACGCTATGGAAAGAAGATGAGTAAGATCAAGTGATGAGTTATTCTGATTTTACTTCCTCTACACCATTAGGATATCTTGCGAAGCGCCCTTTATCACGAGGATGCACATGTTCATACGTAGGCCAGGGCCAGCCGCCAAATTGTGTTTGTTGATACTCGCTCATCGCTTGCTGAATTTCCTCCTGTGTGTTCATGACAAACGGACCATATTGCGCTACCGGCTCACCGATAGGGTTGCCTTGCAACAAGAGTAAATAGCTTTCTGAATCTCCATTTTGTAAAATCACTTCTTTATCAGCATGAAGTTCAATCGCCTGATGGGTTGAAAAATTCTGTCCGGCTATTTGAATAGCAGTGCCTTCATAAAAATAAAGAGAGCGATTCACTGATGCGGAAGCAGTCGGTAATTTCCATTGAGCACCGGCTTCCAATTTAATGGTCCAGATGGCAACTTCATGAGTTGCATCTGCTGCCCATGAGTTGGGTGCAGGAGAAGGCGCAGCGGTGTTTTCAATTTTTCCTGCGATTATCTTTACGTGGGTTGCTTTGCCATTCACATCCGTAGAGGTATGAGTAGGAATGCTGTCGCCCCACAACATGGCGAAGTGTGGCTCTGTTAATTTTTTTGACTTGGGCAGGTTGAGCCAGATCTGAAAAAGCTCCAGCGGATTTTCTTTGTCTTTGTGTAACAACGGGAACATCTCACAATGCTGCACACCTTTGCCCGCAGTCATCCATTGCACATCGCCATTTCCAAAACGGCCCGCTGCACCCAATGAATCAGAATGATCCACCGATCCTTTTGTTACGATCGTTACCGTTTCAAATCCACGATGCGGGTGTGCAGGAAAGCCTGGCACATGCTCGCCATGATACATTCTCCAACCCTCATTGTTGGGCGCAAAATCCTGACCGATCACCCTTCCTTTCAGGGAGGCAGCAGGGCCCATTACATCATTCCCTTTCGGATAAAAATCCTGGTGATGTACGCAAAAGAGAAAAGGATCTTGTGTTTGCCATGGAAAGCCTAATGGTTTTATGGATTTGATGGATGAATTATTCATGGTTTAAAGATATTGAATGCTTGTTTAACCACGATGAGGGACCAAAAGTTTGCCTCGCTTCTGTTTCATTTCGGTCGGATAAGGAAATGAATAGTGGATTTTTTTAAATTCGTTGACACTAAACTATGTCAGCTATGAAACTATTCGCCTCCATCTTTCTTGGAATCGGCCTGCTCTTTGCGTTTATCGGATTGGGTTGGTTCTATGTTTTTATTTCCACTTCAGAGGGCTCAGAATTTTCTGAGGATTGGATCGGGCCATTGGTGTTCACAACGATAGGGCTGATTTTCGCATCTGTTGGAGGTGGCATTTTATACCATCTGGCAAAACAGAAAGAAAGACGCGAATTATTATTGCGATCCGGGCGAAAGTTGCGGGCCGTGATCTCGAACGTGTATTACAATAATAATATTACCATAAACAACCGGCATCCGAGAGTGGTTGAGTGCTTAGCAGAGTTGAGCGGCCAAAAACAAAATTTCAAGAGTCATAATGTGTGGAGCGCAGCACAATTTGAGATTGGCCAGGAAGTAGCCATATATGTAGACACACGCGATAGCACTAATTATTGGGTGGAGGTGGGAGAATAGATCGTAGCTATCTCTCCAGTTTGAAGTTCGGTTCTACAGCCGGACGCTGATCCGCATTGACTACTTTCCACGCGGTGCGATAAATCCACTGTGTCATCTTCAGTAATTTTTCATAATCAATATTCTGTGCGTTGTCCTGTGGAGTGTGATAGTCAGGATGAAGCAATGTTGTGTACATCAATGAAGGAATGTTGAGTCGCGCATAGGGCAAGTGATCACTTCTGAAGAACCATCCTTCAACGTGGTTAGGTTTATCCCAGAGGGTATCCAACTTAAATTGAGGGCCTTGTTCATTGGCTTCAAGCGCCATGTTCACCAGGTCCGATGAACTCCGATGAGGAGCCTGCGACCCTAACAAAGCCGCACTGTCCGGATGATTGCGACCAATCATATCACCGTTGAGTACAGCAACAATCGAAGAGATAGGAACGGTAGGATGGGTAGTAAAATAACGCGAACCGATTAAGCCACGCTCTTCGGCACCATGAATGACCAACAAAGCCGAGCGCTTTCCGGGATACTTCTTTAAGGCACGTGCTGTGGCTAACATGGCAACGTTCACAGTAGCGTTATCATCGGCACCATGATAAATGGAGTCATTGCCTATTACATTGCGAATGCCATGTGCATCCGGGTGACCGCTGAGCACTACATATTCCTTCGACAAGGTTGGATCAATGCCTTCCACTTTACCAATGATATTCACAGAAGGATACGTAAAGCTTTCCAGAATCAGCGATGCATTCAATACAAGTCCTTCCGCCTTGATCCATTCGGAGGCATCACTGTGCAACCATAACATGGGAGCTTTTGATGTTGGTGCAGGAGCGGTTCCTTCATTGGAATAGATACCACGGATTAAATTTTCCTTCGCGTATGGCCAGGCATGTTCTGAATATTCATCGCTGATAAAAATCACAGCCGCAGCTCCTTTGCTGATAAGGTCATTCCCATATTTAGTCATGACCGAACGACTATATCGCCATTCCGGTAACGAGACATTCAGATTGATTCCATCAGGAACGACTTGAATGGCAACCGCTTTCCCTTGCACGTCAACAGCATTAAGATTTAATTTATTCGCTTCGCCAAGATAAACCACCGGGGCACTTACCAGGGCCGGTGCAAGCTGCGAGATCAGCACATCACTCCATAGTTTCAAATTATGATTGCCGATAGTTACACTGCTGGCTGGGGAAATACGATGACACTGCATCGAAAAAAACTGAAAGTACGTGCCATCATCTCCAGCGGGTGCAATTCCCTCTTCACGCATTCTTTCGGCAAACCAGGCGGATGCTTTCAACTCATCAATCGTACCGGCCGAGCGACCATTGAAGTGTGGATCAGCCATTGCATACACATCTTTTTTCAAGTCCTCCAACAAAATAGTTTTCAAGCCGGCAGGTTTTTTGGATTTGCTTTTTGTTTGTGCCTGCAGGGTAATAGAAAACAACGAAGCAATACACAAGGCAATAACCCAGGTGAGTTTCATAGTGGTATGTTAAAGGAATTAATTCTGATTTTTATTGAGGACACTGCTGTTTACACACGTCAGCATCTTACCTGTTTTATAAAACTCAATAATATTTTCAGCAGCCAATCGCGCCATGCCATTTCTTGCTTCCACCGTGGCCGAACCGATATGCGGAAGCACCGCCACATTGGGCATTTGCAGTAATGGATTGTCTGCATGCATCGGTTCAGGATTGGTGACATCCAACCCCGCGCCCCAAATCGTTTCAGACTGCAATGCCTCAATAAGATCTTCTTCGTTGTGCACCGACCCGCGTGAGGTGTTGATGAAGATCGCAGTCCGTTTCATCTTACTAAATGCGGCTTTATTAAAAATACCTTTTGTTTCATCACTCAACATACTGTGCACAGAAAGTACATCGCTTTGCTGCAACAGTTCATCAAAGGACACATAGCGGGCGCCAAAAACTTTTTCTGCTTCTGCGTTGCGGGTTCTGTTGTGATAGAGGATATTCATATTGAAGGCACCGCGACACCGTTGGGCCATCACCATACCAATTCTTCCCATTCCAAAAATACCGAGTGTTTTTCCGCTGAGTTCTATGCCCAGATTTTTCAACGGCTCAAATTGTTTCCACTCACCGCGCTCAATCGTTTTGTGCAGGTAAAACATCTTGCGCGAGGCGGCAATCATCAATCCCAGAGCCACATCGGCCGTAGCATCACTTAACACATCGGGAGTATTGCTGACCGGAATGTTCTTTTGGGTAGCTTCTGCCACATCAATGTTATCATAGCCGACTGCAAATTGTGCGATCACCTCCAGGTGTGAGCACTGACTGAAAAAATGCTTGTCGAGCTTATCCGCGCCAAGCGATATAATAGCGTTGACTTGCTTTGCACGCTCAATCAACTGCGGTTGGGTCATAGGGCCGCTCCCCTCCCACACACTCAATTCAAAACCTGCTTTCGAGAGCATTTCGTGAGCCTTGCCGGGAATAATGCGGGTAATGAGTACTTTTTTTGACATAACGTATAATAGATTCTAGATCGTTGATCAACACAAAGATACACGATCATTTCTTTTTTTAGCCCTTAACAAATTTGTGGAATTCTGGCCTTTCTTATAATGAAGGAATTCTTTAATAACTTACTTACTCAACATTAATACAATGACAATGAATGATAAGTTCTGCCTCTCGCTTCTCATGGTGTTACTACTGTGCCCTGTTATTTCATATTCGCAAAAAGATAGTGTCAAGGATACGGTGATTTATAACATCACCTATCGCGACACGATAATCTACCGCTATGAAACTGTGCTGATCAAGCAGTATATATATTCAGACACCGTTTCGTCAGTAAAACCAATAGTTGCCAGTTCTGATGCTTCCGGCAAAAAGAAGAGAGCTATTAATCCCTATAATTGGGGCATTGGTCCTTCACTGGGTGCCTTTTATTCTCCTTATCATGGCTTTGATATTAACGTGGGTTTTGGCGTGCAATATTATATCCTCTCGGTGCCCAATTTTCGCAACCCACACATGGGGGGCAGAAGAAATCGAAAGTAGGGATTACATCGCGAGAAGATCGCTTAATGACGTTTGTTAACTGGGAAATTCAAAACCACCATTTACCCTGTGTATAAATTCATTGGTCTTTGACGGATGAAATTTATAGATTGCTTTAGACGGTTTTATTCTACTCACCTCAGTTACGCCTGCTATGGTAAACAAAGACACAAAATCAACATCCATCAATCGAAGAAAATTTATTGGAGGTATGGCTTCAACGGCACTCGCATTTACCATTGTGCCCCGGCATGTGCTTGGTGGCAACGACTTTGTTGCCCCTAGCGATAAGCTTACCATGGCCTATATAGGTGCGGGCACACAAGGCCTTCGCGAAATACTACCGCTCTTATCCGTTCCGCAAGTTCAGATTGTTGCAGTGTGTGATCCCAACAAAGAAGCAGTGGGTTATCGCGATTGGGGCAGAGAATATTTACGCAACGACATCCGAAAGAAATTGAACAACCCTAATTGGAATCCGGGCGGTGATAACGTAGTGCCAGGCGGAAGAGACAACGCGAAAGATATTGTTGACTCCTACTACGCTACCATTCGGGGCTCCGACAAATTCAAAGGTTGTGCCGCCTATGCCGACTTCCGCGAGCTGTTTGAAAAAGAAAAAGATTTTGATGCCGTCAAGATCATGACACCAGATCATTTACATGGGATCATCGCCATTGCAGCACTCAAACGCGGAAAACATGTGACCACCCACAAGCCTATTTCCAATCGTGTGAACGAGGGCAAACAAGTCATTGAGCTGGCAAAGAAGACAAACGCCACAACAAATCTTATTGCCTGGGAATCGAACAAGTCCATGGATAAAACGATGGAGTGGATCAACAGTGGTGCCATTGGCACATTGAAAGAAGTACACAACTGGACCAACCGACCCGTGTGGCCACAATACCCGACACTACCTACCGACACGCCTGCCATTCCGAAAGGACTTGATTGGGATTTGTGGCTGGGCCCAGAGAGTGAGAGGCCTTATCATCCTAATTATACCAACATGGTATTCAGAGGATGGTATGACTTCGGTGGAGGCCCTATGGCCGACATGGGATATTACAGTTTATGGACGGTGTTCAACGCATTACAATTGGAAAACCCTACTATCATTGAACCTACCCGTAGTCATGCGTGCGGATTTAATGATATGGTTCCTTTCCGTGTGAACAATGATTTTTCCTTTCCGATGGCGAGCACGGTGCGATTTAAATTTCCGGCCAAAAGCTCGCGGCCTGCTGTTGATTTATGCTGGTATGACGGAGGCATGAGACCGCCTGTGCCCGAGGAGCTTTATCAACAGAACAAAGAACTTCCGGCAGAAGGAATGATGTTCGTGGGTGATCAGGGAAAGATATTGGCAGGCTTCCATGGTGCAAACCCACGAATTGTTTCGGGTAAAAGGTCAGGTGAAACGTATCAACATCCCAAATCCGAAAACCCTCCTGAGAATTTTATGCCGACAAGTTTTATTGATGCTTGCCTTGCCGGGAAACAATGTGCCGGAAGTTTAAGGGATGCAGGGCCAATTACAGAGGCCATCAACTTATATGCGGTTGCATTGCGCACAGGAAAAACGTTGTATTATGATGCGGCCTCGATGAAGATTACGAACGTGGCGGATGCAAACAAATACCTGAAGCGTGAGTATCGCCAAGGATGGGACCCCGCTTCTATCTGATAAAGACAACAGCTAACTAAATCGCTATGAAAAAGCTAACAAGAAAAGAGTTTATAAACACCAGTGCTGCTGCTCTTGCAGGGGCCTCTTTGTTTGCCCCGCATTGGCTTCATGGCCTTGCGGAAAATAATGCAAATGGCGTTGGGCCGATTGGCTTTCAAAGCTGGACCATTCGTGACGTACTGGTAAAAGATTTTTCGGGCACGCTGAAGATGATGGCCGGATTGGGTTTTCAAAGTGTGGAGATGTGCTCGCCACCCGGCTATGCCAATGCTGGTTTTGGTCCATTGCAAAGCTTGAAAGCGCCTGAGATGAAACGCATTATGAATGATGCTGGCATCTCCTGTGTTAGCTGTCATTATGGGTTCAAAGAATTGAAAGAGAACTTACCGGCTCGCATGGACTTCGCCAACGAACTTGGCTTAACGCAACTAGTAGTGTCTTCGTTTGGGCTGAGTAAAGACGCAAAACTGGATGATTGGAAAAAAGCAGCCGATGAAACAAATAAGTTGGGCGAGCAATCAAAAAAGAATGGATTGCAAATGGTGTTTCATAATCACAACCAGGAATTTGAAAAACTGGAAGGACAAATTATCTATGATGTGCTGCTCAATCAACTTGATCCCACGCTAACCAAAATGCAGTTTCAGGTTTGGGTAGTGATTGCCGGTTATAAGGCAGCGGATTATTTCAGAAAACATCCAGGTCGTTTTATCTCGGCACATTTGTCGGACTGGTCGGGTGTTGCCGAACAACAAGTTTCTATAGGAAAAGGAAAGGTGGATTGGAAAGAGTTCTTTGAAGCCAGTAAGATTGGTGGATTGAAAAACTTCTACGTAGAAATGGATATGCCGGTGCTGAAGGAAAGTGCAGCGTATTTAAAACGCATGGCTTAGTCTGCTTATTTAATAAATCTGCTGACCAGGGGAATCACCCGTTCAGGAGTTTCCTCCATGGGCACATGACCAACACCTTCCAGTATTGCCAGGCTATCCAAAGGAAGATCGCGTTGAAATTTATAAGCATTGTCAAGCGGGATTAATTGGTCGAGCGTTCCCCAAATGATAAGCGCAGGCATAGTTAGTTTACTTACCAGTGTAGTATCTCCTGCCTGATCGCTTTGCAGCCGTAGCAGTAAAGCATTACGATTTCCCTCACGGCATGCCATATCGCGGTATTGCTCCACCAACGCATCGGTGATAAGATTTTTGTTTCCATATACATCTTCCAAACTTTTGCGCACGATGAAAAGGGGTGTGATTACAGTCAGTATATTTTTCAAAACCGGAATTTTTCCAAGCTTAAATGCGAGCGAACCTTTTGCGTTTTGGATGGGGTATCCTGCCGGATCAATTAAGATGACCCTCTTTACTTTATCAGGATACGTGGCCGCAAAATGAACAGCGATGAGTCCACCCAACGAGTTACCCATCAGGTAGCACTGTGTTACGTTTCTCTCTTGAAGAAAGCTATTTACAAAAGCCACATAGCTTTCAATACTGTAATCTTGTTCGGGGTTGGGTCCGGTCAATCCAAAGCCAGGTAAATCCATTCTGATCACGCGATGTTCTTTGCTCCACTCTTTTGTGCAGGCATCCCAGGTCAATAAAGAAGAGGAGGTGCCATGTAAGAGAACAATCGGTATAGTGTCGGCTGCGGGGCCTTCATCACGATAATGCACATTCATTCCACCCAGGTCAACGAATTGTGAGGGTGGCACAGCATATTTTTCTTTTAGTTGATCAACCGGAATATCAGGTTGGTAGAATGCAATCAGCAATACGGCCAACAATAGAAGAACGGCACCAGAACTATATAGTAAAATATTATTTTTCATTTCCTGTTGTCATCAATCTTCATTCGGTGCAGCGCCCAATACATTCTTCTTCAAAAACTCATTTCTGAATTTTCCTTGCGGATCATATTGAGTGATTAATTTCTTAAAGTCACCCATTTTTTCATAGCGCGATCTCAATGTGGCGGGGTTGATCGTAAATAGTTTTCCCCAATGCGGCTTCACACCAAATGGCGAAAGCTTCTCTTCAATCTTTGGAAGCAAAGCATTCACCCCTCCGATGTCTTGCTTCAGGGTGAAATGAATGGCTACGCTTTGTTGATGGTAGCAGGGACTCATCCAGAAATCATCAGCATCAATGGTGCGAATTTCGGTGATCATCAGCACGGGTTTGATTTCATCACGCAAGGTGGCTACCGCTTTGATCGCTTCCACTGCGTGTTGACGGGGTACAAAAAACTCCGCTTGTAATTCTTCACCGCTGCTGGGTGTGAAATTCATTTTGAAGTGAGGCAGGCGTTCGTACCACGGTCCGGCCACACCCATTTGTTCTGTACAGTTTTCTGCTGATAGTTCAATGATGGGATGCACATTTCGGTCCGCAAGTGTAGCTCCGAAGAACGCTGGCTCTGCGGTTAATACTTTCCCATCTTTCACCACACGCTTGATCCAGATCTGGTTGATGTTATCGGTTTGCCAATCATAGAATAAACTAACACTGTATCCACCAGACATAATTTCATCAAAGTGACTTTCCAGTTGTGTCATGGGCAAGTTCAGGTACACGTCTTGTTGAACCTGAAAGGCAGGCACGAGATCCAGTGTCATCTTTGTGATTACACCAAGCGCACCCAGACTTACCACAGCGCCATAAAAGTCAGGATCTTTATCGCGGGATAAGAAGACGACTTCACCATTTGACTTCACTAACTCAAGAGCGGAAACTGATGTAGCAAGATTTCCGTTTTTCACACCAGATCCATGTGTTGCCGTTGCACAAGCACCCGCTACGGAAATATGAGGCAGTGATGCGAGGTTATGAATAGCAAAGCCAGCTTTATCAAGTTGTTTACAAAATTCCCCATAGCGAACTCCGGCATCTACCGTTACCGTGCGAGCTTCAATATTTATATCGACTACTTTATTCAGATTTTGCGTGGAAATAAGATTGTCTTCCGAATCGGCAATGCGGTTGAAGCAGTGGCGTGTGCCGAGGGCTCTCACATTAGTGCATTGCCTGATTGCCTCCTGCACTTCTTTTACCGTTCCGGGTTCGAAAACCTTGGTGGTGCTGTAGGTTAAATTTCCAGCCCAGTTTTTAAGTGCCATAGCTTGTTCTTTTTTATCGGGTGCGCATGAAAGTAGTGGCGTAAAAAACGTTCCGGTTACCAATGCCGAGGAAAGTTTCAGGAAGGTTCGTTTTTTCATGATGGGTGAATTTGTATCTAAAGTAAGAGAAAGAAGTGGAATGTAGGGGGTGCTGGTTTGATAATCCAGGAGGCCACGGCTGTTTCACCAGAAGGTCGGATTACCTTTGGCGAACTCGGCCTTTGGAAGGATGAGCATAATGAAAAACTGAAAAGCATCGTATCATTTGTGCGGGCTAAGTAGATGAAATAGAAGCTGACATCTTTAAGGTATTTGGCATTCTTAATTGAGCAGAAATAGTATCTTTATTTAAATACCTAACCCCTCTATCATGACCACACTTGAAATTTGCCTGCTACAATGGGATACCTATAATCGCAGAATGCAAAAAGCATTGGATACAATCAGTGAAGAAAGTTTCTATAAACCCATTGTGCCAGATGGCAACTCCCCTTCCTGGCTGATGGGACATTTGGCTGACACCGATGATGCGCTCCTTGAGCTTTTCGGTATCCGTCAAAGAATGTTTCCGGAACTATCAACGATTTACCACCATGAGCGAGGCGCGAATCAAACCAGTCATTTATCTAAAGGGGAACTGATGAATAAATGGATAGCAATTGTTGCCGAACTGGATCACGCCTTTAAAAGGATGAGTGAGAAAGAGTGGCATGCCCGACACATGGCTGTTTCAGAGGAAGATTTTAAGAAAGAAACTCATCGCAATAAGCTCAATGTGATGCTTAGCCGCGTTACACACAAAGCTTCGCACCTGGGTCAGATGGCGGTGCAGGCAAAAAAGGTTTTATCCTGATGATAGAATCATCGTTCTCACCATTCAGTCAAACCGTAATCGATAACAGCTTAATGTTCGGGCGTGCATTCAAGTAAGATTTTCACACAGTATTCCCACAAAGATTAACCGCTCAGAGATTCACGGCAGGTGAATTTTTGTAAATTGAATCGCAAGTCAAGACGTAACTTAATGGTATGACAGGGAATGTGATTGTAAATTGTGCAGCGTATTGTGAGGGCCTTCGGGTGCCTGATGTCGATATTGATAATATCAGTGAGATATTAAACCAGCCCGATAAGTTTGTGTGGATTGGCCTTCACGAGCCCGGCACAGAATTGCTTGCCAAAATTCAAAAGCAATTTGGCTTGCACGACCTTGCCATTGAAGATACCCATCGTGCGCATCAGCGTCCCAAGATTGAAGCCTATGGTGACACGCTCTTCATCGTTTTGCGAACGGTGCAAATGCATGAGAAGCAAATTGATTTAGGTGAGACTCACTTTTTTGTTGGAAAGAATTTCATCATAACGGTGCGTCATGGTTCATCCTTGGCCTATACCGATGTTCGGTTGCGCTGCGAAAGTACACCTCACTTGTTGCAAAAAGGACCAGGGTTTGCATTGTATGCCGTCATGGATGCCATCGTAGATCAATACTTTCCTGTCCTTGATGCGCTTGGTGAAGAACTTGAAAATCTGGAAGAAAAAATCTTTGACGAAACGTTCAGAAGAGAAACCACCGCGCAGATTTATCATTTAAAGCACCAACTGCTGGATGTAAAGCGTTCGGTTTCACCCCTGATTGATATCTGCAACCGGCTGATGCGGTTTGATCTTAAATTGATTGAAGAAGAAACGCGACCTTATTTTCGCGATGTGTATGATCACTCGATCCGCATTAATGAAATGGTCGACAATTCGCGTGATCTTCTTTCTACTGCGCTGGAGGCTAACCTGTCGCTGATTTCAATTTCACAAAATGAAGTTTCAAAACGGTTTGCCGGATGGGCCGCGATCATTGGTATCCCTACCATGGTGGCCGGTGTTTATGGTATGAACTTTAAGTACATGCCTGAATTGGATTGGCAACTTGGTTACCCCATCATAATGACGTTGACAGTGGGAGTCTGCACGGGGCTTTATTTTCATTTCAAACGATCAGGATGGTTGTGATGTTCAGCTGTTGGAGAATGATCGAATGAGTAGCATTGAAATAAAGAATCGTAACAAAACCCTCGTTCTCAAGGAAGAGGACTACTCTATTTGGAAATATGAAGGTGTGCCTGAGGAGATCATTTCTTTTTTTGAACAAACCAATTGGGGAAGTGCCGGTGCGGTGTATGTAAGAAAAAACTCCAGCGAGTTGGTAAGATTATTAAAAAATCCCTATCTGTTGGCTGTGCAAAAAGGGGACGAAATTGTTGGTACCGCAGTGTTTTGTCACACAACACCCCTGGTTCTTGGTTCACCTTATAATTGTTACATCATCCGATACTTTGCCGCCTCCCGGGCGATCCAGGGCAAAAAGATCATGAAGCATTATGCTGGCAAAGTAATGGAAGTGGTTCGTGATGCAGAGTCAGAAAAGACAATTTATGTGGGTTGTGTTGAAAAAGGAAACATCCGTTCATACAAAGTTGTTTCGAATGCCGGTTACGAGCCCCTTGGTCTGTTGAGTGTATGCGCATTCAGCAGATTCTTTCCAAAAGCCCAGAAAAATAGGGCACGTATTCATACGGAAGTTGAAAAGAGCGAAGTGCTGAAACTTTTGCGCACGTTTTATGCGAAGCATGTATTGGTGCATTTCGATTATCTTTTTCTTCGTGATAATTATTTTGTTATTCGCGAGCAGGGAGAGATCGTAGCAGGATGTCAGTTTCATCGCGTGCATTGGGCCATCAACAAGATGCCCGGCTTCATGGGAAAAATCATCATGAACGTGCTGCCAAATATTCCCTTCATCAATAAACTTTTTAATCCAAAACGGTTTGAGTTTCTCGCCTTTGAAGGAATTTATTTTAAGGCGGGTCATGAAAACACATTGCTGAAACTGTTTGAAGGATTACTACACCAGGAGAAGATAAACGCTGCCTTGTTCTGGATGGGAGAAACCTGCCCACACAGAGAGGTGATACAACAGCATGGAAAACTTGGACTGATGCAGCACTTCGTGAAAGACTCGGGGGTGTATATTATGACTTCCTATCGCAATATGAGCGATGAAGAAATTGCCCCGTTGAAATCGGGCCCGCTCTATGCTTCTGCTTTTGATTATATTTAGTTTGATCAGCCCTTACTTCAATTTTGTGTTCATCCAATTGATCATCTTATCCCACATATCGGGGGTGTACACATGCCCGGTTTTAGGGTAGACAATACTTTCGAAATTATTTTCTGCTTTATACAGTTTATAAACCGGCAGTACCGCTGCTTCGATTTTTTGAATCCCCACTACCGGTGAACCAGGATCTTCATCGCCTGTCATGAAGAGCACCGGACGCGGTGCGATAAGGCTTATAATTGCTTCGGTGTCGAAATGTTTTAAAAGGCCGGGCACATAATAATAGATGCCATGATATTTTAATTTTTGCTCCGCGATGAGTTCCTGGTAACGCGTGAGACAGCCAACCGCTACTCCGGTTTTGATCCGATCATCGAGGGCCATCAACCACCACGATCGGGTGGCGCCCATGCTGATGCCCGTAACGGCTATTCTCTCTGTGTCAATTTCTGGACGTGAGAATAAATATTCCAAGGCCATTAAATCATCACGCACCATCATGGACCAAAGAGACCTGCCCATCCATAATTCATATTTAGAAGCGGTCAATTCTTCAGCGCTCCCTTTTTCTTCAGGGCCACCGGGCCCTTTGCCGCTTCGTTCACCAAAACAATAAGCATCAATTGCAATCACAGCATATCCAAGGCTAGTCAATACTTCGGCAGGAACTTGGGGGGTATGGTGGGTGGTAAAAATTTCCTGTTTCCCTAAATCATAATTTCCACCATGCCAATGACAATAATAGATGGCGGGATGTTTTGATTTGCCGTTATTTGGAATCAAAAAATATCCGGGTACGGTGGCACCTGCCTCATTGTTGAATTCAAATTTTTCGAGCGTATAACCACCTTTGTTTTCACGTGATAACGTTTTTACCGTTGTCACCTTAGGCCTGGGTGGCAGATCGCCCATTACCTTTACCAGCGTTTCCCTGATTGCACTTCGCTGTAGTTGCCACTGTTCCATGGTTTGCGGAACAATTAATTCGGGCACTTTTGTAGTCAAGTGTTGAGCAGCGGTTGACATGGGGAGTAAAATGGTTAGTAAGAAGAATATTTTATTCATGATTGCCTATGTGTTTACACTATTCAATGCTATAACTTCATAATAAATGTAGCCGATTCAAACGAAAGTTACTTCAATCAACATCATTACTATGAGGATCATTAGTTCAGTCTTACTATCAGCCCTTGTTATAGCCAGTTGCAGCCCTGATAATTCAACGCCTCCCGATAAAAAACCTCTGGTGATAAAACACATTCAGGGGATCAAGCCCAGAAATGTGATTTTCATTTTGGCGGATGATCATCGCTTTGATTTTATGGGCTTTACCGGAAAGGTGCCATGGCTAAAAACCCCCAACATGGATCGCCTGGCGAAGGAAGGTGCTTATTTTAAGAATGCTTTTGTTACCACTGCGTTGTGTTCACCGAGTCGCGCTTCTATTCTCACCGGACTCTATTCACACAATCACACGGTGGTGGATAATCAGGCGCCCGTTCCGGAGGACTTGATTTACTTTCCTCAGTATCTTCAAAAAGCAGGCTATCAAACCAGCTTCTTCGGCAAATGGCATATGGGCGAGGAAACGGATGAACCCAAGCCGGGATTCAATCATTGGGAAAGTTTCAGAGGACAAGGCGTTTATTACAACCCGACTTTAAATATCAATGGTAAACAGGTTGTCTATAAAGACTCAACGTATATCACCGATCTATTATCCGAACATGCCGTAGATTGGCTTGAGCAACGCAATAAAGAGAAGCCATTCTTTCTTTATCTATCACACAAAGCAGTTCATTCTGACTTTATGCCAGCAAAACGCCATAAAGGGAAGTATAAAAATGAACCCATTGAGTTACCTCCTTCATTTCGCACTTCCGATAGTCAGGTAAAAGGGAAGCAGTCCGTTAACAAAGCAATAGAAAGAGAAGTTTCAAAGAGCGAGCCGCTTAGCGGTGAGGCATACTATGGAAAGGGCCGCACACCCGATTGGCAAAAAATGCAACGTGAAAGCTGGCATGGTGTGGACTACATGTATCACGGAAAGATTAGCTTCCCGGAATTTTATAGACGCTATTGCGAAACGCTTTTAGGTGTTGATGAAAGTGTTGGCGCCTTGCTTGACTATCTCGATGAAAACGGATTGGCCGAAGAGACATTGGTAATCTACATGGGCGACAATGGTTTTTCATTTGGTGAGCATGGTCTGATTGATAAACGTCATTTTTATGAAGAGTCCGTCAAAGTGCCTTTTCTGATTCGATGCCCTGAAATTTTTCAGGGAGCTAAAACCATGGAGTCAATGATTCAGAATATTGATGTGGCGCCTACCATCCTCGCTGCTGCGGGAATTGAAAAACCATTGCATTTTCAGGGACAGTCTATTTTGCCCTTACTGCAAGGGCAGGAGGTAGTGTGGCGTGATAAAATTTTTTATGAATACTACTGGGAATATGATTTTCCGCAAACACCCACGATGCATGGCGTGCGAACGGAGCGATATAAATTGATTCGCTATCATGGCATTTGGGATACCAATGAGTTTTATGATTTGCAGGAAGACCCGAATGAGATGAACAATCGTATAGCAAGCCCCGAACATCAGGTAATAATAGAAAGCTTAACCAATGATATTTACGACTGGCTTGAAGATACCGGAGGCATGCAAATACCGTTGAAGAGAACTGTAAAAAAACGTTTTGGAGATCATCGCAATCAAGGCACCTACTAGTCAATCGATGATCTTATGAATATTCCCTTGATGAGTTGATTTCCAATTTCTTAAAAAGACAAAAGAACATGGTGGCCGGGAAATGGCCGGCCACTAATCAGGATTTTCAGGGATCAACTGTCAAACTTTCAATGTATTCTTCAGTGAATCAATTCCTGATTTTCCCCCATTAATCAGCGCGTCAACTTCTTTGTTATAAACTCTCTTGACCTCGTCATAGGATCCTACCATTCGATTTTTCAGGTCCTTGGTCTTGTCAGCAATTTGTTCTCTTGTTTTTTTGCCGCTGTTGGGTGCAATCAAAATGCCGGTCAGGATACCCAATGATGCTCCGGCTAAAAATCCAGTGATAATTTTGGTTGTGGTATTCATAAAGTTCCATTTAAAAAAATTTCAATCCTGAAGTATTCAGGACATTCCCGGTAATTCTTATCATAAAATAATAGAGAAGAACTACACCCATGAAACGACAAAACATGTGTTCGCGTTCATGAAATGAATGATTAATTCAGGTTATTTATGAAAATAGATGGGACACATCATTTTTACTAAAAATTATTTTCGTTTAAGATGACGAATGTCATTGTAAACCGTAGTAGAAAAAGTTAGACTTCTTCAATCTGATTTTTAATTGCTACAAATAAGAATGCTCTCTTCTCGAAATCATGCCCAACGATAATCATCGGATTTCCTATCTTTGATCAGAACTGCATTTTATGATTACATATTTTTCAAAGCCCTAAACTCTTAAGCAACATGAATTCACGCAGAAACTTTTTACAAAAAATTACAGCTTCAGCATTTGCCTTACCCTTGACAGCCTCTTATGGTATGGAGAACAATGCATTATTTAATGACCTGCCTTATGAAGGGCCCGTGCTGCGTGTTGCAATCATGGGCCTGGGCAGTTATGGCAACCGGGTAGCGGAAGCGATGAAGTCGTCCAAAAAAGCGAAGCTGGTTGGGGTGATCAGTGGAACGCCTTCAAAAGTGAAAACGTGGCAAGGCATGTATGATATTCCTGAAAAGAATTGCTACAACTATGAAAATTTTGATCGCATCAAAGACAATCCGGATATTGATGCGGTGTATATCATTACACCCAACGCACTGCACCATGGTCAGTGCCTCCGTGTTGCCAAGGCAGGTAAGCATGTAATTTGTGAAAAGCCAATGGCTATCAATGCGCAGCAAGGAGAAGAGATGGTGGACGCGTGCAGGAAAGCGAACGTAAAATTGCTCATCGGATATCGCATGCACTTCGAAGCGAAGACACTTGAAATTATCCGTATGCGAAAAGAAGGTGATTTTGGAAAGGCTTTATTCTTTCAGGGTTTATGTGGATTCAAAATAGGTGATCCAAATCAGTGGAGAATGAATAAGCAGTTGTCGGGCGGAGGCTCAATGATGGATATTGGAATTTACGCGGTCAATGGTGCACGCTATATGATTGGTGAAGAGCCCGCCTGGGTGACGGCACAGGAAACGAAAACCGATCCCGTAAAATTTAAAGACGGCATCGATGAAACTATTCAATTTCAATTTGGTTTTCCTGGCGGTGCTGTTGCTTCATGTTTGTCAACCTACAGCATGAACAACCTCGATCGCTTTTTTCTGAATGGAGAAAATGGATTTGCAGAGATGCAACCCTCCACCGGATATGGCCCCATTATGGGTCGAACGCATAAAGGCGAATTAAAACATGAGCACATCACTCATCAGACGGTGCAAATGGATGAGATGGCCGATATCATTTTGCAAAACAAAAAACCTATTGTGCCGGTAGATGGCGAGGAAGGACTCAAGGATATGAAAATTATAGATGCGATTTACCTTGCCACGAAAACAGGAAAACGAATTGAGTTATAACCTTATATAATCATCGAACGAATAAAAATTTATTCAACAGTCAGAAAGAATGAATTGTTACCACCCTGTACCCACTCCCCCAGGGGCAGTGGTGATTTTATCTGAGCCGGCAGATAAATATCCAGCTGGTGTTTCCTGAGTGTGTCATTGGTATAAGGAATGTTCTGATAAAACACCGTTCCTTCCGGAAAGATTTTTTGAATGCGCGGTGGTACTTGTGCATGCGTTATTGCGATGCAAAGGTGAATGATAGAATCAGAAGGATTGTTTTGTGTTTCATTATATTCAGGCTTGTTATCAAAGATAGAGAGTGATTTCCACAAGTATCGAAAAGTACCATGAACGGATTACTTTAGCGAATTGAATTACAGTTGTAAACAACTGACCTTGTTTCACCTCTGTGGTTTGCTGCTAACTGTAGCAGGCCAATCCATCCGTGCAGCTATGGCCAATCCTGCAAAGAGTTTGAAAGATCAGTAAGAGGTAAAGATTTGCATTTTTAAAACAACTTTGGTCTGTGTGGATGGACTAGGAGGACACAGACCATGGTATTCGGTATTAATGAAACGAGTAGTTAATTATTGTAATGATTTTTCATGACCTAGCCTCTCCCACGTTTTTTCAAGCAACGCCTTCGTAGCTCTTATTCCATCCGGTTCGCTGAGCGGCTCTCCTTCATATTCAATTCCTATATAGCCATCAAAACCAGAGTCCTTCACCAGCTTCAGCATTTTGCTGTAGTCGATAACGATTTCTTCTCCTTGTTCATTGAACGTGTATGACTTTGCACTTACTCCTTGAGCGAAGGGTAATGTTTCAGCAACGCCTTGATAACGATCATATACTTCGGTGCATTCTTTTCCGGGCTGTGTGCTGCCCCATTTGTGAGATAGGCACCAGTTACCAAAATCAGGAAGTGTACCCACATTGGTCATGTTCACTTGCTGCATAATCTCAGCCACCCATTTTCCATCAGCACTATAAAGGCCATGGTTTTCAATTAACACGTTGATATTTTTAACGGCTGCGTATGTGCATAGTTGTTTCAACGCATCCACCATGGCGATTTGTACTTCTTCCTTTGATCCATCACCAAAAGCATTAATGCGAATGGAGTGACATCCCAGTATGTTAGCGGCATCCACCCACTTATAGTGATTTTCAACGGCCTTATTTCTTTCATCCGCATTGGGGTTTCCTAAGTCACCTTCTTCATCCACCATGATGAGCAAACTTTTTACCCCTAATGAGTCGGCAGTGGCTCTCATCTTTTTCCAGAAGGCTTCATCAGTGGCATGGTCTCTGTAAAAACCGTTCACATATTCCACCGCGCTGAAGCCAAAATCATTTTTTGCGATCGCAGCAAAATCTTTGGCCTTCAGTGTTCCATTTTCTATGGAGCGATGGATAGACCATTGAGCTAATGAAAGCTTTAACTCTTTGGGATTTTCTGTCATGTTTGCATCCTCCGTTTTAGGGTTACATTGATTGATGAACCAAGGTAATAATATGAGAAGCGCCAGTGGCGATAATTTTTTTTGAAAAGCGGTAAGTGGTTTCATGTCACGAATCTACTAAATTTTAAATGAGTTATTGATGATTAAACGAGCGGGCTAATTGAGTTAATTGCCTCTCGTCTTAATAAAATCCAACAGCTCATCAATCATCGTGTAGTAGCTTTTTGTATCGGGGCAATTGTCGTAAAGCCTTTTTAGCAATTCCAACTTACCTGAACCCGGATACATCAATGCATTTGTTTCGTTACCTATTTCTTACTCTGAGGTTGACCTTTCAAAAAAGGTTGATCGATGGAAACAGATGGTTGTGAAAACCATCTTGGTCCTTCGGCAGTCATATACACGCAATCTTCATGACGAACACCAAACTCGCCCACGATCGAAATGTTAGGTTCGATGCTAAAACACATACCGGGTTGCAATAATTGTTTATTCCCTCTTACCGCATTGCCCCACTCGTGCACATCCATGCCAATACCATGACCTGTTCGATGAGGCAAGCCTGGCAATTTATAGTCGGGCCCAAAACCCGCATCAGTTAATACTTTGCGTGCGGCAGCATCCACCTCCTCGCAGGCTACACCAATTTTAGCGGCAGCAAAACCGGCTGCTTGTGCTTGTTGCTCCAGTGTCCAAATTTCTTGTTGCCGTTTGGTAGGTTCGGCACCAAATACAATCGTTCTGCTAACATCTGAGCAATAGCCAGAAACTTTACATCCGCAATCCATCAATACAATATCGCCTTTCTTTAATTTTTGTGGTTGAATGCTCCCATGCGGAAAGGCAGATGCTTGACCAAAATTGATTCCTGCAAAGGAAGGCTCCGCTCCGAATTTCACATGCGCATCGGTAACGATGGCAGAAAATTCAGCGGGGCTCATGCCTTCTTTCAAACCGTTGATGCCAATGGTCATGGCGGCAATAGTAATGTCAGTGGCCTTCTGCATCAAGGCTATTTCGGCTGGAGATTTTATCAGGCGGCACGGAATGCTTACGGGATCACCACTGACATACGTTAAGTGTGCCGCTTCTTTTCGGATGCCATCCAGAATAAAAAAGCGAAGTTGTTCTTCTATCCCTATGGTGCCTGAAGTGATACCGGTATCTTTAAGGACAACCGCTATCAGTTTGTACGGACTTTCATCTTCTTGCCAGGCATATACTTCTTTGCCGATTTTAATTAATTCCCTCAAACGAGCTTCTTCAAATCCGGGGCAAATATATTTCACATCTCCGATGGCGGGAATGATCGCCACCATCGTACGTTCACTGTGTCCCCAGCTGATGCCAGTGAAATATTCCAGTGAAGAGCCGGCATCAAGCACCAGGGCTTCCATTTTTTGTTCCGTTAACAGCCGTTGGGCCTTTTCAATTCTTGCCTTTCTTTCTGCTAAGGTGATGGGCACAACATCACTGGTCATAGATTGAAGAATATCGGGTAATGTTTTTTCATCTTTCTTTTGGCTGCCGGTCGTGCAGGAACTCATTCCAGCGATCACACTCGTGGCGGCTGCAATGGCAGATGTGTTTATGAAATCTCTTCTCTTCAGTTTCATAGTATAATGATGGGGTATTAGGTTAACTAGTTAAGATGACTAAAGGTAGTATTTAATTATTACCATGAATGATTTGAAAATCATGGAGGGAACTTACAATCCCTTGCTGATTAGAAATACATGCAACGCTTCCAGTTGATCGGTGTTTATGAAGTCAACACCCGCATCGAGCAAGGCAGCCCACGCCAATTCATTATCAGGGATGGCCCACAACCTCAACTTTTTTCCTTCGGCATGCACGCGTTCTGCCAACTCACGGATGCGGGCGAGATCATCCGGCAGAGGTTCTGTTTTGCCTTTCCATGACGACCAGTTTGCAAAGTGATCACTGATCACCGGCATTAGGTCCATGGAGATTCCCTTGCCTAAATCATCGGGTCTTCCATCTAATGCAATGCCCTGATATCCCTCTTTCATCATGGTATGCATAGCACGGTTGCCGGAAATAAAAATTTTGACTGGACATCGGGAAGGTGAGCACCGAAGAAGCGGATAGCGATCTGCTTCTTCTTGAATGGCGCGGTAGGCACTCTCTGCTTCTGTTTTACAATCGATCATCAGGTAGAAAATTCCTTCATAACCGGGATAGATCTTGTTATCGTTTTGCTTTAACAAACTATCAAGGGGTGCTAGATAAAGTTGTTGCAGCGTGGGCGCATCACGGTGAGGTCGTGCATGCGAAACCAGTAATCTTCCATCCGTTAAATGTACATCGGCTTCTACTGAAACGAACCCGTTCGTTAAGGCATTCCACAAAGGCTGCGCATGTTCATAGTCATTATGTGCGTGTGCCTTTGTATGGGGATGGTTGATTTGCGAAAAGCAAAGATTAGAGAAACTAAAGAAGAAGAGTAAGATCCTGATCATGAAGATACTTTTTATAAAGATCTCATTTTGTACAGAGAGTTAAAACCCAAGAGATGGCCAAAGTCGGCTCCGTCTTTGACATAATCAATCGTCATTATGGATTAACCAAGTAAAAAGCGTTGACCTTAAACTGCCGGAGGATACAGGTAGCTATCACCACTGGACACAGTAGGTGAAATAGAATTTACAAAGACGGGCATAAATTTACTGACGCTCCATTATAATAAAGGTTCAAACCTCGCTTATCTGGATTTTGTACTCGTCAATGCAAAGTAATGGCTAGATAACTTTTGAGCGTCAGCGTATCACTTCAAGGGTGACTTCATAACGATTTCAAATTCATCATTACCTGACCGAACGTATTTTTTGTTGGATAAAGTCAGTAAGCCGATACTTCTTCAGGTCGTTCTCTGATAGATATTTTGCACCCTTGATCACGCCAACGCATTGATCGGTTCTGCAATGGCATTTAAAGGACTGGTCCATATCCCACTCGGCTGAAGGATAAAAGAAATTAAACTCTTCTTTTTCGGCTATCTCTTTTATGGCCACCAGTTCCATGCGGGTGGTGTCAAAGAAGCAATTAGGATCGCAGCTGTGATTGATGCACTCCAGGCATTCCGGAAAAAGCTCGATGTGTTCATGCTCACTGATCTGTACCGTGAGATAGTTGGGTGTTGAATGAATTTCTTTGGCAAGAAACCCAATGATTACTTCATTCTTCCGAAAAGCTTTCTTTGAATGAAGAGAACGGTGGCTGGTAATCGGATCAATTCGAATTTCGGCAACTTCGGTTTGATCTTCATCAACGATTGTTTCAATAAAACTCATACAGTAATGTTTCGTAGTGGTTGTATGGGTATCAAAGCTATTCACAAATTGTTTATTTCATAAAGTTTATACTTTTATTTTATGATCTATCTGAAAATGAATAAAGCGTGATCGTTAAAGATGATCAGGGGATAATAGCCTAAGTGGTATATGACGGAAGCACCTACTTTTTGATAAAGAACTTTTTGCAGGTAAGGTGTTAAAGTATTACTCCAATAGAATCAGCAATGTGAAGTTGTATAGCAGTGTGGAGGAGGACCGAATCAGGATGAAAGGGTAAACAATAAAATCACACTACCACCATGCCAGAAAGCCAGCGATCATTAACCCCACCAGGATGAATGAAATTACCAGCCCGATAATTTGTTTCCGCATGTCGTCCCGGTTGGATTGCCACGTGCCCTGAACAAGCTTTATACGGTCAGCATCTGAAAGCTTGCAATCTCCGTCCATTAGGTTGGTTCTATTTCTATGGGCGAGTGTTGTCTTCTCAAAAGGTTTCTTCTTGTTGGCCTTCAGCAATTCGCGGTTTTGCCGGATTGAATCGTTCATCGCCTTGAGAGCACCAAATCCACCCATCATCGTAAAAAATTGATTTGAGGTTAATACCGTTTGTAAGAGAAAAAGTAAGTTCGGTAAGAGGTCTTAGAGAAGCGTTCCATAGCCACTATCCAATTTAGGCTTAACCAAAATGCTTTCCTGAAAATAGTTCCAGGTCACCATTTCCGGATCAAAGTACTGTGCCACTTCTTTTCCCAGAAAGAGTTTGTAGTTCATTTTACTTAGTCCCTCCACAACATACCCCGGATAGTAAAACTCGTAGCGATTCAATTTCAGGTAATCAATGGTAAGAAGAATGAGGTATTTGCCAAGGCTGTTACTTTTGTACAGAGGGTCAAAGAAATGAAGAATGGATGCAGCCGATTTATCTCCCACATCGAAATATCCACCGGCAATGATTTTGCCTTGATCAAAGACGGAAATGCATTTCGTGTTATAGATATTTTTACGGGTGCCCTCTTCTCCGAAAAGACATTCTTCAATACTCCAGGCGCCATCAAAATCAATGGAAGAACGATAGCGCTTATGAAGATTTACATGATCTGCGTGGAGGACAATAAAATCTTCGATGATGAATTGAAAGTTCTTATTGCGATTCCTGATCCTTTGGTGTGAGGTGCGATCCCTGATTTCGTTGATTGCATACCTTAACCAATGAACACGATAGATCTCATCCAGGCCAACATGAGAACTGGTGAAAATAGTCTGATGCATACGATACCAACCCAAGGCTAGCAATTCATCTAAATCTGAACTGCTTATCTCTTCAGGACTTAAACTATACGAATAGGGTTTCAAGAGTTAACCATTAGCGCCCCAAGTTACACATTGTGAATGTCCACGTCACAATTTTTATCTTTTTGGCGTTGAATGATGTTGTAGGTTTTCAATTTTGATGGAAGATTATTTATCATAGAAGAGGAGCCACATCCGCAAACTGGCAAATCCTTTTTAATTGTATTTTTACAGCATGTCAACGCTCTCTCTTCGAACGGTAAATGTAATCCGCTATGTAACTCCTTTACGCGAAGGAGGTTCGCTACCCGCTATCGTAGAGGCTGATGATCAATTTTTATATGTACTAAAATTTCGAGGGGCCGGGCAAGGACGGAAAGCATTAATTGCAGAACTGCTGGGAGGAGAAATAGCGCGTGCCCTTGATTTTAAAGTGCCCGAAATCGTATTTGCTCAACTAGATGTAGCCTTCGGACGAATAGAGGGTGATGAAGAAATACAAGATTTATTAAAGGCCAGTGTGGGTCTCAACCTCGGTTTGCACTACCTCTCTGGCTCCATCACCTTCGATCCGCTGGCGATTAAAGTTGATGCAAAGCTAGCCTCACAGATTGTTTGGCTGGATGCTTTTCTGCTAAACATGGATCGCACTGCGCGCAATACCAATATGCTATGGTGGCATAAAGAATTATGGCTGATTGATCATGGAGCCGCTTTATATTTTCACCACTCGTGGCAAGATTGGCAACAATCCCAAAAACCATTTCCCAACATAAAAGATCATGTACTGCTGCCTCTGGCCAGTGAGTTGGGAAGTGCCAATGCAGCCTTTACGACTATACTCTCCAGGGAAAAGATTAATGCAATCGTTTCGCTCATCCCATCGGAATGGTTGATCGAAGAATCTTTTCCTTCGATAGAAGACCATCGCAATGCGTACGCCCAATTTTTAGAGGACCGAATTATTCACTCCGATTTTTTTGTAAACGAAGCACGCCATGCAAGAGAGTCACTTATTTGAATATGCCGTGATTCGCGTTGTGCCCAAAGTGGAGCGCGAGGAATTTTTTAACGTGGGCGTGATCTTGCTGTGCAGCAAGCAGAAATTTTTACAAGCACACATTCAACTCAATGAAGAGCGGCTGATCGCTTTATGCCCTGATCTTGACAGAACGGAATTGCAAGAGCACATTCATTCGTTCGAACGGATTTGTGCAGGCGGCCCTGATAGCGGCTCTATCGGGCAGTTACCATTGGCCGAACGGTTCCGGTGGTTAACCGCAGCCCGCAGCACCATGGTGCAAACTTCACAAGTGCATCCTGGCTTATGCACCGATCCTCAGCAAATGCTCCAGCATCTGGTTGAGCAGTTGGTGGTATAGCAAGAAAGCTTGATTGAATAGTTGGTGAGGATGATTGATGTTAAACTATTTTCAGTTTTGTCATAGGGCATGTCAGTGATTACACGGGCATCATCAAAGATTCGTTATTTCAAAATGAAAATATAAGATTGGTTATTCTTGTGAAACCGGTTTTTGATTGTGCCTTTTTCCTTAATGAAATGAGCCACGATGGCATCGGAATATTCTCTTTTGCATTTAAAATAGAGAGCTTCCTTCTTCAGGTTTTGAGCTTTTAACAGAGCAGTCAGCGAAGGTTTATCGTGGGCCCCTATCTCACAGTTGGGTTTAATAGATTTATCTATCCCCGCAATAAGCTCATTGATTTCTTTTATTTGTTGTGTGTTTAAAACGGCCATATCGAATGCAATTAGTGAATTACAAAAGTAGACCATTCTAATGAGTAACCAAGGCAATCTCTGATTACACTCTATGGCAGAGGGTAAAAGTTGGTTTCAAAACAGATTCACTTTCACCCTGCTCACCCTGTAGCGCAGTTACCTTCTGTAGGAAACTTATTAGTTTATTTTCTTGGGATGAACACCGGGTTTAGCATAGTGATATCGGTTTATCAGTTGGGTTGAATAATACCCATCGGTGCCATTGCTGCAGAGCGAGGATGCTTTATCCAATGAAAGAAACCCGTCTGCTAACAAAATATCATCTTCCAGTTTTACATGTTGAATTTCTCCGATTACTAAAAAGGTATCGTTTAGTTGGATGGGAATGATCTCTTTTAATGACAGAGCATATTTCACCCGGCTCTCTTTTACAAAGGGTGCCTTCATGGGCTCTATAAATTCTGGTGTTAACCCTACCTCATCAAACTCACTCATTTCATCGGCATATTTGGCACTGGTCTGGTGTGCCTTTTCTAAAAATGAAGGGTGAATATGATTAATCGTGTAGACACCCGAAGCCTGAATATTTGAAATGGTATGTGGTGACGCCTTGGTCGGTCGGTTGATATATCCCACCAAAGCAGGATCAGAACCGATATGAACAATGCTGCTGAATACACCCAGATTGGTTTTTCCTGCCGAATTAATAGTGCCAATCAGGTTCACTGATTTAAATCCGGTAAGGCTATTGATAAAGTTGGCGCGGTAAAACCGCTCCCATGTTTTGATAGAAGAAGCTGAGATTGATTTCATACGTTGAAAACACAGTAAATGAAAAAAGGTTAAGGAAGTGGCTTGCAGAATTGGATAGATGAGTTCTCCGAATTCATTGGGTGTGCTGAAGTATAGCAGCTGGACCGAAGGATAGGCCGTCAAAAGTGCCGTGCAAAAAACGAAGGCCCCCTTCGCTTTCGCTCTGGAGGGCCTGTCGACTAAACACAACGTTAGACAACGTTATCAGTAATGTTTTTTCACAAACTCATAGGCATTGTTAAAACAGATCATGCGTGCAATATCTTCAGAGCGATAGCTGCCAAACCAGAGTGGGTCTTCGCGTTTCATTTCGTTTAATATTTTCACCAGGTCTTGTTCAAAGGTGCTGAACTGCAGTACCGATGAGTACCGTTGCATAGGCTGCATGATACCATCGAAGCCACTGCCCAGAGCTATGCGATGCCAGATGTCATGCGGCTCTGCCAGGTGATAGTCAAAAGGGATGCGCACAAACTGTTGCAGTGTTCGCTTGATGAGGTTGAGGGTGCGCTTGCGTGTGAGCAGAGCAAATGGAATGTTGTCGAGCCATGAATGGGCGCCACCACCCAGCAGATGATTGTCGAGAGACAGACCGAGCATACCCTGGCTGTTAAAAATTTGCAGCACATCTTCATCGCATAGGTTAATACTCCAGTTTAGAAATCCGTTTTGGTGACTGTTGTCTGTTTCATGCCCTTTCGTGCTGCGTTCAATTTGGTTTTGCAAATAGTCGGTGGCGGCATAGCCGGCATGACTGGCGATGACGGGTATAGGGTTTTCTTTATTGACGCGGTTGTGTGGCTCTATGATGTTTTTGTAATAGGCCTGGCGTGCAGCTGCACTCATGTGGTGCACATCGATGAGTATGCGTGGTGAGCCGGTAGGCTCAAGTACACGGGTAAGGCCGAGCAACTCACGCCAGACCTCTAAGCAGCCGTTAAGCACCCCCGCATTCATGCCTTTGCGCTGATCGAACAGCAGCGAGGCAGGGGAGGAAAAACTTTTAGCGTGACCGCAGAAGGTGTTGTGAAAATGTTGTGCAAAGGTGATATAGAACGGGCGGTGTTGCCAGCGGCTGAGCGGACCATTCTCGAGGGCTTCTTCACCCTTGATTTGGCGTATTCGACTTTTAATGGTGGAAAGGTCTGCGTCTTTGGGTTGCTGGCCGGGGCGCTGGTCTGCATCCTCGGGGTTGCCCACGCCCAATGCGTGGATGCCACCCAATGTGGGCACAATAAAGATCTCATTCCCATCGGGGTCAATCTCAATTTCGCTGCTGTTGGCGGCAAGCGTGTAGGCGCCATGCCAGGTGCGGGCAATACCGGTGGTGTCGATTTTTATTTCGTACGAAGTGGTGGTGTATTGGCCTGAACGCTCAAGGAAGAATTGATATTCATCTTTGAGCGCCTCGAAATAATCATAGTGGCCGTTTTGCAATTTCTTCACCTGCTCAGGCTTGAAGTTCATGGTGCGCGAGCAAAGGAACTGCATATCGGCAGCAGAGAGCTGCCTGCTACGATCACGCAGGTGTTTGAGCAGCCAGGTGCTGGTTGCTTTTTCGCCTTCATTGTGCCAGCGTTCATGCAACTCCATCATGAATTGTTTGTTGAAGCGGCTTCCACTGAGGCCTGTAAAAAATCCTTTCTCAATGGGTGATAGTGACGCAAAGAGTAAGCGCGTATTGGAGCGCAAGCATTTTGCCAAATCGGTCTGGCTATAGCCGGCTTGTCCGTGCGGACGCAACAAGAGGTCAGGGTTGCTGGGTGGTATGGCCCACGGATGACGAGGGCTGGAGGCATTGGATTCTTGCAGACGCACCTGGTCATAGGCGAAGGCTGCTGGATGCGAATGCAAATCTGCGTACATAGTTTTTAGTTTAGCCAGAGCTCTGTGTATTTCATTTTCTGCACTTCTTTCAACGTGAGCATGGAGGCATTGAGGCGGCCAGCGAGTTTTGTATAACCGAGGGTTTCGTTGCCATCGGTCAGCATGATTACAGGCACTTGTATGTTGAGGGAGAACATACGCAACGACCGCACCATCTCAAAACCGGTAACCACCGGCAGATCATAACTGCTGATGACCAAATCATAACGCTTGGTGCGCGTTTCAGTGAGACCTACCCACCCGCATGTCACACAGGTGACTATGCATTGTGGAAGTTGGTCTTTGATGTGGTCGGCAATAGACGCCTGCCGGTGAACTACCAGAACCTTCATAAACTAAACTTTAAAACCCATAACCTGACCGAAGTCATGCGGTTAAGATCGGTAACTATATGGACTGTGTTTTTTGGTGAAATTGGGTTTTGACTGGATGAGTTGGCGAGAGGGCTATTTTATAGATAAAAAAGTGCGTTTTTGACAGATTTCAAAAATTCGTCTAAGCATTTTCCTATAAAACCGGGAGCTAAGTCTTATAAAAATCAGGAAAATAGTTTTTTCAAAAAGAGGATTTTGCCAAAAACGGGACAAAAAATACCCGTAAAATTTGGAGACGGCTATCGGATGAGGCCCATTTCGTAGGCAGCGCGCACCATGCCGACAGTGGTTTTCACCTCCAGTTTGGCCTGAATATTTTGCTTATGACTATGCACGGTTTTTTCGCTGATGTCAAGATGCATGGCAATTTCCTTGGTGGATTTATCTTCGCAGATAAGCCGTAGCACGTCCCGCTCACGGTCACTAAGCACATGAGTTGCTGAAAAATCAGGACGCCTGGCTTTGAGTTGGTTGCGCATGCCCTTGCGCAGTACCGCCACAAGCAAATCGTTATGATAAAAATCTCTGTCCACCACAGCATAAATAGCACGCTCAAGTTCTAAGGGGTCACTGTTTTTTAACAGGAAGGAATTCACACCAATCTCGATCATGTGAAGAATGGATTTCTCGTTGTCATGCATGGTAAGAATGATTACCTTCAGATCTGGATATTTCAGAATGAGTTGCTCTGCACAATCCACCCCATTCATCACAGGCATCTCCAAATCCAGCAGTACTACCTGAGGTTTTTTTTGCGCTACCAGCTCAAGGCACTTCGCTCCGTTTTCGGCATCGAATACCTGATCGATGCGCGGAAAAGTTTTTACGAGTTGACACACCGCTTTGCGGAAGATGTGATGATCATCGACAATGCATATGTCAATTTTTGAGGTTTCCATTAAATATCTGCAGTATAAGTATCCTTCAATGACCGTGGCTATTCATCGCCTTGTTTTTTGTCATTGTAAAAAACAATCCCATTATGATTAAAATGTTTACGATTTTCTAAAGAGCAATTCCATCAAATATAAATCATTACTTAGTCAGTTTTTAACTTAATCAATAGGCCAATGGCAAACTTTCCTTTTCTACTTTGTTGTTATTATAAGAATAAAAATTAAAGATATTATCAGGTTTATTGAAACACACGGATGTAATCGACAAACATCTCCTGAGGGAACACGGTAGTGGCATCGGGCGACCCGGGCCAATTGCCACCGACAGCCACATTCATAATAAAGAAAAATGGTTTGTTGAATGGGTAACCAGCAATGTTAGCAGTGTTAGAAAACTCCTTAAAACTTTTGTTGTCAAGATACCAAGTAATTTTGTTTTTGTCCCACACCAGCGAAAACACATGAAACTTATCAGAGAAGTCGCCCGAACTCAGTGTGGTGCTGCTCGATGAATACTTGTAACCATCACTGTTGTAGTGAACAGTGCCCACTAACTCGGCTGGTCGGTGCCCAACCACTTCCATAATATCAATCTCACCGCATATAGGCCAGCCCGATCCGGCCACGTCAATGTTTTCCCCCAGCATCCAGATGGCAGGCCAGATGCCCTGACCTTTCGGGAGTTTTGCCCTCACATCGATTCGACCAAATTTCAATTCTATCTTATCCTGAGTTTTGATGCGGGCCGAGGTATAAGAATCGTTGAATTCGCGCGCGGTGATCACCATCTTGCCGTTTTCCAGTTTTAAATTTTCAGTGGAGTTGGTATAGGTTTCCAGTTCATTGTTTCCCCAGCCGCAGATGCCCACACTGCATCCGTTACCTAATTCATAGGTCCATTGGTTTGTGTTCAGTTGAGCGCCCTCGAACTCATCTTTGAAGACGGCCTCCATAGAAGGATACGTTTCAGGTGTATAGAAACCATCGTCTGCCGTCAGGATATCTTCAATCGAATCATCATTTGGGATTTCAATGGTGGTGACGAAGTTACTGCTGCCAGAAGTGAACACTATGTCAAATGATTCACCTAATTCGAGATGCGTGTCGCCAAGAATTTCAATAGCAATATCAGCACTTAGTTTACCTTTAGAAAATTCCAGTTCTCCCTCTGCGGTGGTGATATCCGCTCCTGCTTTCGCAGTGCCTTCTTTTATTTGATAAAGCACCCTTATGATAGAATTTATTGAGCCGGTCACGGTCACCGTAATTACCTGGTTGTTTTTAGCGGCTCCTTCGGTGAGGGTAATTTTGTCGGTGAAAAAACCGCTAACCACAGTAGGTTCATCTTCTTTACAGCCGGGCAAAAGCAGAAGCGAAAAAAAGGATAGAAGGAGTATGTTTTTCATACGTTAAAAGTAAAATCATTTTGCGCAGAAGCCAACCGATGGGATAAGGTATGGAATTATTTTTATGGTATGAGTTTTTCGTGTTTATGCTTTTATCTTTGTTCAGCAAAAAATTTTAAACAAAACCAGGGCTATTTTTAAAAGAAGAAATCTACTACCCTTACGTAGAGGATCAACGACAGGAATACACATTAGATAATTTAAATTTCATAAACAGGAAATGATTGCAATCAGGCCAGCGACACAAGAAGATTCAACATACATCATTGACTTTCAGCAGAAGATGGCGTTGGAAACAGAGAATGTTATCCTTGATCCGGTGGTGGTCGCGGAAGGACTAAGACGCCTCTTTGAAGATTCCGCCAAGGGAATCTATTACGTGGCAGAAGAAAATAATGAAGTGATCGGATGCATGATGACTACTTTTGAATGGAGTGAATGGAAGTGCGGCAATGTGTTGTGGATACAGTCGGTGTACATCGCGTCCTCTTATCGGGGCAGGGGGGTGTTTAAAAAAATGTATGAATACATTCGGAGTATGGTTACTCCTGGCTCGGGGTATCAGGGCATTCGGCTATACGTTGATAAAACCAACCAGGCCGCGCAAAAAGTGTATGAAAAACTGGGCATGAACGGTGAGCACTACCAGGTGTATGAGTGGATGTTGCCGTAAAGTGATTCCGGATTGATTCTGGTACCGGCCATTTTCTGGAGCCGTCATTATTCTGAAAATTTTAACAACGGTTAACTATATGTCTATAAAAGAAGTATTTCGTTGTCCGTGGTGTTTGAAGTTTGAGCAATACATTCAATACCACGATGAGGAGTGGGGCGTGCCCGTGCATGACGATCGTGTGCATTTTGAATTTTTGATTCTCGAAGGTGCACAAGCCGGCCTTAGCTGGTCTACCGTTTTGAAGAAACGTGAAGGCTATCAAAAAAACTTTGCTGACTTTGACCCCGTAAAAGTTTCACGCTTCACCGAAAAGAGGATAGAGAAAATTTTACAGGACCCTGCTATTATTCGAAACAAACTGAAAGTGTATGCAGCCGTGAATAATGCAAAGCGATTTCTGGAAGTGCAGAAGGAATTCGGAACATTCGACAAATACATCTGGGGCTTTGTCAATCACAAGCCCATTATGAATAAGTGGAAAACCTTGAATCAGCTTCCTGCCACTACGAAAGAGTCCGATGCTTTAAGCAAAGACCTGATCAAACGTGGTTTTAAGTTTGTGGGATCTACAGTGATCTATGCCCATATGCAGGCATGTGGGTTGGTGAATGACCACCTGGTGGATTGTTGGAAATACAAACAGGTTTAGACCACTTTCTTGAGAGCAATATTTATAAACAGAAGGCCAAGTGCGTTAACCCCTATTCATTATTAAAAATGAAAAATCGATTTGTGCTCTTTCTCATCGTGGTGTTGATCACCTCTTTTCAGAGGTTGAATGCGCAGCAGCCTAACATTCTTTTCATTCTTGCGGATGACATGAGCTATCCTTACTCCAGTGTATATGGCGATCAGGTGGTTAAAACCCCTCACCTGGAAAGACTTGCCCAGCTTGGTGTAACATTTACAAATGCCTATGCGGCAAACCCATCCTGCACGCCTTCCAGAGCAGCGATACTTACCGGACGCTATCCCCACAAGCTTGGCGAGGCGGTTAATCTGGTTGGCAGGCTCGATGCATCTTTTCCAACCTATGTCCAGGTTCTGCGCAAGGAAGGATATGAAGTGGCTTATGACAGAAAAGGCTGGGCTCCCGGTGATTTTACGCAAATGGGGTACAAGGAGAATCCCGCGGGTAAGCAAGTTGAGTTTCAGAACATGCTCAGTCAGCTTCCAAAAGAGAAGCCGTTCTTCTTTTGGTTTGGCACCAATGATCCACATCGCACATTTCCGTTTGGCAGAGGAAGAACTTCCGGTATCGATCTGAATAAAATTAAAGTGCCGGCTTTCTTGCCCGATGTGCCCGAAGTGCGTGGCGACCTGGCTGATTATTTTTATCTCATCAAGCGACTCGATGATGAAGTAGGCGATCTGCTTAAAGTATTGGAACAAGCCGGGAGATTGGAGAATACCATCATTGTGATGACATCTGATAATGGGATGCCGTTTCCTCATGCAAAAACGAATTTATATGATTACGGCACGCGCGTTCCATTGATCATTTCCAGCTTTTCCAAAAAGATAATACAAAACAAGAGGAATGATTCCTTTGTGAATCTTATTGATTTAACTCCCACATTTTTGGATCTGGCGGGGGTTAAAAATAAACCTGTTATGGATGGAATAAGTTTGATGCCCGTGCTCACAGGACAAACATCCGCCCATCGCACCGAAGTTTTTCTTGAACGCGAGCGTCATTGTATGAGCAGAAATGAAATGGACAGGGGGGCGGGTTATCCGATGCGCGCCATTCGCACCAGCAACTTTTTATACATCGTTAACCTACGTCATTATCGCATGCCGGGTGGTGATGAGTCGATGCCTGGCACTACGTCCGAATTTGGCGATGTAGATGGTGGTCCCACTAAAGCATTTATACTTGACAATCGGAATGATCCTGTTGTGAAACCATTTTTTGAATTGGGTTTTGCTAAAAGACCAAGTGAAGAATTATATGATCTGAGGAAGGATCCTTTTAATATTAATAATGTAGCCAACCTGGCTGAGTATGCATCCGCAAAAAAAGAACTCACCGGAAAACTGTTGCAATGGATGCAGAATGAAAAAGATCCGCGCCTAAATGGTGGAGGTGATGAAATTGATCGCTATAAGCCAACTACGTGGGCCTGGATCACCAAGTGGAGCATTGAGTTTGTGAAGGAGTAATGTTTCTAATTACAGAAGGTATTTTACAAATGCATACAATCCCAACACGAGCAGTGTAAGCCCGGGCACTAGTTTTACAATGTTATTGTCTTTCACATACGATGCAAGTCGCTTGGCTAAAAATGTAAATAGCACAAGCAGGATCATTACGCCCGCTGAAGTGCCAAACACATAACTGTGCAATAACCAGGGCGTTGATAAATCCACCCAGCCCTGTGCTTTCAGATACGCAGTGATGCCGATCCAGAAAGGAATGGCCATTGGGTTGAGAATGCTGAGTACAATGCCTCTGCGAAATCCACTTTCGTTAAACCGGACCGAAAACTCGCTCGGTTTGCGTGCCGACCACACAGAGAAACCACCAATGACGGTCATTACAATGGCTGTGATGAGTTGAAAGTTATCAACGATCATGGGTGAGGAGGTAACCCAATCTTCAAATACTACCGCAATCCAGGCATATGGATATTCAATGATAGAAACAGCCAGCGCAAAACGAAGGGCGGTTTTAATTTTATATTCCATGCCCAACTGTAACACAGCCAGGTTAAGCGTACCTGGAGGAATCGATCCGAGGAAACTGAAAATAAAGCCCACTAAAAAAACCTGAACGATCATACTCCGGGTGACATAACTTTTCTTGCTCGTTTATAAATCTGTTTACCTTCCTGAAGGGAAAGGTAGGGAACTCCACGTTCATGATTTTCTTTACTTACACGATACAGGTTGCGCCAATGCGTGATCAGCACCCCCATTGCTTTTATCAATGATGAACCAGGGTGATAAATATGAGCGGGCTCTGCACCACAGCCATTGAGCTCCATGATTTTTACTTTTCCGTTTTCCAAATCCTCTAATGAGGCACAGCGCAAATCATATCGTCCGAAGTAGAATCCATGGATTTGTTTGCTGATGGCATCGAAGGAAGCGTTGAGCTTTTCATTTATCAGATGGTTGTAATTTAAAAAAGTAGTACCCAAACAATGATTGCCTATGGAAACCAGCTCTAGCTTTTTTCCTGCCGGAATAATTTCTGACAAACGATCGGCATACCCCATACTTAGTGTGTCCCACTGAATTTTTGCTCTGTCTTTTTCGAGAATCAATTGCTGCAACGTCTTCCTGCCATCACCGGTAACAGAAAGAAATTCTTTGCCTGTAATTGAATTGACAAAACCAGTCTGTTGTGACGGGAAGCGAACGTAATACACGCCAAATTCCAAAGGTAGATCCACTAACTCCTGCACGATAAAATCGATTTTAATTTCTTTCAGATACTGTTCGATGTCCTGTTCAATTTTTATCCTGCGCACCATCCACCCACGCTCGCCCAGGTCCGGTTTGAAAATAATTGGCAAAGTTAAACCGGCTTCACGCATAGTATCTGTGATGTTTGTTACCGTGGTCGGAAGTCTGATGATAATAGTTTTTGGTTGTAGTGCATGCGGAACCAGTTGCAACACCTCATATTTGGATTCGCCCATCATGCCACCGCTGAGGATGGAAGGGTTGGAGGCGGAGAAATATAAAAGTGATCGTTCCCGCAAGGCATACCAGATCCACAAAAAGAATAAGGGGGCCTGAATGATTCCGAAAGGCCAGTATTCCCATGAGGTGAGTTTGATGAAAAAGTTGCTTCGAAAAAATTTCTGCACGACAGTTTATGAATGGTGCAAAAATACAGAATTAGTGGGCGGTCACTACCGCTTCTTTGTAGCGTAAGGTGGAGACGGCAATACCAAAGTCGGAAGGCAAGATAATATAACCGGCTACTTCCCTGATTCCAATTTTCATAATGGCCATGTGATGCACGGCATGTTCAATATTGTAAACCAGCTCGCGCTGATAGTTCGTATTGATAGTTTCAAACGCATCACTGTCGGGCAAGTAGCCTACCTCCAGTTTCAACGCCTTGTCGTTCTGATTGGCATTGATGAATTCCTGTATCTGGTGGATGGTGTGTAGCGTAATGAACTTGTCGTTCTCCATAGCCTTGTTGTGAATACGCTTGTCATAATTGACAATACCCTGACCATAACCCTGTTCGAGACAGATAAAGAATTCAAGGGTATGCCGTAGATGCTGCCCAATGGTGGCGTTCAATGCGTGAGAGGGTTTACGAAAATCCTCTTCGGCAATCTGGTCAACTAAGCCCGCCAATTGTTTTAGTATGTTATTCGCTGCCTGAGAGAGCTGCATGTTGATTCAGGTAAATTTTTGAAGATGTAAAGTTATATGAAATCTACCTTTTTATACGAAAGAAAAAGGATAAGGTGTCTATTGAACGAATTTCTTCCAGTTCTGGTCGGCTTTGATTTTTAACGGCTTTTCATTCTTGTTCCAGCCTACAAGGGTGTTATTTGCCCAAAAATTATAGAACAAGTAGAGTTTCCCATCAACGATTTTAAAAGTCTCCGGGTCGATTTTCACTTTTTCACCGTTTTCGCCCATAGCATAGGCACACCAGCCTCCGTAGGCGGGTTCATACTTTTCGGGATCATATTTGAATTTTGACAGGTTCTGCTGGGTGGCAAAAAGATACGTCACCCCTTTATATGACAACTTTATTTCAGATTTCCCTTCGATGGGCTTGGTGTCGAAATAGCTCACCGGATCGTAACCCTCAAGGGCAACTTGTTTCTTTAGATTGAATTGTTTGATGCGAACATCATCGCCTTGTGCCCACAGCAGTGAGTTGAAGAGAAGAAGGAAGACGGTTAATTTCAGTTTCATGAACAGTATAAACGTAGGAAGAACAAACTTCGGTTTTTCAAATCAGGTGTTTTGTCGTGGGCATTACAAAAGCCCTCCGAACGTAATCGGGATCAGCCTGACGATGTGCATCACGATAACGATCATTTTAGTCAGCCATCAGATCGCGCACGTATTCCCGCACCAGCTCGGGTTCATAGCCTTTGCCAATGACAAAGCGTGCTACCTTGTCACGCTTTTTAAAAAAATTTTCTTCTTTGCTTTCGTCCGACTTCTTTTTGATCAAAGCCTTGAGTGTTTTGGAATAATCGGCAGGCTCGATTTCTTTAAGTCCGCGTTGAATGCAATTTTTTGTGAGACCCAGGAACTCCAATTTGTTTTTAATTTTCAGTTTGCCCCATTTCTTCATCCGGAATTTACCACCGGCATAGGCTTTGGCAAAGCGCTCTTCGTTGAGGAAGCCATCAGTGATTAATTGAGAGACGATCTCATCAACCTGGCTGGAATAAAGTCCGTAATCGTAAAGCTTGGTTTTTACTTCTTTGTGTGAGCGCTCCTGATAGGCGCAGTAGTGTTGAATTTTTGCCAGCGCCTCGGTGGGAGAAAATCGTTTCTTGATTCTTGATTCCGGATCATGGTCGTGAGTCATAGTTCAAATATCTTAACCCGACTCGCCAGAATCAAGTATCTCTATTTAATCAACCCCTTGTTCCTCAAAATACTGATCAAAAACTTGCGCTCGTTTTCAGAATTAAAAATCTTGAAAGGCAAGTGAATGAGTTGGGCCTTGTTCACGAAAAGCAGGAAGTAATCTTTTCCTATCTGAGCGCTTTTGATCTGGTCCCACTTTATGGGCATGCCTTCGCGTGCGTTAAGTTTCATGATAATCTGCTGGCTGGTGATTTCGTATGAAAAACGCTCAAACAGCATTTTACCCTGATCCAGTTGAGTAACACCATAGAACTGTATCCACCAAAACAATAAATACAAGCCTGCCCCGAGCAACGCGCCAATGAACCACCAGATGCTAGCCACCCAGATATAGCCCAAGCCGATAGCCACCACGATTAAACTTACCCACCATTGCTGCTTTAAAATGGCTTTAAGCGCCATTTTGATATAGTCTTTCTTTTCCAGGCGATAATTACGAGTCTTCACAACCATAAGGACACTTCAATTTTAAGGAGGGCAAAAATAACGGGGATTTGTGGGATTTTCTAATCTGAATAACAAAGCCACAGATTCACAGATTTATTGGACTTACTTAGATTCAAGCTTGAGTGATCCAGGAGGCGTATAATTATAGAGTTGAATTTTTTCAAAAGGTGGCAACGTCCGATCTTCAAAACCCTGTTAGTTTATTTTGAATACGTGCTAGCGAGGCTCGAATTTGATTCCTTAAATAACCTTCAGAATTAATCAAATCACAATAGAATATTGCCTTGATATCGCGAGCAATTAAAACGCTCACGCTTTAAATGATATAAGTTAAATCACCTTTAGACTCACGTCCAAACTCCTCACGGAGTGGGTCAGAGCTCCTACTGAAATATAATCGACACCACATTCGGCTATGGAGCGCAGGGTGGTTTCGTTAATCCCACCACTGGCTTCGGTTTTGTATTTTCTGCCAATCATCTGTACAGCTTTTTTCATATCAGCCGCACGCATGTTATCAAGCATAATGATATCTACGCCACCCACCTGCAAGACTTCTTCAACTTCCTGCAAATTGCGTGTTTCGATTTCAACCTTCAAGTCTTTGGTTTTTGCGCTCAAATATTTTTTTGTGTTTTCAATGGCAGCGCGTATGCCTCCGGCCATGTCAACATGATTGTCTTTCAGCATCACCATGTCATATAAGGCAAAGCGATGGTTCTTTCCTCCGCCAATGGACACCGCCCATTTTTCCATCAGACGAAAGTTGGGAGTTGTTTTACGCGTGTCCATCAATTGGGCGCCTGTTCCTTCAATCAGTTTGCACAGACGATTGGTGTAGGTGGCAATGCCACTCATGCGTTGCATGCAATTCAACACGAGCCGCTCGGCAGATAAAATGGATTGAGCAGGTCCTTCAACAACAAAAGCAACATCCCCTTTTTTTACCACATCACCATCATGCTTGAAAAAGGTAACATGCAAAGTTGGGTTTACTTCACGGAAAATTCTTTCAGCCATTTCAAGCCCGGCAATAATTCCGTCATCTTTTATGAGGAGTTGTGCTTTGCTTATTTTAGAGGCAGGCACAGCGCCCAGGGTAGAATGGTCGCCTTCCCCAAGGTCTTCGGTTAGCGCACTCTTAATAAACTCATGAATAGCTTGATCGTTGAGGTAAGATGGCCACATTACTCTTTCACAAAACTGATTTCGTGTACGAGATAATCATTACCCGCTTGCTTTACGCGGATGAGCACGTTGTACGTCTCGCTATTACTTTTATAATTGCCAATTGCATACTGCAGCCCTCCTTTGGATGAGCCAGTGTGAACGATAGTAAAGTCAGTAGGTGGATGTTTTTTGAAAAAGTCGCGCAATACAAATTCTGCCTGGGCTTTACTGTAGGTTTTGATTTCTCCTTCCAAGTTGATATCCAGCGATTGATTGAACGATTTCACAACTTCTTTAGCACTTCCCGCCTTCAACGCGTCTTTAATTGGAGCAAAAATCTCCGCCTGTGCCCACGCAAACTGCGCAGCCAGGATCAGGATGACGGTGAATGCCCATTTTATACTCTTCATAGCGTTCGGGATGAGACCAAAATTATGCCATTAATGCGGTACAGAAAAATTTAATCGGCCAGGAATGACTGGAACCTAACAATTGTTCTTCGGTTATTAATCGGAGAACTATCGAAAGAAGGTCAAAAAACCACAAATCAACTCTATATTTGACCTCTTAAATTTTGACAAAATAAATACCATGAATAAGAAAGTGCTATTGATGATTTTGGATGGCTGGGGCATTGCAAAAAACCTGAAAGTCTCGGCTATTGACAACGCACAAACTCCTTACATCAACTCTTTATATAAGAAATATCCTCACAGTAAGTTAGAGGCTTCGGGGCTTGCCGTTGGATTGCCTGCCGGACAGATGGGTAACTCAGAGGTAGGCCACATGAACATTGGGGCTGGCCGGGTAGTGTACCAGGATCTGGTGCGCGTAAACAAGGCAGTGGAAGAAAAAGAACTTGACACCAATCGGGTGCTGGTGGAGGCACTTTACTATGCCAGGAAAAATAACAAAGCAGTCCATTTGATTGGATTAGTTTCAGACGGTGGTGTTCACTCACACATTGATCACCTGAAGGGGCTTTGCACGATTGCGGCCAATCACGGACTTAAGAACGTTTTCATCCATGCTTTTACTGATGGCCGCGATACCGATCCTAAAGGAGGCATTGGCTATTTAACAGATCTTAAAAATCACATTGCGAAAACCACCGGGCAAATTGCAAGCATTGTTGGGCGCTACTATGCGATGGATCGTGACAAGCGTTGGGAGCGCGTGAAACTTGCTTATGACGTGATGGTACATGGCACCGGTGAGAAAACAATGGATGTGCTGAAGGCCGTAGAAGAATCGTATGAAGCAGAGGTTACCGATGAGTTTATAAAGCCCATTGTTGCGGTGGACATCAATGGCCAGCCGCTGGCTACCATAAAAGACGGAGATGTGGTTTTGTGCTTCAACTTCCGTACGGACCGTGGAAGGGAAATCACGAGGGCACTCACCCAACAAGATTTTCATGAGCAGAACATGAATAAGCTCAACCTGCATTACGTAACACTGACTAATTATGACGACTCCTTTGTGGGTGTAAACGTAATCTTCGATAAAGACAACCTGATAAATACCCTGGGTGAGATTATCTCCAAAGCAGGAAAGAAACAAATCCGTATTGCGGAGACAGAAAAATATCCACACGTCACGTTCTTCTTTTCCGGAGGCCGTGAAGAAGCCTTTCCGGGAGAATCAAGATTAATCTGTCCTTCAGCCAAAGTGGCCACCTATGATCTGAAGCCTGAGATGAGCGCTTACGACATCAAAGACAAAATCATTCCTGAGTTGGAGAAACGTTCGGCCGACTTCATCTGTTTGAATTTTGCCAACCCCGACATGGTGGGTCACACAGGAGTGTTTGAAGCTGCCGTGAGAGCCTGTGAAACGGTTGACAAGTGCAATGAAGCGGTAACTGAAACAGCTCGTAAAAACGGATATGCCATCATTATCATTGCCGACCATGGCAATGCTGAAATGATGGTGAACGAAGATGGTAGTCCTAACACCGCGCACACAACGAATCTGGTACCATGCATTTTGGTGGATGACGATTATCAGGGAAAACTGAAAGATGGTAAGCTGGGTGACCTGGCTCCAACCATTCTCATGTTGATGGGTGTACCCATTCCGAAGGAGATGAGCGGAAACATTTTGCTGGACAAATAATGAGCAGAGTCTTTTTTCTAATTTGCTCTTGCGCCTTTTTTATTTCAGCATGCAATCGCACCAATCAACAATATGATAAGGCGTATTTTGATTTTGATAGTTTGATCAATGTGCAGGTGGCCGGGTTGCTAAAGGCTCAATCAACCATTAGCAAGAAATCCAGGATCAATGGAAAAGAAGATGACTCTTCATTTGTTCTGGATAGCCTGAAACTCGCTAATGAGTTGGATGTGTTTCGTCAATTGGATTTGATCAACAAGCCACTCTACAGAAACACCTATCAAATTGAAGATGGAGAGAAGGACACTAAAAGTAATTTGCTCATTCGCAGCTATACGGCAAAGTCACCGTCACCCGTTCCCTTTGTGAAGTTTTATTATCGGTCGTCACCCCGTGAGCTAAAAAAGATTGAATCTGTTTTTTACGAAGAGAATTCGCTGTATGACACCAGGCGTAATTTGCTTTTGGAGTTTGACGATAGCACCGGATCACTCTTGCTGAGTGGCTATCAGCTAAGCGGCACACAAAAAATGATTTTGAATGACACCGTGAATTTTTCTGTAAATGTTTCCTTTTCATCCGGCAAACAATAATCAAATTTTATTTTCGTCTGTTAATTAAGTATGGCCAAGCGCAGATCATTGGAGGAGGGAGAAAAACGACCCCTGAATAAATCAGGGTTTAAAAAACTCATTGGCATTTTTCGCTTTGTGCTCCCCTATCGCTGGACGTTCATCGTGGGGCTCATTGCACTGGGTCTATCCAGTGGCACACTCCTTTCGTTCCCCTACTTTGCGGGCAAGCTCCTGGATGTGGCGCAGGGCAAATCTGACTTTGTGCTCACCACAATCAACCAGATTGGAATGGCATTGATTGCTATTTTATTGGTTCAAGGTGTTTTTTCGTTTTTGCGTGTGTACACATTTACCACGGTGAGCGAGCGCACACTGGCTGATTTGCGACAGCACATTTATTCTAAAATCATATGGTTGCCCATATCATTTTTTGATAAACGAAGGGTGGGCGAACTGATCAGTCGCATCACTTCCGATGTAAGCACACTGCAAGACACCTTTACCTTCACGCTGGCCGAATTATTAAGACAAGTGCTGGTGTTGATCATTGGCGTGCCGATGATTTTTATCCTTTTTCCACGTCTTACCATTTTTATGTTGCTCACCTTTCCCGTGTTGATACTGGCGGCTTTATTTTTTGGTAAGTTCATTCGCAAACTTTCAAAGAAGACCCAGGACCAGCTGGCCACCTCCAATGTGATTGTAGAAGAAACGCTTCATTCTATTGCCGTTGTGAAATCATTTACCAACGAACTCTTTGAAGTATTGCGATACAAGAAGTCATTAAACGAAGTGGTGAACACGGCCATCCACGCATCAAAATACAGAGGTGTTTTTATATCGTTCACCATTGTTGCTTTGTTTGGAGGCATTGTGGCAGTGAGTTGGTATGGCGCTTATCTGGTGCAGTCGGGAGAAGTTTCTGTAGGAGATCTTTTCTCATTTGTTCTGTACACCACGTTTATTGGAGGCTCTATTGCCGGCTTGGGAGACATCTACTCGCAGTTGCAGCGATCCGTAGGGGCTTCGGAAAGAATTTTGGAAATTCTGGATCAGCAGGATGAGCAATCACTGGCCTCACATAATCTAAAACTATCGGGTAAAATTGAATTTGATAATGTTCAGTTTTCATATCCAACCCGAAGTGATGTTACGGTGCTGAAGGGTATTTCTTTTTCTATCAAGCCGGGAGAGAAAATTGCCTTGGTAGGACCAAGTGGTTCAGGAAAATCCACCATCATCAATATGCTGATGAGATTTTATTCACCCTCCGGGGGTGAAATAAAAGTGGACGACATCAACGCAATAGACTACAATCTTTCGGACTATCGAAGCAACATTGGTGTTGTTCCTCAAGAGGTGATCTTGTTTGGTGGCACAATCCGCGAAAACATTGCATACGGTAAAACCAATGCTACGGAAGAAGAGATTATTGATGCTGCCCGAAAAGCCAATGCGTGGGAGTTCATCGAAACATTCCCGGAGAAATTAGACACTATGGTAGGTGACCGTGGAGTAAAACTCTCGGGCGGACAGCGACAACGCGTAGCCATTGCCAGGGCCATTCTAAAAGATCCTGCCATCTTGGTGCTGGACGAAGCAACCAGTTCGCTGGACGCAAAATCAGAACAGCTGGTGCAGGAAGCGCTTGAAAAATTAATGGAGAATCGCACCACGGTAGTGATTGCACACCGCCTGAGCACGATCCGCAAAGTGGATATGATTTTTGTAATCAAAGATGGCTCCATTGCCGAGGCGGGGTCACACACGCAACTTGCCTCCATGGATAATGGGATTTATAGTAACTTGCTAAAGCTACAGTTAGAACTACACTGATCATGCAGAAACCCGAGGGCCAGATTCTTAAGGACTATGATTTGAGAACGACCACCAGCAGGTCGGCTATCCTACGACTTTTCCTTAAAAATTCATTCGCACTTTCTTACTCTGACATTGAGAGAGAAATAGCCGCCACCTTCGATCGTGTTACTGTATATCGAACGCTTAAAACTTTTCTGGATAAAGGGGTTATTCATAAAGTGCTTGATGATGAAGGAAGTTTAAAGTATGCACTTTGCAGTGAGCCATGCTCCACCCATGAGCACCATCACGAGCATGTTCATTTTAAATGCACAAAGTGTGGACACACCAGTTGCCTGGAAGATGTGACTATCCCGGTGGTGAGATTGCCGCATGGCTATGTGGCAGGAGAAGTAAACCTGTTGATCCAAGGCACTTGTGATAAGTGCAAATAGCCTTTTAGTGCGAAGGAATATTTTAAATGATTCAATTTTTGATCGAAATTAATTGTAGCTTTGCCCCTTGGTAAAAGGTGATTAAGTGACATTCTAGTCAATAGTCACCTCTTTTTTGATTAAACCCTTGAGAGAGAATAATGCTTTTATTCACCTTGTTTAATTTTGAGCTTAATGATGAAACCTTTCTATATTCCATATTTGGGACGGTAATATCAATTTTCCTTCTCCTCGACCTTGGGTTCTTCAATAAATCAGCCCATAAGATTTCAACAAAGTCAGCTCTTTATCAATCGATTTTCTGGGTAATAATCAGTACTCTTTTTGGGTTTCTGGTTTATAAAATGGGCCCTTTTGAAATTGAGGAGGACGGTAAGCTGATCAGTGTTTCAGGCTTGGATGCTTCAGTCGAATATTTCTCGGCATACCTTACCGAATATGCTCTTTCAGTAGATAATATTTTTGTTATTCTTCTAATCCTAAAATTCTTTAAAGTGAAAGAACAGTACTTTCATAAAGTATTGTTTTGGGGAATTTTAGGCGCTGTTTTTTTCAGAGGCATTTTCATTTTCATTGGCGCTATTTTAATCCATCATTTTCATTGGCTTCTTTATGTGTTCGGAGTATTTCTGATTTATTCCGGTATCAAGATTTACTTCGATGACGGTGAGGAAAAGATTGACCCGGAGAAGAACCCCATATTAAAGTTTTGCCGCAAGTACCTGCCGATCACCAAAGATGACATGGGCGGTCAGTTTATTGCTAAGGTGGGCGGAAAGCTCATGTTTACGCCTTTGTTTCTCGTCATTGTTTTGATTGAAACCACCGACCTTATTTTTGCTGTAGACTCCATACCGGCAGCCTTTGCGATCACCACGAATGAATTTATTATTTACACGTCCAATATTTTTGCGGTAATGGGGCTTCGGGCCATGTTCTTCCTTCTATCTGGCGTGATCGATAAATTCTACCTGTTGCAAAAAGGGCTTTCAGTAATCTTGTTCTTTATTGGCGCAAAAATGCTGCTTGAAATAGGAAAAGGTTCTGATCTCCTTCCGGAAGTATTAACGGATATGCCGCCTACACTTTCGTTCGCCATCATTATTGTTACCTTAACCTTGTCGATTGTTTTTTCAATTCTGATACCCCGAAAAGATAAGGAATCGGACGAGCTTTCTTAGCAATCATTTGCTTACATCAGCAAAGAAATTATTCGGCAGAATTTTTAACAGCATGGGCAGCGTGAGAAATCGCTGGGGCAATGAAATAATCACAAACGTGGGTATTGATTTTAATACTAGCATCAACAACTCCTGCACATGTGCCTTTTCCTGATCCGTCAATTCATTTGATTTTGCTTTATTGAGAAGACTCATAAGTTCTTTGCTTTCCTGAACTTCTTTAAGCAGGCGATTTTTATGGGTGCTTGTAATTTTGCTCATGCGTGATACAAAACGGTCACTCACCTGCTGGTAGTCCTGCTTGTTTTGCAAAGCGGTGAGATGATCCCAATGTTCCAGCACAAATCCTTCAATGGCCATCAGGCTGTTCTCAAGATCATCGTCACTAAATCCAAGATGATGACTAAGTTTTTTCAGGAAATCCATTTCTGAATCTTCAACACGTTTATCAGCCCAGATGGTAAGAATGGCAATTTCAACAAAGTATTTTTTTAGGATCCAGGAGTTGTTGGTTGGGAGATTGATTTCTTCTAGGGTGATCCCCTCATCGAATATTTTTTTTGCCTCTTTCTTTTTCTCTGGCGAGAGATCAGCACTTTGTAAAAAGAATTCAAGTAGTCTCCGCTCTTCATACTCTACATTGGCATTGGCATGAGCGGCACAGGCAATTACTTTCACTACAGAGAAACGAAGTTCCTCACTTTCAAATTTGAAGAAGTCAGAAACGATGCGGTCCGCATTGGTATGAATCCATTGGCCGAAAATAAAAACATCAAGAAAGAAAAGGCTGTTGTGAAAAAATTGTGTCCAGAAATTTTTGTCAAACTCGCTCGTGCGGTCGATACGTTTATCGAGAATTTTCTCGGCCAATTCAAGGGGTGTCTTCTTTCTTCCGAACAACGTCTTGGTGGGCGTGGCCAACTCGGGGAAGATGGTGTTGTAAAAATTTCCAATTTTCTCCAGGCTCTTGAAAATCACCTTGCTGAGTTCATCAGGATTCTTGATCGGCTTATCATGAAATAGCAGGGAGCAGCTGATAAGGCTCTCGGCCAATAGTATTTTCATCCGATCTTTTTCATCCCACTGTTCAGATTCAGGATGATCGATGGTGCCCACCGGCTGACCATACATGAGTCCGGTAGGTTGTATGATACGGTAAAGCGAATGGTCAGGGTGTGCTGATCTCTTTGCGTCTTCGCTAAGATCTTTTAAAATATCTTTTCGAAAATTGAGATACTCTTTGAGCCAACCCTTTTCGCCTGGATTCATACTGAATTAATTATCCAAATGAAATTACATCATTTATAATGGATAATAAAAGATTATTGGATATGCTGCCATCCCTTTCTTTCAATGGCCTTAAAGGAATCTTCAACTTTTTTGCGAAGACTGACTTTAAAAGCATCCAATTTTTTTGCGATTGATTTATTCTCTGAGCCCAATATCTGTGCGGCCAAAATCCCTGCATTTTTAGCTCCGTTCAAAGCCACGGTGGCCACGGGAACTCCGCTAGGCATTTGAAGAATGGAGAGCACCGAATCCCAACCATCGATAGAGTTGGAAGATTTAATGGGAACGCCAATTACCGGTAGCGATGTAAGCGAAGCAATCATGCCCGGCAAATGAGCTGCACCACCTGCCCCGGCAACAATTACTTTCAACCCGCGCAAGCGTGCTGATGAAGCATATTCAACCATGCGCTGGGGTGTGCGGTGTGCCGACACTACCGTGAGTTCAAAGGGTATCTTTAGTTCTTCTAAAAACTCGGCTGCCTCTCTCATCACTTTAAGATCAGACTGGCTTCCCATGATAATGCCTACAACGGGTTTGCTCATGCTTTTACTTTCAAAATTTGTTTTACAAATTTGGCTTTCTTTTTTAAACTTTCCAGATCAGGATCAACCAAGGTAACATGACCCATTTTACGAAAGGGTTTGGTTTGCTTCTTACCATAAAGATGAACGTACACCCCTGATAAAGAGAGCACTTCGTTTAGGCCTTCATAGCGGGCCAACCCAGTAAAACCCTCTTCACCTAATATATTTACCATGGCACTGGATGCCGTGCAGCTTGTATCACCCGGAGGCAATCCTAAAATAGCGCGCAGGTGCTGTTCATATTGTGAGGTTACATTTGCCTCAATGGTTTGATGACCGCTGTTGTGCGGTCGGGGCGCCACTTCATTTACGAGCACATGCCCGTCTTTGGTAACAAACATTTCAACCGCCAGAAGGCCCACTAATCCAAGGGATTGAATTACGTGTTCTGCAATTTCTTTCGCATGTATTGCAACTCCTTCGTTAAGTTTAGCGGGAGAAAAAAGATATTCAACCAGGTTAGCTTCCGGATGGAAAACCATTTCCACGGCAGGGAAGGTGGCAATCTCTCCGGCCTCATTGCGTGACACAATCACCGAAATTTCTTTTTCAAAATCGATCAGTTTTTCCAACAGGCCGGGAGCATCAAATGCTTTCGTAAGGTCTTCTTTGCTTCGCAATAGCTGCACACCGCGTCCGTCATAGCCTTCACGCGCCAGCTTATTCACTGCAGGCAGATAAGATTGATGAAGAAGAATTTCTTCTTTGTTCTCAACAAGTAAAAAATCAGCGGTGGGAATCTGATGATCTTTAAAAAACTGTTTTTGCTTTCTCTTATCTTGTATAAGCTCGATGATAGCTGGTTGAGGAAAAACTTTCTTACCGGCTTTTTCAAGATCAGCCAGTGCTCGGGTGTTCACATTTTCAATCTCGATCGTTATCAAATCACAATCCTGACCAAAGTTCCACACGGTCTGATAGTCGGTAAGCTTGCCGCAGGTAAAGGGTGCTAACAGATGGCATGGCGCCTGTGGGTCTGGATCGAGTACTGAAAAAGTAATATTCAAATCAATACCGGATTGAATGAGCATTCGGCCCAATTGACCACCTCCGATAATTCCAATTTTAAAGTTCTGATAGAATGCCTGCGTCATGGTCACGCAAAGTAATTAATTATCGAGCAGAACAACGCGAAGAATTTTATCTCCTACTTCAATTTTATGCACCGCATCCATACCTGATTCTACGGTGGCAAATAACGTATAGCGACCGTCCAGGTGGGGGGTTGGCGAATGGGTAATGAACCATTGTGTGCCTTCGGTATCTTTTCCGGCTGATGCCATTCCTACGGATCCTTCCTCATATCTGTGCAGTGAAAATTCAGATCGGATCGAATACGCTTCACTGCCGTAACCATCGCCCCGGTTGCACCCGGTTTGAATCACAAAGTTGGGAACAACCCTATGAAAAATCTTGCCATCGAAATATTTTTGATTCACCAGGTTAACAAAGTTTGCCACAGAGCCGGGAGACCCCTCTACCAGCAAGGTAAGCGTGATCTCGCCTTTATCAGTGACGATCTGGACGCGTTGATTTTTAGGAATGTTCTTGACAAAATCCCAATTGATGGGATGATTGAATTCATTCTTGGGTGCGGCAGGTTTTTTTCTGCCTTCGAAATAGGCCATGGCTTCATCCAGGGGTTGGATCGCCTCGTAATCTTTTGGCAGGTTCAATTTATCCTTTGCTTTCTGAAGAAAAGAATAATCAGCAATAACCGACTTGTAGTCGAGGGTTGAGTCGGCAAGACAAGAAGCGATGATACCAATCACGCCTGGGTCAGCATCAAATAGTGCATTTTTATAAATGCCGGCAAAAACTGGTTTCAATTCATGTAAGAACTGTTTCCCTCTGTTGAGGGTTGTCAACGCCTGGGCCGCAGCGGTTTTTATGACAAGAACGTTTGATTCAACCAGTTCTTTTGCTAAGAATGGATGAGCGTTGATGTCAGCCGAAAGTGCACTGAGTAAGCCGGCTTTATGATAATCGTTTGATGATTGAGCGTATGTATTTTGAATTTCTTGCGCTAACTCTGTCGAGATGATTAGAAGCGGTTTGTAAAGTGCGGATTGAAGCCTGAAATTTTTAGTGGTGCGCGCAAGCGTCAGTAATTCATCTTTTTTGCTGAAATCATTTTGAACGGCTTCTGCAGCAGCAACAGCTACTTGTGGATTCTCATCTTTCAAAGCGAGTAACACAAGTTCATCACGTTCAGTGGTTGATTTGGATGCGGTAACACGTGCAGCACTTACCCGCACGCGATAGTCGGGATCTGTGGAGAGAATTTTTTTAAGCGCAGGCAGGTATTCTTCAGTGGTAATTTTACGAAGAGCCGTGGTGGCTGCCATTCGCACGAAAGGGTTTTTATCTTCGGCAGCAGCGCGTATCAGCGACTGCGTTGGAATCCATTTCAGGTTAGTTGCACGATTAAAAAAATGTGCTGCACCCAATCGCACCGAAGTGGTGTTATGCGTAAGAAAATCAGAAGCCCGCCTGGCCATGGTTGAATCAGCAAGACCACGAAGCCCTGCAAAATAAAAAGCCCACGAAAGACCGTTTCCCTGAATAGAATCTTTTGGTTGAAAGCTAAGTAAGGTTGGGAGGTCGCGTGAAGTAATGGTTTTACCCAGAGCCTGAAGTGTTTCACTGATAACGATGCTGCTTGAATCGGTTAAGGCTGGTATGAGGGCATTGACCGCTGCATTTCCACCAGTTTGCCCGAGAGCGAAAGCGGCATGAATGCGAGCCGACATATAAGGGTCTTCTAAAAGCATGGTGCCCAGTTGCAAAGAGGCAACGGAATCCTGCACGGATGCCAGTGCCAACGCTGCTTGAGAACGATAATCTGGATTTTTGTTGATCAGGTAGCTGATCAGACTATCGGTTTGCCTGTGATCCTGAAAGTCGACAATGGCAGCGAGGGTTGAATCAGAAAATTTATTGGGTCGAGGTGAGGAACATCCAAAAAAAAGTAAACAGGCAAAGGCAAACGAGACCGCCTTCATAGCTTTTTATATAATCCTCTTTTTAGCGTGATTGACTACATCATTAAATTCGATGCCGGCAGCTTTGATGGAATAAAGTAGTAATCGAACTTCTCTTACATGAACAGAACCATCTACTTCTGACATGTTGTATAGATGGGCAAATGCATCCAGTTTTTCTTCATCCGTACACTCGCTGATCAGATCAATACCAATCTTATAGATGTCTTTTTCTTTTTTATTTCGAATTCCGTCTTCAAATTCCTTGAAGACAGAATCAGGTATGATCTCTTTATTTTTAATCCTGAGCAAAGAAGCAAATTCCTTTTCATCAATAACCCCATCGGCAGATATGAGCAAGTGCGTGAGGTAAAGCAACCCCATCTGATAGTTTTTTGATGAACCCATTTAGTAAATATTAGGAGTTAAATATCCAGAAAATATGGTGCAATAAATAACCGGCCTTGTAAATTTTTACTTCAATTTTTAAGAAAAAGATTGATAAACTAAAAAGGCGGATAGATAGGCAAGTGCAGTCATGTATGCTAATTGTATCGCGGGCCATTTCCATCCTTTTGTCTCTCGTTTCACTACGGCAAGTGTGCTCATACACTGCATGGCCAATGTATAGAACACCAATAGAGAAAGGCCCACAGCGGGAGTATAACGTGGCCCTCCTGTCTCTGGGTTGATCTCTGATTTCAATCTGGTTTTGATAGTGAGCTGATCATTGGAGCTGCCCAAGCTATAGATGGTAGCTACCGTACCAACAAAAACTTCGCGTGCAGCAAAAGAAGTGATCAGGGCGATCCCGATTTTCCAGTCATAGCCCAGCGGCCTTATTACCGGCTCGATGGATTTGCCAATGATTCCCGCATAAGAGTGCTCCAGTTTATAAGCGGCAATTCGGTCTTGAATTTCTTGTTCACTTATTCCTTGCGAGGAGATATCAGACATTACTTTCTGTTCTGCTTCCTGCATGTTTTTTCCTGGGCCATAGCTGGCTAGCACCCAAAGTACAATGGAGATGGCCAGAATGATCTTACCAGCCTCAAATACAAATGATTTTGTCTTTTCCAGAACGGTATAGCCAACATTGGCCCATCTTGGCTTGCGGTAAGTGGGCAACTCCATGATGAGATAACTTCTTTCCCTGGTTTTAATAAGAAATTTTAAAGCCATCGCAGAAAAGATGGCGGCCAGAAAGCCGAGTATGTAGAGGGCCATTAACACAAGGCCCTGATAATTAAAGAAACCAAAAATTTTATCGTCAGGAATAATCAAGGCTACCAGAATGGTGAACACCGGGAGCCGTGCAGAACAACTCATAAAAGGTGTGACGAAAATGGTGATGAGCCGATCTTTCCAATTATCGATAGTTCGTGTTGCCATAATGGCCGGGATGGCACACGCTAATCCTGAAATGAGAGGCACAACACTTTTACCACTCAGACCAAATTTTCTCATGATCTTATCCATAAGAAAAACAACACGCGCCATATAGCCGCTCTCTTCCAACACCGAAATACAGGCAAATAAAATTACGATTTGAGGTATGAAGATGATGATGCCTCCAATACCGGGTACCACACCTTGTGAAATCAAATCAAACAAAGGGCCGTCTGGTAAATTGTTATCAGCAATACTGCTGAGCCGGGTAAACGACTGATCAATAAAATCCATCGGTATCTGGGCCCAGGCAAAAATGGATTGGAAGATCAGAAAGAGTACGGAGAAAAAAATCAGGTAACCCCAGACTTTATGGGTAAGTACTTTATCAATGCGATAAGAAAACTTCTTCCACTCAGGGTCAGATGTTTTGAGAATAACTTTATTCAATAAATCCTGAATGAAACCATAACGTGTGACGGTTTCTGCACCTTGATATTTATGTTGAAAAAACTGGTTCGCTTTAGCTTCTTCGCGGATGTAATCTCGCTCTTGCTCGCTTAGGAAAACAAGATTTTCAGTTTGTTGTAAAAACTGGTAGGCTTCATAGTCCGTAGCTAAATGGAATCGTTCTTTAATTTTATTGACTACTTTCTTGATCTCATTGTCAATTTGAAAAATGGTTTTAGAAGAAGGCCTGAGTTTTTCCTTTAAAGTCAGTTTCAATCCATCTACCCCATGTCCGCTGCGGGCATTGATCATCACTACCGGAATATCCAATGAGGTGGCTAATTCCTGGACGTCTATGCTTTGACCCGATTGTGCTGCCAGGTCCATCATGTTTAGCGCAAGCACAGTGGGCAATTTCAAATCGATGAGTTGTGTTAGCAGGAGGAGGCAGTTCTTAAGATTGGTTGCATCAGCCACCACCACGACACAATCCGGATAGTGCCTGTTGTTTTTATCGGCCAATATTTCGGCAACAATTTTTTCATCCAGCGTGCGAGGATAAAGGCTGTAAATGCCAGGTAGGTCAATGATCTCTGCCTGTGTTTTATCATCGAGGGGGCAAATGCCCGTGCGCTTGTCAACAGTTACACCGGGAAAGTTTCCAATCTTTTGGTTAAGGCCTGTAAGTTGATTGAAAAGAGAAGATTTACCTGAATTTGGTTTCCCCGCCAACGCTACCCGCAAACGCCTTTGTTCAGCCATCAATTAAGGATTGTAATAGTAGAGGCCTCGCTGATGCGCAGTGAAAGATCGAGACCCGTGACACTCACGCAAACGGGGTCTCCCAGTGGGGCTGTGAAGTTGAAACGAACAGCAGTGCCGGGCAAAAAGCCCATTTCCAGCAGTTTCACAGAAATCTCATCATCCGTAAACCCCGAAATTACCGCTGTTTCGCCTGGAACCATATCCGCCACCGTTTTGGTCCTTATCACTTCTTATTTAGATTGATTTTAAACAACGCAATATAGGAGTAGGCTGACAGTTACGCAATGATTATCTTCGGTCGTGAAAAAGAAAGTTAAAAAGCTATCCAAAACCAAAAACGAAGATCCTAAACCCTCTTCGCAAAAGCAGGCAGAAAAAGAGACTACTCCTTTTGACTTTGGAGGCTTGCCTCAACGGGATTTAAAAAAGAATTTGGGTTGCGGTTAAAACAATGTCAACTATGAATAAGAAGCAACTTTTTAAAATTTTGGCCAAGCTAAACAAAGTGATCCTGCCACGTTTTAGCAAAAAGGATATCACCCGGCTTTCAAAGATTGAAAAAGGATTAATAGCCTATCGCTACTGGGTAACGCTCAACTCCCTGGACTAATTATTACATACTTTCGGCAAAGAATATTCGCTTTACCCGCTCGCTGGTGTTGGTGAGAATTTCATAGGGAATGGTGTTGGCGCGCATTGCCACTTCCTGAATGGGCAAACCTTCACCAAAAACAGTTACCTCGTCACCCACCTTTGCTTCGATGCCCGTGATGTCGATCATGGTCATGTCCATGCAAACATTTCCTACCACGGGAGCTTTCTTTCCGCACACCAGCACCGCCCCAGCACCGCGACTGAAGCTTCGACTAAATCCATCGGCATAGCCAATGGCAATGGTGGCGAGTGTCATCTCATGACCTGCTTTTCCTCTTCGTCCATAGCCAACAGACTCACCGATTTTCACTTTTTTAATTTGCGAGATAACCGTTTTTAATGTGGCGGCAGGCTGAAGTTGGTTGAATGCTTCTGACGTGGGATTGACACCGTATAAGCCAATGCCCAATCGAACCATATCCATTTGGTATTGATGAAACCGGAGAATGCCCGGGGAATTCAACGTATGCCTGAGCGGAGTCGTGTTTAGTTGGGAAGAGATAACCTGGTAGGCATGTTCATAACGGGCTACCTGATCTTTTGAAAATTCATCATGAAGGGATTCATCCGCACCTGCCAGATGTGAAAACACAGAGGCGATTTTAAGATGAGGATTATTTTTTAAAATGCTGATGGCCTCAGCTAAGTCTTCTGCCTCCAACCCCAAACGCTTCATCCCTGTTTCTACCTCCAGATGTACTGTGCAGGATTGCGTAACCAAAAAATCAGTTAATGAACGCAGCATATTCAAACTATACATCACTGGCTCCAGGTTATAATCAATGATCGTTTGAAAACTCTCTTCCGTTGCATTCATCACCATGATGGGAATGGTGATGTGATTCTTGCGCAACTCTACTCCTTCATCCGCATAAGCGACACCCAGATAGTCAACCCGATGATATTGAAGCAAGGTTGCTATCTCTTCACTGCCACTGCCATAGGCAAAGGCTTTCACCATGACCATGATTTTAACACCTGGCTTGAGCTGCGCTTTAAAAAAATTCAGATTATGAACGATCTTATTCAAATCAATTTCCATGCGCGTGCCATGCACCTTTCGTTGTAAAAGCGCCACAATTTTTTCGAAGTGGAATGTGCGGGCTCCTTTGATAAGAATGACTTCCTGATGGAAGTCGTTTCGGTTAATTTCGGTTAAGGCACTTTCGGTATCGGGATAAAACGAGGTTTGAATGGTGAGTTCTCTAAACTGCGCTTGATGATTCAGGAGCGTTGGGCCAATTCCGATCAATCGGGTAATGTCACTTTTATGAATCAGTTCTCTGATTTTTTTTACGAGCGCAGCGTCCTCAACACCGGATTGTAAAATATCAGAAAGGATAATGGTCTTTTTCTTCTTTTGAATACCCGAGAGAAAATCCAGGCAGATGCGCAAGCCGCCCAAATCATTATTGTATGAATCATCAATAAGCTGACAGTTGTTGATTCCCTGTTTTAATTCGAGGCGCATGGGAACCGTTTTCAGCAAACTGATTCGCTCCTGCACGGTTGGCACGGAATAACCCAAGTGCAACATCAGCGTAACACAATGAAAACAATTCTCCACCGAAGCATGATCTTTGAAAGGAAGTTTAATCGTATGCGGTTGATCTTTCCACCGGATAATAAAATGATCACTGGATGGAGTGATTGGCAGATCGGCTTGTTCATGAAATCCCCAGTTAAATGATGGCAACGAGGAAGCCAAAATCGCATTATGAACAGGTTCATGATCGGCACAATAAATTAATTTTTCAACCGCAGAAAACAGTTTCAGCTTCTCGTTGATTTTTTGTTCTAATGAAGTAAAGCCTTCATCGTGCGCGGTACCAATGTTGGCGAAGATTCCCAACGTTGGTTGTATCACTTTTTGCAACTCCTGCATTTCTAATCGCCTTGAAATGCCAGCTTCAAAAATTCCCAATTCATGATACGGTTGTATTTGCCAAACGGAAAGGGGAACACCAATTTGCGAATTGTAGCTTCCCGGATTTTTTACAACTCTATAGTCTGGTGAGAGCAGTTGATACAACCACTCTTTAATAATGGTTTTACCATTACTTCCGGTGATGCCAATTACCGGAATGGTGAATTCATTTCGATGGGCACTGACCAAACGTTGTAATGCCAGCACCGAGGAGGATACTAACAGAAAATTTGCGTGCGGAAAATTTTCTAAGGACAGTTTTTTCTCAACAACAAACTGACAAATGCCCTTTGAATATAGTTCTGCGATGTATGCATGACCGTCATGTCTTTCTCCTGAAATGGCGAAGAACAATGCATGCTCAGACAACATCGCCTTACGACTATCAATCACCAGGTCTTCTACATTTCTGTCTTTGCCTATCTGCAGAATAGTGCCTTGACAAATGGAGGATAGCTGTGAAAATAAGAACATAAACTTAGAAAAGTTTGGAGCCATTAGGAACGGGCGTGTGCACAGTGGCAAGAACGATCCTTTTGTTTTCATCAGAGAATCCCGTTACTAAAACTTCAGAAGTAAAATTGGCAATTTGTTTAGGGCTAAAGTTCACAACACAGATTACCTGCATGCCGGGTAACTGATCCAACGTATATAAATCGGTTATTTGCGCACTGGATTTTTTAAGCCCCAAATCAGGGCCCAAATCGATCCAAAGTTTGAAAGCGGGCTTTTTGGCTTCAGGAAAGGCCTCAGCGCGAGTGATGGTGCCAGCCCTCAGGTCAATTTTATTAAAGTCATTCCATGTTATCATTTCTAAAAAATTACTACTTTGCATAGCTTACCCCGAAGGTAAGGGGATAAAACCAAATAAGTCCGGATTTAGATGAAAGCAAATTTTTCTCGTTCTCTTGGATTTACTTTTCTTCTGATGGCAGTGGTATTTTTTTCTGCCAGTGGTCAGGAGGGTATACCTAACAATGAGTTTCCTGATCCGAATTTTCACCCTGAACTTAGTGAGGAAAAACCTCTTTTGTTCGAGCCAGAAAGATCCACGTCAAATACGGAGAAATCATTACAAAACAAGGATCAATTAAACACACCCTCCAAAGGAGCTAAGTCAAAAACAGGAGATGCATCTAAGAACCCTGGAGCGAAGACCGAAGAAGATGCCCTATCATTCAACTTCCTTTACTACATCATTCAAAAATTCAAGATATCGGATATTGTAGAACAATAGCTCCGATCATATAATCACGTGTAGGTTTTTTCATTAAAATTGTATATTTGCAACCTTGTTGCATTTGTGAAAAATTTACTCATTCTTATCTTTATTCTCTGTGGCCTCTCGGTGGGCGCAGTGGGTCAGGTCAATTGTAAATTGTCTGTTGCTGGTAAGGTACTTGATGATTTAAAGGGTCCACTTCCTGGAGCCACCGTGTTCATCAAAGAACACAATATTGGAAAAGTAACCGACCAGAATGGCGTCTTTGTTTTTTCAGACTTGTGCGAGGGTGAATATTCTTTTGAAATCAAATTTTTGGGATACGAAACACGAGTTATAAATCTCACTCTTAGAAAATCAGAAAACATTGAGACCATACTCAAGACAGAAGACAGGCTCCTTACCGAAGTAATCGTCTCGGATCATCGCGAACCTGTTGGAAAGGCATCTAACTATGGAGCCCTTTCGGGAAAAGCATTGGAGGAAGTAAGAGGCAAATCATTGGGTGAATCTCTTCAGAACATAACGGGTGTTAACACCATTCAGTCTGGTCCGGCTATTTTCAAACCGGTCATTCATGGAGTGCATAGTCAACGTATTTTAATTCTTAATAACGGTGTTCGCCAGGAAGGACAACAATGGGGAGCTGAACATGCACCAGAGATTGATCCATTTATAGCCGCCAACTTAGTGGTTGTAAAAGATGCGGGCGCAATCAAATACGGTACCGATGCATTGGGTGGTGTTGTTATACTCACACCTGCCGAGCTGCCAACGGATCAACAATTGGGCGGACAGCTACATATTATTGGTTCAAGCAATGGCCGGTCTGGTGTAATATCGGGATTGCTTGAAGGAGGATTAACTAACTACAAAGGCTGGGGCTGGCGCCTCCAAGGCACCGCAAAGAAATCGGGAGATATGCATACACCGGACTATAATTTATCGAACACCGGATTCCAGGAATTGAATTATTCCGCCTCAACAGGCTATCATAAAGGGGGAAAGGGATTTGAGGTTTTCTATAGTCACTTTAACACGATCATTGGAATATTAAAAGGCTCAGTGGTTGGTAGTACAGAAGATCTTGCCATCGCATTAGAGCAAGAGCCTCCACAAAATACGCAACCGTTTACCTACCAGATAAGATCACCAAGACAAGAAGTACAGCATGATCTGATAAAGCTCACAAGTCATATTCGTAAGGGAGATAATCTTTTTAATATTCAATATGCACTTCAAATAAATAATCGAAAGGAGTTTGATTTGCGAAGAGGAAGCCTCAATGAGGTGCCTGCTCTTGGATACAAACTATTTACTCACACGGTGGATGCAGAGTGGGAAAAAACAAAAGAGAAATCACATACACGTTCTCTTGGATTAAATGGAATGGCGCAAGACAATAATAAAATAGATGGCACACAAACGCTTCCGTTCATTCCTAATTTCAACAATTATACCGCTGGACTATTTTGGATAGAGAAATTTTCAAAGAATAAGTGGGATTGGGAAATGGGAGCTCGTTATGACCTCAGGTATTACAAGATTGTTGGATTTGATTTTAAAAATCAATTGTATCGCAGTGAGTTCAACTTTCATAATGTGAGTGCCACCGCAGCAGGCACATTAAAAATTAATCCGACATCTTCTTTTACTTCCAGTTTAGGAAGTGCCTGGAGACCACCCAATGTTGCGGAGCTTTATAGTTTGGGCACACATCAAAGCGCTGCCGCCATTGAGTATGGATTGTTGCTGGATGAAATTACCAATGAAGTGCGATCACCGGATGAAGTAGATTTTAAAGCGGAGCAGGCAATAAAGTGGGTGAACACCTATCGCGTGCAGAAGGAAAAATGGAGCATGGAAATGACCGGATACATAAATTATATCTTTAATTACATCTACCTGAAGCCTCGCGGAGTAACAGAAAACACACGTGGCATTTTCCCATACTTTCGATATACGCAAACCGATGCTTCATTTTTGGGTGCTGATCTTTCGTTGAGTTATTCAGTAACTAAAAAGTTAAAACTGAACTCTCGGATATCATTGTTAAGAGCAAAAGATGAAACCAATAACGACTACCTGATTTTTATTCCATCAAACCGTTATGAAGTTTCTATGCGATACGATACTCCAAACATACAATCATGGACAAATCCTTTTATCGAGATACGATTAAAGTACGTAGCAAAACAGAATCGAGCTCCTCGCGTTGTACCCATACGTGATATTATCGAAGCAAAGGAGCAAGGAATTGATCTGTTTGAAAATGATAATCGGAACTTTGATTTTGTTGATTCGCCTGAGGGTTATTTTTTGGCTTCCATTAGTTTGGGCATTTCAAAGCCCATTCAGAAGTCAAAGCTGGATGTTAGAATTTCTGTTGAAAATTTGACTAATACAGCCTACCGTGAATATTCAAATCGGATGCGCTATTACGCAGATGAAATTGGCCGCAATCTTTCTATTGCCATGAAATACAGCTTTTAAATTGTTGAAAATGGGTAGTGAAAATCAGATTTTTACTTTATGTTTGCAACATTGTTGCATAAACTAAACAACGATTAAATATGAAAGTCTATTTAAAATCCCTGATTCTTTTACTTGTTACAGGTTCGCTAATCTCTTTAAGTGGTTGTAAAAATGACGATCCGGAACCAGAAAACATCCCTGAGTTAGTAACTAAAGTGACTTTAAAATTTACCCCTGCTGGGGGAGGTGCAGCGGTTACTGTTACGGCAACTGATCCTGATGGGGAAGGTGTTCAGGACATCAAAGTGGATGGTACCATCAACTTAATAAAGGGAACACAGTATACGCTGTCATTGGAATTAATCAATGGCCTATACAAGGTCGGAGATGATGGTTATAACATCACTGCCGAGGTTGAAGAAGAAGGAGATGAACATCAATTTTTCTTCCGATTTTCTGAGGGAGCTTTTTCATCACCAACAGGCATGGGAAATATTAAAGATAATTCATCTTCAACAGCAGGAAGCATTAATTATTTAGACAAGGATGTTAACAACTTGCCAATAGGCATTAGTACCTCCTGGACATCATCTGGTGTGGCAACCAGCGATAAATCATTCAGAGTGGTTTTAAAGCATCAGCCTGATATAAAATCAAGTACATCTACGTCACTGGATGGCGAGAGCGATCTTGATATCAGCTTTGTGTTGAATGTGAATTGATCCGTGAATAAAAAATCAACAAAAAACCCGGAGCACTCCGGGTTTTTTATTTCAACTTTTCTTGACGATGAATTGCTCCAGATCGTTAAGCTTTAGAATTCCCTCATAGTAAGCCTTGCCAAAGATTACAGCGAAAACCCCCATATCATTTAACTTTTTGATGTCGTCTATTCCGCGCACCCCTCCGCTGGCAAGCACTTTCAAATCTTTAAAATGATCGAGAATATCCTGGTAAAATGAAAAGGCCGGGCCTTCGAGTACACCATCGCGCGACACATCTGTTGACTTCACATATTTCAATCCTCGGTCATAGAAATATTGAACATGATCAAATAAAGTGATCTCAGATTTTTTCAACCAGCCGCGGTAAGCGATCTTCTTCGAAACAATATCGGTAACATCAGCACCTAAGGTCATTTTTTCTCTGCCGTAAGAAATAATCCAGGAAGCAAATAATTCCGGATTGGTTACGGCTATACTGGAGGCCGTTATGTAAGCAGCCCCGAATTCATACGCTTTGTCGATATCACCGTCAGTGCAAATGCCACCTGTAAAATCGACTTTGAGATTGGTGTGGCCTGCAATAGTTTCCAGTACGTGGTAGTTCTTAGGACTTCCCCGCTCAGCTCCATCCAGATCAACCAGGTGAACGACTTCGATTCCATGAGATTCAAATCGCTTTGCCAGATCCAAAGGATTTTCATTATACGCTTTTTCACTGGCCGGATCGCCCTTCCTCATTTTAACAACTTTTCCGTTACGGATGGCTATGGAAGGAATTACCTGTATCATTTAGTTGCAATTACTTTGAGTTGCCAAAAATACCATCACTTGAGAAGATTCAATCAAAATTCTTAACAAGAAATTCTAAAAAAAACCTGATGCCGCCCTATTGAATCGAAAAAGGTAAGGCTACCAGAGTTTTGTCCCAGATAAATGTCAATTCGTGTTCTTCGCCCGTGTTTTCAACCGCGATGGTAAATTGCTCAAACTCCTTTTCAATCGTCACAGGCGGAGCTACAACCGAAAGAACGTCTTTAGACGGATCCCGATTGGCCTCGCCATTAAAACCAACACCCCATTGTCCCGATTCAGAATTGAAAATCACGGTCCATGACTGCTCACCGGGGATTGTCCATAAACTATATTTACCGGCCTTCAATGTTTTATCCCCAAAAGTGAGGTCTTTGTCTGTTTGAAAAATGGTAGCCTCATTGGCACCCGTTCTCCACACTTTTCCGAAAGGAACAAGCTCACCAAAGATCACTCTTCCTTTCTTGGAAGGACGATTATACATAATGGAGATTTTCAAATCCCCATTTTCAAATTTTACCTGGTCTTCCGGGCTAAAAGATTTTGTATAGACCACTCTGAAATAGGTAAGAATCCCCAGAATGATCACTAAGATGATACCCAAAACAAGAAGAAATTTCTTCATGGCATAGTTTGTTTTAAATCCCCTTTTGGTAGAAAACCCACAAATAAGGTTTGAGTTTACAATTTTTAAAGATCATTTTGCAAATAATCTGCTGGGAGGCTTTAAATTTGTTCTGTTCTCCTTATTAATAAAATAGATAACCATGGTTTTTTACGTAGTTCTTGCACTTTTTGCCTTAGCTATCATTTCCGTTTGGGCATTTCCAAATAGTAAAGTAAGCGACAACGAGCACGATATTAAGCACTAATCCTTAGGGCTTTCGATGAACGTATGCATCTTCTGCGGGTCAGCCTCTGGAGCAAGGAAAGCCTATGCAGATGCTGCCATAGAGATGGGAAGGCTTATCTGCAGTTCGCAATCCTCTTTGGTTTATGGTGGGGGTAATATCGGGCTGATGGGTGTCGTAGCCGATGAAGTGATGCGGCTTGGAGGTCATGTTATCGGGGTGATTCCGGATTTTCTCTTGCAAAAAGAAGTGGCCCATAAGGGTATTACACAGCTGGAAGTAGTGAATAGTATGCACGAGCGAAAAAGGCGCATGGCAGATTTAGCCGATGCATTTATCGCCATGCCGGGCGGCTGGGGCACACTGGACGAACTGGCCGAGATTCTTACCTGGAAACAATTGGGATTGATTCATGCCTCCGTAGGCCTTTTAAATACACTGGGTTATTTCAACCCACTCATTCAACAAATGAAATTAATGGTAGAGGAAGGATTTCTTCACGCAAAGAATTTAGATGAATTGAAAATTTCTGAAAGCCCCCATCAACTTCTCAACCAACTTGGCGTAATTACTGTTTAGAGCATAAGCATTTCCAAAAAAATCTTAGCTTTAACTAAAGCCACTGTGTTTGTATGCGTTCAAAGCGATTTTTTGATAGTCTTCTTTTTTTTCTGCTTGGCGTTACTTCCGGTTACGCGCAGGTGTTAGGGTTTTCCTTTCCACCCGGAAAGACCAAGGTTCAATTTCCCATTGAGGTCTACAATAACCTGGTGGTCATGCCCATTATTTTAAATGGTCAGTTACCACTGAAGTTTATTCTTGATACGGGCGTGCGCACTACCATACTTACCGAAAAAGCATACAGCGATATTCTGAATCTTCCCTACTCAAGAAAGTATACCATTGCAGGACCCGGTGGAGAAAAGCTGGTGGACGCGTATGTCACTAACAACGTAACCTTAGATATGCCCGGTGTGCATGGGCAAGGCCACGCTATGTTAGTACTTGAAAAAGATTATCTCGAGTTGAGAAACTACATGGGCACCGATGTGCATGGAATTCTAGGGTATGAGTTGTTTAGTCGTTTTATCATTAAGATAGACTATGAAAGAAAGATTCTTACCCTGATGCAACCCGAAAGGTTTAAGCCGAGCAAAAATCACACATGGCTTCCCATCACTATTGAAGACACGAAGCCCTATGTAGTGGTTGGGTTGCAGATGAATGACACCACGTCATTGTCGGCAAAGCTGTTGGTAGACACGGGTGCCAGTCACGGAATATTTCTTGAAACCGACTCAAGCCCTAAAATCACTATTCCTGAAAAGCACGTCAGTTCGATAATTGGAAGAGGGCTGGGTGGGGAAATTACAGGGGAGATAGGACGAATTAAGGCTCTTGAAATTGGTAACTATTTAGTCACTGGGGTAATCGCTAATTTTCCGGATCCTAAAACGTACAGAGACACATTAAAAACGAGCCCCAGAGTTTTTCGCAATGGTTCAATTGGTGGTGAGATGTTAAGCAGATTTACCGTTGTATTTAACTTCCCTGGAGAACGAATCTACCTGAAGAAAAACTCATCGCTCAAGAGGGAATTCTATTTTAATTTAAGCGGGCTCACCATACGTGCACGGGGAGCACGACTAAGAAATTTTGAAATTTCAGATGTGCGCGAAAATTCGTCTGCGGCAAAGTCGGATATCAGAAAAGGTGATAAAATCATTACCGTGAACGGAATGGTCGCTGCTGATTTGGATTTGAACATGATCAATGGCTTTCTCAACTCAAAACCCGGGAAAAAAATCACTCTTCAAATTCAACGGGATGGTGTAAAGGTGAAGAGAGAGTTCTGGCTTGAAAATATTATTTGAGGCAATAGGATACGCTTTGTGAGCATCGCCCCCACCCAGTGATAAATGAATTAGTAAAATGAATCGTGTAATAGTGGTTGGGGGAGGGCTTTCTGGATTGATTGCCGCAAATTATCTGGCAATCGCAGGAATGTATGTTTCGGTTGTGGAGAAAAAGAAATACCCTTTTCATCGGGTGTGCGGGGAGTATATTTCCAATGAGACGATTCCCTTTCTAAAATCTCTCAATTTGTTTCCTTCAGAATTTAATCTCCCAACCATCACAAAATTTCAACTCACTTCGGTAAATGGCAAATCGGCCCGGTTGCCGTTGGATTTGGGTGGATTTGGTATCAGCCGTTATTCACTGGATGATTTCTTGTATCGAAGGGCATGTGAGAAGGGAGTTGAGTTTTTGTTGAGCACCGAAGCAGAGCAAATTTTATTTGTGGATAATCAATTTCAGGTGAAGGCCGGTGACAAACTACTGCAGGGTGATATAGTCATTGGATCCTTTGGAAAGCGTTCAAGGATGGATGTTTTCATGAAACGCGGGTTCATTCAAAAAAGATCTCCCTATGCCGGTGTGAAATATCACATACGCACAGACCAGCCGGCTGATCAAATCTCGCTTCACAATTTCAAAGATGGCTATTGTGGCATTAGCCAGATAGAAGATCAGAAATTCACCTTGTGTTACCTTACGCATCGCGACAATCTTAAAAAGTATGGCAACATTAAAGCGATGGAAGAAGCGGTCTTGTATAAGAATCCATTTTTGAAATCACTTTTTCTCAACTCTGAATTTCTTTATGAACGCCCCGAAGTGATTAACGAGATTTCATTTGCCACCAAACAGCCGGTTGAAAATCATGTGTTGATGGCAGGAGATGCAGCCGGAATGATTACTCCGCTGTGCGGCAATGGGATGGCGCTCGCTATTCATTCAGCGAAAATTTTAAGTGAGTTAGTCGTTATGTTTTTTGCCAGCGAGATTACCCGTGAGCAACTGGAATCCCTTTATAGCAAAAGATGGAATGCTTTATTTGCCCGCAGGCTGTGGGCGGGAAGACAAATACAACAACTCTTTGGTGCCGAATGGACCTCTAACCTTGCCGTTGATCTCATGCGAAACGTAAAACCGGCTGCCAGATTTCTCATAAAGCAAACACACGGTCAACCATTTTGACTTTTCAAATAAGATTATTACCGCTTTGGTTAATAATTGAATAAATTCACTATTCATTCTCTACCTTCATTTCACCTAAACCTGAAACTATGAACCGTGAACAGTTTATCAAATCATTAGGCTTACTTACCGTAAGCGGCTTGAGCACCAGTGCCTTCTTAGCTTCTTGCACAGGAAAAAATTCCTCTGAAACAACTACCGACTCTACAGCTTTTGCTTCCTCTGTGGTAGGGGGATTATTCTTCAAAATTTCACTGGCAGAGTGGTCGTTTCATAAGGCGCTCTTCGCTAAGGAGTTTGAAAATCTGGAGTTTCCCGCCAAGGCAAAAAATGAATTTGGTATTAACGCGGTAGAATATGTAAATCAATTTTTCATGGACAAAGCAAAAGACAATGCTTATCTGACTGAATTGAAAAAACGGGCCGATGATGTTGGTGTTACCAACGTACTCATCATGTGTGATGGGGAAGGTGAAATGGCTAACCGCGATGCAAAGAAAAGAACCGAAGCAGTAGAGAATCATTATAAGTGGGTGGATGCTGCGAAGTTTCTGGGTTGTCATTCCATACGGGTGAATTGTTTTGGCGTTGGCACTGCCGAAGAAGTGGCCAAGGCGGGCGCTGATGGATTGAGAAGACTGAGTGAATACGCGCAGCCCATCGGCATTAATGTGATTGTTGAAAATCACGGAGGGTATTCTTCTAACGGGCAGTGGTTGGCAAATGTCATGAAGGAAGTTGGCATGGCTAATTGTGGCACACTTCCGGACTTTGGAAATTTTTGTACCAAGCGAGAGAGCGGTGATGTGTGGGAATCAAAGTGCGTTGAAGAATATGATCGCTACAAGGGTGTGGAGGAGATGATGCCATTTGCAAAAGGAGTAAGCGCAAAGGCTATTAATTTTGATGAGCAGGGCAATTGCATTGAAACGGATTATGCCAAAATTCTTGCTATCGTAAAAGCAGCAGGATATACCGGTCACATTGGCATTGAGTATGAAGGAACTGTGCTCAGTGAAGCAGAAGGAATCAAAGCTACCAAGACATTGCTTGAACGCGTGGGGGAAACGGTGTAGAAAAAGATTTTATTAGGCATTAAAAAGGCTGCCATTCAAGTAGGCAGCCTTTTTAGTTTTCTTCGCTTAATGCTTAATGATTAACTGTCTGGATGTAATCTTACCGCCATCAGAAATCTTTACCACATAAAGCCCATTGGGCAAGCCGGAAACATCAAAGCTGATTTTTCCTTTCGTTAAATTACGCGATGACACCACAAGCGAACGATTATTAACTAGCGCTACCAAAGTTTGGTCTGAATCAATTGGGAATTGCTCTTCGGTTAATGCAACACCACTTTGCTCATCCACAACTGTCACGGTTAGTGTTTCATCAGTTGGGTTAGGATTTTAAAACCTCGCTCCTATTTGAAATGAAATTGTATCGTTTATGTATTTTATAAGGTTTAAGTTTTCAATAATCCTGAGAGACAGGCTGAGTGAATTACGAATAGGTATATTGTATCCAACGGAAAAACTCAGGCCACCGGAAAATCTTTTATCCGAATCCATTTTATATTTGGATATTGTGTTATTCCATGAAAATGTACTTTCACCCCGGCCCTTAATAAAATAAGAAGCAAACGGACCTGCGTCAAGAAAAAGATTTGTGTTTCTGACTTTAAGTTTGCCAAAAGAGCAAATCCAGCGAAGTTTAAATACGTTTCTGATTTACGTTCACCTCGACCAATTAGGTTGACCCAAGTGCTGTCGTAATAATTCGTCAAAACCCTGCTGATATAACCTTTATAGTCATAAAACAAACGCATTGAAACATCAATTTGGGGTCTAACCTGATAATGTAAATTCACTGTGGCGGTGAACCCTGGTTTAACAAATAATTTATCCCTTGGGCTTTCTTCCTCATAGTGTATATTATAAAGATTTGGGCCCACGGCTATTTCAACTGCATCAATGTCTTTGAGTATTCTGAATATTTGTGCATTAGAGGAATTTGATAAGATCAATGCAAAGAGAATCATTACATGGCAGGAGGATTGTTTCAGTAAATTATGGATAACACTTATCGTTAACTTAGGGATTTCTGTTAAAGAATATGTGAATGTAATTGAATTAATTAAATCGGTATACTGTAACAGGGGTTGTTTTCATGCAGGCGAAAGGTTTTATAATATTTAAAGATAATCAACGAGTAATTGCTTCTTTTCTATGAGGTTAAGACACTAATACCGCGTAAACATGGTAAACGAGATGATCTAATTTTCTTATCGAAAAGAGAATATTTTTCCCTCTTAATATAAAGTTTGTTAGCTAGTAATTAAGTATGTCCGGGTTGTGAAGAATAAAACAGATAGAATCAAACTAAAATAGTTGACCAATATGACTGGTCTCCAGAAAGAACCAAATAAAAAATCCATTGAGGCACAAGGCGGATAAAAAATTTAACCACATGGTATTTGAAAAGTTGGCCTTAGCGGGATTTTTCAACACGAGAAAAAACCAAACTAAAAAGAAGATCACCACCGGGCTTAACGACATCAGAAAAATGAGCCCATAACGCAATTCATAAAAAGAATAGAAGTACCACACATACCCTGCGGCAGCGAGTGTGAAGATGATCAACACAAAAATAAAAGTACCCCGTATGCCCAGCATCAAACTGATGGTGCGATCTCCACGTTTCGCATCTTCTTCATGCTGGTAAACTTGTGTCATAGGATAGGTGCCTAATAAAATAATACTGGAAAGCGTGGCGGGTATCAGAATGCGGGCATTCATGAGATTCTCCACTCCAAAATCATTGATGCCCACATAGCACATAAGAAAAGTAAAGAACCCCTGAAAGATGCCCACAGTAAGCCAACCCCCAATGGGAAATTTCTTTAACCGGACGTACGGATGACTGTATGCTTTTGACACAAGGCCGTAGAATAAAAGCAACAACGCAAACAACAGGCCTATCTTTAAAAATCCCAGCACAATGGCAATCCCATCAAAGAGCAGTGATAAATAATACAATCCTTTATTTACGGGTGGCGGATTTTTCAGTCCGCCAATGCTTTTTTCATCTTTATCAAAATAGCTATTGAAGCCATTGCTGGCCGGATAAAGAAACAAATGGATAATCACAAACGACCAAAGCAACCGGCTTTCGGTGAAGTTGGGCGAAATACCCAAAGCGAAAATGTAAACCGGCATCAGAAAGAAAGAAAAGGGAATGCGCAGATGGAGCCAGGCCGAACGTGAAAACATTGTTTTAAGAATTATTAAGTTGATCAAGATAATGAATTCATGATAGTTTAAGTCAATGTGGATGATTTTTTGTTATACTTGACAAATGAGTTATATCACTGCCATCGGCACGGCCAATCCTGAAAATAAGTTTAGTCAGTCAACCATCGCTGATTTTATGGTGCGGGCCATGCAGATGGATGTTAATGATGCCCGTAAACTTCGTGCGCTCTTCCGTATGACGGGAATTGAAACGCGCCACTCGGTAATTTCGGATTACGGCAAAATGGATGGATATGACTTTTATTCCAATAGCCAAAATTTTGAGCCGGTTCCCTCCACGGGCACGAGACTTTTATTGTATCGACAACATGCTTTGTTGCTGAGCATTCAGGCGATAAACCATTGTTTGGATAAACTAGAGGCCTTCGATAAAAAATCAGTTACGCATTTGATCGTGGTGAGCTGCACGGGCATGTATGCTCCGGGTTTGGATATCGACTTAGTAAAAGCGCTCGAATTGCCAACTCAGACACAACGCTTGTGCATCAACTTCATGGGATGTTATGCTGCTTTTAATGGATTGAGGCAGGCAGATATCATTTGTCAGTCTGACCCAAAGGCAAAAGTGCTGGTGGTTTGCACGGAATTGTGCAGCATCCATTTTCAGAAACAAAACACAGAGGATAATTTGTTGGCCAACGCATTGTTTGCTGATGGATCGGCCTCCTTGTTGGTGGAATCGACACCGCGAAAAGGGTTGAACTTGAAGCCCGTGAGTTTTTATTGCGACCTCGCTCCGGAGGGAGACCAGGACATGGCGTGGACGGTTGGTGACCTGGGTTTTGAAATGAGGTTGTCGGCTTATGTGCCCGATGTTATCCAACGTGGAATAAAAGCACTTACTCACTCTTTGCTTGATCAAATTTCATACTCACTTTCGGATGTGGCTTATTACGCCATTCACCCGGGTGGAAAAAAAATTCTGGAGGTAATTGAAAAGGAATTGAATCTTACCAAAGAACAGAATAAATCAGCTTACCAAGTGCTTCGCAATTTTGGTAACATGTCATCGCCTACGGTTCTTTTTGTACTTCAGGAAGTGTGTAAAAATCTGAATGGTGTAGACGACAAAAAGAAGATCTTAAGTTTTGCCTTTGGCCCTGGCCTCACCCTTGAAAGCATGGTGCTCGAAATACAAAATCACTAACATGGCGATTGACTTTTCTTACCGATCTTCTACCATTGAGATCATGGATGATTTGGCCTGTGATGGTGAAGTGGTATTTCAAACCTTGCGGGAATTAGATATCATAAATCATTGGCTGGGAGGAAATGCGGTGACGATTAACGCACTGAAAAAAAGCTGGGAGATCATCCCTAAAGAAGATACGATCACAATTGCGGATTTAGGTTGTGGCAGTGGCGAGATGTTGCGAATCATTTCTAAACTTGCTGAACAAGAAAACCGAAAAGTAAAACTGATAGGCTTTGATGCCAATGGTCATATTATTGAATATGCACGGAATCATTCAAAAGATTTTTCCAATGTTTCTTTCGAAACGGCCAATGTGTTTTCAAAGGATTTTCAGGATCAAAAATTTGATTTCGTTTTAGCCACACTATTCATGCATCATTTTAGTGAAACTGAATTGGTGGCAATGTTCTCATCATTAAAGAAGCAAACCCGATCGGCAATCATTATTAATGATATTCATCGGCATCCTTTTGCGTTTCATTCAATTAAGTGGCTAACTCAATTATTTTCGCGCTCCGCCATGGTTAAGTTTGATGCGCCTCTTTCGGTTTTGCGTGCATTTAGGAAAAGTGAATGGTTTGAGGTGATGAAAAAAGCATCGATAAATAATTACCGCTTGAAATGGAAATGGGCTTTTCGCTGGCAATTAATCATTCCTTTACACGATTAATCCTACTTTGTCATGTTTAAAATATTTCGTGCCGATGGCACTTTGACTAGAAACGTTTGGCCGGATTTCTACCGATATCGGATGCCTAACGGCATCTATGCAGTCACGCAGGGACTATATGTTGGTAGAATTGGGGAAGAATATAAATTTTGAATCCCGTAGGGATGAAACATGACAAAGTAGGATTAATAACTCTGGCACAATTTTTACTAATTTTAGTTTCGAATTATCAAACTAACCTCTTATGAAGACAAATCCGATTCCTTTTGCCATAATTTTAATGGTGCTCTCCGCGTGTAGTTCTAGCCCATTTGGTCAGAAAGTAAAAGAACCCTTCCGTGGCAATGCCTATGAATCCAATAATCGCTTCTTCCGCTCAACGGGTAAAGGTGAAAGTTCGCAGGATAACATTGCGCGCGGAAAAGCAGATATTGATGCCAAAGCGCAATTAGCCGGCCAGGTGAATACTACCATGAAGCAAGTAGCTGATCAGTATTTAGGTCAAACAGAGAATGCGAATGCCGCGGATGTAGCTGACAAATTTCAAAGTTTGGTGCGTCAGACAATGAACACAGAGATTGCTGACTTACGCAAAATCGGTGAGCAAAAATATTTTAATAAGAAGGAAAATAAATACACCGTCTTCATGGCTTACGAAATAAAGAAAAATTCCATGTTCCGCTTTATGAAGAAGCAAGCCCGGGTAGACAAGACCATCAACGAGCGTCAAATGGATTTGATTGATAAAATCCTGGACGAGCAGATAAAACAAGCGGAAGAAGCGGAAGAGAGCGAGAATTAATTTGCACTGTTTGCCATTTTCTCAGCCGTCTCGGCAATCTTAAGCTGATCAATAAACTCATCAACCTCTCCGTTCATTACTGCGGGGAGGTTGTGTTGTGTATACCCAATCCGGTGATCGGTAACACGACTCTGTGGATAGTTGTAGGTTCGAATTTTTTCTGAGCGATCGCCACTACGCACCTGGCTTTTGCGTGATGCGCCAACTTCAGCCTGTTTTTTCTCCAATTCAAGTTCATAGAGTTTTGCCCGCAACATGACCATCGCTCGGGCGCGGTTGCCGTGCTGAGAACGCTCCACCTGACAGGTAATAACAATGCCGGTTGGCTTATGAGTCATTTGAACTTTCGTTTCTACTTTGTTTACGTTCTGCCCTCCGGCTCCGCCCGATCTTGAAGTTATTACTTCGATGTCAGCAGGGTTAATCTCAACATCCACTTCTTCAGCTTCGGGCAACACGATTACCGAGGCGGCCGAAGTATGCACCCGGCCTTGAGTCTCAGTTTCGGGCACACGCTGCACACGGTGCACGCCCGACTCGTATTTAAAAATCCCGTACGCTCCCTCACCCTCTACGCTGCTGATCACTTCTTTATAACCACCCGCAGTTCCTTCGGTAATATCCAATACCAACATTTTAAAGCCTCTTCGCTCACAAAATCGTTGGTACATCCTCCACAAATCTCCTGCAAAAATCGCAGCCTCATCACCACCCGTGCCAGCCCTTATTTCAAGAATGCAATTCTTATAATCATTCGGATCTTTAGGCATTAACAGCTCTTTAATCTCCGCCTCCAGAGCCTCACACTTTGGCTCCAACTCCTCTATTTCCATCTTAGCCATTTCGCGAAACTCCTCATCTTTTTCTTTTTGCAGAATTTCCTTCGCGTGCTTTACGCCATCCAATGCGGCTTGGTATTGATCATATTTAATTACCACCTTTTCCAGATCGCGGTATTCCTTGCTGAGTTGCTGGAATTTCTTTTGGTCTTTAACGGTCTCGGGTTGCCCCAGAAGTTGACCCACTTCCTCAAAACGGTTCTTTATATCTATCAGTTTCTCAATCATACATCCAAAAAGAAGGTTGCAAAGTTAATAAATTAGTGGTTCGTGTTAACGAAGACTTTTTACCTTCGCATTTGTTTTAGAATGATATGAAATACTCAATTTTATTGATCGGGATGGTCTTATTTTCCTGCACGGGCTCATTGAGTGATGAGCAAAGGAAAAGGATCAAGGAAAGCATGGAGCAGGGAGAAATCAAAAAGATTTCGGAAGCGCAGGTTACTGAGGCAGCCTTTGTTTATGGTCGCAAGGTTGCCTCCATGCTGGATAAAAGAGATAAAACCTTAACCAATACGCTGTTGCTGGATTCCTTATCGCAGGCGTTTCAAATAGAAATAGTCCCTATTCAGACAGAGAATAAAAATTTACGTGGTGTTGAGCGGCAATTGCTGGAAGCATACCTGGCTGGAGGCGAATCGAATGATAACATACAAAAGATGGGTGCGGATTCGCTGCTCTACACAAAGCCTATTCTGCGTGAACATCCGGATGGATCTACCGAGTTTTTAAAGGCACTCGGTATTCGCATGACCCGCAAACAAGTTGTGCTTTCGATCAAAGACTAATGGATTCGAAGCCCTGGAAAATCTGGGTTGATACGGGCGGCACATTTACCGATTGCATCGCTCATTCTACTGATGGGGATATCAAACGACTAAAAGTTTTAAGCACTGGCGTGCTAAAAGGCAAGGTGATAGAAAGACGTGACTCGAAAACAATCTCCGTGCAACTCGCCTGGCCGGTTCAAACGGATATATTCCACCATTTTCTGATCACGTTTTCACGAAATCCAAAAAATAAATTCCGGATAGCGTCTGCAGAAATTGGAAAGTCAATTCTTCATCTGCAAGACCCTGTTTCCCATAAAATTGAGAAGGGGGATGTTTTTGAAATCGGCTCAGGCGAAGAAGTGCCTGTGTTTGCTGCGAGGCTGATAACCCAGACGGGCTTTCATCAAAACTTTCCTTCCATTGAAATGAAATTAGGATCAACGCGTGGCACCAATGCCTTGCTGGAACGAAAGGGAGCCCGAGTAGCTTTTCTGGTTACGAAAGGATTTAAAGATTTACTCCTGATCGGCACACAACAACGAAGAGATTTGTTTGCGCTTCAAATTATTAAAGAGAAACCATTATATGATTCGGTGATTGAAGTAGAAGAGCGGATTGAATCCAACGGGGACACACTGAAGGCTCTCAGTAAAAATGAAATCCTTCGGATTCTTTCTCAGGTAAAAAATTCAGATTGTGATTCTGTTGCGATAGCATTGCTCAACAGCTATAAAAATCCGAAGCATGAGAATACTCTTAAGGATGCTCTTGTAAAGACCGGATATCGGTTTGTCTCCGATTCACATTCTCTTTCAGGTCAGATAAAAATTTTGCAACGAGCTGAAACTACCGTTGCGAATGCGTATCTCGATCCGATCATTCATAATTATATCAATCGCATTCAACAAGGGTTGGTCGATGCACAACTAAAAATCATGACTAGCGCAGGAGGATTAGTTGACGCAAAGAATTTTTATCCCAAGGATAGTTTATTAAGTGGTCCGGCCGGAGGCGTGGTTGGCGCAGCGATTTCCGCGAAGCAATCGGGTGTTGATCAACTCATCACGTTCGATATGGGAGGCACCAGCACAGATGTTTCGCTTTACGACAAGCATTTTGCGTATCGATACGAATCAAAAGTAGGCGAGATTAAAATTCTATCGCCATCACTGGCCATTGAAACCATTGCTGCTGGTGGTGGATCTATTTGTGATTTTGATGGATATCGATTGACTGTTGGCCCACACAGTGCAGGAGCTTCGCCCGGCCCTGCTTGTTATGGAAGTGGTGGACCGCTTACCATCACCGATGTAAATCTGTTGCTCGGTAGGGTTGATACAGAATTCTTTTCGATTCCTCTTTACCGCGATCGATCGGAAGCAGCGTTGAAAAGCCTTTTACTGAAAATTCAACTAGCCACCGGCAAGAAGCCAAAGGCAGAAGCGATATTAGAATCGTTGACCTTAATCGCTAACGAAAAAATGGCGGAGGCAATTAAGAAGGTCTCCGTACAGCAAGGCCATGATCCTGTCAGCTATACACTCTTAAGTTTTGGTGGGGCGGGCGGACAGCATGCCTGTTCGTTGGCCGAGATTCTGGACATGAAACGAATTCTCATCCCCTACAATGCGGGGTTGTTGAGTGCCTATGGGATAGGTAATGCGCGCATCGAGCGTTTTGAAGAAAAGCAAGTGCTTCATCTTTTTTCGCTGACCGAAAAGAAATTGACTCAATTATTCAGGGAGTTGTTTCAAAAAGGAGTAAATCAGTTTGAGAGAGATGGATTTGCGCAAAACAAAATTGTAGTTGATAAAGAACTTGTCTTCCTGCGATTTAAAGGACAAGAAAGCACCATTGAAGTTCCATATGAAGAAGGAAGAGTAGTACTCGCTCGCTTTCAAAAGAAATATAAGGCCATCTATGGTCACTGGCTTACCGATCGAGAAGTAGAAATTGAATCCATCCGCATTGTTTTGTGTGTTGAAGATGAACGCACCACAAAAAAGAAGACGCGCGTTACATCATACAAACCATTGTCTGTAAAACAATCCAAAATATTTTTTAATGGAGCGTGGAAAAAGACGGGTGTGTATTTGTGGGAGCAACTGAAGGCCGGTGCAGTGATTGAAGGTCCTGCTTTGATCGTGAGTCAGAATTCAACCACGGTAGTGAATGATCTTTGGAAGTTTAAATTAGATGAAAACAACAACGCAATGCTTCGCGAAAAGCGAAAGCGCACCGCAAAACCAAAAAACCAAAATCACGTAGCTGCATTAGAATTATTCAGTAACCGCTTTACATCCGTAGCGCAAGAGATGGGAGCTTTGTTACAGCGCACTTCGTTCTCAGTAAATGTAAAAGAGCGACTGGATTTTTCCTGCGCCATGATGGATGCCGAAGGATACCTCGTGGTCAATGCACCGCATATTCCTGTACATCTTGGTAGCATGGGCGTGTGTGTGCGTGAAGTAAAAAAAGTAATACAGATGAAAGAGGGTGATGTGGTGATTACCAATCATCCGGCTTTTGGAGGATCACACTTGCCAGATGTAACGTTGATCAAACCAGTCTTTTTCAATAAGAAATTGGTGGGTTATGTAGCGAACCGTGCTCATCATGCTGAAATCGGTGGTAAGAAGCCAGGCTCTATGCCCGCAGATGCAGTTTCCCTTGAAGAAGAAGGTGTTATCATTCCTCCAACATATCTGGTGAAGGGCGGGAAAGTTCAATGGCCTGTTGTTCGAAAAATATTTTTGTCCGCGCTTTATCCAACGCGATTGCCTGAGGAAAATATGGCAGACTTAAATGGCGCATTGGCATCGGTAAATCTCGGTAACGATGCGTTGCAAGAACTTTGTAAAAAGCACAGCCTAAAGCAAGTGAGTTTTTACATGAAGGCTTTGCGCGAGTATGCGGCACAGCTCCTTAAATGGAAGATCAAAGAATCAAAAGTAAAAACGTATAAAGCGGAAGAGCGATTGGATGATGGTTCTTTGTTGAATGTCAACATCGCGCTTGATAAAAAAGATAATTTGATAATTGATTTTTCCGGATCGGCAAAAGTTCATCCCGGCAATCTCAACGCAACGAAAGCAATTGTTCAAAGCGTAGTCTTGTATGTGCTGCGCTTGTGGGTGAATAAACCTATTGCGATGAATGAAGGATTGATGGAGACGGTGAACATCATTTTGCCAACGGGCTTGCTCAATCCTGATTTTTCCGGACCTAAATTACCAGCAGTTGTTGGTGGTAATACGGAAGTAAGTCAACGGTTGACGGATACATTACTCAAAGCTTTCGGATTGGTAGCCTGCAGCCAGGGCACGATGAATAACTTTCTTTTTGGCAATGATCGATTCGGCTTTTATGAAACCATTTGTGGAGGCACCGGAGCAGGACCGGGTTTTCAGGGTGCAAGCGGAGTGCATTCACACATGACCAACACGCGAATTACCGATCCTGAAATCCTGGAGTTGCGTTATCCGGTTCGACTGGAAAGATTTGAGATCAGACACGGATCAGGAGGAAAGGGAAAATGGAACGGAGGTGATGGTATTGTGCGTGAAGTAAACTTCAAAGAAAGAGTTGAAGTAAACATTCTTTCCCAGCATCGCATTGAACAACCCTACGGGTTGAAGGGAGGATTTCCCGGAAAAACCGGACAACAAAAGCTGATCAACAAAAATGGTGAGGAGAAAATACTCAAAGGCATGGATAGTGTAGTTGCCTATGCCGGAGATCGTGTGCAAATCCAAACACCTGGTGGCGGAGGTTATGGAAAAGCAAAGTGAAAAATAGAATCGCTTATTTAAACACTGAACTTTTTACAGTCGGCCAATTTGAGTTGGCCTTATCGATAAACTCGCCCTGCTTCTCATTCCATATTTTTCGCACCTCTGTATTATAATTCAAATACAGTTTGCCATTCACAATTGTCCACGCTTCTGGATCTGTTTTCGCTTTGTATCCGCGCGACATTCCATAGGCGCAATAACCTCCAAACTGAGGCATATATTTTTCGGGTGAAGCTTTAAACGTTTTAAGATTTTCTGCAGAGGAGAAATACCAGGTTTCTCCCGAATGGTTAACTGTAAATTCTTTTGTTCCTTTCACTGGGTTACTCTCGGTAAAGTATGCAACGACATCGTATCCCTGAACTGCACCATCGCTTGTAGAGAAGATTTCCGATACCTGACCATTGGATATAAATGAGAGAAACAGAAGCCCAACAAACATGAAGACTGCAGATTTTTGCATGGTAGAAGATTAAATTTTTCACCAAGATATGCGCATGATTCGTTTGAGCTTGTCGCACAAGTGACACAATCTGATATTATTACTAAAGAAATCTCAAAAGTGATGAAAGGATTGTCATTTCAATTGCCTCAAATAAAGTTGAATGGTGTTTTCAAGACCCAGATATAATGCATCGCAAATCAAAGCATGACCAATAGAAACTTCATCGAGGTTGGGAATGGATTCTTTCAGGAAACGAAGATTCTTAAGATCTAAATCGTGACCTGCATTAATACCAAGCCCAAGCTCATGAGCAACTTTTGCTGCTTCAATGTATGGCTTTACGGCCGCTTCCCTGTTTTGATAATACTGTGAAGCATACGGTTCAGTATAAAGTTCTATTCTATCAGCTCCAATTTTTTTAGCTCCTTCCACCATCCTGGGTGATGGATCAACAAAAACAGAAACGCGTACGCCAAATGATTTTAGCTCAGCAACAATTTCCTTTAGCATAGTTTCATTCTTCACGGTATCCCACCCCGCATTGGAAGTGATGGCATCGGGCTTATCAGGCACCAGGGTTGCTTGCGCAGGGTTTGTTTCATGAACGAGGTTCAAGTACCGCGCGTCCGGATAGCCTTCAATGTTGAATTCTGTAGTGACAACATTTTTAAGATCCATCGCATCCGCATAGCGAATGTGTCGTTCATCTGGGCGAGGGTGAACGGTAATGCCTTGCGCACCAAATCGTTCGCAGTCCATGACTACTTTGATCACATCGGGGTTGTTGCCTCCACGCGCATTGCGTAGGGTGGCAATCTTGTTTATGTTTACGGACAGGCGAGTCATGGTGCGAAAGGTTGTATCTTTAATCTCTTCAATACAGAACGAACAATCTATTTTTATCTCTATAAAAGTAGAGTTAATTTTGGATCAAATTTATTTAAACGATTTTGAATATGAGTCTGAAACATCAAATTGATAGTGATATTAAGTCGGCTATGCTGGCAAAGAATAAAGAAGAGCTTATGGCGCTTCGTTCGATCAAGTCGCTCATCCTGTTGGCGGAAACTGAAAAGGGTGTCACCGCAGAAATAAGTTCTGAAGCAGAAAACAAATTATTAATGAAGGCTGCCAAGCAACGCAAGGAGTCGGCAGAGATATTTCAGAAAGAAGGTCGTGATGAGTTGGCTCAGAAAGAATTATTGGAGTTAGAAGTAATTAGCCGCTATTTGCCCAAGCAACTTTCAGAAGAGGAAATTACCATTGAGGTGAAGAAAATCATTGAGCAAGTGGGCGCCAAGGGTCCGCAGGATATGGGCAAGGTAATGGGCACCGCCACTAAGCAATTGGCAGGCAAAGCAGACGGAAAAATGATTTCTGAGATCGTTAAAAAACTCTTGGCATCTTGAATAAAGCAGATATTGTAATCGCCATTATCCTTGCAATAGGAACATTTCTTGGATATCGCAGAGGTTTTTTATTGGAGTTATTCTTTTTGTTTGCCCTTGTTTTGGGTGTCTTCATCGGTTTCAAACTTATGGGAACCGGTGTAGAATATTTATCAAAAGAATTTAATGCAGATAAAGCGGTATTGCCCTACATTTCATTTGCCATCATTTTCTTACTGGTTATGGTGGTGGTTTCCCTGACTGGAAAGAGCATTAAAAATTCATTGGACAAAACCTTTTTAGGAAAGATGGATGCCATTGCAGGAGCCGCCCTTGGCCTGATTAAGTTTGCATTTGGAATCAGCGTAATCATTTGGCTAATTGAGGCACTTCAAATACCATTTCCGGAAGGTTGGAAGGAAGATTCTTCACTTTATCCGTTGGCTGCTAAAGTAGCACCTACCCTTTCTGAGTATTTCGGTGGATTTCTACCTTTTTTCAAAGAAACTTTCAAGCAGTTCTAAGGTTCGGTTTTTTTTAGTTACTTATCACAAAATAAAGAGCACTATGGCCTTGGTTGTTAAAGAAAAGGATGGCTTTAAATATGTGGATGGAGGTAAAGGACAGGTGCTGATGTTGTTGCATGGTCTTTTTGGGGCCTTAAGCAATTGGGAGGCGGTGGTGAGTTATTATTCAAAGCACTTCAGGGTGATCATCCCTATGCTGCCAATTTATGAAATGCCAATCAAAGAAGCCGGGTTGCAAGGGTTACGCGAATTCACGGAACAATTTGTTGCTATGATGAAATTGGATGACCTCATCATCATGGGCAACTCGCTGGGCGGCCATGTGGCCATTCTGTTCACGTTAGCCAATCCCGAAAAAGTTTCGAAGTTGGTGCTGACAGGAAGCTCGGGCCTCTTCGAAAACACCATGGGAGGATCCTATCCTCGCAGAGGCAGTTATGACTATGTGCATGAACGCGTTGCCTATACATTCTATGATCCAAACGTAGCCTCGAAGGATCTTGTGGACGAGGTATTCGAAACCACCCGAAGTATACCTAAGTGTATGCGCATTGTGGCTATCGCCAAATCGGCACAACGCAATAACCTGGCGCTTGAATTGCCGAACATAAAGGTGCCCACCTTGCTGGTATGGGGCTTAAATGATACCATTACCCCACCGATGGTGGGTCATGAATTCAACCGCTTGATTCCAAATTCAGAATTAAAGTTTATCGATAAATGCTGTCATGCACCCATGATGGAGCATCCCGGGAAGTTTAATGAGATTGTGCAGGATTTTTTGGTAAATAGAAATTAATGAAGCAAGGTATGATTGCAGAAGAACTGATCAACCACATGATTCCACCTCTAAAAATCACTGACGATGCTCATAAAGCAATTGTGTGGATGGAAGAATTCAGGTGTATGCACTTGCCGGTAGTGGAGGATGGTCAACTTCTTGGTTTTATTTCAGAAGAAATCATTCTTGAATCAAACGATATTGAACGCCCTCTTTCAAGTTTTAAACTGGTGGGTAAAAACTGTACCGTTCAGCTGGGCTCTCATTTTTATGATATACTGAAAGTGGCTAATGACCAGCAGTTGCAGATTGTAGCCGTGCTGAATGACGAGCAAAAATATGACGGTGTTATTACTGTGCAGGACATCATGATTTCTTTTGCCCAAACGGCAGAAGTTCAAATGCCTGGTGGCATACTAGTTTTATCTATGGATTTGATTGATTATTCCCTGGCGGAAATCAGTCGTTATGTAGAAGAGAATAATGCCAAGATTATCAGCAGTTCGATGATTGAAGATCCTCTGGATAAAGGCAAGATCAAACTCACGTTAAAAATCAATCAGGTAGAATTGAATCGTATCATTGCTACCCTGGAGCGTTTCGGATATCGAATTATTGGTCGTTATAATGAAGTCAAGCGCGATACAGGAGAAAGAGATAAGATTGACATGTTGTTAAGATACCTCGACATCTAATCAGCGTCTCATGAGAATTGGCATACACGGAAGAGACTTTAAGGCAAAATCATCCAGATTTATTGAGAAGTTGCTTGATCAACTCAACCAATACCAGGCTGAGATTTGGTTGTCTTCTAAATTTGTAAAGCAGGTTAAATCCGGGGCGCTCAAAAAAGTAAAGTTTAAAACTTTTGAGTTAGGTGACAACTTGAAGAGTCTGGATTTTTTCTTCTCTTTGGGTGGTGACGGAACCATGCTTGAGTCCGTGACGTACGTTGGAAAATCGGAGGTGCCAATCCTGGGAATTAACACAGGTCGTCTTGGTTTTTTGGCTACCACCAGTCGCGAGCATGCGGACAAAGCACTTGATTCACTCTTCAAAGGAAATTATAAGATGGAGAGCAGGACCTTATTAAAACTTATCTCAACCCCTAAACTTTTTGGTTCTCTCAATTTTGCCCTGAATGACTTAACCATCATGAAGAAGGACACCTCCTCCATGATAGCCGTGCATGTATATGTGGATGGTGAACTGCTGAATTCATACTGGGCCGATGGGGTTATCATTTCTACGCCAACAGGCTCCACCGGGTATTCATTAAGTTGTGGGGGGCCACTGGTTTACCCAAGATCAGAGAGCTTTGTAATTACCCCGGTTAGTCCCCATAATTTAGGGTCTCGCCCGATCGTAGTGGCGGACAATTCAGAGATCTCATTTCAAATAGAAGGAAGAAGCAAAAAGTACCTTGTATCATTGGATTCCCGATTTGAAACCATTGATGATTCGGTAAAGCTGGTGGTGAAAAAAGAGAAATTCAAGGTGAAGTTGGTCATTTTGCCCGGGCATCATTATTTCAAAACTTTACGCCAGAAACTTAATTGGGGGCTCGACATCCGCAATTAATGCTTCATTATTCACTTGATTTTTATAAGTTTGTTGTTCTCAAAAGACTGTTTCCATGAGAAAAATAGTATTCGGTGTTTTCTGTTTCGTGTTCCTGGTTTGCTTTTCCGAGCAAGCGGAGGCACAATTCAATAGAAAATCAATAAAGAAAAATAACAAGCGGATGGCTTCCTTTAAAGGAAGGAAGTTGGGTTTTAAGAACAAGGCGTATAGTGCAGTTGGCTTATCCGTAAACGCACTTAATTACTATGGGGATATTTCGCCAAAGCCCGATCGCGTAAGTACGGATATATCATTTACAAAACCGGCCATAGGAATTTCATTCATGCACCGATTTGGTCCACGATATTCTTTCATAGCACAATTTATGTATGGATCATTAAAGGGTTCCGATATTGAGTCTGCAGACCAAGGGGATCAGGAAAATGGAAAGTATCGCTATCAAAGAAATCTCTCTTTCAGAAACAGGATAAAAGAACTTACCGCCATTGCCTATTTTGACTTATTTGAAAATGATGCCACCTATCTCAGTCGCGTAAAATGGACACCCTATGCTTTTGCAGGTCTCGCTGGGTTTTTACATAACCCGCAAGGTCTGGCTCCAGCGACTGATTTGTTGGGCGGGGCGTTGACGGAGGCAGGTCAGTGGGTAGACTTAAGGCCGTTGGGTACAGAAGGTCAGTATTCAACTTTGCTGCCTACTGATGCTAATAATGGGATAAAGGAATACAGTAGGGTTCAAATTGCCATACCATTTGGATTAGGTGCTCGTTTTAGATTAAACGAGGTAATGGATTTGTGGGCAGAAATTGGGTTTCGCTATACGTTCACCGATTACCTTGATGACGTGAGCAAAAACTATGTTGATTTAGGTGTTTTAAACAGCCCCCTTGCAAAAGCAATGTCATATAGAAGCAATGAATTACCTGCTGGTCAGCTCCCAACGTTACAATCCTATGTTGCGCGAGATGGAAAAACTTACCAAACCATACCAGGTTACGGTCAGGAATACCCTGATAATATGAGGGGGGCGAAAGATAACAGGGATATTTATATGGTTACATCTATTCGTATTACCTACATACTTGGGGCTACTTTCCACAAAGCAAAATTCAGATAGCCAATTTTCGAATGCGTAAAAGCCACTGCCGGATCCTGGTTCTTTTTGTTGTGTTGGTTTTGCATAGTACCGATACGAAATCTCAGCAAATACTCGGACATCGGGCAGAAATAGGTTTTGGATTGGGCACATTCAATTATACCGGAGATTTAGTTCGCACGTATAATTTCGCTTCCTCAAAACCTGCTGCAATCGTTTTTTACCGATCCAATATCAGCAATGTAATAAGCTTGCGCACTTCAGTAACAGCTGGCAAAATTGGTGCCTCTGATAAACGCAAACCCATTGATGCTTTCGCTACCGCCAGGGCTGCCTCTTTTGACCTTTTCTTATTTGAAGCAGCGGCAAGTTTTGAATATCACTTTTTAGATTGGAGAGACAGCAAACGAAGATTGCGTTTTACCCCCTATCTATTTGCGGGAGCGGGATTGTTCGGCTTTTCAGGGGTTGAACAAAAGAGCGCTGAGTACAGCAATGTTCAAATGGCAATTCCATTTGGTGGCGGCATGAAGTATGTGCTTAATCCCAAATACTACATTGCTTTTGAGTTTGGCATGAGAAAGACCTTTTTCGACTATTTGGATAATATCTCTGAAGGCAACCCTTCGGTAAAGAATTATCAATATGGTAACACCTTCGATAATGATAATTACTTTTTTACGGGCATTACCCTTACCTATACTTTTTACGACATCCCCTGCCCGGGCAGCCCGTATAAGTAATTTAATCAGAGTTTAGTCAACTTTTTTAGTTTTTAAACCATCCTCTAAGACCAAAGAAGCATAGTTTAACTGAGTATTTGTTATGTATAAGTTTGAAAAAAAGGCTATTTTTGCCGCCTTGTGGCGTCATTAAAAGAAAATATAGACTTCAGTAATTTGCCTAAACACATTGCCGTTATCATGGACGGCAACGGGCGATGGGCGAAAGGGAAAGGTGCGGCCCGTATTTTCGGACATCGCAATGCGATACAGGCAGTAAAGGATGTGACCGAGGGATGTGGTGAATTAGGAATTAAATATTTGACCTTATATGCCTTTAGCACCGAAAACTGGGGCAGGCCAAAAGAAGAAGTGGATGGCCTGATGGAGTTATTGGTAAATACATTGCAAAAGGAAATTAACACTCTTCACGAAAATCAGGTAAAACTTCAAACCATAGGAGATATCAGTCACTTACCGCTCGAATGCCAAAATAACTTGGCGAAAGCCAAGGAAGCAACGCGCAATAATAGTGGGCTTATACTTCAACTAGCGCTTAACTATAGCGGAAGATGGGAAATAGTGGAGGCGGCAAAAAAATTAGCGGAAGAAGCGAAGAAGGGTATGATACAACCAGACGAAATAGATGAACATTATTTCGCCAGGCACTTGCAAACCGTGGGTGTCCCTGATCCGGAGCTGTTGATCCGAACCAGTGGGGAGCTTCGCATCAGTAATTTTCTGCTTTGGCAGATTGCGTATACTGAAATATTTATTACGCCAACCTTATGGCCTGACTTTAGAAAAGAAAATTTGTATGAGGCCATTTGTGCATATCAAAAAAGAGAAAGAAGGTTTGGAAAAGTGTTGGACCCAATTGGCTAATTAGCGAATGAAGAATTTTGTATTAGCATCTATACTTTTCCTTTTTTGTGTTGGCAATTCATACGCTCAATTCAGAACGGGCAGAAGTCAATCACAATCATCGTCAGACGCGATTCTGAACTATGCATCCCCCCAGGAATATACCATTGCAGGAATTGAGGTAACAGGTCTCAATGTCTTAGATAAGAGTGCCATGATTTCCCTTACAGGGCTTAAGATTGGCGATAAAGTTAAAATCCCCGGAGATGCAATTTCCGGTGCTATCCGTAAACTTTGGAAGCATGGTCTGATCGGGGACGCTACTATTCTGATTCAGAAAATTGAAGGAACCAACGTTTTTCTGGAGATCAGATTAGCAGAACGACCACGCCTTACTGAATTTTATTTTGTAGGCATAAGCAAGTCTCGCCAGACTACCTTGAAGGAAGATCTGAGCCTCATTAAAGGAAAGATTGTAAATGATGCTACCATTCGAAATGCCGAGCTAAGTGTAAAAAAGCATTTTGTGAAAAAAGGGTTTCTCAATACAGTAGTAAAAATCGCCCAAGAGTTTGATACACTAAGCCGCGGAGGTGTCAAGTTAAAAATAGATGTTGACCTGAAATCAAAGGTTCGGATAAACGCGGTTCAAATTGTGGGCAATCAGGATATCGAAGATGCCAAACTAAAAAGCCGGTTAAAGAAAACAAAAGAGCACGCAAGGATAAATATACACAGGGCAATTTTGGGAGAAGCGTTAACGTTTAGACTCCGCAAATTAAAACCGGCACTGGATTCTAGTCGTACGGTGAGTGCGCTCGAAATAAAGGAGTTCATTAACAGGAATATTAAGCTGAATGTCTTTTCCGGATCTAAATTCATTCGGTCCGATTATGAGGATGACAAGCAAAGGATGATCGAGTACTACAACTCGAAAGGCTATCGTGATGCTGAGATCATTTCAGATACCCTCATTAATCACGATGAGAGAAGCATTAATGTGGTCATTAAAGTTTATGAAGGAAGAAAGTACTACTTCCGCAATATTAATTGGGTTGGAAATTATATTCACAGCACAAACACGTTAAATAAAATCCTGGACATCAATAAGGGAGATGTTTACAATAAGGAGTTGATCGATAAGAAGACTACGTTTAATCCAAAGGGCGCTGATATCAGTGGACTGTATATGGATGACGGTTACTTATTTTTCAGTGTGGTGCCCATTGAAGTGGCTGTATCCGGAGACTCTATTGATATTGAAATGCGTGTGCGCGAAGGGGATCAGGCTACCATCGATGAGGTAATTATCAGTGGCAATGAGAGAACGAATGATCATGTAATCCGCAGAGAACTTAGCACCATACCGGGTCAAAAGTTCAGAAGATCGGATTTGATCAGAACCCAGCAGCAGCTTTCTCAAATGGGCTATTTTAATCCACAGAAAATTGAACAGGATATACGTCCCAATCCTACTGATGGAACGGTGGATATTGAGTGGAAGGTTGAAGAGCAATCGAACGACCAGATTGAATTATCAGGAGGCTGGGGAGGATTCTACGGATTTGTTGGAACGGTAGGACTTTCGTTCAATAACTTTTCCATGCGCAATGTGCCAAACCTGAAAAAGTGGAAACCGCTTCCTGTGGGTGATGGTCAGCGCCTCTCACTGCGAGCCCAGGCAAACGGCAAATCTTTCCAGAGTTATAGCCTTTCCTTTACCGAACCCTGGCTGGGTGGCAGAAAGCCAAATTCACTTACCGTCAGCTTAAATAAATCTATTTCAAGATTGGCCAACCAACGATTTGAGTTCACGGATCAAACCTCATTAAAGCAAGGTGGTATTACCATTGGGTTAGGGCGCAGACTGGAGTGGCCCGACAATTATTTTGTACTTACCAACTCCCTCTCCTTCCTGATTTATAAATACAATAACTATTTCAATTCACCTGTATTACCTCAGATCGGTAAAACGAATGAGATCATGTTCAATACAACGCTCTCGCGGAATAGTATTGATAATCCGATGTATCCAGCCACTGGCTCAACAATTTCTCTTAGCTTGAGTTTAACACCTCCGTATTCGCTCTGGCGCGATCCGAGTTATCTGTTGGACAAGGACACGCGATATGAGTGGACGGAATTACATAAGTGGATGTTTGACTTTAAATATTATTTGAAACTGATAGGCAGTGATAAGCCGGACGGCCGCAGCCTTGTTCTGGAAACAAAAGCACACTTTGGATTTATAGGAACCTATAATAAAAACTTAGGCCCTGGACCCTTCCAGCGTTTCGTGATGGGCGGTGACGGTTTGGCTGGTGGATTTAATTCTTTTGTGTTGGGTCAGGAAATTATTGGCTTGCGAGGTTATCCCAACAATCAGGTAACACCACCTCTTTATGCTAAGCGCGGTCAACAACAATCGCCAGGAATAGAAGGCGGAATTGCATACAATAAGTTTGGAATGGAACTCCGTTATCCGGTTTCGACCAGCCAGTCGGCAACGATATATGGATTTTTGTTTACGGAGGCAGGCAATAACTGGAACAATTACCAGGAGCATAATCCGTTTAAGCTATACAAATCCGCAGGTGTTGGAGCGAGAATATTCATGCCGGCTTTTGGTCTGATAGGACTTAACTGGGCCTATGGATTTGATACGCTTCCGGGTGCTTTGCAGAAGAGCGGCTCACAGTTCCACTTTACGATTGGCCAGCAAATCAGATAGAAAATGCGGTTTTTTGCCACAACAATATTTTTTATTTTTTTCGGCCTGAATTTTGTCTCAGCACAGAAGTTCGGTTACTTTGATTCTGATTTTGTGTTGAGCAAGATGCCAGAATATGGCAAGGCTCAAAGTGAGATAGATCAGCTGTCGGCAGGATGGCAAAAGGAAATTGAAGACATGCAATTAAAGGTAGATGAGCTTTATCGCACCTATCAGGCAGAGCAAGTTTTGCTAACAGAAGAAATGAAGCAGGAACGCCTGGATGAGATAAAGAAAAAAGAAATGGAGTCGAAAGAGTATCAGAAGAAAGTATTTGGGTTTGGAGGTTTGTTCTTTTTGAAAAAACAAGAATTGATTAAACCTTTACAGGACAAAATATTTGATGCGGTGGAAAAAGTAGCAAAAGCAAACCGATTGGCTTTTGTATTTGATAAGGCAGCAGAGTTGGTGATTGTATATACCGATCCGCGCCACGACTATACCGATTTTATTTTAGAAGAATTAGGATTAGGGGACCCCAACGATAAAGTCAAATAAATTAAACAACTAACTTGAATTGAAATGAGAACACTTTTTTTACTTCTTTTTTGTGTATTTGCAGTAAGTGCACAAGCCCAGGAAACACAAAAAATTGGCTATGCCGATTGGGAGTACATTTTTAGCCAGCTGCCAGAATTCAAGCAAATTGATAATGAGCTAAAAACGCATAACACTCAACTAGAAAATCAGTTGAAGGCTAAATATTCTGATTACGAGTCGAAAGTTAAGGCGTATCAGGGTATGCCTGCCACTACACCAGATGCAATCAAAGCGGATAAAGAAAGAGAATTGCAGGGAATGCAGGAAAGCATTCAGAAGTTTCAGCAAGATGCTCAGACTTCCTTGCAGAATAAGCAAACTGCTTTAATGGATCCTGTTTTCAAGAAGGTGGGTAAGGCGATAGAAGATGTTGCAAAAGAAAATGGATTTGCATTCATTATGGCTCCGCAAGTTGTAGGTGGTGGCGACATTCTTTTGTACAGCGATGAAAAATACAATATCTCCAATTTGGTATTGAAGAAACTAGGAGTAACTCCTCAGCCAGTAACAAACAAATAGACACCCAATCAGAAAAGAAAAAGCCCTGTTTTATGCAGGGCTTTTTTTGTTGCTGGTGAGTTTTAATCGCAGATACTCGGCTGTATATCCTTTACCTTTTTTAGCCATTTCTTCTGGCGTGCCTTCAAAAAGAAGATGGCCACCTTTTTTTTCTCCTCCTTCAGGCCCCAGATCGATAATCCAATCTGCACATTTAATGACTTCCAGATTGTGTTCAATTACGATTACCGTATGCCCCTGGTCAACCAACGCGTTGATCGCTTTTAATAGTTTCGATATGTCATGAAAGTGCAGGCCGGTGGTCGGTTCATCAAATATGAACAAGATGTTGTTTTGATTGTCTGAATTATTCTTCCCCAAAAACGAAGCGAGTTTGACCCGCTGGGCCTCACCACCTGAAAGAGAATTGGAAGATTGACCCAGTTTCACATAGCCAAGACCCACCTCGAACAATGGAAGTATTTTTTCATACACCGGCTTTTTGTCTCTGAAAAATTCAAGCCCCGCTTCAACGGTCATGTCAAGCACATCGAAAATATTCTTCCCTTTATGCTCTACCTCCAACACTTCTTGTTTGAACCGCCTGCCATGACAGCTTTCGCACTTCAAATAGATGTCGGCCATGAATTGCATCTCTACTTTTATTTCGCCTTCGCCTTCGCAGGTATCACATCGTCCACCTTCCACATTGAATGAAAAATGGGAAGGCTTATACCCTCGTTGTTTGGCAATCGGCTGTTCGGAGTAAAGTGTGCGAATAGCATCGTAGGCTTTTACGTAGCTGATGGGATTTGAGCGTGAAGATTTGCCAATTGGGTTTTGATCAACAAATTCTACTTGCGAGATTTTTGTAACATCGCCCTCCAGGCGATCATACTTGCCAGGGGTTTCAGAAACGGATCCACTTAATCGGCCTAATGCCGGATAAAGAATTTTCTTAATCAGCGTAGATTTACCAGAACCGCTCACACCAGTAACCACCGTAAGTGCACCCAATGGAAATTTTACTGTAAGGTTCTTGAGGTTGTTTTCGCGGGCACCCGTAATTACTACAGAATCTTTCCATTTTCTTCTAAGCGTTGGTACGGAAATTCTTTCCACTCCCGTAAGGTAGTTGGTAGTGTGCGATTTTATTTTTTCGTTCAGATCATTTTGAGTGCCCTGAAAAATCAACTCTCCTCCATGCGAACCGGCATCGGGCCCAATGTCGATAATCTGATCGGCCGCACGCATAATTTCTTCTTCATGCTCCACCACAATAACTGTGTTGCCCAAATCACGCAATGATTTTAAAACCTCAATCATGCGGGCCGTATCGCGCGGATGCAATCCTATGCTCGGTTCGTCCATGATGTACATGGAACCGACCAAAGCACTGCCCAATGAAGTAGCCAGTTTTATGCGTTGAAATTCTCCACCGGATAAGGTGGATGTAACTCGGTTTAATGTAAGGTAGCCGAGCCCCACCTTCGTCATATATTCCAATCGGGACTTTATCTCCGTTAAAATTCTTTCGGATACTTTCTGCTCATAAGCAGGAAGTTTTAGCTTTTCAAAGAAGACGAGTGTATCCTCAATGGGCATTAACACCAAATCCGTTATCGATGTGTCTGTAATTTTTACGTAGGCAGCATCTTTCCTCAGCTTGGTTCCGCGGCAATCCGGACAGGTCGTGCGTCCGCGATAGCGTGAGAGCATGACACGATATTGAATTTTATGGGTCTTTGATTCAAGGTATTTGAAGAAAGCATGAATGCCATCAAAATACTGATTCCCATTCCACAACAGGTCGCGTTCCTTTTGTGAAAGCTCACCGTAGGCTCTATGAATAGGAAAGTCGAACTTAATACCGTTTTTGATCAGGGGCTTGGCCCACTCACTCATCACTTCTCCGCGCCAGGGAGCGATGGCCCCTTCATAGACCGAAAGACTTTTATCCGGAATCACGAGGTCTTCATCAATGCCCAGGATCTTACCAAATCCTTCACAGGTTTGGCATGCACCAAACGGATTATTGAAACTGAAGAGATTAATAGAAGGTTCCGTAAAGGTGATTCCATCTAATTCAAACCGATCGGAGAAATGAGCCTTCTGGTTTTCGGAGTAGATTACACAATCACCATGGCCTTCAAAAAAGGCAGTTTGAACAGAATCAGACAAACGAAAAATAAGATCTTCGTCACCAGCATGAACTGCAGCGCGATCGATTAATACTTCATATTCGCCCTCGACTTTTGGTGCTTTGGCAGGCTTTTTCTTTTTAGATGCTGTCTTTGACTCATCGGAAGAACCAGCAGGAGGGTTTAGCACCTCTTCAATGAACCTTACTTCACCATTTACCAGTATCCGGGCAAAGCCTTTACTCAGTAAAAGATTCAATTCATCTTCAATCTTGCGCCCTTTCGAGATTTTTAACGGAGTGCCCACCATCACCCGCGTGCCTTCTTTTTGTCTGTTGATAAAATCGACAACATCAGTTACTGTATCTCGCTTTACTTCTTTGCCGCTAACAGGTGAATACGTTGTTCCGATTCTGGCAAACAGCAATTTCAGATAATCATAGATTTCGGTGGTTGTTCCTACCGTTGAGCGTGGATTGCGTGTGTTAACCTTTTGCTCAATAGCAATGGCTGGTGACACACCCTTTATATAGTCCACCTCGGGCTTTTCCATGCGGCCTAAAAACTGCCGGGCGTAGGAGCTTAAACTCTCCACATACATTCGCTGCCCCTCTGCAAACAGGGTATCAAATGCCAGGGATGATTTTCCTGAGCCAGACAAACCAGTAATGACCACTAATTTATTTCGCGGTATGGCTACACTTAGGTTTTTTAGATTGTTGACTCTGGCCCTTTTAATAATGATGAATTCCTTGGGGTCGAGGTCGTCTAAATATGAATCGTTTGGCGTTGGAAGCATGAGAAGCCGCAAAAATAGAAAATAGCTGTGCGTTGTCCTACTAAGGATTCAAACACGGTAAGTTGGTTACATCAAAGTCAGGATAAAAGAAAAACACCATCCAGTTCGGGATGGTGTTCGAATAGGTCAAATTAAAAGTAATTAATTATCGAAATCAGGGTCGTAGCTGGCTTCTTTGCTACCTCCTTCGTCACTATCACTGTCAAAGTCACTGCTATTGTCAAAATCGTCATCCTCAGCGGGCGTGCGCACATCGTCATCATCACTTTCAAATTCCTGCTTCTTGCCGGACTCAACATCATACCCACCGTCACTGTTTTTGGTAGCAGGCACCTTCACCAGATAAACCGAATCATCTGTTTCCAGTGGAAATACAAAGATGGGTTCCTTTTTCGCGTTGGTGATTCTGGTGATGCTGGACTCATACCCATTCGGATATTGCTCTCGCAATAAACCCCTCAGATCTTCAGTAAGATTTTCCAGGCTCTTGATTACTCGTTTTTTTGCTACTGTCATTGTTTTTAAAATCGGGCTCAAATACCATAAGAAATTATGTAGGAGGCAAGAATTATTTTAAAAATTTTGCGATTTCGTGGATTATTTCTATTTTTCATTTCACAAACATTCCATTTAACCCACATACTATCGAGCAAGACATCTACGTTACCTAAACGCAAGACAGATGATTGACAGAAGATTCAGCGACAGCCAGTTGGTTTCGCTCTATCAAACCGGTAACGAAGAGGCGTTCGATATGCTACTTCATAGACACAAATCCCGTATTTATACGGCTATTTACATGATCGTAAAGGACCGCTATGAGGCAGAAGACTTGCTTCAGGATACTTTTATCAAGGCGGTAAATACAATCAAAAGTGGTCGATATAATGAGGAAGGCAAATTTTTGCCTTGGATCAGTCGCATTGCTCATAATTTGGCCATTGACCGCTTCCGCAGGAACAAGCGCTACCCTGAGGTTGTCCTGGAAGATGGCAGCCGGGTTTTTGACTCTATGCAGTTTTCTGAGGAGTCGTTTGAGTCGAAGCAACTTCTCCGAGACACCCGATCGCGACTTCGGGATTTGATCAAGGAATTACCTGACGAGCAAAAGCAGGTATTGATTATGCGCCATTATCTGGAGATGAGTTTTCAGGAAATAGCGGATAGATCTGGGGTGAGTATTAATACGGCACTGGGCAGAATGCGCTATGCCTTAATTAACCTGCGAAAAAAAATGAATAAAAATAATATTGCCTATGATAAAGACCTTTACCCAAAACGATCTGATCAGGTTTCTATACCACGAGACCTCGGAGAAGGAGACGAAGGAGATTAACAAAGCGCTCCTTTGCGATAGTGAGTTGCAGACCCAGTACAAAGAACTGACGTCCTTGCGGCACGAACTGGATTCTGTACGCCTTGAGCCATCAGCTGCATCCGTACATAACATCCTTTATTATGCGCGCAGTATGCAGGAGAAATAGTTCATTCGTATCCCTTTAAAACAAATAAGGTCTTCCAAAATGGAAGACCTTATGCTTTAAAGCCAATTCAATTTATAGTGTTTTGATGCGGATGTTTTTCCATCTCACCTTCACACCGCCTCCATCATGAATTTGCAACGCTATTTTTCCTGACCGGGAGCCTATCTTTTCATCATTTAAGGTGATCATCTCTGTGCCGTTGAGCCAGGTAGTAACCTGATTTCCATTCACCACCACTTTCATTTCATTCCAGTCATTTTCTTTCAGGGCCTTTTCTTTATCTGCCGTAGGCTGAATGAGCCAGCCTCTTCCATAAGATTCATAGATGCCACCACTGTGCATGTTCATGGGGGCCACTTCTGCCTGCCATCCATTTACAATGATTCCTTCAATCTGTGAATGAAAGAATACACCACTATTTCCATTTGATTCTTGTTTGAACATGAGTGTCAGTTCAAAATCTTTGAATTCTTTATCGGTAGCCAGGTATCCGTATTGTTTATCGGGGCCACTCTCACAGATTAACTCGCCTTTACTAGCATACCATTTCTCTGTGCCATGAATTTTCCAGCCTTTCAGGTCTTTTCCATTGAATAATTTTTCAGGCTTTTGACTATAACCCAGATGTGCAATAAATAGGAGAAGCAGGAGAAATTTCATGATGACAATCGTTTAATGTTTTCAAAAGTAATAAATATTAAAGTAAGCTGAGTAAAAAGGCGAACCGGATTGGTGTGATACACACTTGGTTTTCTTTCTTTACACCCGTGAAAGTCTTAATCCTTCATCAGCATTTCAATACTCCTGAAAAAGGTGGGGCAATCCGTTCCTACTACCTGGCAAAGGCATTGGTGGAAAAGGGGATCAACGTGCTTGTAATTGCTGCCCACAATCAAAAGGCTCATCTAACCCAAAACGTTGAAGGCATTGAGGTTCACTACTTGCCTGTTTCTTATGATAACCGATATGGTTTTGTGGCCCGCAGTTGGGCTTTTCTGAATTATGTGTGGAGTGTGGTAAAGTGGAGCCATCAATTTAAGGACGCAGACTATTGTTACGCGATTTCAACGCCTCTTACAGTGGGGTTGGCTGCGAAATGGATTAAGAGACGGTATAACATTCCATACATTTTTGAAGTGGGAGATTTATGGCCGGATGCACCCGTGCAGTTGGGGTATATAAACAATTACTTTTTTCAAGTATTTCTCTATCAGCTTGAGAAGTCGATTTACCAATCAGCGGATTCGATTGTGGCATTGTCGCCCAGCATTCAGTCGGCTATTGAAAAGAAGGTGCCCGGCAAGAAAGTTCACCTACTACCCAACATGGCAGACTGCGATTATTACAAACCGGAGGCAAAGAACCCAGTGTTGGAGGAGAAGTTTAATGTGAAGGGAAAATTTGTCGTCTCCTATATTGGGGCTGTTGGGTTGGCTAACGGACTTGACTATTTGCTGGAATGTGCGAACGCATCGCGCAAAGCAGAGTTGCCTATTCAATTTTTCATTTGTGGTGATGGCGCATTAGTTGATCGATTGAAAGGAAATGTAAAACAGATGGGGTTGGAAAACCTCACCTTTATTGACTTCACAAATCGCAATGGAGTAAAAGAATTACTAAACGTGACCGATGCTTCATTCATCTGCTATAAATCCATTCCGGTTTTAGAAACCGGTTCGCCCAATAAGTTTTTTGATGGTCTTGCTGCCGGCAAACTCATTGTTATCAACTTTGGTGGTTGGATCAGAAAGGAAATAGAAGAGAACAATTGTGGTGTTTATACGGATCCCTATCAACCCACTGATTTTGTTAAAAGGATCAGACCCTTTCTCAAGGATAAAAAACTTCTTTCTGAATATCAACAAGCATCAAGGCAGTTGGCGGAGAAGAAGTATTCAAGAGATCTGCTTTCGAAGAAGTTTGTAAGTCTGTTCAAGTAGAAGTACCAGCAAAATAAAAGAGGCCACTTCAAAACTGAAATGGCCTCCAAAAAAATTACCTCTGTCAATACTTCGCGGGCTGCCCTTGTGCTGGTAGCGACTTCTTAATGAAATCACGAATGTGTTCATTGCTGGTAGCAAGATCTTCTGCGCGCAAATACATCATGTGTCCACTGCGGTAGCCTTCAAAACGCAGGCGATCTTTCATTCTTCCGCTTGGGTCAAGTTGCCACATGGAATACTTTGCATCAAAGTACGTGGTTGCTCCATCAAAATACCCTGACTGAATCATCACATGCATATATGGATTTTCGGCCATCGCCAAACGAAGATTTTCTCCGGTTTGATCATTGGAATTATCCCAAGGACGAACAGGTCCAAACATGTTATACTGTAAATCAGTTTTGTATTTCAACACATCTCTTAAATAGTAGTTGATGGCAGGTGTGAACGAATGCAACCAGGAAGTAAGCTCTGAATTATAATCAGGACGATCACCTGCTAACTGGCGATCGATACCTAAGTAACGTGAATCCAAACGACCAACGGTAAACCCTTTTTCGCGCAACAACTCCTTCCAGAAGAATTGAGTAGGCACTGATAAATTATGTTGTAGAATGATTTTTTCTGAAAGTCCCGAGTAACGCGACATCTTGGCGGCTATCTGTTTTCTCTTTGCTTCATCGATGAACCCTCCTTTAGCAAGAGCAGGTATTAATTCATCAATAGTAAATGCTTCTACTTCAGGAAGGATATCACTTAAATCTTTTTGTTGAAGATCGGCCGGCAACGCCTTTTGATACCACGCAGCGGCTGCATAATAGGGTAAAGCCAAAGCATCATTTACGGGGCCATCACGCTTAATTCCTAATTCGGTAGGTGATACTAAGATCACACCATTCAAATACATCCAATGTGCATTTTGAAGTTCAAGAGCTAACCCAGAAACACGTGTAGTTCCATAGCTTTCACCAATGATATATTTAGGAGAAGTCCAGCGGCCCGTGCGGCTAACAAATACATCTAACCAATCAGCGAGATATTTAATGTCGGCATTCACACCAAAGAAGGTTGACTTCTCTGCTTTTGGATCAAGGATGCGTGAGAAGCCTGTGTTCACTGGATCGATATAAACGATATCTGCTACATCCAAGATAGAATGTGGATTATCGCGCACACCATACGGTTGCACTGGGAATCCTTCTGAATCAATATTCAGTTGCTTGGGTCCGGTGTAAGCCACGTGCATCCAAACCGAAGCAGAACCTGGGCCACCGTTGAAAGATATCACGAAGGGCCTTTTACTTTTATCAGTCACATCGGTGCGTTCGTAGTAGGTATAGAATAGTGAAGCACTGGGCTTTCCTTCTGCATTAAACACAGGCTGTGTGCCTGCTGTAACTTTATAGGGGACCACCTTGCCTTTGATGGTCACTTGACCGGTGGAGGTTACTGCTGACTCAGCCGGTAGCACCCGATCAGTTTGTGCGAAAATCAGGATGCTGATGAGGCACGCTGCGATCGTTAAGGAAAATGCTTTTGAGGTAAATTGATAACGCATAGGATTGAAGTTAATTGAGGGGCAAAATATAAAAAGGGCACGGGTAATATTCGAACGTTATCTGAACAGACAGGAAAGAGGGTGAACGGTTTATTAACCGTCTTATTTCAATAATTCAATAAGCCTCTCCGGTTCGTTGGTGGTAATATAATCCACTTTCCGGTCAATGAACCAGCGCATAGTTTCCGCATCATTCACTGTCCACACGTTGGTAATCAGTTTTTTCTTTCTGGATATTTCCAGCCAATCTTCATGCTGCTTAAATACGCTAAAGTGATAATCCATTCCATCGAGTCCGGCAGCGGCCAACTCATTGGGCGACTTATCTCCATTTAAATAAGTAACCGTGGCTGAAGGATCGAGTTCTTTTACCTTTTTACAAACATCAAAATCGAAAGCAATGTATTCGGTGATGGAGGCCACATTTAATTTCTGAACCATCTGAACACATTTCGTGGCAAGCGCCAACGATCGTTCTTTGCTTATGCTGGAAGATTTTATTTCGAGAATGAGCCGGGTTGACTGTTGACTCTTTCCTGCTGCGAGATAAGCTTCTAAAGTTGGAAGAGGCTCTCCATTGGAAAGTTTTATTTGCGCAAGCTGAGCTGCGGTTGATTTTTCAATATGAATCCCTTGAATGGAATGATCGTGAAGAATGAATGGAATAGAATCGGAAGACAGGTGTACATCAAACTCACTTCCCCAACACTTCAGTTCAATAGCGTATTGAAGAGCCGCAATAGAATTTTCAGGAACGCCTGTGTTTTTCCAGGCACCTCGATGGGCGATTACCTGTGTTAAGGATATTTTCTGGCCTATGGCATGCAGAGAACAAATTATGATTGTCAGTAAAATCAAACACTTCATTTGCGATATTTCTTCCGAGGATTTTTGCTTGTATGGTGCATTGCTGAGATAAGAATAATTTACAAAAAATCTACTTGAAAGTTATAGGGCTTCACTCATTGGCTTGGGCGCTCTCTTGCTTCCCCCATACAATTCATACTCCAAAAGACGGCAATCAATCGTGCTGGTATAAAATTCAATTCTGCGACTTGCCTTCAATCCGATCTTTTTGGCGAGATCAAGATTGCCGGTGAAAATATATCCAAGATAACCCTGACATTTCTTTTTGAGGAAGTCGCCAATGCGTGCATAGGTTGCTTCTAATTCGGTCACTTCTCCTAAACGTTCGCCATACTCAGGATTGAAATATATTACTCCGGGAGTTTCAGGCATTTTTGTTTCTGCAAAATCACACAACTCGAATTCAATCAGGTGCTCTACTCCGGCAATACCAGCATTTATTTTTGATATGTTGATGGCATCTTCACTAATGTCGGAAGCAATTACTTTAAGATCGGGGATCTCAACAATCTGATCTTGTAACTTTTGAGCTTGCTCATTGTAATAGATTGGATCATATCCGGTCACGTGCATGAAGGAATAGTTCTTGCGATACAATCCGGGTCTGCGGTTAGTGGCGATCATCACCGCTTCAATGGCTACGGTTGCAGATCCACACATGGGATTCACAAAAGGCGAAACACGATTCCATTTAGTTGCCATCACTGTGGCCGCAGCCAACGATTCCATCATCGGTGCTTTGCCGGGAATTTTGCGGTAACCATGTTTAGCTAACGTTTGACCGGAAGTATCCAGAAAAATTTCTGCTTGTTCATCTTTCCAGTACAAATGGAAAACGGCACGATCCAATTCGCTTCCTGAATCCGGTCTGCGCATGGTTTCCCTGCGCATGCGGTCGGCAATACCATCTTTGACTTTTACATTCACGAACATGTCGTTGTTTACGGTGAAGTGAGTGGCATTACTGGTAACTGAAAAGTAACCATCGTTGGAAAGTATGTTCTCCCACGGATAGCGAATCAGTGCCTCGTAAAGATCATCGGGTCCGTTGCATCGGAAACTTCTTAGCGAATACAACACCTGGCTGGCGCAGCGGAGATTGAGATTTAATAAAATACAATCATTCACCGTGCCTTGCAACTCGACTCCGGTAACGAAAGTGCGCACAGGTTTGAGCCCTAATTCAAGAATTTCCTGCTCTAAATAGGGAGCAAGTCTTTTGCTGCATGTAACAATAATGCGGCTGGTAGAGGTGAACAATTCAGACATACGTGCAAATGTAAACTTTTAAATCATCGCGATTTTTGAATAAATAGAAAAGAGGAACTTTGAGACTCCTCTTTTATTGCCAGGTAAAGGTGTTCTACATGGTAAAGACACAAGACACCTCAAGTCTGGTTTCTTAAGAAATAATCTTATTATAAGATGCCCCAATTCCTCTAATGAGTGAAGAGCTAAACCCACGATGTTCCATTTCATTGAGCCCTACAATCGTGCACCCCTTTGGCGTTGTTACTTTATCAATCTCTTCTTCCGGATGGCGATTACCTTTTAATAATAATTCGGCAGCACCCTTCACCGTTTGAGCTGCAATGAGATTAGCCGTCTTCGCATCAAAACCAATTTCAATTCCACCTTGTGTTGCGGCACGGATAAATCGCAATGCATAGGCAATGCCACAGGCACCGAGTACGGTTGCAGCATCCATTAGTTTTTCATCGATGGAAATGGTTAGTCCCAATTGATTGAATAAATCAGTGACATATTCAATCTGCGTATCAGTCGCGTTGGATTGACAAAGGCACGTCACAGATTCCTGAATAGCAATTGCCGTGTTGGGCATAGCACGAAACATCGGAACACCATCATCAACGATGGCCATTAAGTCTTTTAAAAAGACGCCAGTGACAACACTAATCACAATGTGTTTCTTTGAGTCAAAAGAATTTTTCAATCCTTCCAATACTTCTTTCACATTATACGGTTTCAGCGCAACAATAATCACATCGCTGCTTTCAATGGCGGCCTGATTGTTATCAGTGATGGTGACTCCTTGTTCTTTTAAAGAGTGTAATCGTGAAAGTGTTCTTCTTGTCACGGTGATTTGCTGAGGAGTAGCAAACCCGCTTTTCAACAAGCCCTCTGCGATGGCAACTCCCAAATTACCCCCGCCAATGATGGCGATTTTCTTTGTGTTCATGGTCGATTTACTTTTTAGAACTCTCAAGTTACTTAGGTTTTTTGGTAATGCAGAAGAATACTACCCCGCGTCTGTTTTTGATGATGTTAAATCGTTTGCGATTAATTTGCTCTGGTCGTGTTGAAGGAGTTTGATGCTACCCACATCAGGTTAATCGATAAGCGGATATCAACAAAAAACCATGACATAATTGCCAGACGATCGCTAAGGCCAACCTTTGTGGGTTATCTTACTATTTGGTGAGCGGTAGATCTTTTAAGCTATTTTTGTACTCTCCTATTTTTATTCATGGAATTACGTCTCGGTACCAGTTATAAGCAGATCTTGTTCATGGCAATGCCGATCACCCTGGCAATGCTGGTGCCACAGATCAACTTCATCACCAACAATATTTTTTTGGGTATGCTGGGTGAGCAACAATTAGCCAGTGCCGGCATCACGGGAGTGTATTATTTAATCTTTGCCGTGATTGGCAATGGTCTTAACAACGGCTTGCAGGCATTGATTGCACGAAGGGCAGGGCAGAATTTGCCTAAAGAAATTGGGCGGATATTTTTTAATGGTGTATGGGTGGCGTTAGTGATTGCAGCATTAGGTATTGTGGCAACTTACTTATTTGCTCCATGGGTAATGCACAGGTTTATTCATGATACTGTTATTGCCGATCAGGTTGTTGACTTTTTGTTAATCCGAATATGGGGTCTTCCATTTCTGTATTTGTATGTGATGCGCAACGCGTTGCTGGTGGGCACCAATCAAACACGTTTTCTTGTCTGGGGAACCCTGGCAGAGGCATTGGTCAATATTGTTTTGGATTATACCATGATCTTCGGGCACTTTGGTTTTATTGCCATCGGTTTCAATGGAGCAGCCTACGCATCCATCATTGCTGAAGCTTCCGGTTTATTTGTGATTTATGCGGTCATTCATTTTAAAGGCATACATAAATCGTTTGCATTTTTTGAACAGACTAAGATTGATTTTTCGATTATCAAATTAATTCTCACCATGTCGGCACCGCTGATTGTGCAGTTTGCTATCAGCATCATGAGCTGGGAATATTTTTATATACTGGTGGAGCATCATGGCCCCCGTGCATTGGCAATCTCTAACACGATGCGAAATATTTTTGGATTGTTTGGAATCTTCTGCTGGGCGTTTGCTTCTACAACAAACACCATGGTCAGCAATATTATAGGTCAGGGTAAGCAAGACGAAGTGATGCCACTGATCAAACGTATTGTAACGATGAGTTTGGGGATATCCGTTTTCATTTTTGTGATATTGAATATTGTTCCCGAGTTTTTTTTATCCTTTTATAGTCAGGGGGACGAGTTTATTGCCGAGGCGGTACCTATTGTACGGATTGTTTCGGTTGCCCTCTTGATGATGTCAGTAGCCACCATCTGGCTGAACGCAGTAACGGGCACGGGCAACTCACGGGTGAACCTCATGATTGAGTTTGTAACAATCGTAATCTACTGTGTCTATGTATTTTTGGTACTAGAGTATTGGAATCTTTCCATCGGTTGGGGATGGGTCAGCGAGTGGGTGTATTGGATCAGTATGTTCTCGATGGCATTTGTGTATATGAAGTCGGGCAAGTGGAGGGGGAAGGTGATTTAAACGTTAGCTAACCAGCTCGTCAACTCCCAGAAAAAATACTTGCATGGCTTTAGATGAAATGCCAATCAACAGGATGAGTTTAAAGAAGTGTACGACCAGTTTGTTATCCCTATCATGTGAAAGTGATTTTGGCTGACAGGTTATTTATCTATTCCGGAAAGATGGCCAATCAAAAAGTGAATTTATAACAACGCACTTATTTATTGTCACCTTTGCCGGATAATCAAAAGCAATAAAAAAAAGGCCACCATCGCTGGCAGCCTTTTTGTTTGAAGGCGTCAGACCGCTCAAAGCGGTCAGACGCCTACGCTATTAGTTCTTCTTCAACTGATCAAACTTGCTTTCTGTTGCCTTCTTTGGAAACACATTGTCACCCTGATTCACATCAGCAGTTTCCTGTTTGGGATCAATCACAATGTTGGTCACTTCTTTATCCTTAACAAAAACCTTCTTCACTTCTTTCTCATTCAAGCGCCAGATTTCAGCAGGCAGTCTTTCAAGTTCCTTCGTTCCGTCTTTGAATGTCCACTCGATGATGATCGGCATCACGAGACCACCGGTGTTTTTAAAAGTGATTTCATAAATATTTTTACCTTCCAGCTTGCCGCGAATTTCATTGTCGTTGACACGGGCACGAAAATCTCTATACGCGTCCTCGGGTGTGTTGGTTACCGTAAACTCCTGAGGGCCCTGGCTAAAATCAATTGTCTTCTCTGAATTCTTTTTCGCGAGGTCTCCTTTCTGAGTGGTTACATTTTTCTTTTCAGGATCGGTCACTTGTTTTTTTACCTGGTACCACTTCACATCATCCAGTGTAATATCGGTGTTATCGGTTGAATAGAACCAGCCTCTCCAGAACCAATCCAGATCTACAGCACTGGCATCTTCCATGGTGCGGAAGAAATCAGCGGGCTTGGGATGTTTGAATGCCCAGCGCTCTGAAAACTCTTTAAATGCTTTGTCGAAAAGTTCAGGACCCATTACCGTTTCACGTAAGATGGTGAGCCCGGCAGCCGTTTTAGTGTAGCCGTTGCTTCCGCCATAAGAACCTTGGTTATCAGCTGTTGCCATGATTGGGCGCATCATCGCTTTGTCGCCTTTCATGAAGTTGACAATGTCTTTTGGTGTGTTGGAATTATAACCAAGATTCGGATAGCGTGCGTTCATGGTTTCTTTTTCAAGGAATGAGTTTAACCCTTCATCCATCCAGGTCCATTGGCGCTCATCCGAGTTGATGATCATTGGAAAATAGTTGTGGCCCACTTCATGCACTATGATGTAAACACAACGCATGCGCACACGGTCGGAGATCGTTCCGTCTTTTGCAGGACGACCACCATTAAATGATACCATGGGATATTCCATTCCACCGCCTACCCAGTTGATAGACCACGCAGTAGGATACGGATACGGAATGGTACGTTCCGTATAAATGTCTAATGTATTTTTGATCGCCAGGGTAGATTCTTTCGCCCACAATGCATTTCCTTCTTTTGGATATAAGGATTGTGCGAGTACAGGTTTTTCCGCATTCTTTACGGCCATTGCGTCCCAGATAAACTTACGGGATGAAGCAAAGGCAAAGTCGCGAACATTTTCCGCATGAAACACCCAGGTGGTTTTCTTTTTGGAGCGCTCCTTTTCTTTTTTCTTCGCTTCTTCTTCTGTTACAATCCACACTTGCTTATCAAATGTTATACGGGCTGTTTCAAAACGGTTGATCTGATCTTTGGTAAGAACCTCTTTAGGGTTTTGTAACCAACCGGTAGCGCCCACCAGGTGATCGGATGGCACGGTGATGCGAACTTTGTAATCACCAAAAGCAAGGGCAAACTCACCTCCGCCTATATATTGTTTATTTTGCCATCCCTCAACATCATCAAACACGCACATGCGGGGAAACCACTGCGCTATGAAATAGATGTAGTTGCCATCGTCAGGAAAATACTCCATACCCGTGCGGCCACCGATCTTCATCATGTCGTTGATGTTGTAAGACCATTCTACTTTGAATGTATATTTCTCACCGCTCTTTAAAGGCTGGGGCAAGTCAACCCTCATCATCGTTAAGTTGATTGTATGGGGAAGAGCTTTATCAGAAGCATCTTTCACCGATTTAATTTGATACCCTCCCTTGAAATCATAGGCGCCAACCGTGGTGGCTAAAAATTTTGCGGGAATTGAATCGCGTATTGTGCCTCCCGAAGTTTTGCTGGTTATGCTTCCGTTGTCATACAAGTTCTGATCCAGCTGCAGCCAGAGGTAGGTCAGCGCTTCCGGAGAGTTATTATGATAGGTAATTGTTTCAGAACCCGTGAGCGATTGATTATCGTCATTTAATTCAACATTAATTACATAGTCTGCTTTTTGCTGCCAGTATGCAGGGCCCGGAGCACCCGAACTGCTGCGATAGCTATTGGGTGTAGGCAGTAGTTGATCAAGTTGTTCAAACTTGCCTTGCCAGTCTTTTTGTTGTGCAAAGGCAGAGATCGAGCCGATCGTTAGTACCAGGAAAAGTATTTTTTTCATATGGATTTATTGTGCTGTTATTTCTTTTTTAATTCATCAAACTTGCTGGGTTGTGTTGCCTTTGGAAATGCATTGTTATCAGTACTCACATCGGCAATTTCATTTTTAGGATCGATTCTGATATTGATCACCTCCTTTTCTTTCATAAAGACTTTGGTCACTTTCTTTTCATTCGTGCGCCAGATTTCAGCGGGAATTCTTTCGATCTCTTTCGTTCCGTCCTTAAAGGTCCACTCGATAATCACCGGCATCATCAAGCCACCTTTGTTAGTGAGTGTGATTTCGTAAAAGTTTTTGTTTTCCAGTTTACTGATCATCGCTTTATCATCAATGCGCGCGCGGAAGTCGCCATAGAATCGATCATCCGTTGGTAATACGGTAATGTATTCAGGACCGTTGCTGAAATCATCACCACCTTTACCAGATCCATTACCGGATGCACCTAAGGTTCCGGTAGCTACATTTTTACCTTTGCTCTCTACGTCTTTGATTTCCTTTTTCACTTTAAACCACTTCACGTTGTCGATGCTTTGATCTGCATAATCAGTCGTGTAGAACCAGCCTTTCCAGAACCAGTCGAGGTCAACCGCACTGGCATCTTCCATGGTGCGGAAGAAATCAGCAGGTGCTGGATGTTTGAATGCCCAGCGCTGGGCATATTCTTTAAATGATTTGTCGAAAAGTTCTGGTCCCATGATGGTCTCACGCAAAATGCTGAGCGCAGTGGCCACCTTGGCATATTGTTCATTACCAAAATTATTTCTCACCACGCTTTCAGAATTTACCATCACGGGGCGCTGAAGTTCAGGACTGCTTTTCATGTAGGACACAATCATGGTTGAAGGTCCGTCCATACCAAATGTATTTGAGCCATTTAACTCAGAGGCAGTAGTTGGATAGTTTTCAACCTGGGTGCGATATTGTACAAAAGTGTTTAATCCTTCATCCAGCCAGGTCCACTGTCGTTCATCGTTGTTAATAATCATCGGAAAGAAATTGTGTCCTACTTCATGGATGACAACATTGATCATTCCTGCTCTTGTCCGCTCGGAGTATTTGCCATATTTATCTGGCCTGCCAAAGTTGAAGCAAATCATGGGGTACTCCATACCCAGTGCTGAGGCATGCACAGAAGTTGCTTGTGGATATGGATAATTGAGTGAATACTTGGAATACGTGGTTAACGTGTTCTTAACAGCTGATGTTGATTCCTTTTCCCACAGTGGATTGCCTTCTTTGGGATAATAAGACATTGCCAGTGGAGTATTGTCTCCCACTTTAACAGCCATCGCATCCCAAATGAATTTACGAGATGTGGCGAATGCAAAGTCACGAACATTTTCAGCAGAAAACTTCCAGGTCTTTTTGGTGTTGGCTTTTGTTTTTTCTTTTACAATGGCTTCTGCCTGTGTTACAATAATAACAGGTGTATCAAACGATGTTTTGGCCTTTTCAAAACGTTGCTGTTGTTCAGGGGTAAGTACTTCTTTTACGTTTTGAACCATGCCTGTGGCGGCAACAATGTGATCAGACGGTACCGTTAAGTTTACGGAGAAGTTTCCAAAGGAAAGAGTAAACTCACCTTGTCCTAAAAATTGTTTGTTCTGCCAGCCCACCACATCATCATACACACACATGCGTGGATACCATTGCGCAATGATGTATAAATAGTTGTCATCATCCGGAAAGTATTCCATGCCGCTTCGTCCATCATTGGGGGTCATGCCATGAATGCGGTTATTAATATTGAACGACCAGTCGATAGAGAAAGAAATTTGTTTGCCTGGTCCGAGTGGCTGAGGAAGATCAATGCGCATCATCGTATTGTTAATGAGATAAGGCAAATTTTTTCCATCACTTTCTTCAACCGATTTGATTTTAAACCCTCCGTCAAAATCATGCATTCCCAATGAGCCACCAATACTGGCGGCATTCACAGAATCACGAATGGAATACTGACTGGTTTTGCTGGTCATACTGTTGGGTTCATTGATATTCTGATCCAGCTGGAGCCACAGATATTTGAGAACATCTGGAGAGTTATTAAAATACGTAATGGTCTCGCTCCCCGTGATACTTTGATTGGTATCATTGAGTTCGGCATTGATCACATAATCTGCACGCTGCTGCCAATACTTAGAACCAGGGGCGCCAGAGCCGCTGCGGTATTCATTGGGAGTTGGAAGCAGCTGATCCAGCTGTTCAAACTTGCCTTGCCATTCCTTTTGCTGAGCAACTGAATAAATGCTTCCCAACAGGAGAAGCAAGACAAAGATTTTTTTCATAGGGATTTATTTAAACTCGCCACTGTCTTCTCCAATAGGAATAGACAGGGGTTGAGTGTTATTTCTTTTTCAATTCATCAAACTTGCTCGGTGGAGCAACTTTTGGAAAGCTATTGTTATCGGCACTAACATCAGCGATTTCGCTCTTAGGATCAATCACAATATTTGCTACTTCTTTATCTTTCATAAATACTTTGGTCACTTTGCTTTCATTCGTGCGCCAGATTTCGGCAGGCAGTCTTTCAATTTCTTTGGTGCCGTCTTTGAACGTCCACTCGATAATCACTGGCATTATTAATCCGCCTTTATTAACCAATGTTACTTCATAGAAATTTTTATTTTCCATTTTGCTGATCATTGCCTTGTCGTCAATGCGTGCGCGGAAGTCTCCGTAGAAACGATCATCGGTTGGCAATACGGTAAACATTTCAGGGCCATTGCTGAAGTCTGTGTTATTATTTTTTCCGCCTGAGTTACCAGCAGAAGCACCCAATGTTCCTTGTTTCACATTCTTGCCTTTGCTTTCAACATCTTTGGTTTCCTTCTTCACTTTAAACCATTTCACATTTTCAATCGACTGGTCGGCATTATCGGTGGTGTAGAACCAACCTCTCCAGAACCAATCCAGATCAACAGCGCTGGCATCTTCCATGGTGCGGAAGAAATCAGCCGGCTTAGGATGTTTGAATGCCCAGCGTTGTGCGTATTCTTTAAAAGCTTTGTCAAATAGCTCAGGGCCCATCACGGTCTCACGAAGTATGTTTAGCCCAGTAGCACATTTTGCATATTGTTCGTTACCAAAGTTTTGCCTTGCCACCGTTTCGGAGTTAACCATCAGTGGACGTTGAAATTCGGCATTGCTTTTCATGTAAGGAACGATGTTGGCAGCAGGGCCTCTGCCTGCGGGCATATCCGGGTAATGTTCCTTTTGGGTGAGCGACTGAACAAACGTGTTTAATCCTTCATCCATCCAGGTCCACTGACGCTCATCGTTGTTGATAATCATCGGGTAAAAGTTATGTCCTACTTCGTGAATAACAACGCCCACTAATCCCCACTTTGTGCGATCCGAGTAGGTGCCGTCTTTATTAGGACGCGCGCCATTAAAGCAAATCATAGGATACTCCATGCCGATAGCCGCGGAGTGCACCGATGTTGCTTGAGGATAAGGATAGTCAATAGAATATTTAGAATACGTTACCAAACAATTCTTGATTGCCTTGGTAGATTCTTGTTCCCACAGCGGATTTCCCTCTTTAGGATAATAAGACATTGCCAATGGAGTGTTGTTACCAACCTTTACGGCTTGTGCATCCCAAAGGAATTTGCGTGATGAAGCGAATGCAAAGTCGCGCACGTTTTCAGCGTAGAACTTCCAGGTTTTCTTTTCGGTTGATTTGGTTTTTTCTTTCGCTGTTGCTTCTGCCTGATTGACGATCATCACGGGCCTATCAAAAGAAGTCTTAGCTTTTTCGAAGCGAGCGATTTGTTCTGCGGTTAATACCTCGGTTGGGTTTTGCACCATACCGGTAGCCGCAACAATATGATCCGCAGGCACAGTAAGATTTACAACATAGTTTCCGAACGACAGCGTAAACTCACCTTGTCCTAAAAATTGTTTATTCTGCCAGCCCACGACATCGTCATACACGCACATGCGGGGAAACCATTGTCCAATGATGTAAAGGTAGTTGCCGTCTTCAGGAAAATATTCCATACCACTGCGACCATCATTGAAGGTCATGTTATGCATGCGGTTGTTGATGTTGAATGACCACTCTACCGAGAATGACATTTGCTTGCCGGCAGCCAGAGGTTGCACAAGATCCACACGCATCATGGTGTTGTTGATGGTGTAGGCAAGAGCCTTTCCGCTTGCATCTTTTACCGATTTGATTTTAAAGCCACCATCAAAATCATGGAGCTTAAGATCAGCAGCAAGCGTGCGTGTGCTCACCGAATCGCGAATGGAGTTGTCATCACTCATCGCAGTCATGCTGTTTTTCTGGTTGATGTTCTGATCCAGTTGCAGCCACACATATTTAAGAATGTCCGGTGAGTTGTTGAAATAGGTGATGGTTTCGCTTCCGCTGATGCTTTGGTTATTGTCATTCAGTTCGGCATTGATCACATAATCGGCACGTTGTTGCCAGTATCGTGGGCCTGGCGCTCCTGATCCGCTGCGATATTCATTGGGAGTGGGCAGCAGTTGATCAAGTTGCTCAAACTTGCCTTGCCACTTGGTTGCTTCCTGGGCCATTACGCCCACGGATACAATCATCAAAAAAAGAAATACAATTCGATTCATACTTAACATATATTCGATGGATTATTAATTAAAAACGTTTACCAAAATACCCGGTCTTTTAACAGCACGAGGGCAACCCCTGCAATGGCTGATGAAAGCACCAATTTTAGATCTCTTCTCGAAACTTTCGTCAAGTCTACCAAAATATAACTCACGGCCAAAAAAACGATTACTACTATTATTTGACCTAGCTCTAAACCCAGATTAAAGGCCAATAGCGGTGATACGATGTTGCTTTCTTTTCCTAAGAGTGACCGCAGGAAATTGGAGAAGCCAAGACCGTGAATGAGCCCGAAGAACAAGGCAAATACATAGTTGATTTGAACCTTGCCTTTATCAATGCTGGCTTCTTTTCGGAACAGGTTAGAAAAGGAGGTGATGAAAATGGTTAGCGGTATTAGAAATTCAATGAAGTCAGAATTTACCGAAATAATGTTGAGTGTGGCTAATGCTAATGTGATGGAATGTCCGATCGTGAACGCAGTCACCAGGATAAGTATTTTTCTCCAGTCACGCACCAGGTATATCGCGCACAAAGCGAGCACAAACAGGATATGATCATAACCGTTTATATAATCCAGGATATGGTCTTTGCCTAATCCGAAGTATAATGAAAACTCACTCATTTAACAGTTCCTTTTTAAGGGAATCGCAAGTATACTTTTAAATTTTGAATTCGGGCAATTAGAATTACTTTTAGCGGCACGATTTTAGACATTCTTTGGGCATGATCTCACTTATCTATTCACTTTTTTTCTTTTTACACCCGATTCATATTTCGGTTTCCGAAATCAACTATAGTGAGAAGGACAAAGCGCTGCAGATTACGTCACGCATTTTTATAGACGACTTGGAGTTATCCATTCGTGCTGAGCGCAAGGAAGATGAATTGGATCTGATTGAACCTAAAAACGGTCTTACCACCGAAAAGATGGTGAGCGATTATGTGCTCAAACACCTGTCAGTGAAGCTGGATGGTAAAATACAAAAGCTGAAGTTTCTGGGCATGGAACTGGAAGATCCTGCACTCATCTGCTATATTGAAATTGAGAACGTGAAAAAATTTAAGACCATAGAAGTTCGCAACGACATCATTATGGAAACCCATGACGATCAGTCGAGCATTGTACATGTTACCTACAAAGGGCCTATCAAAAGTATGCGGCTTACGCGCAGCAATCCGGTGGGATCAATCACCTTTACTGAAAAATAAGTTTTCTTGAACTATGAAGCATCGGGGAGCAAAGAACCACAAGAATCTTTGTGAATCTTTGGGCCATCGTGGTTTTAAAATAGGTTCGTCTATACAACGTTGCATCAAACTATTATCTTTGTGACTTTAAAAATCAGACTATGCGTAATAAGATTGTAGCCGGCAACTGGAAAATGAATAAGACACTGGCCGAAGCCCAGTCACTCACATCAGAAATCATTGGTATGGTAGCCGATGAGGTAAAAGGAAATGTGAAGGTGGTGTTATGCACACCTTTCCCTTACCTACACCCGGTGAAAAGCCAACTTGGCAATAATGATCGCATTGCCGTTGGTGCACAAAATTGCAGCGAACATGAGTCAGGCGCCTACACAGGCGAAACTTCTGCCGCGATGTTGGCATCAATGCATGTTCCTTATGTAATCATCGGTCATAGCGAACGCAGACAATATTTTGGAGAAGATGGCTCCTTGCTGGCAAAGAAAGTGGATAAAGCATTGGCTCATGGATTGATCCCCATTTTCTGCTGTGGCGAACCTCTTGAAATTCGTGAGGCAGGAACTCATGAAGCATTGGTGAAGAAGCAAGTAGAAGAAGGCCTATTTCATTTAAGTGCCGAAGCATTACAGAAAGTAGTGATTGCTTACGAACCCGTTTGGGCTATTGGCACGGGCAAAACAGCCTCATCACAACAAGCACAAGATATGCATGCCGTAATTCGCAAACATCTTGCTTCTAAATACGGAGCCGTTGCTTCAACCATTTCTATTCTTTACGGAGGTAGCGTGAAAGCCGACAACGCCAAAGAACTTTTCGCTTGCGCGGATGTGGATGGTGGTTTAGTAGGAGGCGCTTCATTGAAGAGCAGAGAGTTTGTTGAGATTGTAAAAGCGATTTAAATTTTAGTTACTGAATTTTAACAGCTAAGACGCTCAGAGACACAAAGCGATTTGTGTAGCTCAGAGTCTTATTAGTTCTATAAATGACGATGCATCGTTTCAATTGTCAATTGTCCATTTTCCACTGCCCATTATAACTAACCATGTATTCAACTCGTCTTCAAGTAATCTGTGATCCTGAGTTCTCAGAAATCCTCATGGCCGAAGTAGCCGAAGCAGGATTTGATACCTTCATGGAAACAGAAAAAGGTTTTGAGGCTTATGTGGAAGGCAATCAATTTGATCAAAGTCAGCTCGATCACATTCAGGGAAAGTATAAGCAAGTCAACCCTTTATTCTTCACCCAAGACCGTATTGAAAAAAAGAACTGGAATGAAGAGTGGGAAAAAAATGTGGACC
>CAZIOY010000001.1:111402-150512 GCA_964540915.1 uncultured Ohtaekwangia sp.
CAAGACCGTATTGAAAAAAAGAACTGGAATGAAGAGTGGGAAAAAAATGTGGACCCCATTATTGTTGATGACCGGTGTCTGATCCGCGCTGCTTTTCATAAGATCGAGAAAAAATATCCCTACGAGATCATCATCACACCCAAGATGTCGTTTGGCACGGGCCATCATCAAACCACACATCTGATGATCAGCCGCCAGATGAAAATGAATCATCAAAACAAACGGGTGATGGACGCGGGTTGTGGCACCGCCATACTGGCCATCATGGCGTATAAACTCGGAGCCAAAGAAGTGGAAGCCTTTGATATTGATGAATGGAGCGTAGAGAACGGGCAGGAGAACGTAGAGAATAATGAATGCAAAAACATTCACATTCAACTGGGCAAGATCAACGAAGTGCAACTGGAAGGAAAGTTTGATATCATCCTCGCCAACATAAACAAAAACATTTTGCTGGCTGAGATGCAAATCTATGCGTCCTATCTTCAGGCAGGTGGACAGCTTTTACTCAGTGGATTTTACATCCATGATATTGAAGATCTAAAAAAAGAAGGCTCAAAATATAATCTCAAAGAAGTGGCTCATGATGAGCGCGAAACCTGGGCATGCTTGCTGCTTCAGAAGACGTAGTCCTCAGACTCAAGGTAAATGCAATAACCTTGTGGCATGCGACCTGAAGCTTGTAGCCTACTCGTATACATTTTTCCATAGGCATTTCGTTTTCTGAGTGAACTGATAGAATTAGCACATTCACCATTTATTTACGAATTTGAGGGTTTTTGACCGTGTGAAGCAGGTTTTAACATCCATAGCAGCATTTCTATTACTGGTTGGCGCAGTGCATGCGCAAACAAAGGAAGACTATAAGCATACTTTTCAGGACAGCGTGCGCCTGGTACTTGAAAATACCCGAGCTACGGAAGCCATGGCGATAGCTGCGGCATTTAATAGCGCATGGGGAAATATCGGGCCCGATCAGCAGCTTAAAATCAGGCAACAAGCTAATATAATGAAGAAGAAGGGCTATAAAATTCGCCCCTATATGGTCAACTATTACGGTGCCATTGCCTACGCGCTCACTATAGAAAATGTAGATCAGACTATGCTGTCCAGCTATCTTACGGTGGCCGATAAGGTGATAGAAAAAGAGCCGGTAAATCAGTCCAATTTATTTTTTCAAAACAGCCGCGATTTTTTTGAACACCATGCGCTTCACTTCGATAAAGCTTTCAAGTTGCGCGCGCAGGATGATGAATATGCGTTTGAATATCTCGAGCCGGCAGCGCCTGACACGGTTCAAACTGACTATGTAGAGCCCGATACAAGTTGGTATAATCGCCCTCAATGGCAGCAGCCCATAGTGCAGCCAGAAGTATTAGGGCCGGTAATCAAATTCAGAACCGTTTCCCTAAATTTTATCACACACTATGATTCTTCGCTGCTGAAAAACACTTCAGGTATTTTTTCATTGCGAAATAAGTTATTTGTGGGTGATGGTGGTCGCTTCGATTGGTCATCGGCAGGGTTATCTCCGGATTCGGTGTATTATGATTTGAATAAATACAACTTCAATACATCGCAGCCTGCTCTCAAAGCAGAGCAAGGAAAGTTAACGCATGTGGGTCGTTTGGCACAGCCGGTATCGGGGGTGATGGAATTCAAAAGTATAAATCATAAAACAAAGGAATCTTCCTCCTACCCACGATTTAAATCCTACGAATCCAACATCAGCATAAAAGGCTTAGGTACTGACAAATTGAAATACACCGGAGGGTTTGGCATGCAAGGCAAAGCCATCAACAGCAATTCGCTAACTGGGTTGCCAGCCACGATTGAAGTGTTTGGTGATACGGATAGAAAACTCAAAGCCATTGCATCTTCATTCGGATTTAAAGATTCGGTGATTGTTTCTTCCAAAGCAAAAATCACCATCTACCAGCAAAATGATTCCATCGTGCATCCCGCTATGGCGATGGAGTACGAATTCAATAAACAAAACCTGGTTCTGACCAAGGAAAGCAGCCCGCTGAGAAAGGCCCCCTTCACATCCACTTTTTTTGATGTTGATTTCACAGCCGATCGTCTGTACTGGAATCTGAAATCGGATACAATCACCATGTTCATCATGGGTGGCGGCAAAGTGGCTCCGTTGGTATTTGAGTCAGTAGATTTTTATGACCCGGAGGGATACCGTGAACTTCGTGGACAAGGATTTTCATTTCATCCGCTGGCGTTGGTAGTGAATTATGCCAATGATATCGGTAGCAATGATTTTACGGTGTTTGATCTGGTCGTGGAGGGAAAGCGAAGCCTGAACACAGTTAGGATGGCGGCTGATTTTTTATCTCAAAAGGGCATGATCGATTATGACGCCAATACGGGAAAGATTCATGTGAAGGACAAGGCCATTCATATGGTGCAGGTGGTGAAGGGCAACGCTGATTATGACAATCTAAAAGTTCATTCCCTTACCGATACTATTGCCAATGCCATCATTTCGTTTTCAAACAGGAACATGAAAGTGTATGGTGTTGAAGAATTTAATGTGAGTGATTCATTGAATGTGATCATCAAGCCCGACAGTAGTCGCATTACTTTTTTGCAAAACAGGGATATCAAATTCAATGGCACTATCACGGCCGGTAACTTTGAAATCAGTGGTAAAGACTTCACTTTAAAGTACGATAGCTTTTTCATCAACATGAACCACATCGACTCGATACGGTTTTATGTTACTGAGAAAAATGGCGTGCGAAGGCGCGTAAATAACTCCATGGTGGGAGCTGATTCCACCGCGGCAGCAGCCGGAGGCCTTCAGGCTTACGCGAATAAAACAGCGGGAACATTATTCATTAACAGACCCGATAACAAATCCGGTAAAATAAACTATCCAAACTTTCCTCGCCTGGATGCCTCTGCCGGAGGAGTAATTTATTTTGATAGGAAGGAAGTATTGAATGGTGCCTATGATCGCTCTGTCTTTTTTGTGGTGCCTCCCTTCAAGCTGGATAGTCTGAATGATGCAGACCCGGGATCAATTAATTTTCAGGGCACATTTATATCCAGTGGTATGTTCCCTGCATTCAAGGAGAAAATCCACACCATGCCTGACAAATCGTTGGGCTTCACACACACCATTCCTGCAAGCGGGTATAACTTATACCAGGCTGATGGCAAACTTTTTGGAGACATAAGTCTTGATAATGCCGGGCTTCGCTCAAAGGGAAGAATTGAATATTTGTCAACCATGGTCGAGTCAAAAGATTTCATTTTCTATCCTGACTCGGTGGTGGGCAAAGGCAATGTGGGCGAGATCAAAGAGAAACAAATAGGTTCGGTTTATTTTCCCCAGATGAAATTGGGTGATTTTCAAATGAAGTGGCTGCCTAAGCAGGATAAAATGAGTCTGCGAAATCTGAAAGACCCATTCAATCTTTATTCAGGAACCGCTACCCTAAATGGTCGATTGATTATATCGAAAACCGGTGTAGGTGGTGATGGTCGCTTAAGTACGCGCGGATCAGAAGTTAAATCTAAAGAACTCAGCTTTTCAGCAAAAGATTTTAACGCGCGTCATGCACGCTTTGAGGTAAAAACGGAAAACCCTGATAAACCCGCATTGGCCGGCAGTAACGTGGCGGTAAAGTTTAACCTCGACCAGAACTTTGCAACGATTAGTCCGGAAGTGGAAGGCGAGGCTGCGATTGAATTTCCATATGCGCAATTTAAAACCTCCATACCAGAAGCCCGGTGGGATTTAAGCACGCAAAAAATTGTAATGACCAAAGCCGCAGACGTGCCGATTGAAAACTCCTATTTCTATACAACCCGTAAGGATCTGGATTCATTGAGTTTCAATGCTGAAAAAGCAGAGTATGACATTTATACCCAGCAGTTAAAAGTAAGTGGCATTCCGTATATCATCGTGGCCGATGCGAAGATCACTCCTGAAAATAATGAAGTGTTGATTCTCGAGAATGCGAAAATCGGTCAACTCACTAATACGGTCATTGTGTTGGATACGATCAACGGGTATCACCGTCTCATCAATGGGGTGGTAGATGTTATTTCGCGTAAGGAATTTACAGGACACGCCACCTATCAATATGTTAATTCTGTAAACGACACGTTTGCCATTGACATGACGGATTTCAAATATGAACCCGTTGCCGATCAGACAAAAATTAAAAAAGGGGGAGCCCCGGCCATGCAAACTGTGGCCAATGGAATTGTTTCTGAGATCATGCCTATTCTGGTTGCACCACGGATTTATTATAAAGGTGACATGACCATGTATGCCACAAAGCCTGCCCTTCAATTGGACGGTTTTGTGAAAATGGACTTGAAGAAAATCAAGGACTATAACACCTGGCTTACCTATAAGCAAAGCGGAGACGAAAAGGATATCTATCTCGATTTTGACAATTCAACAACGGAGGAGGGACGAAAAGCAGACGCAGGCCTTCATTTTGCGGATGACAACAGTTTGTATATCACCTTCGTGTTTGATAAAAAAGACCCCAGTGACGAAGACTTCTTTTTACCCAGCGGCTCATTATTCTTTGATAAAGAAACGGGTGAATTTAAAATAGAAGACAGACAGAAAGCGGCCGGTGAGAAACTATCCGGTAAAGTATTTGCCTACAATGAAGAAAAGCAGGAGGTGCGATTTGAAGGGCCGGTGAAATTCTTTCAAAACATGAAAGATTTCAATTTGACGGCCACCGCTTTGGGTTCTGGCAACCTGGAGACCAACGCTATTAAAATGAATTCGTTTGTGATGGTTGATATGAACATCCCTCCGATGGTCTACCAACTGATGGCCACCAGTCTTTTAGAGGTAATTAAAAACGAAAGTGTATCAGAAGGTCTGGGCGATCAAACCGACTTGTTATATAAAATTGCCGACATCGTAGGCGAGAGGGCCGCTAAAGAGTATGAGCAGCAATCATTGAAAAACTTTGTCTCACTAAATACGATCCCGGCATTGGTGAAGCCGATTGTTCTATCCAACACCAATCTCAAGTGGTCGCAGGAAAACAAATCATTTTATAGTGAAGGCCAACTGGGAGTAAGTCATCTTGGTCGCTACGATATCAATGGTGCCTTTGAAGGATTTATGGAGATAAAGAAAAATGAAGATGGCGCACCCGTGTTTCATTTGTTCATAAAAGCTTCGCCTGATTCCTGGTTTTATTTTGGTTTTGAAGATAACCGGTTGATGGTCCACTCTTCTGTTCCTGCTCTTAATGATGTGATGGTAAAGAAGGCCAATGCAGGCAAGGCAAAAGTGGGTGAGTTGGTTTTTATTCCGGGCACCGATGATGAAACACTGGCTTTCATTAACCGCTACCGTCAAACCTATTATGGGATTGAAGCTCCTTACGAATTAAGTGCTGGATCATCGGCTGAAAAGAAGAAGGAGAAAAAGAAAGGGGAAGAGGATGACGGATTCTGATCGCTTAATGATCTAAACCACCTGTCACATTTTATTTTCTGACAATGATAGATTGAGTAATTTTTACTCCTAATTATCTTTTATGAAGAAGGTCATCATTCTTTTTATCCTGTCACTTAGTGCACTAACCTCATTTCCACAAAATGCTTATTTCTTTCCAACCGGAGTTACCTTCGATCCGGCTATTCCTTCCCCCGAACAATTTCTGGGTTATCCGGTGGGCGACTGGCATACACGTCATGATCGTATTGTATCTTACTTTCAGGAATTAGCGAGAGTTTCTCCAAAAGCACACTTTCAAATTATTGGTTATACGAATGAGCGCAGACCTCAGGTTGTGCTTACCATTACAAGTCCTGAAAATTATGCACGCATTGAAGAGATACGCAAAGAGCATTTGAAGTTGGCCGACCCAACTCAATCCGTAACGATTTCTTCCATGCCTGTGATCATCACGCATGGATATAATGTACATGGCAACGAGCCAAGCAGTAGCGAAGCCGCCATGCTTACTGCATATTATTTAATAGCAGCACAAGGTGAGTTTGCCGAGCGTACATTGAAAGAAGCCGTGATTCACGTAGATCCAAATTATAATCCTGATGGCCGTGATCGCCACAGCAACTGGGCCAACATGCACAAAGGATTTCCCCCTGTATCTGATCCGATGGATCGTGAACATAACGAAGTCTGGCCGGGCGGACGATTCAATCACTACTGGTTTGACCTCAATCGCGATTGGTTGCCATTGGCCCATGTGGAGAGTCGCAACCGGGTAGAGTTTTTTCATCAGTGGCTGCCTAATGTTTGTACCGACTATCATGAGATGGGAACGAATGCCACCAACTTCTTTGAGCCAACCAAACCTTATGGATCGGAAAATCCGGTCGTGCCGCGCGCCAACTACGATCAGTTAAATCCACTGTTTGTAAAATATTTTGTGAAAGCCATGGATGAGATTGGCTCCTTATATTTTTCAAAAGAGAATTTTGATAACTCCTATCCGGGCTATGGTTCTACCTATCCGGATATTCATGGCGGATTGGGTTTAGTGTTTGAGCAAGCCAGTTCACGCGGCCATGTTCAAAAGAGTTCAACCAAAGAAGTTACTTTTGCTTTTACCATACGCAATCACGTGCGCACCAGTTTAGCTACGGTGAAAGCCGGTGTTGAGAATCGTGAGTTATTATTGAAGCATCAACAAGAATATTTTAAATCAGCTATTGATGAAGGAAGAAAATCACCGATAAAGGCGTATGTATTTGGCGATAGTAAAGATCAAAGTCGCACCAAAGCATTTGCTGATCTGTTGTTGAAACATAGAATTGAGACGTATCAATTAGCTGCAGACTTATCAGTAGGCCCAAATAAATATGAAAAAGGAAAAGCATTTGTGGTTACTACTGATCAAACCCAATATCGCATGGTGCGCAGCTTGTTTGAAAAAGTTACTTCCTTTCACGACAGTATTTTTTATGATGCTTCTGCCTGGACGATGGCCCTCGCTTACGGAATGCCACATGATGCGATGAATGCAACGGTAAAGTTTTCAAAAGGAACCCGCATCAAAGGGGAGGACATTGCACTTACTCCTGCTCCGGTAGTGAAGACCAACTATGCCTACCTGATCGAGTGGACCGAATACAATGCTTCACGAGCGCTATATCATTTGCTTTCCAAAAATGTTTTTGTAAAGGCAGCATTCAAACCCTTTACGTCTGAAGTAAATGGCGTGAAGAAAAATTTTGGCTATGGCACGCTGGTTATTCCGGTGGCCGATCAGAATATTTCAAGTGACGAATTGCTTGCCGTGCTGAAAGAAGCATCACTCGCTTCCGGTGTGGATGTACTTTCGGTGAACACCGGCTTTAGTTTGGAAGGCGTTGATCTGGGAAGCAACAATGTGCGAACAGTACAAAACCCTAAAGTTGCCATGTTGATTGGCGAAGGCGTTGCAGCAGCGGATGCTGGCGCAATATGGTATCTGCTCGATTCAAAATTAAAAATGCCTATCACAAAAGTAAACACCAGCCAGTTTGGTCAGTTGCGGATCACCGATTACAACACATTAATTATGGTGGCGGGCAACTACGGAATATTGGGTGAGAGTGGAGTAACAAAAATCAAAAACTGGGTGCAACAAGGGGGCACTTTGATATTGATGAAGACAGCCATTAGCTGGGCGATTAGCAGCAAGTTGATTGATGAGCAACTGAAAAAGGAAGAAGACAAAAAAGAAGCCCGCATGGACTATGTCACTGCCTCTGACTATCAGGGTTCGCGTGCGATTGGTGGCTCCATTTACATGGGAAACATTGATATCACTAACCCGTTAGGTTTTGGATATACCAATCGTGAGTTGCCGGTGTATCGCAATACTTCTGTTTTCATTGAGCCAGGCAAAAGTCCCTTCAACACCGTGATCAAGTATACGGCAAAACCTTTATTGAGCGGATACATTCATCCGACTAACCTGGAAAAAATCAAGAACTCTGTTTCTTTACAGGTATCGAACATGGGCCAGGGCCGCGCCATTTTGTTTGTGGATGATCCTGCTTTTCGGGGATATTGGAACGGCACCAACAAATTATTCTTCAACGCTTTATTTTTTGGATCAGGCATTGGTTCCGGAGGATTTAATTCGGAGGAGGAGCATTAAGAAATAACTAAACTTTATATGACGAAAACTAAAATCACAGTTAACAACAATGGCTCTTTGAAAGTAGACGGAGACTTTGAGATTGTAGATGCACAAGGAAATGTGTACGGATTGCAGGGAAGAACCGTTCTTTCATTATGCCGCTGCGGACATTCGGCCAACAAACCTTTTTGTGATGGATCGCACAAAGGAAAGTTTGAGCATGTGGCCAGTGCATTTGATCTGCCTCCAAAGAAAGTGTAACGCCATCAATACACATTGATTATAGAAATTTCTTGTCTGAACTGAAAATAGTTGGAATTATTTATAACTTAATAGAGTAGTTCCAACTATTTCAAAATAAACTATGAGAATCACAATTTTAATTTTGATTGTTATCGCATTTATTTCCTGCGAAAGCACAGAGAACAAGAAAAAAACAACCAAAAATAAAAATGAAGGCAAGGTAGTTGTCTCCAAATACGGTAATGGTAGTGTAAGAGCTGAAATACCTATGAAGGATGGCAAAAAAAATGGAATAGCCAAGGAATACTACGAAGGCGGAGAATTATATCGTGAAATAGAATACGTGAATGGAAAGAAGGAAGGTATATCAAAACGATATTTTGAAAATGGTCAAGTAGCACAAGAGACTGTGTTTAAAAATGATAAAATACATGGTACGCAGAAAAAATTTCGGGAAAATGGGAAGCCAGCTTCCGTTGCCGAGTACTATGAAGATAATCCACGCAAAGGAGTGGTAGAGTACTTTACAGACGGAAAGGTAAAAGATAGCTACCCACAAATTGTAATCACTCCAGACGACAGAGTTTATTCAGAAGGATTATATATTGTTCGAATTTCACTTTCTGAAAAGGTAAAAGAGGTTGAATATTATTTAGGACAATTAACGAAGGAAAAAACGATTGGCCCCAACTCAAAGAAAATTTGGAATACCGACAAAAATGGGATGGCTCAAATTGAATATCCTGTGATGCCGAGAACTTTTCTTATGGAGAAAATTCACATTATTGCTAAGATTACGACCCCATTGGGAAATTATTTTATTACCGAAATGGACTATAACGTAGCCGCAGAGAATCGATAGGAATGTGTTTTAATTAAGAAGCTTTTTACGATTCTGTAGTTCTCTATTGCCTGGGGCCAGTTCCAATCCCTTCTCGATATAAGACTTCGACTTAGCATTTTGATTTTTTCTGAAGAAATAGACCGCAGCTGATGAATATGCCTGGCCAATAAATTCCGGATTAACAGAAAGCTCTTTTTCAGTGGTATAAATAACTTCAAATGCGAGCCTTGCTTTTTCGCCATCCTGCACCTTACCATTCTGAAAATCGTCATTAAACTTGGCCAAATAAGTGGCTGCGAGCATGCTATTAAATTTTGTATTTGTTTTTAAAACAGGGTTTTTAGTGGAAGCTTCAGTTAATAAATTGATACCCTCTTGTCCATCATTGGCTGCTCTTAAGCTCCTTTCAATAATTTGGAGATAGATATTTTGAACATCCTGATTATTGGGCCTGATGATAAATGCTTTTTCAAAGTACGGTTGTGATTGAAAATAGCGACCTTGGTTATAGTAATATCGCCCCAACTCATAATGATATATAAATGAAACCTCTTCTTTATACTCTGAATCATTTAGGTGATTAGTCAAAGCATTGTAATAATTGGTATAGTCAGCAGGCTTACCTAGATCAAACAATAAAGTATTTGTTGAGTTTCCAAACTCACCCTTCACCAATTCCTGAGTTATTCCATATTTTGAAAATCGTGAAAGCTTGGCAAGCAAAACTGCATGACTAGTGTCTTTTTTTGTTTTGCCTTGAAATGCTTTCAGATAGCTTACGAGAAGGCCGTTGGCAATGTTTTCAGAGGGATAAAGCAAATAAGCTTTTTCAAATTGCTTCGAAGATCCATTGACATCTTCTGCTTCTAATTTAAATATTCCATCATTCATGTATTGGATGCCAAAGAGCTGATCCAAGGTTATATTTACCTCTTCCTTAAAAAAATACTGATCAAATAATTCATTATTACTTTTAGTAATGGCTTCTTGATTACTTATTAGCTTTTGTTTTTTCAAATTTTCAAGATAGGATGCTTTAAACTGGTCATTAAATGCAAAGGACCCTACCATCGGGTTTGTGGTTTCAACAATAACTTGTTGATTATTAGGATACGCTACCGGATAAACATGATTGGGTTTTTCTTTAATAACGTATGGTATTTTGAAGTAATCAAAGGCCATACAATACAATGCTGTTGCAGACACACAGTTGTAATCACCGTCATCAAAGATGTCTGAAAACAATGACTTGCCTTCGTACTTTGAAAGGAAAGCAGCGTGAACATTTTCATATATGAACTTTACCCTTTTGTCTTGTTTTTTGTCTACCATCTTTTCAAAACCCATTTTATTTAAATAGGTATAAAACTTTTCTTTTGACGAAGCAGAAGATTTTTTACCGGCCTGACTGAAAAGAGTGAAATAATCTTTTTCGCCCTTGTTAAAAAAATGTGTGAAAGCAGATTTCTCCTCGTCTGAGACAAATGACAGTTCACTAAAATAAACAAGTGTATCCTGTCCGTTTGTAAGCAGAGGAAAAAAAAGAAAGCAATAGGTAATTAATTTGCCCATATTAGATTCAAAATAGCACTTTTAATTTAAATTCCCAACGTTCAAATTTAAGCATGTTTGAAGTAAATTGTAGCAAAAGAGCAAAGTCTAAATATAAATTGATCATGAATAAGCGAACATTTCTGAAGCAGGCCGCCATGGTTTCGTTGGGCGGCATTCCGTTTTTTAACTCAGTAGATGCGGCCGTGAAAAAAAATGATCACGTTCCGGCTGCTGATCTGGCCAAGGATGAAGATTTCTGGGCTGCCATTCGTGGGAGCTACAAATTGAAACCGGATTATATCAATCTTGAAAATGGTTATTACTGCTTTCTTCCGCAAGAGATTCTGGAGCAGTACATCAATCACATTCGTGAAGTAAACTACCAGGGTTCGTATTACATGCGCACCGTGCAGTGGGATAATAAACGTAAGGCCGCAGCAAAATTGGCAGAGCTTGCCGGTTGCTCTACAGGGGAATTGATCATCACACGCAACACAACTGAATCATTGGATATGGTGATTGGTGGAATTCACTGGAATGCAGGTGATGAAGCCGTGATGGCCGAACAGGATTATGGCTCCATGCTGAACATGTTTAAGTTGATGGAGAAGAAACACGCCATCGTGAATAAAATTGTTTCGGTGCCTAATCATCCTTCTTCCGATGAAGAGATCGTTGACCTCTATGCAAAAGCGATCACCAGCAAGACCCGTTTGTTAATGGTTGGTCACATGATCAACATCACAGGTCAGATCATGCCCGTTCGTAAAATCTGTGATATGGCGCACGCGAAAGGGGTGGAGGTGATGGTGGACGGAGCTCATGCATTTGCACACATCAATTTTTCTATTCCTGATCTGGGTTGTGATTACTATGGAGCCAGTTTGCATAAATGGTTAAGTGTCCCTCTCGGAGCTGGAATTTTATACGTGAAGAAAGGCAATTCCTCCCATCTTTGGCCTTTGCTTGCATCCGGAGTTGAAGATAAAAATGATATCTATTGGCTGAATCAAATCGGCACTCATCCGGTGCACACCGATCTAACAATTTCTGATTCTGTTGATTTTTATCTGAAGATTGGTCGCGATAGAAAAGAAGAACGCCTTCGCTACTTGCAGAATTACTGGACCAGCAAAGTGCGCAACCTGCCACACGTTGTCTTAAACACGCCAGCTGATCCAAAGCGATCATGCGGTATTGCTAACGTAGGAGTAAAGGGATTGAAACCACAAGAACTGGCGGACACTCTTTTCAAAAAATATAAGATCTATACGGTTGCTATTGATGGCGCCAACGTACATGGTTGTCGCATTACGCCAAATCTTTACACCACCACCGAAGAGTTGGATATGTTTGTAAAAGCGTTGAAGGATTTAGCTTGATATTTTTAAACCACAGAGCACACAGAGATTTCACAGGCCCCTGTGCCTTCTTAGTGTCCTCTGTGGTTTAATTCATTAGAAATCAGAATACGAAGTTGGATTCAACAAAAATTGTGTGTTCTTGGAAACAGTGTTTTGATATTGTGGCAGCACTACCATGGCTTTCCACTCAGGGGCCTCACCAAAAGATTTCCAATGCGCATCGCGATCGGCTTTATTTTCAAAACTGGTCATATACATCAGGTTAGGCATGCTGCTTCCGCTTAACACTTCGCCATAAAATACTGCATTGAAGTTAAGTCTGCTAAATAATTTTATTTCACCGCCCTCGTTGAACATGTGCACTTTACTCTGATACAATTTATCCGTAGCTCCTTCGTAGCTGCGAAGCTCATAGATGCGATCTTGTTTAGTTCCTTTCAGAGTAGGCACAGCAGGCTCAGGCATAAATTTAAACGCTTTCAGTATTGTTGTTTCAATACGCGTATAAGGAGGATCGGTATGAGCGGCATTGATGTAATCACTTCCATCGGCTAAGTACTGAGCATCTTTTTGCAAGGCAGCCGTGGTCTTTTCAAATTCATTCAATGATTTGTATGGGATCAACACATAGATGCGTTTGTTGTAAATAGTATCTTCTTTAATCGGCTTAAACACACCTACTTTTTTTATTCCATTTCGGTGAAGTGCAGGAACCAATGCTTTTTGCAGAAAGGCATCCATGCGTGTTTCGTCAGTAGCATCAGCCAATCGATAAACACGGATTTCATAAAACCAGGAACTTGGTTCTTTAGCCGCCACCGATACCAGTAGCACTAAACAGGCGATGAGTATTTTTTTCATAATGAAATTAAAGAGTTACTTAATAAGCGCGAAAGTAAGAGAATTCTGCTTACGTCTTTTGCTTTTTCTTTTTAGCGGAAGGGAACAACACATTATTCAAAATCAGTCGGTAGCCAGGGGAGTGTGGATGCAGGTTAAGATCCGTGCGCATTCTTCCTCTACCGGGGTTTCCTTCAGGATCATGACCGCTATAGAACGTCCAGTGGCCGCGACCTAATTCACCATAGATGTAGCGCACGTTACTCGCTTGTTTGTTTTCTCCCAAAACCAGCGCTTCAGGTTTTACAACGGACGCATTGAAAGCAGAGGTTTGCCCGCTGAATTCTTTGATGACATGCTCATGATTTTGTGTCAGCATGGTAGGCACAATATCCCACTTGGCAGAAAAATTAAATAGCCGGAAGAAATCACGACTCTGTTCATAGAAATTAGGGCGGCCTGTGTTGATGTCAGAGAATTTTCTATTGGCACTCGACTCAAGGGTAAAGTTTTCGAAGGCCAGTGTTTTGGTGAAATCAAGGGCAGCCTCTTCATCGGCAGCATCTCCGTCATACATATAATCAATAATGTCCACTCCTTCTGCAGCGAGTGCGATATCAAATGTTTCAGCGCCTGAGCACATGGCAAACAAATAACCACCACCGGCACAAAAGCCCTTGATTTTTTTTGCCACATCAAGTTTCATCGCAGATACTTTTCCGTAGCCATGTCGCTGGGCCGTGGCTTCCTGAATTTTTGCTTCTACGATGGCAGACTCTCTGCGCATGAACCGGCCATGCTGCCCCGTGAAATCCTCATGGTGAAGATGCACCCAATCATATTTTATCAATTCATCTTTCAGAATCTCTTCATCATAAATAATCGTATAGGGGATTTCTGCATAGTCCAATACAATGATCACAGCATCGGTATCATCATTCACCAATTCATTTTTAGGTGAATACACGGCCACTTTCGGTGCCGTCTCTAATCGCACAATGTTCATGTTGGTTTCCGGACTGGCTATTTCCTGAAGGATGGCATTGGTTTTAGCAGAGGATATTAATTCAAATGAAATTCCACGTATGGTACATTCATTTTGAATGGCTGGCGAGTAAGGGGCAAGAAAACTTCCGCCCCGGTAGTTGAGCAACCAGTCTACAGGAATATTTTGTTGCAGCATGAAGTAGGTAATGCCATAGGCCTTTAAATGATTCTTCTGGGTTTCATCCATTGGAATAAGAATAGAATTCGCCCGGCTGCCGGTGAATGCAACTATGATCAGTAAGAAGATGGACAGTCTTTTTACCATATAACTAAAGCTCGCACTTTTTAAGGACTTGCGCAATTGGAAATAGATAACGCGGTGGTATCCGAGACCTACCAACAAATTGCCATCGGTACTACAATCCTTGGGAATCCACGAGCCCAAATCTTAGCTTGGTTCCTTAATTCGTGATTTCTATGATAAAACCATTTACTATTAAAACATGTGTGTATTGGCTTATCGTGTTTTGTTTAAGCACGGCACCATCTTTCGCGCAAAAGTCAAAAAAAGGTGATAAAAAACATGCTGTTAATGTGCCCGCCAAGACGGATACGGCCAAGGCCAAACCTGCCAATTGGCTGAAGCCTTACAAGCAGGTGATTACGGCAAAGGCTAAAACTCAAAAAGGCCTCTTTACCGTTCATAAAATCAGCGAAGATTATTTTTTTGAAATCCCGGATAGCATCATAGGCCGTGAGTTCATGACGGTTACCCGCATTGCCAAGGCACCTACAGGTGCCGGCTATGGTGGTGAAGAAGAAAATCGCCAGGTGTTGCGGTGGGAGCGTGGCCCTAACAATAAAATGTTTCTGCGTGCTGTGTTAAGGATCAACACAAGTCCGGATGAAGATAAGCCGATTACTCAGGCAGTTCGCAATTCAAATGTTGAACCCATCGCGGCTTCGTTTGATATCAAAGCCATCCGCAAAGACACTTCGTATGTGATCAATGTAACGGATTTCTTCAAAGGAGATAATCAATTGATTTCGTTAGATCCTCAAACCAAGAGAAGTTTTAGCCTTACTACCATTATGGCTGATCGCTCTTACATTCAAAGCATCAAATCCTTTCCGATCAACACGGAAGTGAGAATGGTGAAGACATTTACATCAGTATTGCCGCCACCTTCTTCGGGCCAGGGACCTCAGCAAGTTCGTGTGTTACCCGCGGGCTCAAGTGCCGGAGTGGTTACCATGGAGATCAATTCATCCATGATTCTTTTACCAAAAGTTCCTGCCCGCAAAAGACTCTTTGATCCGCGCGTAGGTTTTTTCGCCAATGGTTATACCGTATATGGTGAAGAATCTCAGAAAGCAGAAACCGAAGTTTTCGCGGTGCATTGGAAACTTGAACCCAAGGCGGAAGATGTTGAGAAGATGAAGCGTGGTGAATTGGTGGAGCCGATCAAACCAATCATTTATTATATCGATCCTGCAACACCAGTGAAGTGGCGCAAATATTTAATACTAGGTGTGCAAGACTGGCAGAAAGCCTTTGAGCAAGCTGGTTTTAAGAATGCCATTTTAGCGAAGGAAGTTCCTGCCGGAGATACCACCATCAGCACGGAAGATGCACGTTATTCATTCATCCGCTATTTTGCTTCAGATATTCAAAACGCCTATGGACCAAACGTACATGACCCCCGCTCAGGAGAAATTCTGGAAAGCCATATTGGTTGGTATCACAACGTGATGAGCCTATTGAATAGCTGGTATACGATTCAAACGGCCGCGATTGACCCGCGTGCGCGCAGTCGTAAGTTTGATGATGAGTTGATGGGACAATTGATTCGCTTTGTGTCAGCTCACGAAGTTGGACATACTTTAGGGCTACGTCACAACTTCGGTTCCAGTTTTTCTACACCGGTGGAGAAACTTCGTGATAAAGAATATCAGGCTAAGTTTGGTCACACTCCTTCCATCATGGATTATGCACGTTTCAATTACGTGGCACAACCGGAAGATGGTGTTACGAATCTTTTCCCGGGTGTTGGGGCCTATGATAAATGGGCGATTGAGTGGGGCTACAAACCGATCTTTGATACGAAGAGCTCAGAGGATGACAAGAAGATTTTGAATAAGTGGGTGCTTGCTCACGCGGGCAATCCGATCTATTGGTTCGGATCAGAGATCAATCCATACGATCCACGTTCGCAAAGTGAAGATCTTGGTAACAATGCCATGCTCGCCAGTGATTACGGAATCAAAAACCTAAAGCGTATTCTGCCTAACCTGAAAGATTGGTATAAGGAAGAAGCCGAAGATTATAAGAAGCTGGATGAAATGTATGGTCAGGTATCAAGTCAGTATCGCAGATATATGGGCCACGTAACCAAGTATGTAGGCGGTATCTATGAGACGCCAAAAACTTACGACCAGGAAGGGGCCGTGTATGAACCCACTCCTAAGAATTTGCAAAAAGAGGCTGTTGCATTTTTGAATAAGCAATTGTTTGAAACACCGAAGTGGATGTTGGATCCAACTGTGTTGGTCCTTACACGTCCGGGTTCGGGAGTAGAAATGGTTCGCGGCATGCAGGAAGCAACATTGAATAGTCTTCATGATTATGCACGCATGCAGCGCCTGATTGAAAGCAGTGCATTGAATACGAATGCCTATAGCCTCGATGATCTTTTCACTGATTTAAGAAAAGGTATCTGGTCTGAATTAAGCACACGCAAGACCATCGATAACTTTAGGAGAAACCTGCAGAAGGCACATGCTGAGAAGCTCATTTCATTATTGAACCCTCCGGCCAACCCGCCTGCTGCCGGTGGATTTGGGTTCTCAAGTCCTTTCTTCCCGGCTTCACCTGCCTCACCGGTGGCTGATCCGAAGAAGAGTGACGTGATTTCATTGTCGCGTGCGCACCTTTCTGCATTGAAGTCAGAAATTACAGCCGCTTTACCAGGCACTACAGATAAAATGAGTCGCTACCACCTGCAGGATATGCTGGTGCGTATCAATCAAGGATTAGATCCTAAGTAGAAGCTGAAAAGAGAAGGCCGGTTCAATTTTTTGAGCCGGCCTTTTTTTATTTCCCTTCAAGTATATTTGCGACTTGTTGTAATCAGAAACCTATGAGACTTGGACAGCTTGCCAGAAAACTGGCCCTGAGACCTTTGCAAATCGTTGATTATTTAGCGGCCCAGCAGATTTTCCCTGATGAGGGGTCGAATGCACGACTGAGTGATGAAGTGACCAGGCGTGTTGTATTGCATTTCGCACCTGAACGGTTGAATGAAATCATGACTGTTGAAGAAAAAAATACAGAGCCCACGGCAACACCTTCGCCTGTTCAAGAAGAACAAGTAATCACTAACGAGCAAGAAGAAGTGATAGCGGTTGAGGCTGCACCCTCGCCTGTTATTGAAGTCGCTGAAGAGAAAGCCGAAGTAGAAGTAATTAAAGCGCCCAAAGTAGAACTGTCTGGATTGAAAGTGTTGGGTAAGATTGAATTGCCCGAACCTAAAAAGAAAACAGCACCGGTTACGGAATCACCGGAAGGAACTGTGGTAGCTGCTGAAGAAGCAGAGAAAATCCCGGTAACGGAAAAGAAATCAAGAAGACCAGAATCAAGAGTCAATACACAACCAAGAAGAGATAACTACACGCAACGTATTGCGCGCAATCCCATCGCCTTGCAACGCGAGGAGCAAGCACGTAAGGAAGAAGAAAGGAGAAAAGAGAAAGGGGAGCGGGAAAAAGAAAAACGCACCGAGTATTATCTTCAGCGCGTAAAAACAGGTCAGCCAACAAAAGCGGCAAAAATGCTATCCGAGCCAACGGAATCATACTCGTTGAAAGAAGAAAGACCAACGCCCAAAACCTGGCTGGGAAAGTTTTTGAGATGGATCAATACGTAATGTATTTTAATCAGCAGGTTGCTACAGCGTGAAAAAGAAAGAGTGCCCTGCGTGTGCGATGGAGATTGACAACAAGAGCCGCGTTTGCCCGATTTGTGGCTATGAATTTGTGAGTCACAGCCCGTGGGTAAAATGGCTCGCACTGCTGCTCATTGTGATCTTTCTCCTTAGCTATTTTGTATTTTAGGTCCAGGCCATCCTTGCGGATCAGATCCTCACAGATTAACGCCAAATTACCTTTTGGTTAACGATTGCCCCACCTATTGAACCTGTGTATACTTTTTAGCGTTATTAGCAGTAACAACAACCACTAATTGTATGTTACAATCACCCAAGTTAGCCATTCTGCAAAGTTTGGATGCCATGGACAAGGAGCAAATGGAAGAAGTGCTTACTTATATCAAGGGCCTTCTTAATCAGCCTGAAAAAACGGAAGATCACAAGGCTTTTAAAAAAGAAGCCATGAAGGAAATCCGCCAGGCTTTGCGCCAGGAGAAGAAAAGGAATCTGCGCTTAGCCGCTTAATCTCATCTTCTCCCAATGATCTCAGGTGATTCCTACGCACCTGCCGGGATATCGACCCCTAAAAAATTTCAGATTACCAAAATGTTAACGATATATTATGCTCGTCTGACATTTTTCTATTTATAAAATGTCATGCCCGATCCGGAATGACACCAGGATGAGATTTGCCTTTTATAACTATTTTAAAAATGGAATTGGAAACATTGGGTTAGTGACTGACCTTGTAAGTCTTTTCATAAATCCTGAAATAGTAGCAACCCCAGAACCTTACTCAATGACCGCTTTAGATTTAACTGAGATTGAACTTCAACAGCTAATTACCCATCATGTAGGAAATAAAATACGAGAAGAAAAGTACTTCGTCTCCAGTGAAACAACCACGATTGATGACGAGACAAGTGATCTCCTGTTAAAATATTTTCTATCACCACTAAAGAAAGAGGAATTTTACTCATTCACTCACCCGGTTAAACTGGAGTTGAACGATGTTTACTCTGTGGCAGAAAGCATTTTTGCGAATCCAAAGAAATTTATTCCCTATTCACAAAGCCTGGCTAAACTTCTTTACGAGCATTCGATGCATCCGAAAATCAAAGAGGGAGAGTTAAACATAGCCTTTTTCAAAAACGTGGATTTAGATAATGAGCTTGTTGAAGCTATAGGAATTTTCAAATCCGAAACGAATGTTCCTTTTCTTAAAATGAAGCATCAAAAATCAAAATTTACCATCAGTCATGATGTAGGTTTTGAAATAAAAGGAATGGATAAAGGATGCTTGATTTTCAATTCGGATATGGAGAATGGATATCGGGTTTTGATCATCGACCATGCCAACCGGTCTGCGGAGGCTCAGTATTGGAAAGATGATTTTTTAAAAGTGAAACCCGTTGCCAATGAATATCATCAGACGAATCAGTTTTTGGGGATTGCAAAGGACTTTGTAACGAAACAGCTTTCGGAAGACTTTGAAGTGAGCAAAACAGACAAAATTGATTTACTGAATCGTTCCGTTGAGTATTTCAAAACCCACGATAGTTTTAGTAAGCGGGAATTTGAGCAGGAAGTATTTCAACACGATGGAATAATTAAATCCTTCAGAGATTTTGATTCAACGTTCCGCGAAGGAAACGAACTAGAACTGAATGACAATTTTGGCATTTCACAGCGGGCGGTAAAAAAGCAAGCGAAAGTATTTAAGAGTGTTCTAAAGTTGGATAAGAATTTTCACATCTACATCCATGGAGACCGTGAACTGATCGAGCAGGGAGTTGAAGCGGATGGAAGAAAGTTCTATAAAATTTACTTTGAAAGGGAATCATAGTAAGAGATCGGCCTAGGGGATAAGCGAGCGAAGGAAATGATGAAAATCATGACCAGCTGAAAAAAGCTTCGTGAATTACGATTCAGATGGCGATGTGTTCAATCTTCATGATTCCAGAGTTTAATTAAACTTCACATAGTTTTCCCATTTCTCCATTACCTCCTTAAAGTCAGCAGGAAGTTCAGAGTCGAACTGAATGAATTCATTCGTGGCGGGATGAATGAAGCCGAGTGTCTTGGCATGCAACGCTTGTCGCGGAATAATCTTGAAACAGTTGTCGACAAACTGTTTGTATTTTGAAAACACGGTGCCTTTCAGCGCTTCATTCCCTCCGTAGGTGGCGTCATTGAAAATTGGATGCCCGATGTATTTCATGTGGGCGCGTATCTGGTGCGTGCGACCGGTTTCCAGTTTGCACTCAATGAGTGATACATAGCGAAGTTCTTGCAACAGTTTGAAATGGGTGATAGCAGTTCTTCCGAAGTCTGCTTCAGGAAAGGCGGTGGTAACCCTGCGGTCTTTTAAACTTCGTCCCACATTTACGTTGATCGTTCCTTGTGGAGGATCGGGCACGCCCCATACAATTGCCTGATAAGTGCGTTCGATGGAGTGATCAAAAAATTGTTTTGCCAGCGAGGTCATTGCTTTTTCAGTTTTGGCAATCACCAGCAAGCCGGAAGTGTCTTTATCGATGCGATGCACCAGGCCGGGGCGACCATCATTGCCTTCCATCTGCGGTAAATTTTGAAAATGATAGGCGAGCGCATTCACTAACGTTCCACTCCAGTTTTGATAGGCAGGGTGCACGACCATGCCAGCGGCTTTGTTCACCACCAGCAACTGCTCATCTTCATATACAATGTTGAGTGGAATATTTTCTGGCACCACATCAGTATCGCGCGGAGGTTCCGGAAACGATACGGTGATGACATCGGCTGGACGAACTTTGTAATTAGGCTTAACAGGTAGTTCATTCACTTTGACAAAACCATTGTGAATCCCGTTTTGAATTTTCGTACGCGTGACATTGGGCAGCCGCGCCATCAGAAATTTGTCGATGCGCAGTTGTCCTTGTTTGGCGTCCGCTATGATCCGGTGATGTTCAAAGAGATCTTCTTCGTCATCTTCAATAAAATCTTCTTCGAGGCTCACTTCTTTTTCTTTTTTAGATTGTGCAGATACTGATTTAAGATAGCGGCCTCATTAAGGATTTGACGTATTTGTTCTTCGCGCTCTTCATACTTCTGCCAGACTGTGAAAGCGTATGCTGGCTACTGTTTTTCTGTTTTTCTCTTCGAGCAGCTTTTGTTCGTTGCTGAGTTTCTTGCCGTTTGCAAGACTCAGGTCCACGCCATCTGCAGGGGAAGTGAGGTAACAAAGTGGTCCGTAGAAGTAAAAGTAGGGAATGGTATAGCTGATCTTTTCCTGTGCATGCGGCCCCAGGTCGAGTATCCATCTGCGCAACACAGTCATGATCTCTTTTTGAGAGGGTCGCTGGGAGGCAATGTATTCCTGTACTTCGTTCACGCTGCAAAAGTACTACATGTGAGGTAGAGAACGCGAACTGACTTTATATATAAATCAGGCCTTCTTTTTCTGAGCCAACGATGTTTGATTGATGGGTGAGGTGCCGATAACCGCTGATCCATGCCAGCATGGAATCGACCTGATGAAACGTGGCGAAACGGGGAAGAGCAGGAAGTTCAAGCGCTCTGATAGCGGTATGCAGTTCTTTACGGAACTCCTGAATATCTTTTTTATAAAATTTTGAGTGAGGAAGTATTAGCCTAACCAATGCGGCAGGATAGGTTTCAAATACAGAGATGTTTTGTGCAGTTAACAACCGCTTCATCTTCATGGCCCGGGCGGTAAGTCCACCCAGAAACATGGGCGACATCGCGCCCAATGCTGCATCGGCCTGGCGATAGAAGAACTCATTGGATTCTTCATCGAAGTAAGCAGGGGGCAATGAAAGCGGAGCGTCAATGAAAACGGTTTTAATAGTTTGTTTTTCTATCTGCTTTAAAATCCACGCATCCGCATCCTCTCCCTTTTTGCATGCTTGAATTTTGAATTTGAAATTTTGAGCGAAAGTAATAGCCGTAGTGCCTGCCAGCCTGGCACCAAAATCAATCCCGGCAAGGTTATCCAGGTCATGCATGGCGCGCTCTCGATTTATTTTCCCTGCATCCATCACTGCAATATTGCACTTCTTCCCAAACCTTCTCCCATTTTTTTCGCCAGGTAAATGGCCGGTTGCAGGTCTTACAGATTTTAGTGGGCAGATTGGATTTTTTTACGCCTCTCATGCCCTTAATAACATTCAGAAACGGAATGGGTTTTATAACTATGATCGATGAGGAAGAAACAGACCGTATCATTGCTATGGCATGGGAAGATCGCACCCCCTTTGAGGCCATCCACCACCAGTTTGGTCTTTCGGAAGACCAGGTGGTAGAACTGATGAGAAAAAACCTCAAAAATTCCAGTTGGAGGCGTTGGCGCGAGCGGGTGAATGGCAGAAGAACCAAGTTTGCAAAACTCAGAGAGGAGGAAGTAAACCGCTTTAAATGTTCGCGCCAGCGAAGCATCTCGGGCAATAAGATCAGTAAGCGATAAAATTTGTAACTTGCTTTGCAAAAAATAATCTTATGAAGAAGTGGTTTGTATTTCTTTTAGTTTTCGCCTGTAGCGGGAAGCAATCAGAAACCGTGTTGGCTCCGCAGGATTTTGAAGCCAAATACAGGGCGACAGAAAATGCTATCCTGCTGGATGTTCGCACACCAGAGGAAGTAGCCAGTGGCAAGATTGCGAACGCGCAAAATATTGTTTGGGACGATTCCTTCGCGGATAAATTATCAACCCTGGAGCACAAACCTATTTTTATTTATTGTGGCTCTGGCATTCGCAGTGCAAAAGCGGCAGCGGTGCTGAAAGAAAAGGGATATACCGATATATACCAATTAGATGGCGGATTAAAATCGTGGAAATCGGCCGGTATGCCGGTTGAATAAATAGTGAATCAACTCAGGATACCAAACTTAACAGCGACCCGTTGGGGTATTATGAAAAATCTTTTTGTGTGGATCGTCTTATTAGTGGCATCTATGAGTGTTAATCAGGCGCAAGTCATAGGCAAGATTTTTCCTGACATGGTAGCAGAAACCATCGAGGATAAAAAGGTAACGTTGCCAACAGATACTAAAGGTAAATATACACTGGTAGGCCTTGCTTACTCAAAAAAATCAGAAGACGATTTGAACGGATGGTTCAGCCCGGTGTATAACAAGTTTGTAAGAAAAGCAGAGGGCATGCTGGCTGGGATGGGTTATGACGTGAACGTCTATTTTGTTCCTATGTTCACCGGAGTAAATGCTGCTGCCACCGGCACGGCCAAGAAGAAAGCACTAAAAAATATAGACCCCATCCTGTTGCCTTACATTTTGTTTTACAAGGGTGAACTTAAACCATACAAGGAAGCCTTGGACTTCGAGAAGCGCGACATTCCATACTTTTTTGTTTTGGATCCGGAGGGAAAAATTGTTTTTGCCACCTCAGGCGCATTCACGGAAGATAAATTGGATCAGGTAGAAGAATCCATTGAAGATTGATTTGAATACAATTATCGCGGAAGCGGTATTAGTATATTCTTAGTAGGTTCATCAGGCTTTAATAAATTAAGAATAGCAGTACATGGATATTTTAATTCTACTAGCACTCGCACTGGCTCCCGGAGTAGCCATTGGCTTGTATATTTATTTAAAAGACAAGCATGAGCGCGAGCCAGTGGGATTACTCATGCGCAGTTTCTTTTTCGGCATTCTCAGTGTATTTGTTACGCTTTTGATAAGCCGCGTGATTGGCAATTTTATTACCATCGATGAGCAAAGTGTAAGTGAACAGGCGGTGCATGCTTTTTTAATTGTGGCACTCGTGGAAGAATTCAGCAAGTTCATTTTCGTGCGCGGCATCCTGTATAACAATTCAAATTTCAATGAACCTTTTGATGGGATTGTTTACTCAGTGATGGTAAGCATGGGGTTCGCCACCTTTGAAAATATTCTTTATGTAACGGAAGGTGGAATAGGTACGGCCTTCATGCGCATGTTTACCGCGGTGCCGGCACACGCCTCCTTTGCAATACTAATGGGCTTCTATTTGGGCAAGGCGAAGTTCGAACACAAGAAATCCTATTATGCACTGCATGCGTTGGCGGTGGCCACACTCCTTCATGGCACTTATGACTATTGCCTCTTCATTTCATTTGTGCCCGGCATTGTGTTTGTTGCGCTGGCTTCTTTAGTGGTGGGCATTTGGCTTTCGCGCAAGGCAATCAGCATACATCAGTTTGCTTCACCGTTCATCCGGCAGCCGATCCCACCGGATCAACAGGATATTGACCACACCGAGCAAAATTCATAGCTTACTCAACCATGTATCACCTGGTTTACATAAGTTATGCATCAAGGCCTTTGCGGGAGGATGACCTTCTGGATATTCTTAAAGATAGCCGCTTGTTTAACAAGAAAAATAGAATCACGGGTATGCTGGTATACCTGCACGAAAAATTTATTCAGGTGCTGGAAGGTGAATATGAAATGGTGAACGCACTCTATAAAAAAATTAAAGAAGACTCCCGCCATCGCAAAGTAACCACCATGCTCGAAGGCAATACCGAACTCCGGATTTTTAAGAACTGGTCGATGGGATTCAAGAAATTAGATGGCCAGCAGTTTGAAGAAATGAGTGGCTATAAAGACCCGGAAGATTTTTTTAATGCCAAACGTGTGACGGATGATAGCCCGGCAGTCCTGATTTTTTTATCCTTGTTCTACAAAAAAAACCTAACCGACTATCCTGAAAAAATTTCTTAGTAGCTGTAGTTCGTGAATTGCTGAAAAGAAATAGATTGGAATGAATAAGGAATTCCGGTTTCGGGGCGAAGAGTATGGAAGACGTGGAAATTTCTGTGATGCCGTTTTTTGCGCTGGCCTGATCCTCTTAAAAACGTCCCAATTCAGGCCTATTTAAAGTCATTGATTTTTCTGACAATCGTCATGTTAGCCTGTGGTTTCAACCTCTATTATTACCTAATTTTATTTGACACTAAAAACTAACATTTATGGAAGATCAAAAATATTCATCGGGGCAACTATATGCCCTGGTTGCCCTGCGTTTGCTGGTGGGGTGGCATTTTTTGTATGAGGGAGTAGTAAAACTGTATAACCCTTCGTGGACAGCCAAAGGATATCTGCTAAGCGCAAGTATATTAAAACCATTCTTTGGATGGCTGGCCAGCGGCTCCATGGCTTCAGTAGTAGATGTGCTTAATATCGGGGCATTGGTAATTGTTGGCATTTCATTGCTCATCGGTTTTAAAACCAAGTGGGCCAGTGTAATTGGTATAGGTTTGTTAGCGCTGTACTATCTCGCCCATCCTGCCTTCCCAGGCTTGCCTCAAGGACCTTCTGAAGGCAGCTATTGGATTGTGAACAAAAACCTGATTGAGATTGCAGCATTGTGGGTAATCATGTTGTTCCCGACCGCCTGGGCGTTTGGCATTGAAAATCTTTTAACGAAAAAAACTCAAGTATCAAATTAACTACGAATAGCCATGACAAACGATAATGACAACTTTATGAAATGGTCGAGGAGGGATATGTTACGTGGCCTGGCCGGTATACCCATTCTTGGCAGCGTATGGTTTGCAGGTGCCCGCGTTACGGGCAATGCAAAAAGAGAGAGACAACTTTTGCTTGAAACATTAAACATCAAAGCATCACCACCACCACCTACCGGTCCTATGTCGGGTGATCCGCTCAGGATAGGTATCATCGGCTTTGGCATTCGCGGTGAGCAACTCTGTCGTGCGCTCGGTTATGCTACCACCGACTGGTTGAAAAACATGAAGGAAGCTTCAGAAAAAAATCCTAATGATAATCGATTAAAAGATTTTCTGGCTCAGGAGAATCTGAATATCAAGATCAATGCAGTGTGTGATATTTTTGATTTCCGCGCTCAACGGGTGGTGGAGTCTTTTACTTCTGATGACAACAAGGTGAAGAGATTTCTTACCTACAAAGAATTAATCCACAGCAAAGAAGTGGATGCCATCGTAATTGCAACACCTGACCACTGGCATGCCCCCATCGCTTTGGAAGCCATTGCTGCCGGTGTGCACGTGTACATTGAAAAACCAATGACACACAATGTATCAGAAACCTATACACTGCGCGAAGCGTTGAAAGCAAATCCGAAAGTAGTGTTTCAATTAGGTCACCAGCACAGACAAACACAAAGCTTTTTAACAGCCCAGGATATCATCGCCAAAAAAGTGTTGGGTCACGTTTCATTGATCACCACCAACACCAATCGCAATGATGACAATGGTGCATGGCAATATGAAATTCACCCCGATGCTTCACCTAAAACAATCGACTGGAATCAGTTTATAGGAAATGCACCAATGACTGAATTCAACCTCGAACATTTCTTTCGCTGGAGAAAATGGTGGGTATACGGATCTGGTCTGTCTGGCGATTTGCTGTCACATGATTATGATCGCTTGAATTGTGTTTTGAAAATGGGTATTCCTGATTCCGCGATGACGTCAGGTGGAATTTACACTCACCGCGATGGACGCAATGTGCCGGATGTATTGCAGGTGAACATGGAGTATAAAGATTTCTCCACAGGATCAAGTCAGCAAGAAGGAAAAGAAAAAGGAATGACGTTTGTGTACAGTGCTACGCTGGGTAATCAATTTGAACGTCCTACTTATTTGATGGGTCATGATGGCACCATGGAATTAAGTAATTCCGTTACCGTGTATGCCGATGCCCGCTCCAGCAAGTATGCAGATCTGATTAAAGAGAAGAGAATTGATGCGTCAGAACCCATTTATGTATACGATCCAGCCTTAAACCAGACCGATGCAGTTACTTCTGCTACAGCAAAATACTTTGCGGATAAAGGATTGCTGTACACGTATCGCGATGGCAAACGGGTAGACCCAACCTTCCTTCACATGCGTGAGTGGCTGAGTTGCATCCGCAACGGAGGCTCTCCAAGCTGTGGTATCAAAGAAGGATTCGAAGAAGCGATCTCCTCTCACATGGCAGGCTTGTCTTACAAGATCGGACGCAGAATTCAATGGGATCGTGAAACAGAAAAAATAATTACGCTGCCAGGAGAAGACCTCGATGCGATCCTGACCGATACGAAGCCCAGAGTTTAATCTGATTGTATATCAGTGATGTTTTTTTACGGCTCTGAAAGGCGAGATCAATGGCGCAGGACTTTGTCCTGCGCTAATAATTTATATAAATTAAAAAAACATCAAATCCTTCCACAGAGTCATACATCAGAATCTTTTACTGAACTCATGCCTGTACATCCGGCTGATAGGTAATTCTATTTTATTGATGACTATCAACTCATGATTGAAGGAATCAACTTTGTTCAGGGCAATGATGTAGGAGCGATGTATTCTGATGAAGTTCGTTTTAGGAAGCATTTCCTCTAACGATGAAATTGATTGTTTGGTAATGATGGTGTTAGCTTTCATTACAATTTTTACATAATCTTTCAAACTTTCTATATATAGAATTTCTTCTAATATCACTTTCACCATTTTTCTATCAACCTTGAAATACAAATGTGTTTTAGTTAGATATTTATTTTTTTCTATCGAGCTGATGCCGCCTTCATCGGATGGCGAACTCAGGGTTAAATCCATTGCTTTGCTCACGGCTTTTAGGAAACGTTCGAATGAAATGGGTTTAAGTAAATAGTCCACCGCATTAAGTGAGAAACCTTCGACAGCAAATTTTCTATACGCTGTTGTAAAAATCACTTTGGGAGGATTTTTTAATGTACGGATAAAATCTGTACCTAAAATTTGAGGCATTTGAATGTCCAGGAAAAGCAGATCAATATGATGTTGTTGCATCTTTTCAAAGGCCTCCACTGCATTACAGCACGTAGCCGTCAGAGTTAAACTTGGTAAAGCCTCAATGTGTTTTTGCAGCACATTCAGGGCGGGTGGTTCATCGTCCACCGCCATACACGCTATTTTTTTAAATTCGAACATGAGTTTCGGTTTGTTGGTAAACCAGTGTAGTTACGTCAGAGCCAGTAAACTTATTTAATAGTTGTTTTTTCTCAAGTGGTATGGTCAACTTAACACAAAAAAAATATTCCCCGGATTCAATTTTCAAATAATGTTTGTTAGGATATAAAAGCTGCAATCTTCGTGTAACATTACTTAACCCAAGTCCTTTTTTTTCCTTTTTACCAGGAGATGCTAATGGCTTGTTATTGTACAGATTAAATACTAACAGGTCGTCTTGAATCTGAATGTTTAATTTTATCAACGGATGTTTCAATATTTTACTTGCACCATGTTTAAAACTGTTTTCAATGAACGGTATCATTAATAATGGAGCTATCATGTTGTTTTCTGTATCTCCATTTATTTCTATTAGTAATTCCAAACGATTCCCGAAGCGCACGCTTTCCAGGCTAATATAGTCGTTAAGTATTTTTATCTCCTTGTCCAAGTTTACTAATGGCGTGGCGCACTCTTTGGTCATGTATTGAAGTATATGAGTAAGTTTTGCGAGAAGCTCTCCAGCAATTGGGGATTTATCTAGCGTAAAGGAGTAGATATTGTTGATGGTATTAAAGAGAAAGTGAGGATGGATTTGAGCTTTTAGAAATAGAAGCTCAGCGTTTGTGTTTCCGATAACCAGAGCAGTTTTTTCTTTTTCCTTTTTGTGCCCGTCTTTTAATATTTTGAAGGCGATAAGCAGTAGGCAAGTAGGTAAGCCCATCCATATAAAATTAGAAAAGACCTGTTCACTCATTTCAAAGAATCCTGGATAGACCGATAGGCCAGGAATCCAATACACGAATAGGTGAAGTAGAGTATTGTGCAGAATAGAAATGAACACCAATCCTAAACCAAAGGAAATGTACTTTTCTTTTCTAAAGTATTTTGGGAATAAAAAGTAAACCACTGCGTAGCAATAACAGATTTCAAAAATAAATCGTATAGCGATCCGTGGTACCCTTGAAGTTACTGCATTCCATGTAAGCCAATCTACCCATGTCTTAGTTTCACTTGGATTCATTGCGAAGTAATTTAACACCATAAACCAGAAAATGAAGAGAAAGCGTGTTATCCAAAACAAGAAATGCCGAGGTATGCGATATTGATTTTCATCAGACAATAGAAATTCACGCCAATACATTTTATTTGTTTTCGTATGGGTTTAAAATATTTTCAAATGTTGTGAGCTTTGTTAGCTGCAGCCTGAGTGAAAGGGAATATATATCCTCATCTTCGACCACTTCTATTTGCTGCGCGTCTCTGCATAATCCTGTCAACTGCTCACGCATGTTAGCCGAAGTATCTTTCCGACTGTCCACCTTACTTAGTTTATTAGAATAAATTCCGAGTAACTCAAAGAAAAGAAATTCATTTTCAATACTAATTTTAAAGCGGGCTTCCTTCAATCCTTTTTCTTCATGAGATATCATCTGCAATGAATTTTGCATTAAACGGAACAACGTAAGAGGGGTGATATATTTATTTTCAGTATTACCAGCTATAAATAAATAAAGAAAGGTTTGGTTGTCTCGTTTCATTTTTTCAAACGCCATTGCATTCCTCACCATGATCATCTCCCTTTCCAACTGTATAAAATCTTCCTGGCTGTCGTATAGGAGATAGCTCAATATATCCGATAGCTGCATCAGCAAAACAGGCGCTTCCGTTGCACTTGCTTTTATTTTTAACTGAATAGTGCCTAAAGCTGGTAAGATGAACTCTGGATACAGGTTTGTCTTCTCAAGTTTGAGGTCGTTTGTTACCTTTTCTTTTTCGAGTTTCTGGTTCTCCAGATAAAGTAAATACCAATTTTTGGTTGCCTTAATGCTCAGCGCAATAACGCCAACGCTCAGCGCGTTGATCTGATTATAAAAAGCCAACCCAACTATCATGTTCGGTGTAAATGGATCACTACCCCAATTATTGAAGAACACCAGACTTGTATAATAATTAGTTAGTAGGGTGAGGCAAAAGATGGTAAAAAACCCTAACGCAAATGAGCGATATTTTTTTTCTTGTATGTAGGGCAATAAAATATAAGGGAATACATATATGGATAGGATACAGGATGGGAGGTAACAAGCGAGGTATAAGAGTGTCCTGTTGTTGTTGGTAATGTGGAACAGTGAGGCAAATACAACTAACGACAACAAATGCCTCCACGGTCGGTAATAAGTTTTATTTGAGAGTATCAAATTTGGGATGACCACATCAACTTAATTGAATGATTTTACAAATTATCAGCATAATGCGTCAGATGGCTAAACGCATCATATAAAAATAGATAAAAGGATGCTTAACTGCCATTTACCTATGCTTATTAATACATTCCTCTACAGAGAGCCGGTTTCTAAAGACGAATGGCGTTGGTCCCTTGATCATAGCCTTCGATACGTTTATTAAGTACCATTAGCGAAAAAAATAATTTGGTATGAATGACGAAGTTAAATTTGGATTTAACTAACCCAATTGATATGAAACGAATAGACGAAATTTGCACATACTTATTACCAACAATGGGATTGGTTATACTTCTCGGAGTGAGTTGTAAAAAGGAAGAAGTGTCATTAACTCCTCCAATACCTACTATTTCCGTAACCGATATCGAGGGTTATGTTTATCAAACAACAAAAATAGGTGGTCAAGTATGGACTACTGAAAATCTTAGAGTATCTAAATTTAACGATGGCTCGCCTATTCCATTAGTTACCGATAATATAGAGTGGTCAAAACTGACCACGCCAGGTTATTGTTGGTTTAAAAACGATGCAGCAATGTACAAGGGAGCATATGGCGCATTGTATAATTGGTATACAGTAAACACAGGCAAACTATGCCCGGCTGAGTGGCATGTGGCCTCAGATGCGGAATGGACAACGTTGATAACATATTTGGGTGGAGAAGCTGTTGCAGGAGGTAAATTGAAGGAATTTGGAACAAGCCATTGGGTAAGCCCCAATAGTGGCGCAACCGATGAGACTAAATTTACAGCGCGGCCAGGAGGGGGGCATTATTTTGATGGCACTTGGTGGGACATTGGATCGTTTGGCAATTATTGGACTTCAACTGGGTACAAAGATGGAGATGTACTTCCTGGTGGAAATCCGATTGATGCAAATTTTGCGATCAACATAAATTTGCATACATCTGATGCAGGAATTTATCGCGACACTGGGCGAAAGGGCAGCGGTTTTTCAGTCAGGTGTATCAAGGATTAAGTTATTGGTAGCGGATTTGATTTTTTGACTATTTATCGTTCTGAGCTATCAATTACTTATAATTTCGGCTTCACCATAATTGAATTGTTTGTTAAGTCCGTTGAAGGCAGGAAGTTAGTCTAAAGATTTTGCAGCCCTGAGAGGGCTGGATCAACAGCGCAGGGCAACGACCTGCGCTAATTTTATCCATTAATCCAAGCCCTATAAGAGGCATAATATATTGCCGCATTATTTTGCCTAACTTATTCTGAAAGTTTCAACTAAACGTCACTGATACATTTTTTCAATATCCGTTTTGTGTTTCTCAAGAAGCTTAGCCCGCCTGGGTTTAAATGAAGTGGTGAGATCTTTGTTTTCCACCGTCCACTCTTCTTCATTGAGAATAAATTTTTTGATTCGTTCAAATCCCTGGAGGATTTCGTTGAGGCGATCCACTTCATCCTGAATTTTCTTAATAACTTTGATATTGTGTACCATGTAGGTGGGTGCTGTCCAGTGTATTCCTTGTTCTTCGCACCAGGCTTTCAATAATGAATAGTTGGGCACCAGGACGGCCGAAACATAGGGCTTATTGAAACCCAGTATTAAGCATTGCATGATGAAAGGAGAACGGGTGAAATGATTTTCAAGAACCTGCGGGGCCACATACTTTCCTGCCGAGGTTTTAAAGATGTCTTTCTTGCGATCGGTGATAGTAAGAAATCGCTTGTTCACCATCTTGCCCACATCGCCTGTGCGAAACCATCCGTCCTCCGTAAATACTTCGCGTGTTTGTTCAGGCCGATTGTAATAGCCCTGCATAATGTTAGGACCTTTCACTAAAATCTCACCTTCGCCATTTTCATTGGGCTCATCAATTTTTATTTGAACACCGGGCACGGGTATTCCCACGGTACCGAATTGGTTGAGGCCGGGTTCGGCACGGTTTACGGAAATAAAAGGAGAGGCTTCCGTCATTCCATATCCGGATAAGGTGAGCACGCCAGCCGCGGAAAATAGTCGCCCGATATCGGGTCTAAGCGCAGCAGCGCCAACGGCCATGAATTTAATTTTTCCGCCCAGCGCTTTGCGGAAAGTATTCAACACGAGTATGCGTGCGATAAATAACTTTATTCGGTAGAGAGCATCCTGCCGTTGCTTGTCTTTATATTTTTCGCCCACGAGCATAGCCCACCGGATCACGTTTCTTTTCACAACATTTCGCTCAAGCAGCTTCTCGCTCAGGATGTCGTGCATTTTTTCCAGCGTCTTCGGCACCGTGGTGCAACAGAAGGGTCTTACGAACTTGAAGTCTTGACTCAATTCATCCAGACGCTGACTGAAATAAATTTCTGCACCGAAGGCCATATAGGTGAAACTGGCAGTGCGCTCAAAAATATGACTAAACGGAAGAAAGCTTAAGACACGATGCCCCGGATTCAAGGGTAAAATGGTGAGCATGGACTTGACACTGCTCACCACATTGGCATGCGTGAGCACGACTCCCTTGGGGGTGCCGGAGGTGCCGGATGTGTAAAGAATAACTAACACATCTCCGTCTAAAATTTTATTTTTTCTTGTTTCTAACTCTGCTTGTTGTTGTTGCGTGTTTTTATGTTTGATGAGTGATAAAAGGTTTCCATCGGCATCTTGTTCCAAATGAAAAAGGCTTTTGCAAGAGGTATTCTCTTTTAACGGAATCAGTTTTTCATAAAGACCAACATCCGCAGCAATGCAAATCTTAGCTTCGGTCTCATTGAGAATAAACGTTACTTCTTCTATGGAAGCTGTGGGATGCACCGGCACTAGAATTAATCCCGCTTGTTGACAAGCAAAATCAATCATCATCCATTCCGGGCTCCCCATCTTAGGCATCACGGCAACGCGATCACCTTTTTGATACTTATTTTCAATCAGCCAGCAAGAAATATGATCGACTTGTTTGATTACCTCTTCGATAGAATAGCTTTTCCAGTTATCCTTCTGCTTGCCATTCAGTGCTTTGCTTTGTGGGTATTTTTTCTGTTGATACGAAAGAATATCAAACACGCGGGTGAAGTCGATGTGGTGATGTTCTTTCATCATTACTCTTTGCTTTTTGTTTTTTCGTCTTCCGGGGCCACATACAAAATGTCGTAGAGCAACTCAAAAAATTCCGGAAACTCAGGCAAGTCATTATGATGAGCGCCATCAATGGGATGAAGCATTATTTTATCCGGATACAGATTTTTTAAGGCTGTACTTTGACTGAATGGAATCAAACGATCACGTGTGCCATGAATAATATGCACCGGGCAGTTGGTAGTTTTTAAATAGTGATCCGTTCGTATATCATATCGCATGAGATAGTTGAGCGGGAGAAAAAAAAGAAAACGATTTGCGTTGTGATAAAAACTAAAATACGGAGAATCCAGAATCAGCGTGCGTGGATTATTCCAGGAAGCAACCCGGGCGGCAATGCCGCTTCCCAGAGATCTTCCGAAAATAACAATCTTATCCTCTGGGTATCGGTCGCGCAGCCATGTGTATAAATACTGAGCATCGTCAAACAATTTTGCTTGTGTGCGCTTGCCCCGACTCTTTCCGAACCCGCGATAGTCCATCATAAAAAAATCGTAACCATTGCTCACAAAGTCTTTGGCAAACTTGCCCCATCCTTTAATGCTGCGCGAGTTTCCCTTGAGGTAATAGATAACACCGCGTGAGTTGGGAACCTTAAAATGAATGGCATTGATGTGGCCACCATCTTCCATTTCAAAATCGAGTTCTTCAAACGGAAATGGGTATTGATATTTGAAATGAGCCGATAATATTTCAGGGCGAAAGAAAAACAGGTGTTGAAAAAAATAGAATACGAATGCAATAGTTGCATATAAGACTGCCAGGATGATGAGAAGCGTGATGGTCATGGGTGAACGATTCTAAAAAAGTAATCAATTATTCTGAGAGTGGAAAGCGAATATCTTATTGAAGCACCGCGGCCAACTTCGTATGGTACAGCACGAAATCCCTCAGATTGCGATGCCCGCCTTCAGGAATGACAATAAACTCGTCTGTCTCTTTTAGCAAGGGTCTCAGTCGCTCGGCAGAAGCTAAGCTCACTACCCAGTCATCCGTGCCTTGAAAGATTACAATCTTGCCTTTTACTTTTCCGAGATATTCTTTGGTGGCGAACTTCGTCTTGAGGGGGACAATATAAAACAGGTAACGCAGCAGAGAGGCATTCTTCAATTCATCAAACGGTGTTTCCAGGATGAGTAAATCGGGTTGCACGTCAGCCGCTAAATGAGTGGCTACAGCAGAGCCGAGCGATCTTCCGTAAATCACAATTTTAGTATGTTCCGATTTTTCTTTGGCCCACTGCCAAACCAAACGTGCGTCTTCATAGAGCGCTTGTTCATTCGGGGTGCCACTGCTTTTTCCATAGCCACGGTAATCGATCATCAATACTTCATACCCCAATTGAGTGATGTCAACCGCATAGTTTCCCCAGCGCTGAAGATTACCGGCATTGCCATGAAAATAAATGATGAGTCCTTTTGCTCGTTGGGAAGGCTTAAACCACAGGGCATTGATCGTTTGATTATCCGGAGTAGAGATAAAATACTCTTCGTAGGGCTGGTCAAAAGAAAAGTGATACCCCAGATCGAGCGCATCAGCCTGAAAAATCAGTTTATCCTGAAACACATAGCAGGCTATCGCGCAAGCGAAGAGCATAGAAACCACGGCTAAAGCGACTTTCACAATTAATTTCATGCGCCCGGCTCTGTCATTGTTCCGCAAGATGTTGATTTTTTGTTTTTCACTTCACGGAGAGTAGGCTTATTTTCCTTTTATTTGCGCTCGATTTAAATTGTCACACTATGAAGTTATTTGCTTTGGGCTTTATTTTGCTGATGGGCACTACCCTATTTGCGCAATCAAAAAAAGAATTAATGGCTGCAGTGGCCCAACTGAAAGCTGAAAACCTAAAACTAAATACGGAGATCACTGAATTAAAGAAACCAAAGGAAGTGGTTATTGAGAATGAGCATCAGCGCGCCAGTTATGGGGTGGGGGTGATCATGGCATCAAACCTGAAAGGCCAGGGTGGCGATTCGCTGGATGTGGAAGTAATCTCACAGGCCATCAAAGATTTTTATGGGAACAAAACGTTAAAAATTAGTCAACAAGAATGTATGCCGATTGTACAACAATACATGCAAGCGGCTTCAGAAGAAAAAAGCGAGAATATGAAAAAAGAAAACCAGGCGTTTTTGGAACGCAACAAAACGGCAGAAGGAGTAAAAGTGACTGCCAGCGGACTTCAGTATAAAGTTGTTAAGTCGGGCACCGGGAAATCTCCGGCAGCTACAGATAATGTAACGGTGCATTACATCGGAACGACCATTGATGGCAATGAGTTTGATAGCTCTGTAAGAAGAGGTCAGCCTGCATCGTTTGGATTGAACCAGGTTATCCGCGGCTGGACGGAGGGCCTCCAACTGATGAAAGAAGGTGACAAGTTTATTTTTTACATCCCACAAGAAATTGGGTATGGCGAGCGTGGTGCAGGCGCACAAATACCACCTTTTGCCACCCTTATCTTTGAAGTAGAATTAATTAAAGTGAACTAATTCGAAGCAACACTTAAGCCGCAAGTTTAAAGGTAATGGGTAATACCATCCGTTGTCTTACGGGCTTGCCGCGTTGCTTGGCTGGATTCCATGAAGGGGCTGCCATGATAATTCTTACGGCCTCTTCATCACAGCCGGCACCAATGCCTTTCACAGCGGTGGCATCAGAAATCTTTCCATCCTTGCCAATAATGAATTCAACATACACTCTGCCCTCTACATTTAGCCTGCGGGCTTGAGCAGGATATTTGATGTTGCTGCTCACAAATTGATAAAACTCTGAAAGGCCTCCTTTTGGTTGTGCATTTTCTTCCACGATAACAAAAATCTGGTCTGCCTCTTCCTCCACCACTTTAGGCATTTCAATAGGTTTATATTCTTCCACTTTTGTTTCTTCCGTTACCTCAACATCAAAAATAAATTTAATCTCTTGCTCAACTTCTTCTTCATCAGGCACCGCCACCAGTTGAGGTTGTTGTACAATTACTTCCGGGGGAGGAGGAATAACCGTAGACGGAACTTCAATCATTATTTCAAAGACGTTCGTTTGCCTGGAGGTTAACTCCACCACCGATTTGTCGTATTGCTTCCACTCGAAGGCGTAGAGCACCAGAGAAAGTGTGATGACCATACTGATGCTAAAAATCATCCCTCGCTTACTGTTTAAATCCACCTTGGGATTCTTTTTTATCTCGATTGCCATAATTGGGTGTGTTTAAATCATATACTATAGTCGCATTCTTTTTAAACAAATTCTATGATTTCCATCATCAAAAAGGTTGACTGTTAGCAGGTAAATCCATTTTTGTGAGGCCATTCTTAAAAAATGGTATATTTATAAGCCTCATTATTAAAACTTATGATATGGAATCCAATCATTGCTCAGCAGGTGTAGCAAAACTACTGGTATCTGTCTTTATTATTCTCTGTATTGGCATAAGCGCCAACGCCCAAAACCTTTACACCGCCCGTGGCTACTGGCAGGAATCCACCAAGCAATCTTATGTTTCCATAAAAGAAAAGGGCCAGGCACTTTCAGTCGATGAAGAAGCGTATCAAAAAGACTACGAAGCCTATTTGCTTACCTATTACAATCGCTTATCGGAAGAGGAAAAGCAGGTCTATCAGCGAATGAAAGAACAGTGGGACAGGGAGTTGGCTTTACCGCTGGTGGCACCACAAGCACCACAGCAACAAACTGAGCAGCAGACTGAATTTGAATGGCGCGGTCGCGATAAGTTTATCAATGCGGGTTATGGTATTTACTATGGAATATCATTGTCCGTAATAGCTGGCTTAGACAATGCCGCTGCTGCCGGGATACCGCTTATTACCGGTGGATTATGGATGTTGGGCCCCGCGTTTAATTCGAAGAAATATGAGGGAATAACAGAGAGCACCATGCGTGCCGCCAATACCGGAAAGATACTGGGGTTGGTAAACGGACTTTCACTGGGTCTTGCCATCGGGGGCGATAGTGAGGACACCCGTAACCTGGTGTTGGGATTATCAACCATTGGCAGTATTGCTTTGGGTGAAGTTGCCTTCCAGACTCAAAAGAAGAAAAATATCTCTGGTGGTAAGATTGAAATGATGCGGCACTATGGTTTTCTGGGGCCGCTGGTTGGTGGCTCTATCCTGGCTGCAACGAGTACAGATAATGCTAATTTGATTGGCGTGGGTTTACTGGCCGGTGGTATAGGTGGCATCATGGTGGGGAACAAGGTGGCTAACAAGTATGATTATACCCGTGGAGATGTAGATGCGGTAAGTTCCCTCGGTGTTATTTCCACCGGATTAGGCTTTGCAGTAATTGCAAATGCATTAGATACGAATGGGGAAGATTCAAACACTCTTTTGCTTGTGCCTGCCGCAACTGCGGTGGCAGGAACACTTATAGGACAACGCATGGTAAAGAACGTGCATCTTACCAAAAAACAGGGAAGCACCATTAGTGTTTCTTCGGCCGGGGGTGCACTGTTAGGATTGGGAGTAATGTTGATCATTGAAAGCGATTCTCCAACGGCATGGGTCGCTGTGCCCTCTTCAGTGGCACTGCTTGCCCATCAGATAGTTTTTCAGCGCTATAAAAAGGATAATCTTCTCAAGAGTTTACAAGGCAATATTGGCCGGAATAAAAAATATGAATTTTCTATGAAGTTGATGCCCGAAAATTATTTCGTGAACAAAAACACCCCCCAAAGATTTATCAATGATCCACGATTGGCTGCGAGCTCTCCCCTGGTAAACATGACATTAAAATTTAAGTGAGGAGATTGAACAAGTAGTTCTATAAAAGTATTCTGTTGTCGTTGCGAATTTTTATGAGACAGATCGCTTTGTTTTTTTTCAGGACGAGTCATCCTATCATCTCCGCTTTTGGCACATGCCATAGCCGCGCAAACCCATCGCGACACCAACGCTAGTCTAACTCTTGAACAAACTGTCAGTTATAAACTATATCTTTCGTTAAGAATAATAGCTTATCATTGAAATGAGTGCGACCGGCAATTTAAAATGAAAGACATTCCAATAAGAAAAATTAAGAACCCCAAAAAAGAGCCGAATTTTTCGGAAAACTTTAGCATACGAAATGTTCGGGATTTACTTGCTGGAGAAGACATGGTTCAAGAACTTCACCGACATGATTTCTTCTATATTCTGGCTTTAGAAAAAGGAAAGGGGAGTCATGAAATAGACTTTACTTCTTATAAAGTTTGCGACCATTCAGTTTTCTTCATGCGTCCAGGTCAGGTACACCAGCTTACGTTAAAATCCCAGTGTACAGGATACCTAATGGAATTTAATTCCGACTTTTATCACCCTCTTGACAAGGCATCAAATCAGCACTTACGCAAAGTCAGTAGTAAAAATCTCTGTCAACTTGATGCAAATAGATTGAAGAAGTTGTTTTCAATATTGACATATATTTTTCAGGAGTATTGCGAAAAAAAAGAAGGATATCAACAAGTCATTAAAGCAAATTTGGGCATTTTCTTTATCGAACATTTGAGACATCGACAGAATGAAAAAAGCTCATCAAGCAGAGTTAATCATTATGCACAAGAGCAGCTTGAGAGATTCTTAGAACTTTTAGAGACGAATATTTCTTCCCACAAGCAAGTATCGCAATATGCAGACTTGATGAACATTTCGACCTACCAGCTTAATACCATTACTAAATCCACGGTAGGTAAAACGTGTTCAGACCTTATTGATGAATACACTATTTTGGAATCCAAAAGACACCTTCTTGCAACATCCAAACAGATAAATCAGATAGCGTATCATTTGGGTTACCAAGATGCTTCCTACTTTATCAGATTCTTTAAAAAGCACACTGGGTATTCACCTGATGCGTTCAGGCACAATTTCAGGTAAGTCCTATTCAACTCCATTTTCGTCCTATCCTACAGGTTATTGAGTGCTCTACTTTTGTGAGCATAAAATAACACTCAAAACAAAATCTGTATGAACACAA
>CAZIOY010000002.1:0-147187 GCA_964540915.1 uncultured Ohtaekwangia sp.
ATTATCCTGCCATGAAAATTGATAACCTGCTGAATTCGGGTAGGGTTTTAACACGATAGGATCAAACTTGCATAGAGTCTGATCATCACCCAATGAAAATAAAGGCGGTGGTATTACCAAGCTTATTATTACTGTATCTGTAGCAATGCCACAAGAGTTTTCAGCTCTTACCCAATACTTTCCGGGCAAATTTATTTTTATGCTTGATGTTGTCTGCCCGGTACTCCATAGTAATGATACATCGGGATCCGTTATCTTGGTATCCAGGATAACCTCCTGATTAGTACATGTAATTAAATCATTACCTAGATTTAATGTAAATGCTGTTCCAAAATCCTTAACAAATTCGCTTTGTTGCAGTTTGTTCTTAAGAGGCATGGCATTCGATGTCCATGAAGCGGAACTGTTATCATTTCTTATGTACGCTTTGCAAAGTAATTTACCTTCAAATAAATAAGATGCATCAAAACTGTTGTCGTTGTCTAAGCTGGCCAGAAATACTCCGAAATAAGGTTTATTTGGCAACGTAGCATTGAGGCCTGCAGTTTGACTCGGATTGGATGTTACTTTATAGAGGTGTATCCCTTCGGGACCATTCTTCACATTGCTGGCCACCAACTTATTCTCACCATCTGCTATTTCAAAGGAGAAGCTGGTCCAATCCGTTCTATAAGTATTTAAAGAAGCTTCACCAAGTGGAGCCCCTGAGAAAACACGGGTTGGATTTCCCACCAATGTACCGCTATGAGATCTTGTCGATTTATCCAGCGTTAAGCTCCCGCTTAGCTCATTAAAATTCCAATAGCCAATCAGATTGGGTTCATTTCCCACAAGGCTCTTACACATTTGATCCCGAATTTCACTCTGCGATAACGCCCGATTCCAAAGCCTGATTTCATCCATCGCGCCTTTGAATCTATAGGTCACATTATTTGACAAAAAGTATCCTATCTTTGGATGATCTTCAGGGAAACTGGAGGCCATTGATAAATTCGATTCTCCCATTGAATTCCCACCTACATTGATACCATTTAAGAATAGATCTATATCAAATGCACCTTTCACTACGGCACCAACATGAATCCATCGACCAAGCACATTACTTACCATTGCTTGTTTTCCCCTTCGAAAAGATGGGGTACTGCCGCCAGTTCCATCACCAAATTCGCACCATATAACACTCGGGCTAATAAAAAACCAAAATCCTCGGTAGATCGGGTTGTTGTCATTTGATACAAAAATGGGTACCGGAAAATTTACAGATTGATCAATATAAATCCAGGCTGATATAGAGAAGGGTAAGTTTACATCATGATACGTGTTCCCAAGATCTACATAATCATCAATTCCATCAAACCGAAGTGCCTGACCTGACCCTATATTATCAGACTGTCCATAAGCGCTGACTAGACCTATCAATGTAAAAACAAGTAAAAAAATGAATTTACGCATTTATAAAAATACTTTGAATACTAGGATTACTCAAACCTTTAGAGCCACTATGATAGAAATAATTCGCTGTGCTGTTCTCCCATCCCACAATTCAGGAACCGTCCCTTTCTTCCAGCTATTGGTTTTAAGTCTTTTCAAGGCAGCACTTAGTGAGTTAAAGTTATCTCCAATCATTTCATTCGTACCCATGGTGACTGTCTCTGGTCTTTCCGTATTGTTTCTTAACGTAAGACAAGGAATAGCCAATACCGTGGTTTCTTCCTGCACTCCTCCGGAGTCGGTGATTACGGCCCTGGCTTCTTTCAACAAATAAATGAATTCAAGATAGCTGAGCGGATCCGTAGCCAGAATATGTTTTGGTTGTTGTTTCAGATTTGTAAAGTTTTTCCGCGTTCGCGGATGTATAGGAAAAACAACTGGCAAGCCCGACTGATCCAGTACTTCCATCCATCGGGCAAACTTTTCAGGATCATCTACATTGGAAGGACGGTGCATGGTCAACACAAAATAGTTTTTTGATTGTAGTTTAAACGAATCCCACCATGATGGTTTAATTGCTTTTGGCAAATGCGTCATCAGGGTATCAATCATTGTGTTGCCAACAAAGAAGATTTTTTCCTCGTTAACTCCGCTGTTGCGTAAGTTCTGGTTGGCAACTACTGAGGTTGTAAAAAAATAATCCGCCAAAGAATCAGTCACCATTCGGTTGATTTCTTCTGGCATGGTCATATCAAAAGATCGAATTCCTCCCTCCACATGAGCTACTTTGGTGTTTAACTTCTTAGCCACAATGGTGCACGCCATCGTAGACGTTACATCCCCAACCACAATAACCAAATCAGTTGGGTTACTGATTAGATCCTTTTCGAACTCAATCATAATTCGGGCTGTTTGTTCCGCTTGTGTGCCAGAGCCTGCACCCAGGTTGATATCCGGCTCCGGTATTTCAAGTTGTTCAAAAAAGATTTTACTTAGTCTATCGTCATAGTGCTGCCCTGTGTGCACCAGGCGATAGTCAATACTCTCACCCGTCTGTTGGGCATTTTCAATAGCCCTGATGATGGGTGCTATTTTCATGAAGTTGGGCCGGGCTCCGGCAATCAGGGTTATTTTCATTGGGTATTTATTACGGCTACAAAATTCCTTTTCTTTGCGGGAAATTAAAATTTAAACGTGCAAAAGAAGATTTTAATGCTGTTGAATGCACCTTACCCAGCCGATATCCGGGTTAAGAAGGAATCAGACGCATTAATAAAAGCGGGTTTTGAAGTTCATCTTTTGTGCCTTAGAAAAAAGGGTCAAAATAAAGTTGAGCGGTTCGAGGGCATTAACATCCACCGGATTGATGCCGGAAAGAATAACTATCAACTCGCATTTTGGGATAGTGTTATGTCATTAAATTTTGTACATCCAAAATTTAAATGGGCAGCAAAAAGCATTCTCATCTCCGAAAAGATCAACACGATTCATGTTCATGACCTCCCTCTTGCCGGAACTGCCCTAAGTTTGAAAAAAAAATTAGGCCTGAAAGTAGTGCTTGACATGCACGAGAATTATCCCGAGGCATTGCGCACCTGGTTTAAATGGAAGAAGAATCCTATCGTGCGACTTAAGAACGCCCTCTTCATGAATCCTGCACACTGGTCAACCTTTGAGAGAAAAGCCTGTGAAGAATGTGATCGGGTTATTGCTGTTGTGGACGAAATGAAAGAGCGGGTAATTCGCGAACACCGCGTACATGCTGAAAAAATATACGTGGTAACAAATACAGAAGATCAGGACTTCGTCCACCAGAAAATTGATCATTCTGTGTACTCATCACTGCCCGGAAAATTTATTTTGACCTACTCGGGTGGCATCGGTCCGCACCGGGGTGTAGATACAGCAATCCGGGGAATGCAGTATCTTAAAGAAAATAATAACATCCAGTTGGCCATTGTTGGTTTTGGAAGTCCTTCCGTTATGGGTAGCCTTAAACAACTGGTTGCTGAACTGGAACTGAACAATGTCCGCTTTTTTGGGTATCAGCCATTCTCTAAATTCTATTCCTACATGTCACTCACAGATGTAAACGTGATACCACATCAGTCGAATGGCCACACCAACAATACGGTGCCTCATAAACTCTTTCAAGGAATGATGGCTGGAAAACCATTATTGGTGAGTACATGTGCTCCCCTCAAAAGAATTACAGAAAAGTGTGGATCAGGGCTTGTCTTTCAAGCCAGTGACCCAAAGGACTTTGCTGAAAAGGTGAACGCGCTTTATAGCAACAAAAATTTAAGAGATCAATTGGGTACCAACGGAATCCAAGCCACCATTAACGGTGATCTGAATTGGGAAACTACCCAGCACATACTGATTGATTTATATACCACTATTTGAATTTAACCATGCCAACCGCCTACGATATTGCGCTTACTATCTCTACGTCACCTTTGTTTCCTAAGAAAAATCTGATCGTATCTAAATCACTCTCATCCAGCTATATTCTTTACCGCATCGCCCGCCCGTTATTAAAAGTCTATTACAAACTTTTCAAAAACAGATACCAGCATGCTCCGTGGACCAGCCAGGCTTCGATCAAGACGTTTGAAAAGATCCTTACCAAGGATTTGATTGGATTTGAATACGGAAGCGGCAACAGTACCATCTTCTTTGCAAAACTCCTGAAGCACCTGATCAGTGTGGAGCACAATCAGGAGTGGTTTAAAATTGTAAAGGATAAACTTCAGAAACTCAATTTTACTCATGTTGACTATCGTTTTATACCGATGTCCAAAACGGTTAATGAGAATTATGAATATACTTTTTATAAAGACTTCAATTTATCAGACAAAGATTTTCAGGTTCGCAAAGAGTATCATGAATACTTTTCTTTTGTGAAAGAATATCCTGATAATCATTTTGATTTTATTCTTGTAGATGGCAGAGCCCGTGTTGAGTGTTGCCTCAATGCTATCCCTAAATTGAAATCAAACGGAATCTTTGTATTGGATAATTCTGACCGGGCCCGTTATAAGCCCGTTTTCAAAGTGCTGGAAAACTGGAAGAGCATCACCACCACTACCGGACTGTTTGACACAACGATTTGGTTTAAACCTTAACCACTTGCAATTCTTATATAGGATTATTTATCACCCATACATAAATCCCATTTTACTGGGGATAAACAAATTATTTTCAGCCATCACTGAATTTCGCCTTCCCCCATCGGGTATTATCAACATACAGGTACGAGAAGGTGTTCACTTTAAAATGGCAACGAACCAGACGAGTTACGTTACCAAACTGCTTTACTGGAAAGGTCCTGATTCATTTGAGTACACCACCATCTTTGAGGAACTTATTCCTTCCTGCAATGCATTTATTGACATCGGTGCAAACACCGGCTATTATTCATTGCTGGCGGCCGCAAGCAATCCTGTAATCCATGTACACGCTTTTGAACCCGCACAGGGACCGCTTCACTATCTAAGGAAAAATGTACTTCTAAATGGTCTGGAGAAGCAAATATCCATTCACTCCAAGGCATTATCCATAGAATCAGGCGAAGTAAAGTTTTATGAAGTAAGAAATAAAAAGTATTCTTACCTTCCATACAATCTTGGAGGCGTTGGAAGCTTAAAAGAAGATTCGTCTAAGACTGCTTATACGGTGAAAACTGAAACCCTCGATCACTTCGTAACAGAAAAATCCATTTCAGGTGTTGATCTGATAAAAATCGATACCGAAGGAACAGAAAACTTTATCCTGCAAGGGGCAGAAGAAACGATTCAACAGTTTCATCCGATTATTATTTGCGAAACGTTGTTTGATAAAATTGAGGACAAACTGGAGGCAATCATGAAAAGACATGATTATTTGTTTTTTAATCACGTTAGTGGAAAACTAAAAAAGGTGGGAACGTTGATTCGAAGGAAGGATGATGGTGTAAGGGATTGCTTCTTTGTTCATCCCAGCAAACTTCACCTGATAGAAAAGTTTATTAACTAGAAGTATGGGCCTCGTCATCCGCCAAAGTTTTTATTCAACCATCATCTCCTACGCGGGTGTCGTCATTGGCTATATTAATCTGCTGTACCTCTATCCCAAGTTTTTATCGCTGGAACAAGTGGGGCTCTTTCGCACCATACAGGATGCAGCCATTCTATTATCTCCCTTCGCCCAGTTCGGGCTTACACAAAGCATCTTTCGGTTTTATCCTCATTTTGTAAAAGACAAAAGCACATCGCACACATTCATTACGCTAATGATGCTATTGGCACTGGCTGGGTTTGCTGTCTTCTTTATCATTTTTAAACTATTTGAAAATCCACTACTGTCCTATTTTAAAGTTAACGCGAAAGAGATTATTCAATATTCATCGTGGGTAATCTGGCTTACGCTGGTGTTGGTGATGATGGCTGTGCTGGAGGCCTTCTCGAGGTCACTCTTAAAAACAGTCGTCCCTAACTTGCTTCGGGAGATAGTCGCCCGATTGCTTCTTTCCATACTGGTACTTCTTTACTTCAGTGGCGTGCTTTCCTTTGACCAATTTGTTATTGGCTCCGTGGCAGGCTATCTCCTCTGCCTCCTACTTCTGATTTTCTATTTATGGCAGCAAGGTGAAATTTCGATACAAACGGATTTCAAAAATCTTGATCAAAGCAAATTGCCTGAACTATTCAAATACAGTCTACTGAGTTTTGCCGGTATGGCGGGCATGATTCTCATTGGAAAAATCGATAGCATGATGGTGTCGGCTATGTTGGGCCTGGCATCCAATGCTATTTACACAACTGCCTTTTACATGGCTACCGTCATTGAGATTCCGAAGAGAGCGTTGAGCCAGATCACGATGCCTTTGATTTCAAAAGCATTCGAGCGAAATGAAATAAACGAAGTGTCTTCGCTGTACCGCAAGACTTCCATTAACCAATTTATTATTGGGTCGTTGTTGCTCATTGGGGTGTGGATCAATCTGGATAATATTTTTGACCTGATGCCGAAAGGTGATACTTATGAATTGGGTAAATGGGTGGTTGTTATTGTAGGCTTTGGCAAACTGATGGATATGCTCTTTGGCCCCAGCAGCGAGATCATTGTGCTTTCAAAATATTACCGGTTTAATATCATATTAATTATCTCGCTTTCGGCCATTGTCATTATCTCGAACAACATCCTGATACCGCGGTATGGCATTGAAGGAGCCGCCTGGGGTAGTGCCTTCGCCTTGATCGCGTTCAATGTGATCAAGTTTATATTCATATATGCCCGGTTTGGCATTCAACCCTTTGAATGGGCAACGTTAAAGGTTTTGGGTATTGCCACACTCACCCTTTTTGTGAATACCCTCGTACCTAAAATAGGTAATACTTTCTTGGATATTGCTTTGCGATCGGTGGTTGTCACTGTGCTTTTTTCTTCACTTATACTCTGGACAAAGCCATCGGTTGAGGCTAATCAGCTATTTAGAAAAGGAATGGATTGGATTCGTTCTCAATAATCCAAAACCCGGTCTCGGTTTGAGCAACATTCGGTCTCGTGTAGAATCTCTATCAGGTAAAATTAATGTTGAATCAGGCGTGGCAGGTACCAACTACACAATCTAGTTGCCTTTAAGAAAATAGGCATCGCTATATATCTATGTCGAAGACTTCGTTCTCATTCTCTCACGCAGAAATTCAATGATTGGAGGGAGAATTGAAAGGAAAATGATTCCAAAGATTACGAAAGTAAAATTATCCTTTATTATAGGAAGTCCCCCAAAGAAATAACCAAGCATTAGAAAACTAAACACCCAAGCAATACCCCCCACCACATTAAACGATGCAAATTTTCCATAACTCATGGTTCCGATTCCAGCTACAAAGGGAGCAAAGGTGCGGATGATCGGTATGAATCTCGCATAGATGATCGTCTTTCCTCCATGCTTCTCATAAAAATGCTGTGTCTTCACCAGATATTCTACCTTCAACAACTTATACTTACCACTGAAGGCCTTCACACCAATAAATCTTCCTATATGGTAATTCACCATATCTCCTAGCACAGCAGCCAGCATCAGCAAACCACACAAGACTACAATACTTAATCCGGATTCAGGCTTCGCAACGATAGCACCCGCTGCGAATAGTAGTGAGTCTCCGGGTAAAATGGGAGTAACTACCAGTCCGGTTTCTGCAAAAATGATCAGAAATAGAATGAGGTATGTCCACGATCTGTATTCATTTACGATTTCAACAAGGTGTTGATCAATGTGAAGAACAAAATCAATAAGAGCCTTAATTAATTCCATTTGCGTTTTATGATTGACAGATTAAAAATCAAGCAAATCTAAGAATAACAGAAGAACTCCGAACGGGCAACCGAAAACTTCATGGTTTTCTAAAAGTGGTCATCCGATCTTCATTAAAAATACAAATCAGTTTTTCTGTCAAGTTGCGTCTGGAATAAAGTTGAATATTTCCAGTTCTTATTTCACCTTCTCTCTTCCATTCCTGATAGTATCGCATTAATTCAGATTTAATTCCCTCTGGATCGTTTCTATCTTTAATTATTCCGGCATGAGTTTGCTGCAATACTTCAGCTGCATCACCCATCGTAGGTCCTATCCCCAGGATTGGTTTTCCGGAAGCCAGGTATTCAAAAAATTTACCGGGTAAGTTTCCAGGAGCAATGGTAGTATGCGCCAATACTAACAATTGAAGATCGGTGCTACCATACAATTTTAATAATTGCTCATGTGGGATTTGATCAGTAAACTTTATAATCAGTGAAAGCTGGGTGTCTTCATTTACAAAATTTTTAAAAGTAGAATTCACTTTGCCGATAAACTCGACCAACACGTGATTTGCGAAATCCCGGTGAGAAGCACAAAGCTCTTTGATCGCTTGCATTACCGGCTTAGGATCACGCAATTCGTCCACTATGCCTACATGCCTGATCGTAAATTTCTCAGTTCGGGTATGAATGACTTCTTGAAAATCTTCCTCATCAAAACCATTGGTGATTAAGTCGACCTTTCTTCCGCTGAGCACCTCTAATCTTTTTACATGATAAGGAGCAATGGTGATAACCCGGTCTGCTTTGGTAAGTACTTTTCTTTCAAGTGTTCTGTGTCTCATTCTAGCCAGTGACGTTAGATTGAGTGTATCGAGTAAATCCCATTCAGTCCAGGGATCCCTGAAATCGGCAATCCATTGAAGTGCAGGATTTAATTTCTTTAATCGCAATCCAATTAAATGAATACTATGTGGCGGACCTGTAGTAACAATTTTTTCAATCTTCTTTCTACTTATAAATTCAGTAAGAAATTCCACCGAAGGCTTTACCCAAAATACCCGGGCATCCGGAACAAATAAGTTGCCCCTGATCCACGAACTTATCGTTTGAAAGAAAGTTTTTTTTCCGGTTGAAATAAAATCGGCCTGTTGAGGGTTTTTATTTCCTGACAAGGAGGACAGTTTGAAAAATAATTGATAGGGTTCCCAGATAGGAAAACGAATTACCTCCACGGAGGCAGGTACATCTTTTTGCAAAGACGTATCTTCAATAGTGAATGAAGGATTCTCCGGAGTGAATACAAAAGGCTCCCACCCTGCCCGCACCAGGTACTTCACAAACTTTAACCAGCGCTGCACACCGCTTCCACCAGAGGGTGGCCAATAATACGTGATAATAAGAATCTTTTTGCTATTCATAGTTCAACCCAGTCGACAATTGACCGTTGACAATTGACAATCTTAAAATATAAAAGTAGGTAATTGCACTGAAGCGCGAAATTGTCAATTGTTCATTATCAACTGTTAACTAATTCAATCATTTCTTCCACCTGGTCTGGACTGAACCAATGCATTTCATCATCACGTTTAAACCATGTAAGCTGGCGCTTGGCGTATCTCCGCGTGTTTCGTTTCAATAAACGAATCGCCTCTTCCTTATCATATTTTCCTTCGAGGTAATCAAATATCTCGCGGTAACCTACTGTTTGCAAGGCGTTCAAATCTCGTTTCAGAAAAAAGCGTTCAGCTTCTTTAAACAATCCTTTTTCAATCATAGCATCCATGCGGGCATCAATGCGTTCATAAAGTTTCTCGCGCGCCAGTTCCAATCCAATTTTTATAATGCTAAAATTATGTTTTCGTTTTTCCTTCACCCTTAGTTGACTTGCCTTTAGCCCTGAGGCCCTAAATAATTCAAGCGCCCTGATTAGCCGATGGGGATTATTTATATCAACCTGTTCAAAATAGTCGGGGTCAACTTGCTTCACCTCGTGCTGCAACCAAACAAGTCCTTTTGACTCGTACTCTGCTATAATTCCCTCCCGGGTGCCTGATGGAATTTCAGGCATATCGTCAAATCCTTCCAGCACCGCTTTAATGTACAACCCAGAGCCACCACACATTATGAGGGTGTCATATTTTTTAAATAAAGACTGAATGAGCACCAATGCATCTCTTCCATAGGCCCCAGCATCATAGGGTTGCTCAATGGAATGCGTGTTTATAAAATGATGTGGAGCGCGGCTTAACTCTTCAGGCGAAGGTTTGGCGGTGCCGATTTCCATTTCCTTATAAATCTGGCGCGAATCAGCCGAAATAATTTCAGTTTTGAAATGCTCGGCCAGCCACAACGCCACTTCGGTCTTTCCCACGGCCGTGGGCCCTGCAATTACAATGAGTTTCCTGGAATGCACTTTCAAAAATAGTCAATAGTGGTGAGTCCCAAGTCTTAGGTAAATAAGCCTATGGGCTTGACTATCAATACTAATTACAAAGGACTATTTACTCAATACTAAAATCCCTATCTTGCTGAATAAAAATTCGCCACTACGAATGATTAAGTACACCAATCAATTTCTTGCCAAACTTGAGGACCTTGTTGCCGAATCGGATTACATACTCCGTTATGAAAAGGGTAACTTCAAATCAGGGTATTGCCTGCTGAAGGAACAGAAGATCATGATTGTCAATAAGTTTTTTACTACAGAAGGTAAAATCAATGCCTTGCTGGACATTTTGAAAAACCTGGAGTTGGACACCAGCCGGTTTACAGAGAAGAGTTTGAAATTATACGAAGAACTTTTACACTCAGAAGTTAAACTGTAGCCCAGAGGCCATGAAAGTCACCTTTCTTGGTACTGGAACATCGCAGGGCGTGCCTGTTATTGGGTGTACATGCGAGGTTTGCAGTTCTATGGATTATCGTGACAAGCGGCTGCGCTCATCCGTTCACATCGAGGTCTCCGGCAAAAGTTTTGTTATTGATACAGGGCCTGATTTTCGCCAGCAAATGCTACGCGAACGGATTTACAAACTTGATGCGATAATTTATACTCATGGTCATAAAGATCACATCGCAGGACTTGACGATGTGAGAGCCTATAATTATTTGCATAAAAAGGATATGCCTATTTATGGCAATGAAGCTGTATTAAGGCAACTTCAGGTAGAATTTCATTATGCCTTCGGACAACTCAGATATCCCGGCACTCCTCAACTGCAATTGAATGAGATTTCAGAGGAAGAATTTACCGTGAGCGGTGTTCGCATCACCCCATTGCCGGTAAAACATTTTAAAATGTCTGTATTGGGCTTTCGTGTAGGTGACTTTTGTTACATCACCGATGCCAACCAGATCCCAGATTCCACCTACGAAAAAATGAAGGGGGCCAAGGTATTGGTGCTCAACGCCCTTCAACGCGAAAAGCATATTTCGCATTTCAACTTAAGTGAAGCGGTGGATGTAGCCGAAAAGGTTGGCGCTGAAAAAACCTATTTTATTCATATCAGCCACAAACTAGGGCAACATAAACAGATCGAAAGGGAACTTCCAAATTCAGTAGCTTTGGCCTATGATGGCTTGACCATCACGATCTGAACGTGCATAACAATTACTATTTTCTAGCTCAACTCAGCAATCAGTTAAAGCAAGTACTCAACGGCTACAGGCTGGTATCATGCTTTAGTCAAAATAAGGACGAATTGATTATTGAATTTAATAACAGCAACACCTCACTTTTTATCAAGGCTAGTCTTCTTCCCAACTTTTGTTGCCTTTCCTTTCCCAAAACATTTAACCGGGCAAGAAAAAATAGCATTGATCTCTTCAATGATGTATTGATGAAAAAAGTGCTGGATGTACAGCAATATGAAAATGAGAGAAGTTTTTCAATTCGCTTGGAAGATTCCTGGTCGTTACTTTTCAAAATGCATGGCAACCGGTCGAATGTGGTCCTCTTCAAAGATGAAGGGGCAACCAGTTTATTTAGAAATCACCAGGTGGCTGATAAAGAATTAAAACTCTCGCAACTTGATCGCACCATCGATTGGAGTAAGGAGTCATTCGAGCAAAATAAAGAAAGACTATCCTCCTTATATTTCACGTTTGGTAAATGGGTGTGGCACTGGCTTGAAGAAAGAAATTTTAAAACAAAAGACAAAGAAGCACAGTGGAGCGAACTCAATACACTAAAATCAGCTTTAGAGAAACCCCACTACTTTCTTATTGATTATGAGGGAACTTTGATTTTCTCTCTACTTCCCTTTGGAGAAATAGTGAAGACGCTTAATGACCCCATTGAGGCAATTAATGAATTCTTTCACTCCTATTCAGTTGCCAATACCCTGAATTCGGAAAAGACTGTGATCCGAAAGCAGCTCACCGATCAGATCAGATCAGGAAAGAACTACCTGGAAAAAAATCAAAACAAACTGGATGAATTATTAAAAGCTAATCACCACCAATTGTGGGGTGATTTGGTCATGGCTCACATGCACGAAATGAAAACCGGCATGAAAACTATTCAGTTGAACAGCTTTTATGACAATAGTCTTGTTGAAATCAAGCTAAAGGAAGAGCTGAATCCACAAAAAAACGCGGAGGTGTTTTATCGCAAGGCCAAGAACAAACAAATTGAAATTGACAAGCTAAAAGAGTCAATCAATCAGAAGAAACAAGAAATTGAAAAGTGGAATTTTTCGTTGGAGGAGCTGGAAGCTACCGGAGACTTGAAAGATTTAAGAAAAAATAATTCTCCTGTTTCAATTAGTAGTAAAAACACAGAAAAGTCGCTACCCTTCTTTGAATTTGAACACAAGGGGTTCAAGATTTGGGTGGGGAAAAATGCGGAGGGCAACGACCAACTCACGTTAAAGCATTCTTATAAAGAAGACCTCTGGCTTCATGCAAAAGATGTTCCTGGCTCGCACGTGATTATAAAACATCAGTCAGGCAAAACTTTCCCGAAGGATGTTATTGAGCGCGCTGCTCAGTTAGCGGCATACAATTCCAAACGAAAAACAGAAACACTTTGTCCGGTTGCCTTTACTCCAAAAAAATACGTGCGCAAGCGCAAGGGTGACCCTGCCGGTGCTGTTGTAGTGGAGCGGGAAGATGTAATTATGGTTGAACCTAAATTGTAGATGAGTTACCAGTTGCCGGATGCCCGGTACCAGTAACTCACCGTGATGGTGAATTAACTCACCACATGAACTTTAATCATGTTCGAGCGACCTCGTTCCTGAATAGGCATGCTCGCCAGTATGATAAACGTGTCTCCGGTCTTTACGTGACCATCGCGCTTCAATATGAATTCAACATCGGAGATCGTTTCGTCAGTGGAAGCCGCTTTGTCATAATGATAAGCGCGTGTAGCCCACACAAGATTCATGGTATTTAGAATTGTATCATTGCTGGTGAAAGCAAAAATATCGGCATTTGGTCGGTGCGATGCAGCTTTATAAGCAGCATACCCCAATTGCGTCATACCAACAATGGCTTTTGCATTTACATCTTTTGCTAATTTACAAGCTGTGAGAATCAAACTATCGTTGAAGAAGTTGCTGGACTTGGGGTCTACTTCGCGGAATCGAAAAAAAATATTTCCTTGTTTTTCAACCGACCCAATCGTGCGCACCATACTCCGGATAACTTCAATCGGATATTTTCCGGCTGCAGTTTCTGCAGATAGCATGAGTGCATCGGCACCATCCAGCACGGCATTCGCTACATCATTGGTTTCAGCGCGCGTTGGTCGCGGGTTTTCTATCATGCTCTCCATCATCTGTGTGGCAACAATTACAGGCTTCGAAGCTTTATTGCACTTCTCCACCAGCATCTTTTGCACCATCGGCACTTCTTCCATCCAGATTTCTACTCCAAGATCACCCCGGGCTACCATCACGGCATCCGTTGCCTCAATAATGGCATCAATATTTTCAAGCGCTTCTGGTTTTTCAATTTTAGCAATAATCCGTGTATGAGACTTGTACCGATCAATTACTGCCCTCAGAATTTCGATATCGGTTGCTTTTCTTACAAATGATAAAGCCACCCAATCAACATTATTCTTCAAACCAAATTCGAGATCTTCATAATCTTTGTCGGTCAATGAAGGTGCCGAGACTCTTGAGAAGGGCAAATTAATCCCCTTTCTGGATTTCAATGGACCACCATAAACAATCGTGCAGGTTACTTCAATACCACGCACTTCTTTTACTCTTAATTCAATTTTTCCATCGTCAATCAGAATCATGTCGCCTGGCTTCACATCCTTTGGAAGACCTTCGTAGGATGTACTTACCAGATCCTTATTTCCCAAAACCTCTTTGGTAGTGATCGTTATGGTATCTCCGGCTTTGATTTCGATACCTGGCTCCATTTCATTAACCCTGATTTTGGGACCTTGCAAATCCTGCAAAAGGGCAATATGCGTTCCTAACTCTTCGTTTATCTCGCGCACAAAATTGATTACTTTGAGGTGATCCTCATGCTTACCATGCGAAAAATTGAGCCTGAAAACATCAACACCCTCTTTGGCGAGGGCCCTGAGCATATCCTTATTATTAGAGGCTGGGCCTACAGTGGCAACGATTTTAGTCTTGTTGTAAGAGAAATGTTCCATGAATTTGGTTAGAAAATAAAGTTGTCTTTCGATTTTAAAGCGCCCAAAGGTATAAAAGCGACTAATTCAATGGAAGCAATATTACGCAAGAGTTCTTGCAATCGATTGCTGTTTCCATGCTCTTCTCCTTCAATTAAGATGATATAGTCAAAGTGTGGGAATTCGGGCAACAGAAAGTTTCTTCCCTCACTATCGTTAGGCTTGTTGCGGAACAATTTCAATTTATTTACCTCATTCTCGAACGAGAAATAAGAAAACAAACATTCTGCTTTATTCTTAAACTGCACTTTTAAATCTGGCTGTTTCACCAATCGAGTCGATAATTGATTATTAATGTCCCAGGCAAGCTTATAACCTTTGGCGGACGAAATAACGCCTATTAAATCAAAATCATAACTATATTCGATTTCAAGTATTTTTTTTTTCATTTTTGCGGGCCAATATGTTAAGCGCAACTCTAAAAGTTTGACAATATTGCACCAAATCTCTTTATTTGCACAGATTTTTGAATACTCTAAACCTTTATAAACATGTCTGAAATCGCACAAAAAGTAAAACAGATCATCATCGACAAACTGGGCGTGGAAGAATCTGAAGTTACTCCTGAGGCAAGCTTTACCAATGATTTGGGAGCTGATTCCTTGGATACCGTAGAACTGATTATGGAATTCGAGAAAGAATTCAACATCTCCATCCCTGATGACCAGGCGGAAAACATTGCTACCGTAGGTCAGGCGATTTCTTATCTTGAGGAGAACGTTAAGAAATAATCAGAGATTCATCATCTCCGTCACTAACGTATTGTATGACATTTAAACGAGTAGTAATTACAGGAGCGGGTGCATTAACTCCAATTGGAAATACCTTGCCAGAATATTGGGAAGGTCTGAAAGCTGGAAAAAGTGGTGCCGCCCCTATTACCAAGTTTGACACTACTCTTTTTAAGACCAAATTCGCCTGCGAAGTAAAAGGCTTCAATTTTGAAGACTTTATGGATCGCAAAGAAGGGCGGAAAATGGATCCGTTCGCACAATACGCCATGGTGGTTGCTGACGAAGCTATAAAAGATGCCAACCTTCCTCTATCTGAATTAAACCCTGACCGCGTTGGCGTGATCTGGGGATCAGGTATAGGAGGGTTGCTTACTTTTCAGGAGGAGATGAAATCCTATGTAAAGGGTGGAAACAATCCTCGTTTCAATCCCTTCTTCATTCCTAAAATGATTCCAGACCTGAGCGCAGGTCACATCTCCATTAAATATGGTTTCCGTGGTCCTAATTTTGTGACCGTTTCTGCATGCGCCTCCTCAACCAATGCGATTTATGACGCTTACACCTATATAAAATTAGGCAAAGCAGATATCATCGTTAGCGGTGGATCAGAAGCTGCTGTATGTGAAGCCGGAGTTGGTGGATTCAACGCGCTCAAAGCACTCTCTGAAAGAAACGACTCTCCTGAAACAGCTTCAAGACCTTATGATAAAGACCGTGATGGTTTTGTCTTGGGCGAAGGTGCGGGCGCAGTAATTCTGGAAGAATATGAACACGCAAAAAGACGTGGTGCAAAAATTTATGCTGAAATCATTGGTGGAGGATTATCGGCAGATGCTTATCACATTACCGCACCCCATCCTGAAGGAGCAGGCATTACCAAAGTAATGGAAAATGCATTACTGGAAGCCGAAATTACACCCGACCAGGTAGACTATATCAATACCCATGGAACCTCTACGCCTCTTGGAGATCTGGGTGAAATAAAAGCCATTCAGAAAGTATTTGGAGAGCAAGCTTATAAAATGAACATCAGTTCAACCAAATCGATGACAGGTCATCTTTTGGGCGCTGCCGGTGCTATCGAAGTGATTGCATGCCTTCTTGCTATTAGCGAAGGGATCATTGCACCTACCATTAATCACTTTGTAGATGACGATGGATTGGATCCTCGTCTGAATCTTACCTTTAACAAGGCTCAGAAAAGAGAAGTAACTATTGCATTAAGCAACACCTTTGGTTTTGGTGGTCATAATGCTTCGGTGCTTCTCAAGAAAGTAGAGTAATCCACCCGGTTGTGTGGAATCTACTACGTTTATCGAAATCAAATTCCAGGGATGACAAGAAACTGATTACGGCTATCCGTACCATTGTGGGGCTTACGCCTTCCAACCTGGCGCTTTATAAATTAGCCACGCTTCACAGTTCAAGATCCACAGAAAAAAATGGGTATCGCGAATCCAACGAACGACTGGAGTATCTGGGCGATGCGATTTTAGGCGCTGCGGTAGCCGATTACCTTTTCAAAAAATATCCTTTTAAAGACGAAGGGTTTCTTACGGAAATACGTTCGCGAATAGTAAACCGCGAATCGCTCAATAACCTGGCGCGCAAAGTAGGCATTGGCGCCATCGTTCAGTTTGACAGTAAAAACAATCATCTGCAACAAGTCATATTAGGAAATACACTCGAAGCATTGGTGGGCGCTGTTTATCTCGACAAGGGTTACATAAGCACCAAAAAATTTGTGATTGATAAACTGATTCAACCTTACTTCGACTTAGATGTGGTGGTGAGTTCGAATTTAAATCACAAGAGCAAAGTAATCGAATGGGCTCAACGCGAAGGGAAAGATATTCGCTTTGAATTCACGGAAACAAAAAAAGGTAAAATGGGAAAGGAATTTTCCGCCCAGGTGTTTATTGCCGATCAGCCCTATGGAACCGGCTTTGGTTTTACGAAAAAAAAAGCAGAGCAGGATGCCGCAGAAAAAACAAACTTCATGCTTAATAACTTATGAGTAATCCATTGCGCATTGGCGGGGCCACCGTGAATCAAACTCCTATCGACTGGAGTAACAATGTTTCGAATATTATTACCGCTATCGAAGAAGCAAAAAAGAAAAAAGTTCGCATTCTGGGTTTCCCCGAATTATGCTTAACTGGATATGGCTGTGAGGACCTTTTCCTAAGCGATTGGTTAAGTGACAAAGCATGGACTCATTTGCAAACCATTATACCTCATTGCGATGGAATCACCGCGTGTATCGGGTTACCCATTCGATTTGATACCATCACCTACAACGGTGTGTGTGTAATCCATAATCAAAAAATACTGGGCATCACGCTCAAACAAAACCTGGCCAGAGACGGAGTTCATTATGAGCCACGGTGGTTTGATGCCTGGCCTGCTGATACGGTTAGACAAGTTCAAATTCAAGGACAGACAATTCAGGTCGGTGATCTCATCTACGAGATCGATGGAATCAGGTTTGGCTTTGAAATCTGTGAAGATGCCTGGAGAAAAAATAAACGGCCCGGCCATCGCTTGCAAAAACGTGGTGTGGATTTAATTATCAATCCAAGCGCAAGTCATTTTGCATTAGGCAAAAGTGAATTGCGCGAACAAGAGGTGGTGACTGACGGATCGCGCCTGTTTGAATGCGCCTATCTATTTGTAAACGTTTTGGGCAATGAAGCTGGCAGAATGATTTATGATGGAGACATAATATTCGGCCAACGAGGAAAAATTCTAAAATGCAATGAACGGTTGTCGTTAAAACCTTTCAACCTGCTCACCTGCGATATTGATTTTGAAAATCCTGCTCAGTCAGAATCAGCACCGATCACGGATGGAAAAGAAGAGAATGAAGAACTTGCCCGTGCCACTTCATTGGCACTGTTTGATTACCTGCGTAAAAGTAAAGCAAAGGGCTTTGTGCTAAGCCTCAGTGGCGGTGCCGACTCATCGATGTGTGCTGTGCTTGTGGTCGAAATGGTGAAGCGTGCTTCCAAAGAATTGGGTTGGAAGGATTTTATTTCGAAAACCGGAATCAAACCGGTATCCGAAGTAAAGCAAGCTGTAAACGAATTATTTACCTGCGCCTATCAGGGCACAAAAAATTCTTCTCAAACCACACTCAATGCAGCGCAAACACTCGCCACAAGTGTAGGTGCTGCCTTCCACTCCTGGCAAATTGATGAACCTGTAAACTACTACACGCATCAAATTGAAAAAGTACTTGAGCGGTCTCTCACCTGGGAAACGGATGACATTGCGTTGCAAAATATTCAAGCACGGGGAAGATCGCCTATCATTTGGCTTCTTGCCAACGTAAAAAGAGCGGTGTTAATTACCACCTCCAACCGAAGTGAAGGCGATGTTGGTTATACCACTATGGACGGAGATACGAGTGGAAGCCTTGCCCCTATTGCAGGCATTGATAAGCCCTTCATTATTCAATGGTTGAAATGGGCTGAAAAAGAACTGGGCTATTCCGGCCTTTCTTTAGTGAATACATTACAGCCAACGGCTGAATTAAGACCTCTTGACAAAACACAGACAGACGAAAAAGATCTGATGCCCTATTCCGTATTGGTAGCGATAGAAAAGCTGGCTATCCGGGACAGAAAATCACCCACGGAAGTTTTTCGCGAACTCACCAAACGTAACGCCTCGTTAACGGATGATTCAACTATCCTGAAGGGACACATAAAAAAATTCTACCGACTGTGGGCAGCCAATCAGTGGAAAAGAGAGCGACTCGCCCCTTCATTTCACCTGGACGATCTTAATGTTGACCCAAGAAGTTGGTGCCGTTTCCCTATTCTTTCAGGCGGTTTTGAAGAAGAGTTAATTCAACTGGATAACCTATAGTCCCATCTTGGGCATTGGGCATTAGTGCTTATATTTGCTCAGTTAGGTAGGTAAGTTCCTGGCCTTTTACATTCAATATTGTATGATCAGTTATATTATTTGGAACGGAAGCCCTGAAATTCTATCTATTGGCTCATTCTCACTCAGGTGGTATGGCTTGTTGTTTGCACTTGGTTTTTTGGTCAGCCAACAAGTGATGTATTATATTTTCCGGAAGGAAGGAAGGCCTGAAAAATACGTGGACACACTAACGATATACATGGTTGTTGCCACGATATTAGGTGCCCGTTTGGGTCATGTTATCTTTTATCAACCCGAACTTTTCGTAACTGATCCTCTCAGTATTCTTTTACCTTTTGAATTTTCTCCATTCAAATTTACTGGCTTGCAAGGACTGGCCAGCCACGGGGCAGCCTTTGGAATTTTATTTGCCTTATGGCTCTTCAGCCGTAAGAAAGATCATGAAATGAGCTACCTGCAAATACTGGATAGAATTGTTATTGTTGTTGCACTAACCGGTGCCCTCATCCGATTTGGAAATTTTTTCAATTCAGAAATTATTGGCAAACCATCCGATAACAATCCCCTGAGTGTCGTTTTTATTAATCGGGTAACAGAAGGACTACTGGATTACCGTGTTAAATCCAATCCTGCCGAGTCGATAAAGGTTGAAAAAAATGAAGAACTACCTGCTGGAGCACATGGAAGGGTTCCTCTGAATATATACGTTTTCTTTAAGCAAGGCACCAGCACAGAAGACGCAACTCAATTCCTGAATGGCGATATGAAATATTTTCTCAGCTATTACAGCGAGTTTGTCGATGAGCCTGGCATTGAGCCCTTAAACTATCAGCTTATTACTGAAACATCCGGCAACCTGGCAGCAAGGGTAAGCACCTTTGGCATTGCCCGGCACCCCGCTCAACTTTATGAGGCCATCTCCTGTGTGATCTTATTTATCGTACTATTTCTGATGTGGTACAAAGACAAAGAAAAGTTACCAGTAGGAAGAATCTTTGGTGTATTTATGATCGTATTATGGAGTCTGAGATTTGCCTATGAGTTATTGAAGGAGAATCAGGTCTCGTTTGAAGACCAACTTCCTATCAACATGGGTCAGATACTAAGTATTCCATTGATTATTGCCGGAGTGGTCATCTTAATATGGTCATACAGAAATTCATCAGCCCATAATACAAAACCAAGTTGATTGAATTCTCACGACTAGTTAAGTTAGGGATACCGCTTACTTGGGTATCGCTCCTTTTTCTGTGTAGCCTGGCTAATGCACAGAAAATTGCAAAAGATACTCTTGTCAAAATCCAACAGGACACACTCCCCAACAGGGTAGTTACCGTTAATCGTGTATTGATTATCGGAAACAAAGTGACCAAGGAAAGAATTATTTCGCGCGAACTGAGTTTAAAACCCGGTGATACTATAAGCACAAAAAGAATTGACAAAATATTGGTCCTTGATCAGCGGAAGATTTACAACCTACGATTGTTTAACACGGTGACCATTCAGTGGCTTGAGTTAAGTGCAAATCAAGTTGATCTTTTGGTCGAGGTGAATGAGCGGTGGTACACCTTCCCGGTGCCCATCTTTGAACTATCGGATCGGAATTTTAATGAGTGGTGGCAAAACTATAACCATGATTTAAGGCGGGTAAATTATGGATTGCGACTCTACCAATACAATTTTCGAGGCCGCAATGAAACCCTTCGGTTCACTGCGCAATTCGGCTTTACGAGAAAATTTGAGTTAAGCTATCGCATTCCCTACATTGATCGGCAACAACGGCACGGGCTCATCTTCGATTTTAACTACGATGAACCAAAAAATCTTGCCTACTTCACCGATGATCATAAATTAAGTTTTCTGGAAGGAAAAAAAACATTGAAAGTATCGCAAGGGTTTGGCGTCTCCTATACGTTTCGAAAATCTTTTTATGAAACTCATTCACTCAGTTTTAGCTATCGAAACAACCGCGTTGTTGACACCATTGCTTACTTAAATCCAAATTATTATAAGGATGCATTAGTAAGGCAACAATACAGTTCTATCACCTACACATTCAATTCAGAGCATCGCGATGTAATCGCATACCCTCTTAAGGGGTATCAGATAACCGCCTTTGCACAAAGAACCGGTTTGCTGATTGATTCAGATGTACAACAATGGGAATTAAATGTCACCTACGCAAAATTCGCTGACCTCGGAAAAAATTATTACTTATCAAATTTCTCCTCCGCGTACTTAAGTACCCCTACCGAGCAACCTTACACGTTTTACAGCGCTCTTGGTTACCGAAGACAATTAGTAAAGGGATATGAAGTATATGTGATTGAGGGGCCAAATTTTTTTCTGAACAAAACCACATTTCGAAAAAGAATTTTATCGAGGACCTGGCAATTGGATGACATGCCCATAGAGCAATTCCGATATTTTCCATTAGCTATCTACCTGAAAGGTTATTTTGACTGGGGATATGTTGAAAACTATCCTTATTATGAATCCCTCCAGTTGAACAACCGGCTTTCAAATAGAATGCTGGTTGGCACAGGGGCGGGTATTGACATTGTTACTGCTTATGATGCAGTGATCCGATTGGAGTACACCTTTACAAGAGAAAAAACGCAAGGCTTTTTCTTTCATATGAAAAAAGAATTCTAATATCGTTTGTATACTTTTTTCTTTCCCTGAGAGAACTCATACCAAACACCTACCGGCTTTCCACTTTCGTACTGACCTGAATATTCAAGAACTCCTTCCGGGTTATAAAATTTCCACGCCTCATCCTCAAGTCCATTTCTATAGACGCCTTCTTGAAGCAGAATCCCTTTGTCATTATACACTTTAGTTGCACCATTAGGTTGCCCAGCCTGATAATTTACAAATCGCTCAACTGCTCCGTTTTCAAAATAATATATCCACCCATTCATATAGCGACTATTTTGATACACGCCTTTACGATGCAAAGCGCCCGATAAATGGAAGTACCAGGCTGAGTCTTGCAGCTGTCCCTGTCTCCATGTTTCCTTACCTTGCATGATTCCGAAAGGGTAGAAATAAACAACGCGGCCATGAAGCATACCCTGATCAAAATTTTCGATGGCACTCTTCGTGCCGGAAGGATAAAAATAAATCCATTCTCCTTCTTTATTGTCATTGTTCGCTAACCCCCGCGCACGCAACTCTCCGGTTGAATAATATTCCATCTTCTCCAATTGCGCCAAAGAAGCGAAACATGAAAAAAGAAGACCTATACCAATAGCTATTCTATTCACGAAAAAGTTTAATTTAGATGCTCGACTATAGCTTGTGCGTAAAACAATCCAGATTTTAGGGTTCATCCTATTTGCAAAAATAGCGATTGCTCAGAGCATTTCTACACAAATGGGAGCTCGTGCAGCCGGCATGGGCTATGCCTCCTCAGGAAATAAAGACGAATGGAGTTTATTCAATAATCCTGGAGGGCTCGGAAAAATCACTCAACCCAATGTGGGAGTTGCTTATGAAGTTCAATCGCAACTCAAAAGCACCAACCGCATGGGAGTTGCATTTAATAAACCATTCAAATGGGGAACACCCGCCCTGGGAGTATTTCGATTTGGTGATGATTTATACAATGAACAGGCACTATCCATTGGCTTTGGTAACCAGTTAGGTATTGCCTCCCTGGGTATGAAGGTGAATCTCATTCAATATCGTGCAGAAGGTTTTGGCATATCCACAGCAGTGAGTTTTGATTTTGGCGGTATCACAGAACTTACCGAAAAACTATCCATTGGAGCCTACATTACTAATCTTACTCAGTCGCGGATAGGTGAAGATGATGAACCATTACCCACCCGCTTGACAGCCGGGTTATCATATAATCCAGAAAAAAATATTTTCATAACCACCGAACTTTCTAAGGAGTTAGAGTACGCTACTACCTGGCGAACAGGCCTTGAATATTCTTTTCATGGAAAGGTTTTTTTTCGCACTGGATTTAATCTCAAACCAAACGCTGCATTTTTTGGTATTGGCGCCCACAGGAAAAACCTGAAGTTTGATTACTCCATTCAACTTAATAATTTAACAGGAGCCTCTCATCAGGCATCGGCCAGCTATTGGTTTTCACAAAAAGAAGTGAAGTGAAACGTGTACTGATCATATCGATTTTATTTGGGATTAACTTAGTTGCTCACGCGCAAGGAGTTCCCAGAAAAGAGGTAGACCTTGAAAGATTAGTTGATGAAATTTTTGCTGTTCAGGATGAAGACATCAATTATGAGGATCTCTACGAAAACCTTGCACAATTATACTCCAATCAGGCCGATCTAAATATGGTAACGGTGGAGCAACTACGATCCATTTTCATTTTGAACGAGCTTCAAATTCAATCCTTCTTAGCCTATCGCATTGAAGCCGGGCCTTTTCTTTCTATTTACGAACTCCAAAATATTGAAGGATTTACGCAAGATGTAATCCAAAAACTAGTTCCCTTTGTTACTGTGCCTGATGCAGCTGCCCGTTTCAATAAAAACTTATTTAAGCGAATCCTAAACGAAAAGAATAATTATCTGATCCTTCGCTACGACCGAACGCTGGAAGAAAAAAAAGGATATAAGGAAACCACCACTCCATCGTCCAAATACAGTGGATCACCAGATCGATTATATACACGGTTTCAAACCCGCAGAACAGGCGATTTCAGTTTGGGTTTTACTGCTGAAAAAGATGCCGGTGAACAAATAACCTGGTCGCCAACGAAGAAGCAATACGGGGCAGATTTCTTATCATTCCACGCACAGTTAATGAATAAAGGTAAAATCAAAAACCTGGTATTAGGAGACTACCAGGCACAATTTGGTCAGGGATTGGTTTTGGGATCAGCCTTTGGCATTGGTAAAAATGCAGAAGCAGTAACCACCGTGCGAAGAGGCAACCTCGGTTTTCTGCCATATACATCGGTGTACGAAGCAAGGTATTTGCGTGGCGCGGCCATCTCCTACTCACTTTCCAAACAGCTTACGGTGCATGGAATGATTTCATCGCGATGGAGAGACGGCAACATAAAACGAGATACTACAGAAGGAGATTTCGATATAATTTCTTCGCTCCAACTTACTGGATTACATCGCACTCCCTTCGAGCTGGCAAATCGAAGTGTCGTACAGGAAAAAAATATTGCGGGTATTATCAATTATAAATACAAAACATGGGATGCCGGAATAGTAATGCATCATACCCGATTCAGCATTCCGTTGACACCGGCACGAAATATTTATAATCAATTCAATTTTCAAGGAAATGAAAATACCAATGCCGGATTTTTTCTGAACTATAGCTGGAAAAATTTTGCGTTTTTTAGCGAAGCTGCTCACACGATCAATAGAGGCACTGGTACAATTGCCGGTATTATCGGCAGTGTCACTTCGTCTTTGGATGTGTCTTTGCTTTTCCGAAAATTTGATCGTGATTTCTACAGTTTTTATAGCAACGCAGTGGCAGAAAATACCACCCCGCAGAATGAAACTGGAATGTACTGGGGATGGAAATATGTATTCAACAAAAAATATTCTTTCTCTGGTTATTTCGATTTGTTTCGCTTTCCGTGGCTGCGCTATCGAAGCTATATTCCCTCCGAAGGAAGTGAATGGCTTTTGCGATTTAATTACAAACCAACAAAAAAGATTTCCCTGTTTCTTCAGGCACGGGAGGAAACTAAGGTCAGGAATCGCTCAGCCGACAATAACCTTTACCTGACCGACCCCGGCACCAAACGCAATTACTGGATTAATGTGGATTATGAAATAACCCCTCACCTGACTTTTAAAACGAGAGCGCAATTCAGCACCTATTCGTTGGAAGAAAATAGCTCACGTGGCATGGTTCTGTTGCAAGACATAACCTGGAACACTGGAAAATTTTCTGTCAGTGGGCGATACGCCTTGTTTGACACCGATGACTATGACAACCGACTCTACGTATATGAAAAGGACGTTTGGCTCGCATTCTCATTTCCAGCTTACTACGGAGTGGGTGTAAGAAATTATCTTTTGTTTCAATATTCCATTTCCAAAAAAGTAGACATCTGGCTGCGTTGGGCCAATGTGCGTTTCACGGACCGCGACACCATTGGGTCGGGCAGCGAAACTATTGAGGGAAATATCAGAAATGATGTTAAATTTCAAACAAGAATCCGCTTATAACCATGCACGCTGTAAAACTGATCACCCCGACTGTATTTTTCATCATCTGCGTTGGGCTAGCACTTTTTGTATTGATCTACAAATACATTTTTAAGAATAAAGGCAGGTAAAATAGTTAATCAAACCGCTGGTTAATACATTTTACCGTTCCTGCCTGTAATCTTGTCGAAAGAGCAGTTTGATTACATCTAAAGCTTTGCAGATTTAGCCACGCTAAATCGCAAACCCCATGAGAAAGATCAATTATATCCTCACTATAATTTTAATATCGCTTGTTCTGCTTTCAGTTGCCTCCTTTTCGTTTGCACAAACAACAAAAAAAACATTGGAGCTGCCGGAGTTTAAAAGCATCTATGTGAACTCCAATTATACCGTGTATGTAAAGCAAACCAATAAGCAAGAAGTAACCGTTGAAACGCTGCCCGAAATCTGGGAACTCACCACCGTTAAAGTTGAAAATGGTGTGCTTATGGTCAATGTTGAGCGCAAGCCAGAAAATCCGAACAAGAGTGTTTGGTCTAAAATTGATGACATTAAAATCAAACCTACCATGAAAGTGATGGTGAGCGTGAAAAATATCAATGAACTTCAGGTTAACGGTGGTGGTAAAATTATTTCTGAAAACTCCATCGCCTCTGATTATATGAGCTTATCTGTAGCCGGTAGTGGTGGCATTGAATTAGATCTGAAGGGAAATAATCTTAAGACTGAGATAAGTGGTTCTGGAAATGTAACCCTGAAAGGTTATGCAACCACCAATGATATTATCATGAGTGGAAGCGGCAGCATGAATGCCTTCGCCTGCGAACTGGAAACGGCTAAAGTAAAAATGAGCGGTTCCGGCACCTGCGAGCTGACCGCTTCGGCCAGCCTTGATGCAGTTGTCCTGGGCAGTGGATCAGTAAAACATAAAGGCAATACAAAAAACGTGACGAAAAAGGTTTACGGAACTGGCTCGGTTGATAGAGCTTACTAAATGCTACTGGTTACTAAGTCACTGGTAAATAATAATCACCTCTACATACTATTTATTTATCCTTTGGACGCTCTTCGGAATTTGTAATTCCGAACGATAGATAAAAAGGATTTGAAATCTGCCCAATTTGGCATCGGGATTGCAAATCCCGAAGAGCTAGAGTTTTATAACTATTATAAACTGATGCAAATAATTTGCTTACAATAGCAAGTCTTTGCTATCTTCATTGTATTCAAAATAAATACATGAAGCCCAATGGTAAAGCAATTCTGCTTGTTATTTCTTGGCTAACAGCCTCATTTACGCTTCAAGCGCAAACTTATGTGTGGATAGAGTTCAACAATGTTTCAAATATCAACTTACCAATCTATATAAATTTACCTTTAAAGAATGGTGATTATTGCAATAACTATTTTGTAGCGACAAGGCCTAACGAAAATGGAGTTGTGCAACTTAAATTACCCTTAGAAAAACCGGGGTTTATGTCATTTAGTGTTACCGAACAGAAAAAAAAACCGCAATCTTACCACATATATCTTGAACCAGGGAAAAACATAAAAGCAAAAATTGATACCGATAAAGAAATAAGCTTTTCAGGATTGCTGAAACGTGAAAATGAATTTCTAAATGAGTTGGACAGGGATGGATTTCCACATGGAATGGGTATGAATCCTAAGACCGGAGTAAAATTAAGTACGCAACTTGATGCTACCCGTTTTACGGACTCCCTAAAACAGCTTGAGCAAAGGGAACTAGGTATCCTTCAAAAATTAGCAGCCTCAGCACCCAAGCGGTATAGCAAAACATTTTTAGAGATGATTCAATCTGATATTAAGTATTACTATTTGGTGGTTGGTGGTGCAGCGCTTGAAATTCGTTTTTATGATTATTTGTATAGCAAAACGTTGCCCGACAAAGAGTTGATTTCTATTGCCACCCCTTTTTTAAATGAATTGTATGGAGACATGAAAATTCCAGAAGCTAAATTTTCTTTTTGGTATAACTATTACATCTACGACTATGTAATGCTATACAAAACGTTTTTTCTCAAGGAAAGAAGCAAATCAGATTCTCTTGAGTTTAACCATTTAAAAACCGCATTTGACAATTCTTTAAAGTACTTGAATCCAAGTCAAAAAGAAACATTTCTTGCATTTACATTTCTAATGTGGCATCAAGGTTCACACTATCAAACCCCTGTTACATTAAACTACTATAGCACTCTTAAAAATCAATTTCCAGGCTCTCCCTACCTTACAGTCTTAGAACCCAAAGCTAAGGAGATAGAAAAAGTACTGGCCGACTCTGTTAGCTATCAGAATTCTGAGATCAATTTTATTAAGGAGCCAGACCTGTTTAATAATTTAGAGGAGCTTATCAAAGAGTTTAAAGCGAAAACTATTTTAATCGACCTTTGGGCAAGTTGGTGTGGTCCATGTATCGCTGAATTTGAAAATAATTATTCAAGCCTTTGGCAACTCCAAAAATCACATCCTGAATTTATCATCCTTTATATCTCAATTGATAAAAAAACAAATGATAAGGCCTGGAAAAATACCATTTACCTAAAAGGGTTAAAAGGATATCATTTAATTGCCGCGAACAATCTGCTAAAGGATATTAGAGACAAAATTGGGTTTCGATCCATACCACGATATGTTATTATAAATAAACGAGGAGAAATAGTGAGCAACCCAGCGCCCGAGCCGCATGAAGGTGATGCTTTAATTAAGGAGCTACTTACTGAAATAAAGGGTAATCAGTAGGCAGTTATAAACACTATTATCTAATTTCATACTCTTCACCAATTTTTATTAACGCTATTCGGAATTACAAATCTCAAAGAGTTAGTTCACTAATCCCTGGTAACAGGTGGCCGGAAAACCGGTAACCAGCTCACCACCCAATTCCATAATCCTCTCCGTGATTACTCGAACCTCCCCAGAAACTGCCGTGTTCCCAATCAAAATAGATAGCATTAATAGGTCCGCTGGTGCGATCATCAAAGCGCAAGCGATAACCCATTCCTTGCAATTCCTTCCTTACATAAAAGGGTGTGCTATCATGTAATAAAATATTACCTGCTTTAGGATTTCGATCTTCTCCACCCAAAGAAAGACGTAATTGATCCGTATTAATATTAGGAGCCTCCGTTGCTTCTTGAACGGTCATTCCAAACTCAACCACGTTCAGGAAAAACTGTAGTAAATTCTGATCTTGTGAATCCCCACCTTGCACAGCAAAAGACAAAAACGGTTTACCCTCTTTCAAAGCGAGTGTAGGCGTGAGTGTTACCCGCGGGCGTTTACCTGGCTCCACTACGTTATAAGGATTCTCTTTCGGATTGGTAACAAAGCTCTGCATACGCTGACTCATCCCAATGCCTGTCTTGCCTGCGATGCAAGCTGGATTCCACCCACCGCTTGGCGTGATAGACACTACCCAACCTTCTTTATCAGTGGCTTCTACCGAGGTAGTGCCCAGAAAAACCTGATTCAAATATTCTTCCGATAAGGGAGCCGTATATGTGCCCAATGACGCTTGTGTTAATTCCTTCAAATAATCTTTGTAGGGATTCACTTTTCCTTCAAAGGGGTAAGGATCTCCGGGAGCAGCTTTCGGATCATTTCGCTCCCAGTTGATTGCTTTGATTCTTTCTTTCGCATAGTCTTTGGATAGCAATCCTTTAATCGGTTCCTCTGGCGCGAAGTAAGGATCTCCATAATAAAAATCGCGGTCAGCAAACGTAAGATTCATTACCTGGTAAAGCGTATGAATGTATCGTGCCGAATTAAAGCCCATTGCCTTGAGATCAAAATTCTCCAGCATGTTCAAAGCCTGAAGCATCACAGGGCCTTGGGTCCATTGCTGCATTTTGTAAACCTCAATGCCTTTATAGTTTACCATCGTTGGCTCTTCCGTAATCACCTTCCAGTTGGCCATATCTTGTTCTGTAATAAGACCTCCCTGCTCCTGCGCGCCCCTTGCAAACTCTTTGCCAATATCTCCTTTGTAAAAGCGATCATAGGCCGCATAGATTGCTTCTTTGCGTGACTTACCTTTTTTCAATGCTTGTTGTTCTGTATCCACTAATTTTTGAAGCGTCAACAATAAATCTTGTTGTTTAAAAATTTCACCTGCTACGGGAGCTTCACGCTTCTCACCCAGGTGAGGAAGAAATACCGCTTTTGAATAAGGCCACTGTTTCAAACGTTCTTTTTCACGCTCAAAACTATTAGCCGTTTGCGCTTCAATGGGATAACCATCTGCCAATTGCATAGCCGGTGCAAGTACATCTTTCAAACTCATGGTGCCATACTCAGCAAGCATTACTATTAATCCTCCTGGGGTGCCTGGCGTGACTGCTGCCAGTGGTCCATACTGAGGCGGATAATTCATGCCTTTGCTTTTAAAGAAAGCAGCTGTTGCCCCAGTGGGCGCTACGCCCAATGCATTAATGGCAATTACTTTTTTTGTTTTTGGATTATAAATCAACGTTTGTGTTTCACCTCCCCAACTGAGCACATCAAACATGGTGCAGGTGGCTGCCAGCATGGCGCATGATGCGTCAATAGCATTGCCACCTTTACTGAATATCATGGCACCCGCTGTGGCTGCTAATGGTTTACCTGTGATGGCCATCCAATGCTTGCCGTGCAAAGGTGGCTTTTGGGTAGTAACCGGAAGATTATTGAACGACTGACCGGTGGCGAGGAAACTGATTCCTGCTACAATCACACCGAGTGTTAATAGTTTTATTTTCATTGCTTTTCGATTAGCTATATTTGAGTAATAGGCATTAAGATACCTGAATTTACATACGCCCAAAAGCATTGACTGCCTGAAGGATTAAAACTTCCACCAACGGAGATTATATGGATCAAAATCATGAAGTAATCACTAAATTTTACAAGGCATTTCAACAACGCGACTGGAAAACCATGCAGACCTTCTATCATCCGGAAGCACACTTTAGCGATCCTGCCTTTCCGAATCTAAACTGTGAGGAAGTGAAAGCCATGTGGCATATGCTCTGCGAAAACGCGCAAGACTTTTCATTGCAATTCTCAGAAGTGATGATTAAAGGAAACCGAGGCACCTGCCGATGGGATGCATGGTATACTTTCTCACGCTCCGGTCGCAAAGTACACAACATCATTCATGCTCATTTCAACTTTAAAGACGGGCTTATTATTAATCATTCGGATGTATTCGATTTTTGGCGCTGGAGCCGGATGGCCCTTGGATTACCCGGTGTTTTTCTTGGCTGGACGCCTTTCCTTCAAGGAAAAGTGCAGAGTACTGCACGCAAAAGCCTGTTAAAATTTATGCAGCAACATACCCAAAATGCAATTTGAAATGGATTATTTATCTCTTTTATTGTTAAAAATGGGCATTTAAAAGGCTAAAACGAGGATAATTGGAAAAAACTATTACCTTTGATTCGTTAATGAAATAAATCCTACCTGAAGTACTCCACAAATCGTGTTTATTATCGGTCCGGCCTCATTAAATTAGCAAGAACATTTATCACTTAATTTCAAAAACAAAAATGAACATTTATGTAGCAAACATTCCCTGGAAGGCATCCGAGGAACAACTAAAGCAGTTATTTGCCGAATACGGTGAAGTAAGCTCTGCTAAAATCATCATGGACAAAGTTACACAGCGCAGCCGTGGCTTTGGATTTATCGAAATGGCAGATGACTCGGCCGGACGCAATGCAATCAACGAGCTTAACGGAGCTGATTTCATGGGAAAAAACCTTGTCGTAAACGAAGCACGCCCTCGTGAAGAAGGTAGTGGCGGTGGTGGCAGCCGTGGTAGCAACCGTGGCGGTGGCGGTGGTTTCCGCAGAGGTGATTTCAATAAAGAATATTAATTCGTTTTGAAATAAGAAAGTACTATGCCACACCTCAACCGGTGTGGCATTTTTGTTTTATTCATTTAAGAAATGAAACCCTTCATTTCTTAGGCACTGTAAATTCCTTCTCCTATTTTTGCGCGCCTGACAAAAAATATGGAACAAGAAAATCTTGCACGGTGGGTGGATATCATTTCGAAAGAAATTAACCAACCCATTAAAAACGTTAACGCGGTTGCTCAACTACTCTCTGAAGGATCTACTATTCCATTCATTTCCCGATATCGAAAAGAAATGACCGGTAGCATGGATGAAGTAATGATTGCAACCATCCGTGATCGTATCGATCAATTGCAAGAATTAGACAAACGAAGAGAAACAGTAATCAATACCATAGAAAAACAAGGCAAGCTTACCCCTGAATTAATGTCGGCTGTGGTGATGGCACAAACACTGGCAGAGCTGGAAGATATTTATTTACCCTATCGGCCCAAGAGAAAAACGCGTGCAAGTGCTGCAAAAGAAAAAGGATTGGAACCATTGGCTCAGAAACTTTTTGATCAGGAAAATTTTGATCCTGAAACGTTTGCTCAATCTTTTGTCGATTCTGAAAAAGGTGTTGCCAGCACACAAGAAGCTCTGGAAGGTGCCCGCGATATCATTGCAGAATGGGTAAGTGAAAATCCAGATACAAGAAAGCGCGTTCGTGAATTGTTCTGGAGCGAAGGAATCATCGAATCGCGTGTTTTTAAAAGCAAGGAAGCAGAGGGACAAAAATTCAAAGACTACTTTGAGTGGAGTGAACCGATCACCAAAACACCTTCGCACCGTCTATTGGCCATGCGCAGAGGAGAAAAAGAAGGAATTTTAGCGCTGGATATTTTCCCTCCGGAAGAATTAGCCATTAGTTCGATGGAGCATCAGTATATCAAGAAAGAGAATGCAGCCACAAAGCAAATAAAACTGGCCATCAAAGATTCTTATAAAAGATTACTCCGCCCATCTCTTGAAACAGAAGTGCGCATGGAGACAAAAATGAAAGCCGATGAAGAAGCTATTAAAGTCTTTGCCTCTAACCTGAAAGAGTTGTTGTTATCCGCTCCGCTCGGTCAGAAAAATGTTTTAGCGCTGGACCCTGGCTTTCGCTCGGGTTGCAAAGTAGTGTGTTTAGATCGTCAGGGTAAACTTTTACACTTTGATGTAATTTATCCTCATGAGCCGCAACGCGAATCCGCAAAGTCATCGGCATTGATAAAATCATTCTGTGAAAAATTTGATATCGAGGCGATTTCAATCGGCAACGGAACTGCGAGTAGAGAGACAGAGTCCTTTGTCAAATCAATTGGACTCCCTCATAAAATTTTAGTGATGATGGTAAACGAAAGCGGAGCATCGGTATACTCTGCTTCGGAAGCTGCGCGTGATGAATTTCCCGATAAAGATGTGACCGTGCGCGGGGCTGTTTCCATTGGAAGAAGATTGATGGATCCATTGGCTGAATTAGTAAAAATTGACCCAAAATCAATTGGTGTAGGACAATACCAACACGATGTAGAGCAAACCAAATTAAAACAAGGTTTGGATGATGTGGTGATGAGCTGTGTTAACTCGGTGGGGGTGGAAGTAAACACGGCAAGCAAAGAATTACTTTCTTATGTGTCAGGGTTGAGCCCTGCTCTAGCAAAGAATATTGTTGAATTCAGAAATCAGCATGGTCCGTTTAAAAACCGAGAGTCCTTGATGAAAGTATCGCGTCTGGGAGAAAAAATATTTGAACAGGCAGCCGGTTTCTTGCGAATACGTGAAGCGGAAAATCCTTTGGATGCCAGTGCGGTGCATCCGGAAAGTTATCCGATCGTTCAACAGATGGCTTCTGACTTAGGATGTTCTGTGAAAGACCTTATGAGCAGTAATGAACTTCGTAAACAGCTCGACTTAAAAAAATATGTTACTGATAAAGTGGGGTTGCCGACACTCACCGATATTTTAAATGAACTTGAAAAGCCAGGACGCGATCCAAGACACACCTTTGAAATATTTAGCTTTACGGATGGCGTAAATACAATCAACGATTTAAAGATTGGTATGTCGTTGCCGGGCATCGTCACCAACGTCACTAATTTTGGTGCTTTTGTCGATATTGGCGTTCACCAGGATGGTCTCGTTCATATCAGTCATCTGTCCGATAAATTCATAAAGGATCCGAAAGAAGTGGTTGCTGTGCAGCAAAAAGTAAAAGTTACTGTTGTGGAAGTTGATACCGCTCGCAAGCGCATAGGACTTTCCATGAAGAGCGATCCGTTCGCTGATCAACCAGCTCCGGCACCCAAACAAAAAACTGCTCAAAAAGAACAGAAAAGTCCGCAGAGAGAAAATAGAAACAGACCCAACGATCGATTCAAGGAGAAACCAAAGGAGAAGGAAATCAGCATGGAAGAAAAACTGGCGATGCTAGTGAACAAATTTAAAAAGTAGAAAATCGTAATGAATCTCACGGAAGAAGAACTAACCATCATTCAACACCTTGCAAAAGCAGGAGGCACTGGGAACGTGATGGAGTTCTTAAACTTCAATCCAACAGACTTTGACAAAGGATTTTCAATCGCCAACGAAATGCAGAACAAGGATCTGGTGAAATTGCTTTATTCTAACTTCAACAAAAACCTCATCGTTGTAGAGACTACGCTCTTAGGGTACAACGCATCAAAGAGCAAATAAAATCATTCGCTACGTAATGATTGAACCGGATTCTGAATCGCAGCCTTTATCGATTGATAGCTAACCGTGAGCCAGGCAATTAAAAAAGCTAATGCTCCGGAAATCAAAAAGATCCATACGCTGATATCGATGCGATACGCAAAGTTCTGTAACCATCACCATGGATTTTGTTGTCAGAATTTCGGAAGAACCCTCCGGCTGAAACTGAATGCCAAAGTAATCACTCTCCCTTCCGGGGATCGCAAAGGATCCCGCTACACCGGCCACTTCCGGTATTCTTTTAATTTCCTCAATCATGGTTTCGACCATCGGTGCTTCGAGATTAAATCCGCGTTCAACAACCAATACCTGATCACGATCAAATCCCAAAGATTTCTCAGACATAAATTTCATCTGCTGTTGAATCACCAGGGTGCCAATCATCAGGATAATGGAAATCCAGAATTGAAAAATTACAAGTCCATTGCGAATCCATTTTCCCTTCTGGCTGCCGACAAATTTTCCTTTCAGCACCTCCACAGGTTTGAATGAAGAAAGTATAAATGAAGGATAACTACCCGCCAGCAAGCCTACAAAGATTGCCAACAGAATAAGTGCAATGATGGTGGTTGCAGTAAATGGGATGGTCAGCTGTTTCTAAACATGGCTTCAGGGATTGGAGTAACCATTCTTATTAACAGAATACTCAATAAAAGCCAGATGGTTACAAGTAATAATAAGTTCTACTGTGACCCTATTTTTGTACCCTCAGAACCGCTCCGGTACAAATGCATCAATACTAATGCTGGTTTTTTCCTGATCGATCAACTCTGAAACTAATTTTCCTGTGCCGGGACCAAGACTTAAGCCCATCATCGAGTGGCCGGTGGCCAGCACCAGATTTTTAATTTTTTGGCTTCTCCCGATATACGGTAACCCATCTGGAGAACACGGTCTTAATCCATGCCATATCTCTTCCGTTTTAGGCATTGTCACTTTCATTTCAGGATAGTAGCGGGGAATAGAGTCAACAATACCCTTTACACGATTCATACTGATGCTGTGATCAACACCGGTTATTTCCATCGTGCCACCGAAACGCAACGAATTTCCCATGGGAGTGACCGCTACACGTGCTTCCAGAAAAATAGATGGCACGCGTACATTCTTTAGCATATTTGGAATAGTGAAGCTATATCCCTTTCCAGCTTGCATCGGCAATGACAAATCCAACTTAGCGGCCAGCATACCTGACCATGAGCCGGTAGCTAACACCACTTCATCAAATGAAAAATCTCCTTTGTCTGTTTGAACAGTTTTGATCTTTCCAGCTTCAATAATAAAATCCTGAACGGTAGTATTGGTTTGAAATTTTACAGACTTCTCTTTCAGAAAAGTCATTAGCTGATTTACGAATGATTGAGGTGTGATGTGCGCATCGCCAGGAAAATAAACGCCACCACGTGCCCTCACTTCTACTTCCGGTTCCAATTTCTGTACTTCCTCAGAGGAGATCACGTGTGCTTCAATGCCATGTTTATTGGCGAGTGCCGCTGTTTCTACTTCTTCGTGTTCAGTCTCCTTGGTTTGATATAGCATGAGAAGGCCGCGCTCGTGATAACCAAAATCAAAAGGAAGTTCTTTAGCCAGTTGCTGATACATGGCCTTACTTAACAAACTAATTTCTTTTAGCGCAGGCGCTGCTTTGGCAACATGCTCTTTCGTTGAGTTCCTATAGAAATGATATCCCCATTTAATCAAATCGCCACTTATGCGAGGTTTCACATAAAACGGACTTGTTGAATTAAACATCCAGCGGATTCCCTTCGAAATCATACCCGGTGCCGCCAATGGAATAAGGTGGCTCGGCACAATCATGCCAGCATTACCAAAGGAGCAACCATCTTTTAAATCACTTTGCTCAATGATGGTGACCTGATGTCCTGCTTTTGTTAAGTAATAAGCAGAACTCAATCCGATGATGCCTCCTCCAATAACGCCAACTCTCATAGGCTAGTCATAATGAAATCTGCAAGAAATAATTTTGATTGTCATATCCGTTACTTCATATACTAACCTATGTTCGCGGGTTATTCTGCGCGACCATTTCCCTTGGAGAGTATGCTTAAGAGGTTCTGGCTTTCCAATTCCACTGAAAGGAGATTCCAAGATGGCTGTTATTAATAAAACTATGCGTGTCGCAATTTTAGGATTTTGAATTTTCCATTCATTGAGTTGCCGGAGCGCCTCCGGACTGAATAGAATGCTTCTCATTTTAGGTATTTCTCCTGCAGTTCTGCTAATGACATCGGGATACCATTCCCATGCTCCAACTCTTCAATAGATTTATAAATATGCTTTTTGTTAGCCTCAGTAGACAAAAGATATTCAGTCTCATCAACCTGATCTGTAACTGTTATCTCAATATTTCTATCCTTAAAAGCTGCCTGGATAGATTGTATCAGTTCAACCGAAAGTTCCTTGGCATTAAGACGATACGTTGTTTCCATAAGTCAAATTTAAACAAATCAGTTGAAATTAAATCACCTGAAATCCAAACGCATACGGATCATCATCCGGATCAATCTTAATCGTATTGTATCCATAGATTTTAGCCCAGCCCTCAACGCTGGGAATGATGGCTGGTTTTCCGTTTAATTCAGTCACCTCTTCGATACGACCGATAAATTTTGATCCGATAATACTTTCGTGAATAAAATTCTCTCCCTTTTTCAATTTTCCTTTGGCATGCCATTGGGCCAATCGCGCAGAAGTTCCTGTGCCACACGGAGAACGATCGATTGCCTTATCACCATAGAACACGGCATTGCGCGCGCTTGAGGTTGGATCGATTACTTTTCCTGCCCACAGAATATGACTGCATCCGTTGATCGTTGGATTCTCAGGATGAACGAATTGATATTTCTTATTAATATTTTTTCTAAGCTCACGGCTCCAACTGATTAATTGATCAGCGGTGTAATTTTCAAGTCCCGGAAAGTTAGGTTGCGGATCCACGATGGCATAAAAATTTCCACCATAAGAAACATCCAACGTTAATTCACCAAGATCCGGGCATTCTGCAGTAATATTTTCTGCAGCGAGATAAGCTTTTACATTTGTGATCTTTACTGACTTTACTTTCTTGCTTTCTTGCTTGTATTCAACGCGAACTAATCCCGCAGGCACTTCCAGATTTAAGATGCCGGGAGTTTTTGGGATTACCAATCCTTCTTCAATGGCAATCGTTACGGTACCAATTGTTCCATGGCCGCACATGGGTAAGCAACCACTGGTTTCAATAAAAAGAATTCCCACATCGTTGGCCGGATCGGATGGTGGATACAAAATACTTCCACTCATCATATCATGACCACGCGGTTCAAACATCAAGCCTTTGCGTATCCAGTCAAACTCACGCAAAAAATGCTGCCGCTTTTCGCTCATGTTTTTACCTTCGAGGTTTGGCCCTCCTCCGGCAACAACACGCACCGGATTACCGCAGGTGTGCGCATCAATACAAAAAAAAGTTTTAGACATCATATTCACCGGCTATCAATCTACCAGTAACTGGAAACCAGCGACCTGTAACTTTTTCTAATTTTTACTCCACTCATTATTTCTCAATCTCCAAATCTTCAATGGATTTAATTCCTGTAATTCATACGGCAAAACAGCATCAGGAAAATTCTGAAAAGCAACGGGCCGTGCAAATCTTTTGATGGCATCTGTCCCTACAGAAGAAAAACGTGAATCTGTTGTTGCGGGAAACGGACCACCATGTTGCATAGAAGGACAAACTTCCACTCCGGTAGGAACTCCATTCACAACAATACGACCTGCTTTCTCCACCAACATGTTTAATAAACTGGAATACTTTACCAACTCAACTTCATCAGCAATGATGGTGGATGTTAACTGACCATGTGAACGATTAATAACGGATAGCAATTCTTCATTATTTTTACAACGAACAATCAACGAGAACGGCCCGAATACTTCTTCTGCCAATGCAGGATTTTTCATGAAGTCTTCTGCCAGGACTGAAGCAACATGAGGTCTGCCTTGAGAAGCATTTGCTTCGGAAGCAGACTGACCCTCTACCTTTACCCCTTTCAAAGAAAGGGTTTGTGTTAATTTCTTAGCATAATTATCGGCAATACCCTGATGCAACATGATGCCGCTCATTGCTTTTTGAATTTCTCCCGATAATGCTTTAATAAATCGATCCAATCCTTCACCCTCTACAGCAATGATTAACCCAGGATTAGTACAGAATTGTCCCACGCCAAGTGTTATTGATCCCGCTAAACTAGAGGCAGTCTTTTCCGCATCTCTACTTAATGTTTCTGGCAATAGAATTACGGGATTGATACTGCTCATCTCAGCAAATACCGGAATGGGTTCCGGGCGTTGATTAGCCAAATCAAATAATGCCTTCCCTCCTGCTAATGAGCCTGTGAATCCCACCGCTTTGGTAAACGGATGTTTCACTAATGCTTGTCCCACTTCAAAGCTGGCACCATGCACATGTTGGAATACACCTTGGGGCATTCCGGTTTTTTCAATTGCTTTTGCAATAGCTCCTGCCACCAGTTCGGAGGTTTCGGCATGTGCCGGATGTGCCTTTACAATTACCGGACAACCGGCTGCAAGCGCAGAGGCAGTATCACCGCCTGCTGTTGAATATGCCAACGGAAAATTAGCCGCACCGAAAACAACAACTGGACCGATAGGAACCAGCATCTTTCTAAGATCCGGCTTGGGTGCAGGCATACGATCTGGAATGGCGGTGTCAATTCTTGCCTCCACCCAAGATCCCTCTTCTACCAAATCAGCAAACATGCGACAGTGACTTGTGGTGCGGCCACGTTCGTTGATGATACGTGCCTCTGGCAGATTGGTTTCCCGCATGGCCGTTGTCACCAACTGTTGACCTAATGCTTCAATTTCATCCGCAATGGCGCGAAGAAAATCTGCTTTCTTCTTACCTGAAAAATTCTTGTAAGAAAGAAATGCAATGTGTGCTTCCTGCATGGCAGCACTCACATCGTTGATAGTTGCCTGGGTGTGTATCATAGTAGTAAATATCAAGTAACAGATAGCGAGATGTAAGACTTAGTAAATTGATCGTAAGCCTTATGCCTACAAAGATGGTCTATTCTTAATTCCTTCGCGAATGATTTTCAAAATGCGATCACGTTCTTCTCCAGCAAGGGTTAAACGTGGCGCACGCACATTTTCTGAGCCGAGCCCCACTTCCTGCTCCGCCAGCTTGATGTACTGAACCAACTTAGGATGAATATCCAATTCCAACAGGGGAAGAAACCATCTGTAAATTTTTAGTGCGTCCGCAATCTTATTCGCCTTCGTCAATTTATAAACCGCCACAGTCTCTTTAGGAAACGCACACACTAATCCGGCCACCCAGCCATCAGCGCCAAGCATGAGTTCTTCCATCGCGATTGTATCTACTCCGCAAAGAATTTTGAAGCGATCACCAAAGCGATTGATCATGCGCGTTACATTGCTCACATCGCGAGTGGATTCTTTCACTGCCTGTATATTTTTGTTATCCACTAACTCACCAAACATGTCGAGGGTCACTTCAATTTTATAATCGATCGGGTTATTATAAATCATGACGGGCAAACTGCTTGATTCAGCTACCGCTTTGAAATACGCTACCGTTTCGCGGTGATCAGATTTGTAGCGCATGGGAGGCAACATCATTAAACCTTTGGCACCACATTTTTCGGCTTCCCTGGCCAACTTGACGGCTTCACCTGTACTGCCTTCGGCAATATTCATCACAACAGGAACTTTGCCTGCCACTTTATCAACTGTAAACTTTACCAAATCAAATTTCTCCTCGTTACTCAATACACTTGCTTCACCTAGCGTACCGCCAAGAATTACACCTTCCACACCAGCATTCAACTGTGCGCGAAGGTTTTTTTCAAACAAAGGAAAATCCAGTTTATCATCAGATGTAAACTTGGTAGTAAGTGCCGGGAAGACTCCGCTCCATTGAATTGCCATATCCAAAAATGTTTAGGTTTATTCTTCAAAATTAAGTCTCTGAAATGGATTAAGGTTTGCCGCAACTAGTGAATAATGGTACTATATTGATCAATTATTACTGATTTCCTGTTTAAATTTGATCAATATAAGCACAGATGAAAGTAATCCCCTTTAGTATACCCAAAACTTCCCGTGAAGCTTTCCGCATACAAGTGGATACGCTCCCCTATCTCTATGATAAACTTCATCAGCATCCGGAAACGCAAATCATGTTTATTGAAAAAGGAGAAGGCACACTCATTGCCGGTGACTACGTGGGAAGATTTTCATCCGGAAGCCTATTCCTGATCGGCAGCAGCCAGCCTCATGTTTTTCGCAGTGATGATATTTATTACAAGCCAAAGAGCAAACTACAGGTAAATTCAATTTCTATTTACTTTGATGAACGATATGCCGGAGAAAGTTTCTGGCAGCTGGACGAACTAAGTAAGGTTCGTCAATTTCTATTGCAGGCTGGAGTAGGGTATCGCATGCAGGGAAAAACGCATTCACGACTTACGCAACTTATCTATGAACTTATTGCCCTGAAAGGGATTAACAAACTGATTCTATTTCTTCAATTACTTAAACTGCTGAGTGAATCGAAAGAATTACTTCCTTTATCCATTAGCAAATCCGTTGCAAATTTCAGCTCCACTGAAGGCAAGCGTATGAATGACATTCTTCAGTTCACCTTTAGTCAAAGTTATCGTAAAATTAAAATTGAGGAAGTAGCCGAAGTAGCCAACCTATCGGCCGAGGCTTTTTGTCGGTACTTCAAAGTACGCACCCGAAAGACTTACACCAATTTTCTTAACGAAGTTCGAGTGAGTAACGCCTGTAAAATGTTAATTGAAAAAGAAAAAAGTATTCAGGAGATTTGTTTTGAAACCGGGTTCGCCAATCTGTCGCACTTTAATCGAACGTTTAAAAAAATAACAGGGAAAACACCCACCCGGTACTTTACTTGATAATAAAACCTACGCACGCTTCAATTCCATAATGGTAAGCTCAGGTGGCATCCCTATTCTACCTGGATACCCGAGGTAGCCAAACCCACGATTAACGTATAAATGTTGATTGCCTTCAGTATATAATCCAGCCCATTGCTTATAAGCATACTGAGAGGGACTCCATTTGAACCCACCTATCTCCACACCGAATTGAAATCCATGCGTGTGACCCGATAACATGAGATCAATGTCTTTGTATTCTTGTCTCACCTGGGCATCCCAATGACTAGGATCATGAGAAAGTAAAATCTTTGCGCTCGCTTCTTCTGTGCCTACATAGGCCTGATCCAGTTTTCCGTACTTTGAAAATCTACCAGCACCCCAATTTTCAATTCCTAGTATAGCCAACTTCTCGCCACCCTGCTCAACAAACCGGTTTTCATTCATTAAAAGATCAAAGCCTAACAACTTGTGTGCTTCCATCAGGTCTTTAAAGTTTTGCTTCTTTTCTTCCTTCGATGACCAGCTTTTGTAATCGCCATAATCGTGATTCCCGGTAACCGAGTAAACCCCCAAGGGTGCACGTAGTTTATTGAATACATCAATGTATTCTTTCACTTCGGTAGATTCGTTATTCACAAGATCTCCTGTAAAGAAGATCATATCGGGCTTTTCCTTCATCACCATCTCCACACCACCTTTGACGGCTGTTTTGTTGAAAAAACTTCCTGAGTGGATATCTGAAAGTTGTGCGATGCGCATACCATCAAATGATTTTGGAAGGTTGGGTAATTTTACCACAATGCGCTTCACCCGATAGTCGTGCGCTCCAGAAATAATTCCATACGCCATCGCGCCAAATGGTATGGCGGTTGCTGCTAATGCTGCGTTGGTAAGAAATTGTGAACGCGAAATCACTTCGCCTGGCAATGGATTATCAGGCTGCTTTGAAAAAGATTTCGCCACCCAACGAACTAGTCGCTGACCATCATCGATCAATAAAAAGAATACACCAAACAATTTTGAGAAATAGGTGGCAAATAATCCAGTGAGTACCCAGTTACGCATTCCCGAACTGATTGTATAAGGATCTGCAAACGTCCACCAAGCAAGTGCGGCAATACTCAAAAGAGTTGGAATCCAAAAACCATATCGTATGACTGCCTTCCATGTTGCTGGCCAGTCCTTACTTACATTCAGCACAGCCTGAAATACATATATGTCAATCAGGAGAAATACGATAATGAATAATAGTAACGTCATAACGCGGTATCTCATAAAAAAACTATCCTGCTCATAAAGACGCAGGATAGTTAAACTTATTTTAAAATGGGTTGATTCAATTCAATGAAACATTGGTATTTGTTACAGTTTTTCCCATTGGATCTTTTTTAAATACCCGTTCTTTCAATCTTGCTGCCAGTAAATACATCACTGGAACAAGGAATAGAGTAAGGAAAGTGCCAAAGATCAATCCAAATATCATGGTCCATGAGAGTGGGCCCCAGAAAGCCACATTATCACCACCAAAGAAAATGTGCGGGTTGAAATTCGTAAATAATTCAACAAAGTCGATATTAAATCCTACGGCTAGGGGGACCAAGCCTAACGTGGCGGCCATGGCAGTTAATAAAACGGGTGTCATACGTGTCTTTGCTGCTTCGATGATTGCTTCTTTAAGTTCTACTCCCTGCGAAATAAGCAGATCGGTAAATTCAACCAGCAAAATACCGTTTCGAACTACAATACCGGCCAGTGCCATCAAACCAACACCCGTCATGACAATGGAAATTTCCATGCGGAATAAAGAGAAGCCGATCAAGACACCGATAATGCTCAAAACAATTTCAGATAATATGATTAACGGTTTGCTGATAGAATTGAACTGGATAACCAGGATCATAAAAATAAGCCCTAACGCAATAAGACCCGCTCTGCCCAGGAAAGTCATTGTTTCTGCCTGCTGTTCCTGTGCGCCCGTTAATTTTATTTCCACTTCATCCGAATACGAAAGATCCCTAAGCTTCTCCTTGATTTCTGCCACCACCTGATTTTCGTTGTAACCACTCAACAGGTTGGATGACAACGTAATCACGCGTTTTTGATCAATCCTGCGAATACCTGCGTAACTGTTGGCATACTCAATTTTCGCAAAAGATGACAATGGCACCTGGCGCACCACACCACCCATCGTCATATCACGGAAGGTGATAGGCATGTTCATTAGCGTATTAATATCATTTCTTTGCGATTCTTTGATACGTAGCTGAATTGGATAGTCGTCATTGGCATCACGGAATTTTGAAATCTCTGCTCCATAAATTGCGGTGCGTAAAATACCACCAATTTGTCCGGTAGATATTCCTTCACGATTTGCTTTTTCGCGATCAATGATGATGGCTATTTCGGGTTTGCTACTTTCAAAATCAGATTTCAATTCTTCCACACCCGGTATTTGCAGCGAATCCAGATAACGTTTAGCGCGATTGGCCGTGGCTACTAATACTTCAAAATCATCAGCACTTATTTCAATATTTACTGGCTTGCCTGTTGGTGGGCCATTTGCTTCCTGGTTGACTGAAATTTCAGCTCCCTTAATTCCCTTCACGGCATCTCGTATTTTATTCAAATACACTCTGGTTGATTGACCATCGCGTTCAGCAAATGACACAAATGCAACACTTACTTTGCCGAGGTGTGGTTGAGCATTGGTTCCGGAAAACTGATCTTCCGCTGCACTTACTGCCACATTAGAAATGATAGATTCTACTATCTTATTATCCAATCCAACTGCAGCGGCAACTTTATCTTCTACAAGGCTGGTAACAGAATCGGTCACCTGCTGATCAGTACCAATTGGCATACGGATATACGTATAGATAAAATTAGGATCTCCTACAGGGAAAAATCCTACGGGAGGTTTTCTGATTGCTGTAAACACGATGGAGAAAATGAATAAAACAATTACAGAAGCAATTACTCCGGCAGGCCTCCAACCTTGAAGACACCAGCCAATAATATTTTTATATCCATTCTGCACCTTGGGCCAGCCCTTGTTTTGAAAATTAGAAATCACTTCTTCTAATACAAACCGATGAAGTGAATAAATTCCAAAAATGAAAACAGTGAAATTTCCTACAGCAAAAAAGCCCGTAACATACCAGATCAACGCAATGGCTCCAAAGACTACACCCGTAATCTTATATCCTTTTGTAAACTTCACGCGACTATGATCATGATCGTGCGGCTTCATAAAATCTGCAGCGAAAACAGGATTCATAATATAGGCAACTACTAATGAAGCAAGTAATGCAACAATCAGGGTTATCGGCAAAAAGAACATAAATTCTCCGATGGTTCCAGGCCAGAATGCCAGTGGCACAAAAGGAGCCAATACAACCAATGTACCTGATAGCACAGGCATAAACACTTCACCGGCAGCAATTTTCGCGGCTTTCCGAATTGGCACTTTTCCATTTTCAAAAACCCGATGTGTATTTTCTATTACTACAATGGCGTCATCCACCACAATACCTAATGCCAGTAAGAAAGAGAACAAGGTCATGAGGTTAAGTGTAAACCCGATGGAAGGGAACACCAGAAATGCAATGAAGCTTGATATCGGAACTGACAATGCCACGAAAATGGCATTGGTGGCTCCCATAAAAAACATGAGAATCAAAGTAACCAATACAAAGCCAATGATGATCGTGTTAATCAAATCATGCAGAGTCACGCGTGTTTTATCCGACTGATCGGCAGTGATGGTAACTTTAACACCCGGTGGTAATATAGTGGTCTTAAATTCCTCTACAATTTCATTAATCTGGTCAGAAGCATTTATTAGATTTTCACCTCCACGTTTAACAACATTCAGTGTGATAACATTCTTCTTATCCAAACGGGCAAAACTCTCTTGTTCTTTATTAGAGTCAATCACTTCTGCTACATCTTTCAAATAAATCTTTCCACCTTTAATCGATCCAATTACTGTATTTGCAATTTGATCGGCTGATGTATATTCTCCATTTACGCTTAGCGAACGCTTCATCCCATCAACAGAAAGTTGACCGCTGGAAACAATTGTATTCTCATATTTGATTCCATTGGCAATATCATCAAGACTTACACCCGCCAACGAAGCTTTAAACATATCCACATTGATTTGGATTTCCCGGTCCAATGCGCCCACTATATCTACCCTCCTGATTTCCTTTAAAGCTTCAATACGATCCTGCATTTGTTCAGCATATTTCTTCAAGGTTTGCAAGTCATAATCACCTGAAAGATTCACATTCATAATTGGGAAGGCCGAAATATCAATATCAATAACCTGTGGATCGTCCAACAAATTAGTAGGAAGATCTGGTTTGGCTCGGTCCACCGCCTCTTGCACTTCACGTTTCGCCTCTTTCACTTCTACATCTGTTTCGAATTCAATGATTACATTGGAAAAATCCTGCACTGAATTAGAAGTAACTTTCTTCACCCCTGAAATCGACTTTACTTGTTTTTCGATCTGCCTGCTAACGAGGTTCTCAACGTCTGATGGGGAAGCTCCTGGGTAGATGGTTGCCACATAAATCTGCGGGAAAACAACTTCCGGAAAATTTTCTTTCGGAAGAGCATTGTAGGTCATGATCCCGGCCACGCAAATGATCGCAGTGGCCACGTAAATCGCTATCTTATTATCAATCGACCAACTGGTCGGTCTAAATTCTTTTTCGATGTCTTGCATATAGTTGTGTTTAAAATTCAGAAATAATATTCCAAGCTCTGAATTTTGGTTTTGCGGTTTTAGATTTTAACAAATTCACCGTCATTTAATCCCTGATAGCCAACGGAGATTACTTTATCTCCTGATTGAAGACCCACTTTCACTTCGGCCATATTCCCATACACGCCACCTAATACTATCACTTTTCTTCTGGCTACCGTTTGCTTGCCATCGGTCTCTACTACATATACCACTTTTTGGCCATTGATTTCCTGCACAAGATTGATTGGTACTAATAATGCCTGAGGCTCAGATTGAAAAATAATTTTCAATATGGCGGTCATACTTGGACGTAAATCCGGTGACCCTGACAATTCAACTTCTATAGGAAATGAGCGCGAAAGTACATCAATGTTTCTACCTACAAATGAAACACGTGCATCAATCGTCTTACCTAGGTCGGGGAAGTTAACTTGCACGATATTCCCTTTTTTAATAGAGGTAACATAGGCTTCAGAAACCTTTGCTTTGATTTTTAACTCTTCTGTATTGATAACACGAAACGCAGGCGCACCTGGGGCCGCATTCTCACCTATCTTAATATTCACTTCATCGACAGTTCCATTGATGGGTGATTTGATGCGCGACATATCAAGCTGCTCATTCAGGGTTGCTAATCTTTTCTCAAGGCTCTCTTTGTTATTCTTGGCTTGCAGATACTGGATCTCTGTTCCAATTTTTTGATCCCATAAACTCTTTTGGCGATCATACACTGTTTTTGCGAGCTCAAGAGAGGCTTTTACTTCATCTATACCAAGCTTAGTTATCGCATTTTCAATCTGAGCGAGTATCTGACCTTTCACCACAGCTTGCCCTTCGGTAACGTAAACGGAGGAAATAGATCCCATTGATTTTGCGCTCACCAGGATATTATCTTTGGATTCAACCATGCCTTGCGTTTGTATGAAATAATCAAACTTGCGAGGAGTCAATTCGATAACACTAATTTCCTTGGAACGAACAGCGATCACTTGTGGGTTTTCTGCCGCCAACTCCTTTTCCAAAGCTGTAATTTCTTTTGAAAGAGCCGCCTGTTGTGACTTTAATTTTTCCAGTTTAGCTGCTTTATCATTCCCACATCCTGTTAATAGCAAAAATGTAGTGATTATGGATAGTATGGTAAGTGAAGATATTGATTTCATTTTATGTTGGGTTTGCATTTTATTAATTATTTAGAACTACCGGCTACGATGGGCAATAGCTTTCCATAGGCTTTATCCAAATCGATTTTTGCAACCATCGCATCGAACATCGCACCATAATAATTGGTCTGTGCCTGACGCAAACTGTTTTCTGCGTCCACCACCTCTATGTTTGATCCAACCCCTTGTTCGTATTTAATCTTGGTTACCTGGGCCACTCTGCTGGCGAGATCCATATTTGCCTGTTGCGTTTCCAAAGTAGAAATAGCGTTTTCAAAAATTAAGGAAGCTTGTTTGATCTCCAGGTCTATTCCGTTCTTCAAAATTTTAAACCCATTATCAATTTTTTGAAGGGCGATTTTTTCTTGCTGAACACGATAATGACGCTGCATGCCGGAGAAAATAGGAACATTTAAACTGATTCCAATTTGCGAATAACTATACCATTTATCCGGACCCAACCTTCCATCGTCTTCAATTTTTGAATTCGTTTGAAATAAACCGCCCACCTTTGGCGATTGTGTCAAATATCCCAGCGTAGCAAATGCATTTAGTGAAGGCATAAAGGCTGCATATTGATTCTTAAGATTCAACTCTTGCAAACTCCGGTTGGTCTCTAGAACCTGGTAGTCGGTGCGGACTTTATAATCCCATCCTTCCTTATAATGGTCAAGATTGCGATCAACCTGAACTTCGCTGATATTACCCACTACTTCCAGTGGCTGATCCATTGGATAATTCATCTGAAATTTCAATAGTTCAATTCCCAGTTCGTTCAGGTTTAGAAATTTATTTCTTTCAGATAGAAGGTTATTAAGTGTTACCTGAATCCGGTCAACATCAATCGCTTCAGCAAAACCATTTTGATTTAACGCTTTCGTATTTCTCAATAGGGAATCAACGCGTGCAATATTATTGGCAAAAAGAATGATACGTTCTTTATTAATGAGAACACCATAATAGGCCTTCATTACTTGTTGGATAATCTGCTCCTTAGTTTGATTGCCTGTTTTAACTGCTAATTCCTTGTATACCGAAGATGCTTGTAACCCTACTAAATAAGATCCATTAAAAATCAACTGATTGATGCTTACACTAGCACCCCCGCTGGATTGCAATTGGAAAAAATTTCGCGCTGCAATAACATCGCCTTCCAGAATACCCGGAACGCCAGACAAATCTCCAATGAAGCCATCGGGTCCGGAATAGGTGGTAAAAAATCGTTGAAGTTTGGGATTGTGAACAATGGAAGCGCTTCCTGAAATTTGGGGAAGTCCTATGCCAATAGTCTCTTTAACTTTAGCGGTTGCAATTTGCTCATCCAGAATGGAGTTCTGAACATTGATTGAATTCCTTAATGCATACTCAATGCACTGATCTACTGTAAAGGCCTGCTGTTGGGCTCTTGCCTGCCCTGCTAAAAGCAGCGCCAACATTAACAACGATAGTCGATAAAATTGTTTCATTGGTGATATAGTTTAATTAGGGGTTGTTACTTCTTTATATTTCTGATATAGTTTTCTTCCTTTATCTGTGCACATGCCATGCACAAATAATTCAAAGATTTGCGTCTGTATCTCCACAAAGTTGAATCGATCACGTGGAAAAATCTGTTCATTAAACGCATTCTCAATCAGCACTACGCGCGCTGTAGCGATAATGTCTGGATTAAGATCTGATCTGAAAAGACCGTCCTTGATTCCCTGATTAATATTTCTAACCACGGATTGACTGATTACTTCCGATTTATGTTTGTTATATAGATCCCAGGCTTTGGGATGAAATTTCTGAAGATCGAATAGCATAGAGGGATTCAGATTTTCAAAGTCCTTCTTCATGCAAATGGAAATGCGGCTAAGTTCTTCCACTGAATTACCGGAGGTAAGTTGAATGCTATCATATTGCAGAGAAGTACGCAATAGATAACGCTCCGACATTCGATAGACCAGTTCATCCTTGTCGGCAAAATGTTGATATAAGGTCTTCTTTGAAACTGATAAATGTCTGGCAATATCGTCCATGGAAACACTCCGGATTCCGTACTTGGTGAAAAGCATTTCTGTGCCTCCTAAAATCTTCTCTCTTATATCTAGTTCTTCCATAAGGGTCGCAAAACTATGGAAACTTCTATTATATCCAAAGTTTCCACAGTTTCTTGAACGCCTGTTTTTGCTTATTGTTCGATGTTTTTACAAAAAAGTTGGAAGATTTCTCTTGAAAATTTACTTCAACCGTTTGCGCTGCCTGAATGGGTATCTGAAGCGGGAGCCTCTTTATAACACCATTTCTCTTTCATCTTCTGCTTTATGCGTTCACGCTCATCGGGCGACATGCTTGTCCATTTCTCTTTCCAGTAATATTTCCAGGGGCCTCCTGCATGGCCGCCTCCATGACAACTACACCTTCCAAAACTCCACAAGAAAATTTTAGATAGCAGCAACAGTCCAGCTGTTTGCCAGAAGTTGATCACCGGCCCTGCAAATAACTCAGGCACCAGCCAGTTCCACAAATATTGAGTGCCTGTAATCACTCCATATACTACAATGATAGCAACCAGAGTGCCTATCAAAATTTTTCCTGCCCACATTCCTCGTTTCATACATTCACTATTTTAAGTTTCTTAATTTCTTTTTTTAATCAATCACATCATCATAAAACTTTTGCAGCGTCTTTCGCAGCGCCATGATGGCATAACGCTTTCGCGAAAGCAAGGTGTTGATTGATATGCCTGTCTTCTCAGAGATTTCCCTGAATCCTTTCTCTTCAATTTCATTGAGGATGAAAATCTCACGCTGATCAGCAGGCAAACTTGCCAAGGCGTCTGTGATCTGCTCCCAGATTGCTTCGCGCAACAGCATGGCCTCCGGACTATTATCCAGATCCGGCAAAATTTCCTGTAGTGTTAATGGTGCATCTTCATCGCGGCCCGCCAATAATTCGAAGTCGGTGCGTTGCGGACGTGAAGCATCTCTGCGATAGCGGTCGATAATTTTATTCCGGGCAACACTATATAGCCAGGAGGTAACACGATCGAGTGACTGAATGGAGTTGAACCCTTCAATAAATTGGTAAAACACATCCTGAAGAATATCTTCCGCCTCTTCCACCGAAGACACCCTGCTGCGGATAAACCCGAGCAGTTTGTCTTTTTCCTTCAGGAAGGTGTTTTGTTTTATTTCTTGCATTGCCAGGTCCATGTTGCCATCTGCGCGTTATGACTGCATAGACGGAGCGCTATGGTGGATTATTTTAACAAAGTTGAAAAAAGTTTGGAGATGGCCTAAGTAGTTGAACCACAAAGGTACTATGGCAGCACGAAAAGTAATTCGTACTCCTTAAAGATTTCCCTTCTTCAACTCCGCAACAGCATAATCAGCCGCACGTGCAGTGAGGGCCATATAGGTAATAGAAGGATTTTGATTAGCCGAAGAAGTCATGCAGGCACCATCGGTAACAAATACGTTTTTCACCTCATGCAATTGATTCCATTTATTCAGCACCGATGTCTTCGGGTCTTTGCCCATGCGGGCCGTTCCCATTTCATGAATGCATAAACCCGGATAGGCTTTATCGTCATCAAAAGTATTAATATTTTTCAGGCCTGCACTTTCCAGCATTTCGGCTGCACTGTTCATCATGTCCTTTCGCATTGCCATTTCGTTTTCCTTAAACTCACAGTCAATGTCCAGTAAAGGAAGGCCCCACTTGTCTTTCTTCTCCTTGCTTAATGACACTTTATTATCATAGTCGGGTAATTGTTCTCCCCACGCACCTAGCCACATACCCCAATCGCCAAGACCAGCGGCCTCTTCTTTTAATTCAGCACCAATTTTTTCAGATCCCTGAAAGCGTCCACGCGATGCCCCGCCCTGATAGCCAAAGCCTCGCAGATAATCATTGCGTTGTGTTTTTGCATCCAGATTTCTAAAACGCGGAACATAAATTCCATTGGGCCTGCGTCCGAATGTATATTCATCTTTAAATCCTTCATAGGAACCTGTAGCACCCACATGATAATGATGGTCCATCAGATTATGACCCAGTTGGCCACTACTATTGCCCATTCCATTGGGGAATGATTCTGAAGTTGAATGAAGTAAAATAAAAGTGGAACCTAATGTGGATGCATTCAGGAAAATAATTTTGGCATAGTATTCTTCCGCGACCATTGTTTCGGCATCAATGATGCGCACACCGGTAGCTTTCTTTGTGTCCTTATCATACACGACTTCCGACACGACCGAATTAGGTCTGAGGGTTAAATTTCCCGTTGCGTTAGCAGCCGGCAAAGTAGCGCTATTGCTACTAAAATATCCTGAGAAGGGACAACCGCGATCGCATGCATTTCTAAACTGACAGGGGCCCCGTTGATTCAACCCTCTGGTGAGATTCGCCACACGACCGATGATCATTTTGCGTTCAGGAAAGGTTGAACTGATGCTGCCAGAAATATGTCTCTCCAGACAATTCATTTCCATGGGTGGAAGAAATTCACCATCCGGCAATTGAGGCAAGCCTTCTGCTGAGCCACTGACTCCCACAAACTTTTCTGCATAGCTATACCAGGGGGCAATGTCTTTATACCGAATCGGCCAATCGACACCGTGACCATCTTTGGCATTGGCTGCAAAATCAAGATCGCTCCAGCGATAGCATTGACGGCCCCACGTAAGACTACGACCTCCTACATGATAGCCACGAATCCAGTCGTAGGGTTTTACCTGGTTGTAGGGATGTTCTTTATCATTCACAAAAAAGTGACTGTTGGCTTCGTTGCAAAAGCCACGCACTTGAATGTGCTGCTCTTCACGCATCTTTTCAGTGATCACATTGCGGTGGCCAAAATCCCACGGTGCATAGGTGGCCGTTGGGTAATCCTTCATATGCTCTACCATCGGGCCACGCTCCAACACGAGTGTTTTCAATCCTTTTTCACAGAGTTCCTTGGCGGCCCAGCCTCCACTTATGCCAGAGCCTACTACAATGGCATCGTACGTATTTTCGGCTTTGGCTTTTAAGTTGAGGTTGCTCATAACAGATCACGTTAAAGTTGAACTTCAAATTACCAATTTATAGGAGAAAAAACAGGGATTTTTTTATTGGCAGTTTATTGATGAGGGCTTTATCTCATTAACTCCAGGTGCAAAATAGGATATGGTTTTCCTAAACTATCTAACTCAGAACGACTGATGGTTTTAAAACCAAGATACTCGTAAAAGCCAACGGCTTGTTGGTTCTGTTCATTTACATCAACCTTAGTTGCCTGCATTTGCTGAATCGCATAATTAACAAACGTTTTACCAATTCCTTTGCCTAAAGCTTTAGGATGAATAAACAGCATTTCAATTTTATTTTCGGCCACTCCTAAAAATCCAATGATGCTATGCTGTTCGTTTCGTACACATCGCAGGTCAACGGCTTTCAAATACACCAAAAGGATAAGCGGTTTAAAGTAAGCAATGTCTTCTTCCTTTAAAAAATGATGGGTAGCCTGCACCGAAGCTTCCCATACTGCTACCACTTCTGGATATTCAGATGCTAATAGGATATCAATTTGATAGCGCTTATTCATAATCTTTTAGGTTTACTAGTCGATACCATTGCGGCCTTGATGATCAAAGTTACGCAGCACGATACACGATGATGCCTCACATCCTTAATTTTCATACTTTTAAATCCTGCATGCAACATACCTTAGTTCACAAGAATAGTACGCTTTTATACCAAAAATCAGGGCACGGAGATAAGGTGTTGCTTCTCTTTCATGGCTTTGGTCAGCACCACCGGGCTTTTGCTGCGCTCACTGAAACACTGGCTGCTCACTATACCCTCTATGCCTTTGATCTTTTCTTTCATGGAAGTAGTCAATGGAACGAAGGTGAACAACCGCTGGAGAAAGAAATGTGGAGAGAGATCATGGTGCACTTTCTGAAGGAGCATAAAATTGAAACGCTCAGTGTATTGGGTTTCAGCATGGGTGGCAAGTTTGCACTGGCTACCTTGGAACTCTTCCCTGCTCAAGTAGAACATATTTTTCTCCTCGCTCCGGACGGAATCAAAACCAGCCTTTGGTATAGCCTGGCCACCTATCCCCTGGTGCTGCGTGAGTTTTTCAAAAGCATGATCCTGAAACCGGGTCGTTTGCATGCCATTACATCGGGTCTTCATCGTCTTCATTTAGTGGATAACGGGTTACTTCGTTTTGCCGAGTCGCAGATGGATACTAAAGAAAAACGCGAACGCGTGTATTACTCATGGGTGGTGTTCCGGCATCTGCATTTTGATATGAAAGATATTGCGGGCCTGATCAAGCGTCATTCAACTAAACTCACCCTGGTGGTGGGCAAACACGATAAGATCATCACCGTCCGGAACATGCAAGCACTCCTGCGCCATCTAAGCGATTATCAATTGGAGATTCTGGACACCGGCCATAATGGGGTGATAGCCGGAAGTATTCCTATCTTGGTAAAGTCTGTTAGTCAATGAAAATTTTTATTACTTTTATATCACTAAAACTCAACTACTATGTCAAAAGGAATGGACCGCAAAAAAGATGAGAAGAAGAAGCCCGTAAAAACCTTGAAGGAAAAGCGGGCGGAGAAAAAAGCAAAGAAAGGCAACTAATTGCTTTACTCATTAAAGAAACAGGCGTCCGAACTCAAGATGATTGGACGCCTTTTTTTATTTTTTTAACCATCCTTGTATGAGATTCATGACCATCTTCCTCTTGCTGTTTCAGGTTACTGCCAATCTGAATGCCCAAGATCTCAATCAATACGAAAAGAAAGTGTATGCCTCTCCTTCTGGTCTTTCACTGCCCTATCGTATTCTCTATCCGGAAAATTATGATCGCACAAAAAAATATCCACTCATACTTTTCCTGCATGGTGCGGGTGAGCGTGGCAACGACAATGAAAAACAATTGACTCATGGCTCCAAACTTTTCTTAACGGAAGAGAACCACAGGAACTTTCCGGCTATTGTTATCTTTCCACAATGCCCAACCGAAAGTTATTGGGGCAATGTACAGATCGACCGAAGCACCTCACCGATTACACTCACTTTTGATTATTCGAAACCTGAAACGGTTGCACTTCAGTCAGCCATCTCTTTGGTGAAAGAGATTGCCAAAGCAGAAGGTGTCGATAAAAAAAGAATTTATATCACAGGCCTCTCCATGGGTGGTATGGGCACCTTCGAAGCCGTGTATCGAAATCCGAAATTATTTGCCGCAGCCACTCCCATTTGCGGAGGTGGCGATGCTGCCCGCTATGACAAGCGAGTTGCAAAAATACCGTTCCGGGTATTTCATGGTTCAGCCGATGCCGTGGTGGACGTAAAACATTCCCGGCAGATGGTTGAAAAGCTGAGAACGATGAAGGTCAGCGTGAACTATACAGAATATCCTAATGTCAATCACAACAGTTGGGACAATGCCTTTGCCGAACCGGATTTTCTGAGTTGGATGTTCTCCAAAAAGCGCTGAGAAACACTGCAATAAAAAGTAAAAGGAAAGGTCATTAAGTATTATTTTTGAGCGCCTGAAAACACGGCCTCATTCCATGATTTTATTCTTCAGCTCTCCCACCAACGTAATTTTCGCAGTTGGAACGAATCAGCCTTTACAAATTACTGACATTCAGAAGCTTATTTGGCTTTTCAGCGGTGCCAAGCCTTTGACTGAATCAAACCTGACCGGCCATTTTGTTGGTCCGCGCAAGGAAATGATTACCCCCTGGAGCACCAATGCGGTGGAAATCACTCAAACCATGGGCATTGCAGGAATCAAGCGTATTGAAGAATTCTTTAACGTAGAGAGCGTATCGGCCAGCCACGATGGGATGTTGCAGCATTTATATCCGGGATTGGATCAGGATATTTTCACCATTCACCACACTCCTGAACCAATTCTTGACATTGACGACATCAAAGTCTTCAGCGAAAAAGAGGGGCTTGCATTGAGTCAGGAAGAAATCGATTATTTGAATGATGTGAGTTGGAAACTCGGTCGCAAACTCACCGACAGTGAAGTGTTCGGTTTCTCACAAGTAAATAGTGAGCATTGCCGTCATAAAATTTTTAACGGCACCTTCATCATCGATGGAAAAGAAAAAGAGTCAACGCTTTTTCAACTGATCAAAAAGACTTCGAAAGAAAATCCGAACTACATCGTATCGGCATACAAAGACAATGTTGCATTTATTAAGGGTCCGCGTGTAGAGCAGTTTGCCCCAGTACGCCAGGATGTTCCTGACTTTTTCAAGATAGAAGATTTTGATTCAGTGATCTCGCTCAAGGCAGAAACGCACAACTTCCCAACTACCGTTGAACCATTCAACGGAGCAGCTACCGGATCAGGTGGCGAAATCCGCGATCGGCTTGCTGGCGGTAAAGGTTCGTTGCCGTTGGCCGGAACAGCCGTGTACATGACTTCGTATCCTCGATTGGGAAACGGCAGACCGTGGGAGAAAAAATTTGAAGCACGTAAATGGTTGTATCAAACACCGGCAGAGATTCTGATTAAAGCATCGGATGGTGCGAGTGACTTCGGAAATAAGTTTGGTCAGCCTTTGATCTGCGGAAGCGTACTCACCTTCGAACATTTTGAGCAAGCAAAGAAATTTGGCTTCGACAAAGTGATCATGCAAGCGGGTGGTATTGGCTTTGGAAAAGAGAAAGACAGCAAAAAAGAACATCTGAAGGCTGGAGATAAAATTGTGTTGATGGGTGGCGATAACTACCGCATCGGTATGGGTGGTGCGGCTGTTTCATCCGTGATTACTGGTGAGTTTGGAAATGCATTGGAATTAAATGCCGTGCAACGTTCAAATCCTGAAATGCAAAAGCGTGTGATGAATGCGATACGCGCGATGGTGGAGTCTTCAGAAAATCCGATTGTATCGATTCACGATCATGGAGCGGGTGGACACTTGAATTGTTTCAGTGAATTACTGGAAGAAACCGGTGGCGTGATTAACATTGATCAACTTCCTGTCGGAGATCCAACCTTATCTGCAAAAGAAATCATCAGTAATGAATCGCAGGAGCGCATGGGCATTGCCATTCATGAAAAAGATGTAGAAATATTAAAACGTGTTTCAGAAAGAGAGCGTGCGCCAATGTATGTTATCGGAAACGCTAGCGGAGATCATCGTTTTGTTTTCGCCAATAAAGACAAGGGCATTGCGCCCGTTGATTTAGAGGTGAGTCACTTGTTTGGATCATCACCTAAAACCATTCTTACGGATAAGACAAAGACTTCCTCGTTTGAAGAAGTGCGTTATGATGTATCGAAGCTACAGGAGTACATCGAGCAAGTATTGCAACTCGAAGCCGTTGCGTGTAAAGATTGGTTAACGAATAAAGTCGATCGTTCGGTAAGTGGAAAAGTGGCCACACAGCAAACCTGCGGTGCCATTCAACTTCCGTTGAACAACGTGTCGGTGATGACGATTGATTTCCTGAGCCACAAAGGCATTGCAACTTCTATTGGTCATGCACCCGCTGCCGCCATGGTGAATGCAGCAGCAGGAAGCAGACTTGCAATTGCTGAAGCATTAACAAACTTAGTCTGGGCACCACTCACACATGGATTGAAAGGCGTATCGCTGAGCGCGAACTGGATGTGGCCAGCAAAAAATGAAGGTGAAAACGCAAGACTGTATCAGGCTGTAGAAGCAGTAAGTGAATTTGCCTGTCAGCTTGGAATTAACATTCCTACCGGAAAAGATTCCTTGTCGATGACACAGAAATATCCTGGTGGAGAAGTCGTGTATTCACCGGGCACGGTGATCATTTCTGCTGTTGGGGAAGTGAGTGATGTTCGTAAAACAGTTTCACCGGATGCAAAACCAGTAAATGGTTCAAACATACTCTACATCGATTTCTCAAAAGATGAATTGAAATTAGGAGGAAGCAGCTTTGGACAAATTGTGAATGCACTGGGTAAAGAAACGCCAACCATCAACGATGCTGAATATTTCAAAGCCTGCTTTGCTGCCGTTCAGGAATTGATTAGTACTGATTTGATTCTGGCAGGTCATGATATCTCCTCAGGAGGTTTGATCACTACATTACTTGAGATGTGTTTCCCTACACCGGAAGTAGGAATGAATATTACATTAAAAAATAGTGAAGATGATATCAAAACTCTATTTAGCGAAAATCCAGGCATAGTAATTCAAGTCGATAATCTGAAAGAAGTAACGGCCCTGTTAGACAAACATAAAGTTGGTTATCAGAATATCGGAACCATAACGCAAACCCGCGAATTGTCAATTGTCAACTGTCAATTGTCAATTGATTATTTAAGAGAAAAGTGGTTCCACACTTCGTATTTATTAGATAAGATTCAGCGCCCGAAAGGTCACGCAGAAAGGCGAAGAGATAGTTTTTCAAAACAACCGCTTAGCTACAAGTTTCAATCTCGATTTGATGGAAAGTTCTCTACCTATGGAATCGATCCATCACGCAGAACACCCCGTGGATTGAAGGCGGCTATCATCCGCGAAAAAGGTGTGAATGGTGATCGTGAGATGGCTTACTCGTTATACCTGGCAGGCTTTGATGTGAAAGATGTTCACATGACGGATCTGGTTTCGGGTCGTGAAGATCTTTCCGGTGTGAATATGATTGTGTTTGTCGGAGGATTCTCTAACTCCGATGTGCTGGGTTCGGCCAAAGGTTGGGCCGGTGCATTCTTATACAATCCCAAAGCAAAAACTGCGTTGGATAATTTTTACAATCGTCCGGACACACTTAGTCTTGGTGTGTGCAATGGTTGTCAGTTGATGATGGAGTTAGGACTCGTATATCGTGAGATGCCAATGGATCAACATCCAAAAATGCATCACAATGGTTCGGGAAAATTTGAATCTGCGTTCATCAATGTAACCGTACCCAAAAATAATTCGGTGATGTTGCAGAGCTATGAGGGAGCTCAGTTAGGTGTTTGGTTAGCACATGGTGAGGGCATGTTCAAACTTCCAGCTGATCTATCTTACAAAGTGGCGGCTACTTATACCTATGCGGAATATCCTGGCAATCCCAATGATTCTGATTTTGCTGTGGCCGCATTATGTTCCAACGATGGAAGACATCTGGTGATCATGCCGCACATAGAGCGATCACTCTTTGCTTGGAACTGGCCTTACTATCCAGCAGGAAAACAAAATCATGAAATCTCTCCCTGGATGGAAGCCTTTGTGAATGCCCGCGAATGGGTGAAGGACAAAACGGAAGGGAAATAATTTGCTTTACTCTTTCTTCTCTACCGCATGTCCGCCAAATTCATTGCGAAGGGCGGCAACAATTTTTCCTGAGAATGTATCTTCCTGTTGAGAGCGATAGCGCATCAATAACGACATGGTGATTACCGGTGTTGGCACTCCCATCTCAAGGGCAGTCTCCACCGTCCACTTACCTTCACCGGAAGAGTGCATGACACCTTTAATTGATTCGAGGTTCTTATCTTTTTCAAGTGCGTGCTGTGTGAGTTCCATCAACCAACTCCGGACCACCGATCCGTTATTCCATACTTTTGATACGGCTGCAAGATCCATGTCACCATCATAGCGATGCAAAACTTCCATGCCTTCGGCAATCGCCTGCATCATCCCATATTCAATTCCATTATGGACCATCTTTGTGAAGTGACCGCTGCCGGTTTTGCCACAATACAGATAACCATTAGCAACAGAGATCGATTTGAAAATAGGTTCACAGTAATCGAAGATTTCTTTCTTTCCTCCAATCATTGTACACACACCATGCCTGGCACCGTTTACGCCACCGCTCGTGCCGCAGTCCAAATAATGAATACCTAATTTTTCGAGATCGCGCGCTCGGGTCAGTGTGTCCTTATAATGAGAGTTGCCACCATCGATCACAATATCATCAGGGGCTAAATGATATTTTAAATTGCTAAGCACCACATCCACCACATTGCCGGCAGGCACCATGATCCACACCACCCGTCTTCCTTCCATAGCTAGCGCCATTTCGCCAATAGATGGCATGGTGGTAATTTGCTCTTTGGCAATACTTTCCATGGCTACCTTGTTCACATCAAAAGCAACAACGTTATGTCCTTTGCTTTTGAAGTTAAGAGCCAGGTTATATCCCATTTTACCAAGTCCTACCAGACCAATTTGCATGATGTTCAGGGTTATTTTTGATTTACTGCTAACTTATAAACCACCAAAGTAAATGATTCTGAACAGATCCTGAAACAAGGTGTTAATTTCCCGGGCGCAAAAGATTGAATGACGCTTATTTGAATGATTTCACTATTTACGAGCCTGATCAAACAAAGGTTCAAGTTGCTTGTAAAGTAACTCAAATACCTCAAACTGCTTATGATACAGTTTGCTCAGTTCGGTGTCTGGTCGATATGATTTTACCCCGCCCGCCTGATGCTGAAATGAAAGATCCAACGCTTCAAAACCGATCATGGCCGCGCCAATAGCCGAGGCATCATTCACTTCAGACTGAATCAGTTCTCTTCCTAATACATTGCTCAGTAATTGCACCCATTCTGCAGAATAAGTGAACCCTCCGCTCACAAAGATTTTGTCTGAAGGACCATGAACTTCTTCTACGCTTCTCACAATACTGAGTATCTCGAAGCAGATACCTTCCAATAATGCCTTCTTAAAATGATTGGGCGTGTGACGCACCGATACACCAAAAAAAACTCCCCGCGCTTCCGGATTATAAATCGGGGCGCGCTCACCCAACAAATAAGGAAGAGCAATCAATCCTTCGCTTCCTGGGGCGATTGTTTCGGTTTCCTTTACGAACTCCTTTAGATTTTGAGACGTACTATTAAACTCACGATTAAACCAATCAATTATCGCTGTACCATTGTTGGAGGCACCGCCACTGATCAGCGTTTTGTCGTCCAATGGATAATTGAAAAGTCGTAATTGTGGGTCTTCCAAATTCCTTTTAGACACTCTTCTTACCGCAGCACTGGTGCCGATGGTAATGGTGAGATCGTCCTTATTCATTGCTCCACTTCCTAACTGAGCGAGGCACCCATCACTCGCACCCATCACCACAGGTACGTTCGGTAACGATAAATACTTTTGAATTTCCGGTTTGATCAAACAAGTGAATGTTGCATTAACCGGCTTTGACAATTGATCTGCCCTCAATCCTGTTAATTGTAGCGCTTCTTTATGCCATTGTAAAGAATGAATATCAAAAAGTCCGGAAGCTGATGCGATGGAGTAGTCCACTACATACTCACCACACAACTGATGAACAACAAATTCCTTCATCGAAATGAACTTGTGGGCGATTCGTATTAACTCAGGGTGATTTTCTTTCCACCAGATCAATTTACATAAAGGCGACATCGGGTGAACGGGGGCACCGGTTTCATGATGCAGTGCTTTTCCAAGGGAAGAATTTCTTAATGCTTTTGCCTGCACAGTGCTTCGTGTGTCGGCCCAGATGATTAACGGAGTGAGTGGTTTCGCCTCCGCATCGACTGCCATGATGCTATGCATGGCACTGCTGAAGCTGAGCCCCTTCAGTACATAATTATCTGAAACCTGTGAGATCACATGTGAAATGACCTGCTGAACCGACTGATAAATCTGTTTAGGATCTTGTTCTGCAAAATCAGCCTGATGATAAAATGTAGGATAGAAACTCTGATGACTTGCTATTGCTTTTCCATCGGAACAGACGGCAAGCCCCTTAGTGCTGGTAGTGCCGATGTCAATAGCGAGCAAGTAGTGATTCAACTGATTCAGAATTGAATCAGAAAAATAGGTAAATCAAAGCACTAATGAAATGGAGAGACTATCGCTTTAAAAACTTGTATGTGCCGGAGAGGTTCAAACGCTCATCCTTTAATGAAATCAGGTAATATCCTGTAGCGAGGTCTTTAACTTTTAATTTGATTTCGTGTTCGTCCAATACTTCACTTTCCAACTCCATGGTATTGCCGATAACATTATGCACAGAAAGCCTGATCTGTTTTGCAATTGGAGCTTCGAACTTAACACTGATGAATTCTGTGGCAGGGTTGGGGAAAATCGCCACCGACTTAATTGGATCAACCGGACGTTGAGAAAAAGGATCGTCTTTCACCTGACCTAATGTGGCCATTGCTGACGTTAAAACACATATAAGTGCGAAAGAGATTTTTCTTGATATCATACAAATACCTTCTACGGCTATTAGTACTGTTTAGATACAATATGTGAGCCAAAAGTTTAATAGAAAGTAAAATAAAATACTAGAAGTGGTCGCTTAACCCAGTTTTTTAAATGCCATGGGCAGAAAATCAATCAAATCTCCGGCAGTAAGGGAACTCCACCCCTTTTCACGCCCTGCAAGATCGCCAGCCAGACCATGCAGATATACACCCATGATAGCAGTTTCTTCTGCGGTGTAGCCCTGGGCAAATAAGCCGGTGAGTATTCCGGTGAGCACATCGCCACTGCCGCCCGTGGCCATGCCCGGATTGCCCGTTGGATTAAAATATACATCACCTGACGGACAGGCAATTGTTGAATAGGCACCTTTCAATACAATCACAGAGTTAATTTTCTTTGAGAATCTTTGAAGTTTTATAAGTCGTTCAAAATCATTGGACCATTCTCCAGCCAATCGTTCAAATTCTTTAGGATGAGGAGTAAGTATACTTCCTGGCGGAATCAGTAATTGTAATTCGGAATGAGCTGATATCAAGTTCAAGGCATCGGCATCGATTACCATTGGCCTATTGAATTTTTCGAACAGTTTTGCCAACGCATTTTTTGTTTCTTCATGTTGACCCAACCCCGGTCCTATACCAATCGTGTTAAAATGATCTTCTGATTTATGCTCTGAAAAATGATCATCCGATGGATCGATCAACGCCATCGCTTCAGGTACTGCTGTTTGAATGATCTGATACCCAGGTTGAGGAACGTGCACCGTCAATAACCCTACACCAGAACGTAAGGCTGCTTTCGCAGACAGGATGCAGGCACCCATCTTTCCGGTAGAACCCGCTATTATTAAAGCATGACCGAATTTTCCTTTGTGATCAAATTTGTTTCTGGGCTTCCAATTTTTCTTAATCGTCTTTAAGGTTGTCAGATAAAAAGGAGTTTGAATTTCATGAAGACCTTTTTTGCTTAACCCAATATCGACCAAATGCCACTCACCCGTGTAGAGATTATTCCCCGGCATCAGAAAAGCTAATTTGGGCAATTGGAAGGATATGGTGTGATGAGCTCTGAATATCTCTCCTTCTGAATATTTGTCGGCAAACATTCCGGATGGGATATCCACAGAAATCCTGATTGCCTTACTGGCATTAAGGCGATCGATCACTTCTTCATAAATTCCTTCTACTGGTCGAGAAAGGCCTGAACCGAAAATGGCATCGATCAGGATGGTGCGGTCTGCAAATAATTCGACTTTTACTTGAGTTGTTATCTCAACAACAGGAATTTTATTTTCAATGCGCAGAAGATTGATTTGAAAATCATTGGCTTCCTTCACGCTACCGCGAACAATCCACACCTTCACCGGGTAATTCCACTCATGGAGCATCCTGGCTATCCCTAATCCATCTCCACCATTGTTGCCAGTACCACAGATAATTCCTATTCGATGGGTAGCATCGTAGTGTTCAACCAACCAATTTGTAAAAGCCCTGCCTGCGCGCTCCATCAGATCAATGGAAGCAATAGGTTCATGCTGGATGGTGTAGGCATCCAACTCTTTTATTTGAGGAGCGGAAAGAATCTTCATCATACCTTAACGGTCTACTTCGCCTAACACGATATCAATAGATCCTAAAATAGCTATCAGATCGGCTATTAAAACACCTCTGCTAATTTCAGGTAATATCGAAAGATTAACAAATGAACAGGCTCTTGCTTTACAGCGGAATGGAATATCACTTCTACCATCTGCACGAAAGAAGAAACCCAGCTCTCCCTTAGGATTTTCGGCACGCACATATAATTCCTGCGCCTTGGGGCGTATCTTTTTCGGAACGATAGCCTGAGGATCAAACTCACGGGTGCGTTTGTGATCACCCTCCAGTTGATCTAAACACTGTTCCATGATTTTCAGAGATTCATAGATCTCCCTAACTCTAACATGCGTACGATCCCAACAATCTCCCACCTGTCCCATTTTTCCTTCACCAATCGGAATCTCAAATTCCAATTCAGGATAAACGGAATAACCATCCACTCTTCTTAAATCAAAACGAAGACCTGAAGCGCGAAGCATCGGGCCCGTTATTCCCGAATTGATAGCAAGATCAAGTGGAAGCACACCTACATTTGCAGTGCGATCGATAAAAATTTTGTTATCAACCAATATGGTTTGCAGTTCTTTGACTTTAGGACGGAAGTATTTGATGAATTCACGGCAACGTTGTTCAAACCCAACGGGTAAGTCATAAAATAATCCTCCAATCCAGATATAGTTATAAAGCATTCTTGCACCACTCGCCCACTCCAATAACCTGAGAATATGCTCACGATCACGCATGACCCAGAAAAATGGCGTGAAGGCTCCAAGGTCAAGTCCATAAGTTCCCACAGCAATCAAGTGAGAGGCTATGCGATTCATTTCAGCTACCAGCACCCGAATGTATTCTACCCGTTTTGGAATCTGATCCGTAATGCCCAACATTCGTTCAACACCCATCGCATAAGCGTGCTCAGAATTCATGGCCGCTACATAATCCATGCGATCCACAAAAGGAATAACCTGATTGTAGGGAAGACTTTCAGCATGCTTTTCAAAACAACGATGCAGATAGCCGATATGCGGAATCACATCTTTCACAATCTCTCCATCCGACAATACCTCCAAACGCAACACACCGTGAGTGGATGGATGCTGCGGTCCAAGGTTTAGAATCATCTCCTCCGATTTCAACTCGCTTACCTTGAACTTGTTCGGTTCCGAGTCGATCAGATTATCGGGTTTATATATGTATTGTTGGTCTTTCAATGGATACTTGACAGTTGATAATGCATAATAAGTGCTAGCGTTTTAGTTTTGAGGTTTTAATTGATGCTGTTAATAGTTTAATGAGTTCGGTGCACTGCATAAGCAGCACCTCTCCTCTGGCTGAGTCATGTACTTCTGAATCTATTAATGATCTGATCCGATGAGTCTCATTGGCTTCTTCAACCAATGCTCCAATAGCAGTTCCGCTTCTCAGTAATTGCTTTGATAAAACAAACTCTCTTTTTTCTTGCAATGACAAACAAACCTTGACTATGTCCAAGGCAAAAAAATAGCTCTTCTGCTTAAGAACATTTTCCCCATTCTTAATTGTCAATTGTCCATTATCCATTGTCAATTATAAATTAGTATTCGACTTTCACCCCACGATAATATTCTTCGTGTTTATAATCCTTCCTTAACGGAAAACCTTTCCAATCGGCAGGCATCAATATTCTTCGTAAGTCGGGATGATTATTGAATTGGATACCAAACATATCATACACTTCACGCTCCAGCCAGTTGGCTGTCTTCCAGATAGAAACAATGCTTTCTAATTCAGCCTTCTCTCTTGGCAAAATTACTTTCAGCACGAGCGACTGGTTAAACGGAATTGAATACAAATGATAAATCACCTCCATCGTTCCTGCCTCTGGTCCATTGTCAACTCCGGTAATACAGGAAAGCATATCAAAATAAGTCGAAGGATTTTTGTAAAGACTTTCACATAGTGAAGAGAGAACTTCTTTCTTAATGATTAAACCAAAAGGTGTTGAATTGGGTATCTCTGTAATTTCCTCATGGGATACCTCACGAATAATTGATAATAACTGCTCTCTTCTTTCAGACATGTTGAGATTCTTTATTCATCAATTGCTCAATAGCTGTCGGCTTCATACGACTCTCGCTTCTGATCTTTTCGTGAAGTTTTAAAATTCCACCAATCAATGCTTCTGGCCGCGGGGGGCAACCGGGCACATATACATCGACCGGAATAATCCGATCCACTCCTTTCACAACATGATAACCATGTTGCCAATAGGGACCTCCACAATTTGAACACGACCCCATTGAAATCACGTAGCGTGGCTCCGACATCTGTTCATATAATTGTTTAATGCGATCGGCCATTTTAAATGTTACTGTACCAGATACAATCATCACATCGGATTGTCGGGGTGTTGCACGTGGCACCATACCAAAACGATCCATGTCATACACGGTGCTACCCGTGCTCATGAATTCGATAGCACAGCAGGCCAACCCAAATGTCATCGGAAACAAGGAAGACAAACGCGACCAATTCAACAAGTCATCTACTTTCGTGATGATCACCCCTCCATTCTCAAATTGCTGATCGAGCAGACCTTTCATAGTACGTATTATACTTTTGGATGCGTTGAGTCTTGAAATTTCTTATTGATATCTTCGTATAAACGAGCTGGCACCGGAGATTTATATGATGAAGATTGCGGTTGTGATTTTATCCAATCAAGGTGGCCCATTTTCCAAACATAAGCGAGGCCCATGGCCAGCACTACAATAAATACCAACATCTCGGCAAAAGCAAACCAACCCCACGTACCATCGGTTTGGTTGTTCAAATCTGTATTAGCAAAAACAGTTGACCAAGGAAACAAAAAAACAATTTCCACTTCAAACAAAAGAAACACCAGGGCAAGCACATAAAACCGTACGTTGAATTGAATCCATGCCAGGCCTTGCGGTGTTTCACCGCTTTCATAGGAAGTAAGTTTTTGAGCATTAGGGCGATTTGGACGGATTAGCCGCGAAGTAAGCAGGGCCAATGAAGTGAAAAGGATACCCCCGACTGCAAAGAGTAAAATTTGTGCTAAGGGAGAAAAATAAAGATCCGTTTTTTGCATCGGAATCAAAGATACATACACCGATGCATCTTACCCAACAAATTAGAACCTACAAATTAGTGGTGTTAAATGTATCACCCTGATTCAGATCGCCTGTTTCAAAACCTTTTTTGAACCACCGCTGGCGTTGCTCTGACGTACCATGCGTGAATGAATCCGGAACGACCTGACCGCGTGCTTGTTTTTGCAACCGATCATCACCAATGGCACTGGCCGCGTTCATAGCTTCTTCATAATCACCTTCTTCAATCATCTGATTCATGTTGTTGGCGTGATGAGCCCAAACCCCCGCCATGAAATCAGCCTGCAATTCCAGCTTGACGGAAAGTTTATTGTACTCTTCCTCACTCAGTTGTTCGCGCATGGCATGCACTTTATCCGTGATACCTAGGAGGTGCTGAACATGATGACCTACCTCATGGGCAATTACATACGCCTGTGCAAAATCTCCGGGAGCACCAAAACGATTTTTTAAGTCTTCATAAAAAATCAAGTCGATATATACCTTCTCATCAGCACTGCAATAAAACGGTCCTGTAGAAGCATCCGCTGAACCACAGCCGGATTGAACACTTCCACTAAATAGAACGAGAGTTGGTTCGCGATAATTATCCATCAACTGATTCCACACATCTTCTGTATCGGCCAAAACCACTTTTACAAATTGAGACAACTCTTCTTCCTCCGGAGTGGCCTGGTATGGAGTTGATTGGGAAACGGAAGGCCCATTATCAATCGGAATTTGCTGCAGGAGTGATAGTGGATTTTTTCCGGTGATCAGGCTGATGACAATAATCACTACCACTATTCCCAATCCGCCTTTTATCGGTAATCCACCGAATCCACGACCACCTCCGCCACTACCTCGTTGGTCATCCACATTTCCGCTTTGTCTTCGTCCTCGCCATTGCATAAAGTAAATTTTAGAATTGTAAGTTAGGCAAGTATATACTAAAAGACAATGAGACGGAACGCTATTCACTATCTATAACACGAAGAGTACCCTGTTTCGATATGATATCTTAGATTGTCTCACTGCGATCCGTCATTCCGTTTAGTAATTTTCCCATCGATCGCTTCAAACCGGATAGCGGAAAAATTCAAATCTACCTTAATCCCGCTATGAAAGAGGAAGTTTTTGTAAGCAAAGAAACAGCTCCGGAATAGTAGAGAGTGGATTGGGAGTTGATGGACGGTTGTTGGAAAGTACAATCACGTTCTGCGTTACCTATTTCTTGATCGTATTTTCATACAACTCAATCCATTGCTTCGGTGTTACCTTACCAGATAATTCGCCAATCAATTTCAGAGGAACATCTTCTGGTTTTTTAAACCGGATACAGGCTTTACCCATATCCAGTTTTTTGTCAGTAGCTTTTTTCCATGCTGCCAAAAACCAATCGTGCAAGACTCCCTGATAGACTGCCATGTGATAGAGAGCAATGTGATTTTTTTGTGAAGCAAGGCTGATGAATGGCAATGCATCGTTAGGATTGCAATGATAACCAGACGGATATGTTTTATGCGGAACCACATAACTGATCATTCCGTACTGCATCGTTTCTTCAAATCCCTTCGGTAGATTTTTAAGAATGACTTTGCGAATATCCGAAATGATTTGCTTCCTATCATCTGGCAGCGACTCGATGTATTCTTTAACGGTTTTAGTTTTGGATTGCATTCTGTTGATCGTTGTTAGTTGTTCGAGGAGGGTAAAAATTCCTTTTTGCGAAGCAATGCTGCGCTAATGAGTGAGATGAGTATTCCCACGGGAAAAATTTCCATAAGAGTCATTCCGAATCGGATAAGTGGATTTTGATAGAGCAAGCCAAACTCGTCCCATTTTTGCTCTGCAATCTGAAGCTCTGCTTCTGTGGCGCCACTGGTTTTTAGTTTATCCAATTCACCTGTAATCCACTGCTGCATAAACCACTCCCCAGAACGCGAAAATGTTATTTCCCAGGCGATCACGTAAAATAGGGAAGCGATAAGCGTGATGCCCACTCCAACTAAAAGGCCCTTGCCAAAAGTAATTTTGCCTTCTGCATGTTGATCGCGAAACGACTTTACTCCAAAAAAGACCAGGGACAGCGCGATTACCATTCCAGTGTAACCGATCCACAGTCCGTTTTCCATTTTTACTATTCCATTAACAAAAAGAGGCATGGTGGCCAGCATCAAACCTCCGGTGATCATGCCTGCAATGATTCCATAAGTGATTACTGTTTTTTTCATAGGTTTTAAATTTTGACCAAAACAATGGGCTTTCACCTAAAATTCCTTCACCCGAAAGGGTGATTGTTAAAAATTTAAACGAATTCACACAAAAGTACTAGCCTGAAGATCCAAAGCCTAAGGTTGCTTACAACGTTGTTCACGGGATCAACCCCAATTCCTTTGCCTTTTTAATCGCCTGCGTTCTTCGGCTTACTTCCAGCTTCAAAAATAAATTGGATGAGTGTGTCTTTATGGTATTGAGCGAAACGAAAAGTTTATCGGCAATCTCCTGGTTGCTGAGACCTTTGGCCATCAACTCTAACACTTCGTGTTCACGTTTGCTGATTCCAATACGTTGAAGTTCTGATTGGTTGAGAATAAATTCAGGCCCCATCAAAACGATCCTCTTTTGGGTCAGTTTAAGACCGGCCCAGATGCCGAGCGCTGTAAAGAACAGGGCCACAATGCCCACATAAAATTCAATAGAAAGATCACGAACGATGAGTTGGTACTCCAGATACTTCAGCAGGAACACCAATGCCGCCATGGCAAGACCATACAAAAGAATAGTTCGCTTCACTTACTCTCCAAAACAGATTTCAGATTCTCCATATTCTTATTCATATCCTTGAGCAACATTTTCCGGATCATCAACGACATGAGATTCATTGGGTAAGGATTGCTGCCACTAAAAACAGTAGTCACTTTTGTACGCTTGCCATCAAGCGCAGTAGTTATTGTATAAGCTTGATTGGTTGCCTTAAAAGGTTTTTCAAAACGCAATTCCACATCATAGCGTTCGCCCTCTTTGATGGCCTTGATCTCTTGCGCACCCGCACCGACATTCTTATTTTCGCTCGACCATGAAGAAATAAAACCTACTGTGCCGTCAATGCCCTTATAATCAAGTTTTACGTTTGGATCGGCCATCACCCATACGCTATACTTCTCTTGATTTTTTAGTTGTTTTACAAAATTGAAAACTTCACTGCTGGGTTCTTCAATGACCGTTTCTGCGGAAACATGGAAAGACTTAGGTAGTAGGGCAGCTACTCCTAAAATTAGTGCAATCAGGCCAAGAATCATGTAGAGGAAAATCATGGGGTTTGGGTTTTACTGGGAAACGAAGATAATAATTTTAGGTTTCAAGATCCAATCCAAAGGTTATCAAGGCGCGAATCTCAAATTACGCAGTTGATGAATACGATCCTTGGTGCTAAATTGAGCACTCTTCATTTACATGCATAAACTATTTATCCTACTGCTTTTAGTTCCCTGGATAGTCAAGGGCCAATCAATATCGTCATGGCAAGAAGGGCTTCTTGATATTCATCATATCAATACCGGATCGGGCAACAGCACCTATTTTGTTTTTCCTGATGGCACCACCATGCTTCTGGATGCTGGCGATGTTGACCGATCAGCCAAAACAAGAATTAACAATCCACTTAAAATTGCTCCGCGACTGCCTGATAGTACATTTTCCGCAGCACAAAGTATTCATGAATATCTGGTGCACGTTTCTCCAGCAGCAACTCAGATTGACTATGCTGTCATTACCCACTTTCATCCTGATCACTATGGGGCTATTGATCCATTCTCTAAAACATCGCGCTATGGTTCGTATAAATTATCCGGTATCACCGAAGTGCATGAATACATCCCCATAAAGAAATTGATCGACCGCAATTATCCAGCGTACAAATATCCCGTAGACATTGCCAAAAACAATTTTGACTCAGCCACTTTTTCGAATTACCTGATTTTCATTCAACACCATCTTAGTCGCAAATCCTTTTCCGTTGAAGCATTGAAAGCAGGAAGTAAAAATCAGGTAACACTGTTACATAAGTCTACGAGGTATCCATCTTTTCAAGTGAGAAACATACAATCAAATGGCGATATCTGGACAGGTGAAGGTGATGGAAGTGTGAATGCATTGCCTGCATCCATATCGCGCAATCTGTATAATGAAAACCCGCTTAGCCTAGCGTTCAAAATTTCTTATGGTGCGTTCGATTATTTTACGGGTGGCGATATGACTGGCATTACTGGCTTTGGATTTCCGGCATGGTTTGATGTGGAGACGCCTGTAGCCAAAGTGGTAGGCAAGGTGGATGCAATGACGCTCAACCATCATGGCATGCGTGACGCCTCCAATGAATTCTTTTTGAAGACATTGGCTCCACGGGTTATCGTTCAGCAATCGTGGAGTTCAAATCATCCGGGCGAAGAAGTGCTTCATCGCATTATTTCACCCTCTACGTATGAAGGACAACGCGATATTTTTGCAACCTATGTACACAGAGAAACAATTACCACTTACGGACGATGGCTTACCGATAATTATAAATCAATACGCGGTCATATCGTTATCCGTGTGCTTCATGGAGGAAGTGAGTTTATGGTTTATATTCTGGATGATACCAGACGAGACTTACCGATCGTAAAGACATTTGGTCCTTATACATCAAAGTAATTTTTTACTAAGCAAATTCTCATCGCTTCCAAAAAATCCTTTTTAAAAGGTACTATAGTTTGTCTTATAAAAACTTAGGGATAATTTTCCTTGTCGGGAATAGATGACTACGGACGCACCGACCAGCCAATAAAAATAATTGTGCCAACTGAGATGGAGTATTTCATTAATCTGGTAATTCCAATAGCCGGTGTAACCATCATATATGACCCTGAAAAATTTTTCCATGATACAAACATATCATTATCGCATTATATTTGACCCGATGGATAAGCCAATCAGAGTTGAGGGAATTGATATTGATATTCAATTAGTGTTTAGAAAGGAGCACATTGAATTAGTGTTGCCACATTTTGAACGGGTAGGTCTTTCTCCGATTGCAATGGATGAGATGATTAATGCCTATGTTAAATCAGGCGAAACGGTTTCGTATGAGCGCTGGTTTTTAGAATATGGACAACGCGTGATTAATCCACTAATGAATCAGAAATTGGGTAGAGCGAAAGAGCATCCTACGTTTAATAATTTGCTAAGGCATGCGTTGAAAGAAATACTGAAAACCAATATGATATTGAAGCAATTCAAAAATTTCCAGAAACCGGAATGATCATTTTATTCCTCAAGGAATTTGCTTGTGTGCCCAAAATTAATCTCAACATAGGCCATGATATTATTCTTTAGCTATCACAAGATATTTTTCCGACAGTGTTCATTCTCAAGTTCCCATTATCCATTGAAAAATCACCCTGCCCATCCTTCCCTATCCAAACTTCTATATTGGATCGCTTCTGCGAGATGCTCAATTTTAATATCTTCTGTTCCTGCCAAATCAGCAATCGTGCGCGACACTTTTAAGATGCGATCATACGCACGGGCGGAAAGGCCCAACCGCTCCATCGCTGTTTTTAAGAGTGTGCGGCCTGCATCGTTGATTACACAAATCTCTTTTACCATGTTGCTTGGCATCATGGCATTGCAATACACATTCTTATGATCTTTGAAACGTTCGCTTTGTATTTCTCTAGCTTTCACTACCCGTCCGCGAATCTCTTCGCTGGTTTCATTCTTGCGCTGTGTGGTCATCTGATCAAAACTTACCGGCACTACTTCTACATGCAAGTCAATGCGATCCAGCAATGGGCCACTTACTCTGCTGAGGTATCGTTGCACCACGCCTGGTGCGCATACACATTCTTTTTCGGGGTGATTATAATATCCGCACGGGCAAGGATTCATACTGGCCACCAGCATAAAATTTGCCGGATATTCAATCGACATTTTTGCACGTGAAATTGTGACACGTCTTTCCTCCATGGGCTGGCGCATTACTTCCAGCACGGTTCGTTTGAATTCCGGAAGCTCATCAAGAAACAAGACACCATTATGTGCAAGTGAAATTTCTCCAGGTTGGGGATTACCTCCGCCCCCAACTAAGGCTACATCAGAAATCGTATGGTGAGGGCTGCGAAATGGGCGAGTGGTTAAGAGAGTTGCATCAACTCCCACCTTTCCGGCTACCGAATGAATCTTAGTAGTCTCCAATGCTTCATTCAATGTGAGTGGAGGCAGAATGGAAGGCAACCGTTTTGCCAACATAGTCTTGCCTGCACCGGGCGGGCCAATCATAATCGCATTATGTCCTCCCGCTGCTGCAATTTCTAAAGCACGTTTGATGTTTTCCTGACCTTGCACATCTTTAAAGTCAGCATCATATACATTGACACGACTTTGAAAAATTTCGCGTGTATCAATACTTAATGGTTCAATTTGTTTTTTGCCTTCAAAGAAGTCAATCGCCTCCTGCAGGGTTTCAACACCAATTACATCAAGGTTATTTACAATGGCAGCTTCGCGTGCATTCATCTTTGGCAACACAAATCCTTTGAATTCATCTTTGCGCGCCTGAATAGCGATGGGCAATACACCTTTGATCGGTCGAAGGATGCCATCCAGCGACAACTCACCCATGATTACATATTGGTCGAGATTCGGTGCTTCAATCTGGCCGGATGCTTTCAATACCGAGAGTGCTATCGGCAAATCATAGGCACTTCCTTCTTTTCGCAAATCAGCCGGAGCGAGATTTACCACTACTTTGTTGCGTGGCATAAAAAACTTGAGACTCTTAAAAGATGACTCTACCCGGTGCTGACTTTCTTTCACAGCAGCATCGGGCAGGCCACTCATGTGAAAGTCTTTACCTTGCGTCACATTCACTTCCACCGTGATTGAGCGGGCATCCACTCCGTGTACAGCACTTCCAAAAGTCTTGGCTACCATCTTATCTTAAATTCAAAATTTTAAATTTTAAACTATGCCGAAGATAGGAATCTTTGCTAAAAATGTGCTTGGTTAACCAATCACTTCTTTTTCAATTAATAAAATAAGGATGTGTATGATTTTGATGTGAACTTCCTGGATGCGATCGGCATAGCCGAAATGAGGCACACGCAATTCGATATCAGCCAGGGGAGCGAGTTTGCCTCCATCCTTTCCCGAAAGGATAATGACTTTCATACCTCTCTCTTTAGCCGTCTGTGCTGCTTTGATAATGTTGGCAGAATTGCCGCTGGTGCTTATTCCCAGCAACACATCACCTTTATTGCCAAGTGCTTCAAGATAACGTGAAAACACAAATTCATAGCCATAGTCGTTGCTCACGCAAGAGATATGACTTGGATCGCTTACGCAGATAGCAGCTATGGCTTTACGATTGTCACGATAGCGACCGGTGAGTTCTTCAGCAAAGTGCATGGCATCACAATGAGAGCCGCCATTGCCACAGGAAATTACTTTACCTCCCTGTTTTACAGAGTCAGCAATAGCCTTCGCTGCGGCTTCTATTTTCTTTAAATTATCCTCCTCCTTTAGAAAATCCTGAAGAACTTCAGCAGCCTGATTTAGCTCCCTGGAAATGATGGAGATGTGACTCATAAGGATGATTATAGTTTCGAGCCTGCCGATGGTTCCTTCACGGCATCCTTTGCAGGTTGTTGGAGGTCGTAAACTTTCGCTTTAAGGGTATTGTTTTCATGACGCATGACATCTTTCTCTCTGCCCGCGTTTCTTGTTTCAATCCAAGTCCAGATGAAATCTGTAACAAACAACGCAACACCCAACATGGCTCCGTAGCGCATCACCCATATTTTTGAATACAACCCATAGAGTAAGCTCAGATCTTCCTTCTGCGCCTCAATGAATAACACAAAAAATAATGTCACCAAATGGTAGATTCCGAAGATAATGAAGAAGATGCGCCTGCGTTGATTCATTCAATTTTTTATTAAGTAACAAACTTATGCTTTTTCAACCAAAGCAAAAGTGAAAAAACTTTCAAAACAGTACATTACCCAAAGCAGAATGATTATCCCCTGTCAACGATCAGCCCCTTGCATAGCAGCCAATTTGCGGTAAAGACCGTTTTGATTGTTGAGCTCTTCATGAGTGCCACGCTCCGATATCACCCCGTTTTGAATCACAATAATTTCATCGGCATGCTGTATGGTGCTCAGCCGATGCGCAATGACGATCGATGTTCGATTTTTCATCAGGTTGAAAAGTGCATCCTGCACCAGTCTTTCTGATTCGGAATCCAATGCGGAAGTTGCTTCATCCAGGATCAGTATAGGTGGGTTCTTCAACACGGCACGCGCAATGCTGAGTCGCTGACGCTGGCCCCCGGAAAGCTTAGAGCCCCGTTCGCCAATATACGTTTGATAGCCATTTTCAGATTGCATGATAAAGTCATGGGCGTTCGCAATTTTAGCCGCATTAATTACATCCGATTCATGGATATGTGGCATTCCAAAAGCGATGTTATTGAAAATGGTATCGTTAAAGAGTATCGACTCCTGGGTAACAACGCCAATTTGTCTGCGCAATGATTCCAACTCCATATCCGGAAGGGAAATGCCATCAATTAAAACTTCTCCTTCCACTGGATCATAGAAGCGTGGCACCAGGTCAGCGAGTGTTGACTTGCCTCCACCGGAAGGTCCTACAAGGGCCACTGTTCGCCCTCTCTTAATGCTCAGGTTGATATTTTTTAATATCCGCTCGGAGTCATAGGCGAAGCTTACGTTTTTGAATTCAATTTCTTTTTCAAAAGATTTTATTTCAATAGCCCCTGGCTTATTACGAACTACAGGTTGCTCATCAATCAAAGCAAAAATCCGTTTGGCGGAAGCCGTACCTCGCTGTAAAGAAGTGATGCCATTAGAAAAACTCTTGGCCGGCTGCATGATCATAGCAAACACACCCAGGAAACCTAAGAAAGCTTCGGGCTTCAAAGAAGATTCCTCGGACAAGACCATACTACCACCAAAATAAATAATACCCGCAACAATCATAACTCCTAATATTTCTGAGACCGGGGCCGATAATTCGTTTTTATATGCCATCGACTTGGTAGTTTTCCGATAATAGGAGGTCTCGTTGTCAATTTTTTCAATTACAAAATTTCGGGCATTAAATGCCTTTATAACACGCATGCCACTAAACGTTTCGTCCAGAATACTAAGTATCCTACCCAAGGACTCCTGGCTTTGGGTTGCTTGCTTCTTCAATCGCTTTATGATTTCAGCTACGAACGTTCCGGTCAATGGTAAAACGAGTAACGTGAATAGAGTAAGCTTAGGCGAAATAGTAAATAGAAAAAAGAAATATATAATAATTGTTACGGGCTCTCGCATTACTGCCTTTAAGCTACTCATTACTGCATTCTCAACTTCGCTTACATCGTTGGTAAACCGAGAGATTAAATCACCTTTTCTTTCTGTATTAAAGTAACCTATATGCAATTGAGTAACCTTTTTGAAGATGTCCATACGGATATTCTTCGTGAGATCCACTTTGATTTTTGTAGCGATTACCCGTTCTAGAAATTTAAATATGTTGGACAGTACTACGGTAATAAAAATTAACGTGCATATAAACAAGAGCGCACTTATCTGTCCGTTATTCTTAATGATGGTTAAAAAATAATGATCGAAAACTTCTAGCACATAATCAGTTGAAAAAGTGAATTCGGGTATTGCGGGTATTCCTTTCTGCCCTTTATCTTGTCTGAACAGGACAGATAACATAGGAATAATAAGAGCAATATTGAATGCCCCGAAAACAGCCCCAATAAAGGAATATAAAAAAAAGAAAACCAGCCGTGTTTTTAATTTGTTGGCATAGGAAAGAATTCTAAAAAAGCTCTTCATTAAATTGATTTAAAAATCATACAGGCGCTGCGGAATATTCCAGCGCAAAGCTACGGAAGTAATGGATGTGTTGTTGTTATAAAATGCAAGATCACTTTTACTCTGGCGAATGATCTGACTGGCATCTAAAAACAGATTGTGCTTTACCATATAGGAAGCGGTCATGTTCACCGATAAAATTGTATTGCTTGCGCCCTGCCCTATTGTATTGTTGTATTCCTGCTCGCGGGTTTGGCCTGCCTTTAAAATATCACTGCCCCAGTTTTCACCTTCTCCATCACGGCCAATTTTTGCATAAGTGGCCCTGGCTAAAAGATTTAATCTGGGCAGCGGTTGATACCGGATTATCCCAATGAATTCATTAAAATTAGCACCTAAGGGATGCGCCAATGACTGGCGATAATTACTATAACTGCCATATTGAGTAGTATGTGAATAGGTGTAGGGTCTCACTACATTGGTTTCGATCTGAAGATCAAGATTAGAGACGCCCAATGCATCAATATATTTTATGCCTCCTTGCAGGGCAAATTTATTAGCCCACCAGCCATCGCCAGCAGTAATTTCATCGAGCACAAATTCATCCAGCACCGCCTGACCATAAATGGAGATACCCTTGAGTGCATTCCACTTAAAGTCCATACCCAACAACGCATTGTCGCTACTGCCGTATTGTTGCTCTATGGCACGATAAAAAATTACGGGGTTCAGATAGCTTGGATCAAATGTATTATTGTTGGTGGAATCCTGAGGACTAAACACCACGGACTCGAACACGCCCAGGTTGAATTTCTTACCAATATTGATGCTAAAATGATGGAAAGCCATAAATTTTTCCGGGTAGCGCGATTTATTCGAAGACTTGTTATCAGCCACCATGCGATTGAGTTGAAACAGGTAATTGATCTTCCACACTTTCAGGTTGGCACGCAGGAAAAGGGTTGGCGGTGAATAATCAGAAAAAATAAGGGAGCGGTAACCATTGCCTATAAAGGTGCGGTCGTTTCCAAACTGCATATAGATGTGCTTGCTTAAATTAAAGTCGATATAAGCTCGTGCCTGAAAAAAATCAACGCCATTCTCTTTAAAATCCTTCCAGAATCCTTCATGAGGCACTACCGGATTCAACGACATCTGCTCATCAACATAAGAAGGTAAAACGGACTGATTCTCACCCAGAAAAGTATAGAAGCCCACCTTGCGGTCGATTATGCCACGGATTTCAACACCTCTTGTGTTAATAGTAACCGGATAATCCAATCGGCTATCCATACCGCCACTGAAGTACAAAACCGGGTTTACATGCAAATCAAATTCAGGAATATCCACATACAGCAGGTCTGATTTCTTGCGGTATAATTTTTTAAGAAAAGGTTTCTTACTCTCATTCGTTTCAGATTTACTCCATTCCCAGCTATCATTTCGCAGGTAGTCTCTATTAAACTCATCGGCACGGGAAGTGAAAATCCCGGATGCAGCGAGGGTATCTACATATCTCACGATAGCATCACGTTTATAGGGCTTGATGGAAGTGAAGAAACCCGGAACAATTTTTCCGGATTTTATCTCATAGCGATCAATCCAATGGTAGTAGTCCTCATTGAGGGTGGCATTCGTGCTTTGGGCGCCCACCTGATAAAAACAAATCAGAAATACAAATCCGGAAAATATCCTCTTCATCATCAATTCAATTAGTTGTTAAAATTGTGGAAATACCCATAAATCATGTAGAATATCATCCCTGCAGGTACTCAGACTTAGCTTTTCCAAATTTGCTATCGATACAAACCCCACAATCTTAAGAATTTATTGGCAAATTTGGGGGTTAAAGACTTGTATTTAGAGTCTGTTTTTCTACTTTTGCAGTCCTTTAAGTAATTAGATTATGAAAAAAAGCATTCATCCAGAGTATAAACAAGTAGTTTTTTGGGATACAACCAGCGATTTTAAGTTTTTAAGCCGTTCTACCTCGGTTCCTAAAGAAACCATCAAGTGGGAAGACGGTAAAGATTATCCTGTAATTAAGGTCGAGGTTAGTTCAGCTTCTCATCCTTTCTTTACCGGAAAGAAAATGTTTCTGGATACAGCAGGCCGCGTTGAAAAATTCCAAAAGAAATACGGAAAAAAATAAAACACTTCTTCTTAGCGTGTTTTGCTTGAAAAAGGTCTCTGATAAAGAGGCCTTTTTTATTACCCGATTAGCCAACAGTAATTTGCCAAAGGCTGGTGATCAACCTATTTTAGCGGCATGAACGTAATCCTCTTTGATAACCCCACTATCCGCCAGGATTTATTACCATTTACTTTCACCCGACCAGTGGCCGACATCCGGGTTGGCATACTTACTATCTCAGAAAAATGGGAAAAGTATCTTCAGCTCAAGCCATCCTTTTCAACAGAGTCTTACTTAGCAAAAAAATTCCCCATACATCACACGTCCGACAATCTCTGGATCAATGGGGCCGTATGCCCGAATGCTGCATTAGTATCTACCATCCAAATCCTTAAGCCGGGGGATGCGATCTCAAAAGACAATATGATTCTGGTGGTGCGAACACCCGATGATGAGGTGCCAGAAATTATTACGGGAACGATCACCGAGTTTGCGCATCCTGTTACCCTGATCGATCAGGTTTGGAAAATCTATCAAAACAATGGAGCGCAAATCAGGGCCGATTTTGAATTGATTACACGGGGCCGAAAGTCAGCGCCTGTCACAGACGTTCACACGCGACTATATGCTCCAGAAAATATTTTTGTAGAAGAAGGTGCGAAGGTAAGAGCTGCGTTGCTGAATGCCGAAACCGGACCGATCTATCTCGGAAAAAATTCTCTTGTTCAGGAAGGCGCACTGATTCGGGGACCGTTCGCGCTCTGCGATAACTCCCATGTGAATATGGGTGCCAAAGTGAGAGGTGATACTACCGTTGGGCCGTTTTCAAAAATCGGTGGCGAAGTGAGCAACTCGGTACTCTTCGGATACAGCAATAAGTCTCATGATGGCTTTTTAGGAAATTCTGTGATTGGTGAATGGTGTAATATCGGTGCCGACACTAATACGTCAAACCTTAAAAACAATTACGAAAACATAAAACTTTGGAACTACGCCAAGGGTGGATTCAAAGACACCGGACTCATGTTTTGCGGATTAATGTTTGGTGATCATAGCAAATGCGGAATAAACACAATGTTTAATTCAGGAACCGTAGTGGGAGTAAGTGCCAGTGTTTTTGGTGACGGTTATCCGCGCAATTTCATTCCCTCTTTTTCGTGGGGCGGAGCTGCCGGTTTCACCACCTATCAATTTAATAAGGCTATGGAAACAGCCTCAAAAGCCATGGAGCGAAGATCGCTTCTGTTAACTGAGGCCGACAAAGAAATTATGATGCACCTCTTTAATGAGTCGGCACAATACCGGGTGTGGGAAAAGAAATGATGATTGTATATTTAAATGTAAACCATAGCAGGCTGTGAAGTTCTCTGACATTCCAGGTCTTTCTGACATAAAGGCAACGCTCATTGATTCCGTGCGCAATCATCATGTTGCCCATGCCCTGCTTTTTTTAGGAAAGCCGGGTGCACTCAACCTGCCTCTTGCTCTTGCTTACACAACGTACTTACATTGTCAAAATAAAGGAGAAAGCGATTCGTGTGGCACTTGCCCTGCCTGTAGCAAAAATCTGAAACACATCCACCCCGACACCAATTTTGTTTTTCCTCTTAATAATATCAAGAACGATAAAGATGAAGACCGGTTTAAATCAGACATCCTCAAAGACTGGCGATCATTTCTTACTGATCAACCTTTTGGTGATCTGGGTGACTGGATAAATTTTTATGGAGGTGAAGACAAACAGGCAGCCATCTCAAGAGAAGCAGGACGTGAGATCATCAAAATGCTTTCGTTAAAACCTTTTGAGAGTAAGTATAAAGTGATGATCATCTGGCAGCCCGAACTCATGCACCTTTCAGCCGCGAACGGGATTTTGAAAATCCTGGAGGAGCCACCACCGAACACGTTTTTTTTATTGGTAAGCAATGCGGCAGATAGATTATTGCCAACAGTACTTTCGCGCGCACAACTGGTGCAGGTTCCACAACTTTCGGATGAAGAAGTGAATGACTACCTGCTTGTGAAACAAGCTTCGCTTGAAGAAGCAAGAAGGCAAGAGATCATTCAATTGGCTGACGGTAATCTTAATCTGGCAATTAAACTTATTGATAGCGAAGAGGACCATTACCAAAGCAGGTTCGAAGATTGGATGCGCTCTTGCTTCAAGCGTGATTATGCTCGGCTGGTAAACTTCTCCGAAGAATTTCATGAATTGGATAAACTCAGTCAGCGAAACTTATTTTCGTATGGCCTGAGCATGATGAGAGAAACACTTTTACAATTTTCTGGAGCCGCTGCAATTGGCCGAGTGAAAGCCAGTGAAGCCAACTTTGTGCAAAACTTCAGCAAAATCATGAACGTCAATAAGCTGGAAAAAATTAACCACCTGATGAGTGACGCCTCCTATCATTTGGAGCGGAATGGCAGCGCTAAAATGATTTTCCTCGATCTCTCCATACAAATTTCAAAGACCTTAAACCCATAACTTCTTATTTTACATCTATGACAAAGCAACTTTCATTTCTTGCCCTCTCGTTTCTGTGCCTGCTCACCAGCTGCGGGCAAGGAGATAAAAAAGATTATATCGTCACGATAAAAACCAGCTATGGCGACATGGTGGCCATCTTATATGATGAAACACCGAAACACAAGGAGAATTTCATTAAACTGGCAAAAGAAAAATATTTTGACAGTCTTTTATTCCATCGGGTAATGCAGGGCTTTATGATTCAGGGCGGAGATCCCGATTCAAAAAAAGCACAACCTGGTCAATCATTGGGAACCGGTGGCCCCGGCTATACCATTCCCGCAGAATTTAATCCGAATCTCTTTCATGAGAAGGGCGCACTCTCTGCTGCCCGGTTGGGTGGCGGACAAAATCCAGCAAAAGCTTCGAGCGGAAGTCAGTTTTATATTGTGCAGGGTACGGTGGTTAATAAAGCAGATATCGATAACCTGAAGATTGATAACGAAAAATTAAACCTTGGATTCCAGATGATTGCCGGCAACCCAGCCAACAAATCATTGATGGATTCACTTATGTTTATTTATTCGTCTGGCGACATGAAGGCATATCAAAAAAAGATTTTGAGTCTTGTGCCTGTGATTGAACAACAGACCAGTGTAAAGATCACCAAAGAGGTGTCGCCAGAAAAAATTGAATCCTATACTACGGTGGGAGGCGCTCCACATTTGGATGGTGACTATACCGTGTTTGGGAAAGTGATAAAAGGACTTGACGTGATTGATAAAATTGCCGGGTTAACAGTAGATGGCAATAACCGACCTATGGATGATGTGCGCATGACGGTAACGGTAGAAGAAATGTCTCGCAAAAAAATTACTAAAGAATTCGGTTATCAATTTACTGAAATTAAAAAATGAAAATTATAATTACTGGGGCCAATGGTCTGCTTGGTTATAAATTGGTGCAACTGCTGAGCAAGCAAAGCGATGTACAAACGATCGCAACAGGGAGACGAATGATTTCCGGCCTTCCTGCCAATGTTTCGTTCAGTGAATTAGATATTACCGACTCCATACAAACCGAAAAAATAATTAGTCAACTGAAGCCAGAGGTTGTCATCAACACAGCTGCGATGACCCAGGTTGATCAGTGTGAAACCGATCGTGATCTTTGCTGGAAAGGGAATGTAACCGGAGTAGAAAATCTAATTGCTGCTTGTGCCAAAAATCAAACTCACCTGGTGCACGTTTCTACAGACTTTATTTTTGATGGAACTCACGGCCCACTGGATGAAAACGCAGTGCCAAATCCTGTAAACTATTATGGTGAAAGTAAACTCGCTGCAGAAAAGGTGATTCAACAAAGTTCTATTAGCTGGACTATTTTACGTACCGTGCTAGTCTTTGGAGTAACACCCGACATGAGTCGCAGTAATATTGTGCTTTGGGTTAAAAAAAGCCTGGAAGATGGAAAGACCATCAATGTGGTGAATGATCAATGGCGCACTCCCACTCTGGCCGAAGATTTAGCGATGGGTTGTTATTTATCCGCAAAGAAAAAAGCAAGAGGTATCTACAATATATCAGGAGAAGAAATGATGACACCGTATGACATCGCCATGCAAACTGCGGATTTCTTTAAGCTAAATAAATCACTTATCAATGCGACTGATTCCAGCAAGTTTAAACAACCTGCCTTGAGGCCACCCAAAACCGGATTCATCATTACCAAAGCAAAAAATGAATTAGGATATCAGCCACACTCATTTGAAGAAGGTCTGGCGGTGATGGCATCACAGCTTTAAAAGGTAATTGTGCCATTACTCATGTCAACTGCTTTTAATTAGAATTTATTTTTTAATCTTACCCCAATTCAACCAATTGTAAGATGTCAACAGATCGCGGACAATGGGGCTCAAAGTTTGGTTTTATTATGGCTGCTGCTGGGTCGGCAGTAGGCTTGGGTAATATCTGGAGGTTCCCTTACCTCACCGGTGAAAATGGTGGAGCCGCATTTGTATTGGTGTATATTATCTGCGTTGTGCTGGTGGCCGTGCCCATGCTCATAAACGAAATAGCGATAGGACGACTGACCGGTAAAAACCCGGTGGGTGCTGTTCAGGCGTTGGGGGGCAATAAATTCTGGATTACGCTTGTTGGTGTGCTCCCCTTAATCGTCACATTTGTCGTGCTGAGTTATTACAGCACCATTGCCGGCTGGACGGTGGGTTATATTTTCACATCACTCTTTTCTATCAAAACATCTTTCTCTGAATTCATTGCAAATCCTTCCTATGTAATCCCTCTTGATGGATTTGTAATCTTATTAACCGCATTCATTGTGCTGGCTGGTGTAGCCGGTGGCATAGAAAAAGTAACCAAGATTCTGATGCCTATGCTTTTTATACTTTTACTTGTCGTGATTGTTCGAAGCATAACCCTGCCAGGCGCAGGAAAAGGAATCGAATACTACCTGGTACCTGACTTTTCTAAAATAAATGGCCATGTCATACTAGCTGCACTTACTCAGGCTTTCTTTTCGCTGGGTGTAGGTTGGGGTATGATGATCACATACGGTTCATACCTGAACAAAAGTCAAAATATCGTTTCATCCAGTTTATGGGTTGGGCTGATGGATACATCAATTGCTTTACTGGCTGGTTTTATGGTTTTCCCTGCCGTATTCGCATTCAATCAATCTCCGGCAGAAGGTCCTACTTTGGTATTTAGTGTGTTAGCCAATATTTTTCAGGAAATGCCACTCGGCAATATTGCCGGAGCGTTGTTTTTTCTATTGTTGTTTTTTGCTGCCATTACATCCACCATTTCTATGCTGGAAGCACCTTCGGCTTACTTCATGGATCAGAAAAAATGGAACCGTAAAAAAGCAGCCTGGACAGTGGCTATCGCAGCGTTTCTATTAGGCATTCCATCTGCTTTGTCAACAGGTGCTATTGAAGGATTATCGGTTATGCAAGTCAATTTTCTTGGTGTAATCAAAACCGGTGTCATGGATATTTTTGATTATTTGTTTGGCAGTCTACTTATGATGCTGGTGGTTTTATCAACATGTTTGTTCACCGGCTGGTTCATTAAAACGGACTTACTCGTTGATGAAATTGAAAAAGGCATGCCGTCATTTAAATCCGGAAGAATTCTCGGCATCGCTCCTTACAAAATCTGGTTATTCATGATCCGTTTTGTTTGTCCAATTATTATTGGGATCGTGATCCTGAATATGTTTGGTGTGTTTGGAAGCTAAACTACTTTTTTACAATCATTATCGAAATAAAAAAAGTGATTAGAAAATCACTTTTTTTATTGTGTCAATCCAATATCTCTGTTATGGGCTGCCCCGTGTTGCCGCTGGGAAACTTAATTCTTAATAATACAGAAAGTGTTGGCGCAATATCCGTGATGCTATGAAACCTCGAGGAACTTCCTTTCTTAATCCCGGCACCGTAAAACAAAATGGGAACGTGTGTATCATAGCTATACGCGGAACCATGAGTTGAACCGGTAATGCCACCCCATGCTAACCAACCCGGCTCTAATACAAAAGCGATGTCACCACTACGCTTCGAATTGAAACCACGCACTACTTTTCCTCGCATTCCCTCTTCATCATACGAAGCCTGACGCAACACACTGGTGGAAAATACCTGTGCAATGCCTTCTGTTGAAAGTAAAAAATTGGTGATTAATTCAGATGCAATTAATAATTCTACCCCAGAAGAACGTGGGTCGCTGGAAAAAGCTTCCTGGTTGATAAAGACTTGTTCGGTGGTTACATGTTCAATGATTTTCTTTCCAGGAAAATATTTTTCCATGTGCTCAATCAAATTGGCCTCTACAAAGCCAGGTCTGAAGTATCCTGCTGGCACACGCTTGTCCTTTAAATATTGTGGCACCTCAGCCACTCCATGATCGGATGTGAGAAATACAGTATATGCACCCTTTCCTACTTCCTTGTCCAGGAAAGCAAAAAACTCCTCGAGTGTTTTGTCCAATCGAAGATAGGTGTCTGCCACCTCCACGGAGTTGGGACCCATTGCATGGCCTATGATATCCGTACTTGAAAATGAAACTGCTAAAAAATCGGTTATTTCATCTTTACCCAGTCCTTCTGCAGTCAACGCACTTTTAGCAAAATCAGCTACCAGGGTGTTGCCCCAGGGCGTCATAGTAAGAAGATTATACACACCCAACTGTTTGCGCAACTCTGCCAGGTTGTAAGGAAATGTTGGATCGGTCTTCCCTTTCCATATTCCTTCATAGGGCGAATCATCAGGTCCAACCTCTGTATATTTTTCAATCGGTAATAACGTATTCCATTCCTGGTTCAAATACTTATCCGCCAATTTTAATTGATTAAACTTTTGAGCCCAATCCGGCAAGGATTCTTTGTAATACGTGCTAGTCATCATGTTGCCGGTTTTCGAATCATACCAATACGCGCCATCAGGCATGTGGCCAGCCGGAAGCACTGCCCCCCGATCTTTGACAGAGATGCCGATAACTTTTGCCCGTTGTTGTGTAGCCAGTTCCAATTCATCGGTAATCGTTGTTGACATCATGCGCCAGGGGGACACGGTGCCACCTGCATCCGTTCCAATCGGTTTCTGATTCGGATCGTTTACGCAGTTCACATTCATTTTCGATGACCGCTCATACCATTCATTGGCAACGATGCCGTGAATAGCCGGTGTGGTCCCCGTGTACACCGAAGCATGCCCCGGCCCGGTTTCAGTAGGAACATAATTATAGTGTGCATTCTGAAGTATGAAGCCCTCATTCATAAATCGCTTAAATCCATTGGCTCCAAACTTACTTTCATAACGGTAAAGAAATTCCTGACGCATTTGATCCACCACTATACCCACCACCAACTTAGGCCGGTTCTGAGCTACCAGTAGCTGGGCAAATAACACAACACCAACCACTGCAATAATTTTTTTCATATCTATAAATAAATTGACCTGATTCCAAAATTAGCTAAAAGATCAATGATCCGCGCATAAAATACGCTCATACTCATCTTCCTCGTAGGCGTGCCTTCGCACTAGTTTCCCATGCTTATCAAAGTACACAACAACAAATATGCCCGCTTCTTCGACCTGCTTTTCTGTAAAATAAAATGGTTGATCCGCTGTGCCCAGGTTAATAATATCCGTAAAGGAGGCCTGCACAACTGCTCCTTTGAGATTGCTCATGATCCCGTAATAATTTTCCCGATGGATTCGGGCAATTTTTTCTTCCTGGGTATTATTTATCCAGCTAAAATCTTTAACCCGGTCGAGAATCACTTCTTGTGTGAAATAATTCAACAGCCTCCATTGAAAATCTTTTTTCACCCATATCACTGAATCCGTCCATGCATGGATTTCAGAAAACTCAAATTCAGTAACTGGTTTTGCATCCAGATTCATTACTCCATAAAAACCATCCTTATAAACAACCAGGTTCTTTTTGTTAAGGGGAATCAGGTTCCTCTCATATACAGGTTTAAAATATTTTTTTTCTCTCAGATCATAGAGACCAAATTTCTTATCCTTTAACAAAGACAAATGATTTTTATCCGTCAGGATAATAGCGTCCATTTCTACCGGCACTACCAGCTTCCCGTTTCGGCTTATCACCCCCTTCCTGGTTCCTTTCGATACAATAAAATAATTAGTGCCGAGTGACTCAACTAAATCAAATTCCGTTACAAAAATCCGATCTCCCTTACGCAGTGAAAAAACGGTTCTCTTTTTCTTATTCTCTGTAAAGAAAAACTGCACGGAATCGCGCGAAGCAATAAAGTTTATTTTGGAATCAGGTTGAAGGTCGATGGAATGCGTAGCCGATAAATAAACTTTCTTTGTATTGGCCCGGTTAACAAAAGCCAAATTTCGCTCAAACCATACGCTGTCGGCATTGGCCTCTATCATTTTCTTTGATGGGAGATCAAAAAGTTGAACGTTAAGAATGTCGCGCAGTACTAACCAGTTCTGATAATACCTGATCTCGTCAAAGGACTTACTTTCAAGTTCGGGGGATAACCCATGAATGGAACTCCTGCCATTTTGATTTTTAATTAATCCGAATGATGTCTTCGTAAGCGTATGCCTGCCAAGAGGGATAACATATTGAAGGTTGGTATCCAATATTCCTTCCAGGCCGCTATTGCGAACCAGAAGCAAATTCCTATCCACCACCAACACCTCATCAAAAACCAATTCATTATGAAAAGAATTTCCATCGGCCAGGGCAGCCAATTGCTGTACCGTATTGATAATCTTCTTTTCAGATATCGTCAGAAGAATTACTCCTTCTGCCACTGACACCTGAGTTATGCCAGGGAGTACAATTTTTCTGCCAGCAAGTGTATAAAGAGTATAATAACCATTTCGCCTGGCAGCAATAAAATTATCATCGATCATCTTATACGCTTCGTAACAATCAGCGATAATCACCCTCCCCGATTTGTGAATCAACTGTAAGCAATTTCGCTCATCGATGGATATAAATCCCGAACCAATTGAATTAAGGGATGCCGTATAATTGGCTATTTTTTTTCCCGTGCGGCTAAAATACCCGTCTGGCAGTGAAAGAATATCATCCATGATGGTACCGCATTTATATTCATCACGAACATCTTGAAACAGAGGTGGCAACACTTCAGCTCCTGTTTGATCCATGAAACCAAACAAGCCATTTTTTAAAAATGGAATCCAAAATCGTGAATCCAATTCCGTAACACGCTTCAACGAATCGGTGAGAATCGAAACAGGAATCGCTTCTTCACGCTCTTCATAAATATGAAACAAAATATCGTGAACAAATTTTTCATACTTGTCAGAAGGATATTCCTTTAAAAAATTAATAAAATCTTCAGGCTCACCGGAGGCCGTGGCTATTTCGAATACTTGCCGGTAAGCTTCCCCTGCATATGGACTTGCCGGATACTCTTTTAGGAATGACTTAAAATTCGATAATCGTTTACTTTTCGTCTTTTCATCAAATAATAATTTTTCATAGCGCTCAGTGGCTTCGCCAGCCCGGTGCGATTTTGGATATAGTAACAGATAGGCTCGGAAACTCTGATATATATTAACTTTCAGGGCTTCGAGGAAACTAACTTCATCGCGCAGTTCAATGGCGCTGTTTACTTGCGCTGCCGCGGGAAATGACTGTATGAATTGAATGTAACTTGATTCAGTATTTTTTTGCTTGGCCCGCTCAAAAGCTGCACTGTCAATTTTTCCCAACAAGTTTCGCAAGATCAAACTGTCAATAGGGAATTTTATAACACGTTCTTTATCACGTAAAGAAAGTGTGTCGTAATTCTTTATCGACTTGTTTATGTATTGATAGGCTGAATCAATTTGAAAATTAGGATTAGACTGAGTAAAGAACCAGTTTGAAAGAACATAAATAGCTTCAAGATTGGTAGAATCCTTTCGCAAAGATTTTTTTAACAGCCGGTGCGCACTCTCCCACTTTCCTGCCTGAAGCCGGCTCCAGGCAATGCGCTCAGGATCTAATTGGCCATGCGACTTACCGATCGGTACCAGCAAAGAAAAGAAGAAGACAACCCAGATGTTAGTGTATTTCCGCACGATCAATCAAATAAACTCCAGTAAACTGTGGCAAAGTTAACCATTGAATCCTTTACCCCGGAGCCTGAGTAACCATTCCCACAGACCGTTCACCGGATTATTTTCAAAAGTTGTTCCGATCTGATGAATTGATCCAATCCTCCTCTTAATATTGATGAAAAGCATCTGACACAAAACTGAGCACAGTAGGCAAAGCGGTGCGCCAGTACGCCCACGTGTGGCCCCCATCGCGAATGCGGAACTCATGAGGTATTTCTTTTTTCTTCATGGCTATGTGCACCAGGGAGTTCCCTTCATACAAAAAGTCATCATCACCACAGTCGATGTACCAACGCACCGCTTTGTTCTGATCATCTTTAATCTCGTTAATCAGCGAAATAGCATTGTGTCTTTTAAAGTACGCTTCAATCTCAGCATCGGTTCCTGTTTGTTTGCTACGCTCCAGGCCTACCTTGGCATCGGCCACAGTAAGCGGACCGATGTATGCACTCAGCGGACATGCAGAAGAAAATAATTCAGGATGACGAAGGGCATACATGAATGAACCTCCACCGCCCATAGAAAGGCCAGCAACGGCACGAAAACGCTTTTCACTTTTAATCCGATAAGCTTTTTCAACATAGGGCATAAACTCTTCAAAGAAAAAGTCCTCGTAGCGCCAGTCGTTTTTAAGGTTATTAAAATATCCCATCTGACCGGTCTTTGCATCGGGCATTATAATTATCATTGGCGTTGCCTTACCTTCACTTATCGCTTTATCGGTTATATTCAACACCTCACCAAACTGCACCCAACCGGTTTGATCATCACCCGCTCCATGCAACAAATACAAGACCGGGTAACTGCGTTGCGAGGTCTCATAATCAGGTGGCAGGTAGACGGCATACTTCCGGTCGCCTTTCAAAATTTTACTTGGCATGCTCAGATTGTCAATGACCTTGCCGTATTGAGCGATCAGTGAAACTGAGAAGAGAAAGGCGGCTAAAAACAGGACCGATTTTTTCATAAGGAACATTTCTTAATGGTTTACGAAAATCTTAAATAATGCTCATCGGAACAAATAGTATTATTTTTACGGGATGGAGTTTACCCCGGTCGGTATTTCCATATGATTTTCATTCACTTTTATCGTCCATTACCACAAAAAATATCAATTTCATTGAGATACTTCTTCCACACTGGCTTTCATGGCCACCTTTACAGGGGCTGGCAACGTCAAGCCAATGCTGGCAGCGTGCAAGAAGTGGTGGAAACCCTTCTTACTAAGATGTTGAAAGAACACGTTTCCGTGATGGGCTGTGGAAGAACGGATGCGCAGGTTCATGCCAGCCAGTTTTTCTTTCATGTAGACATTAAAAATGAGTGGGATTACGATCTGTTATTTCGTGTCAACAAAATGTTGCCGGACGATATAGCCATTTTTGAAATCATTCGGGTAAAAGACAATCAGCATGCTCGCTTTGATGCCACGCAGAGAAGATATGATTATTTTATTCACACCTATAAGGATCCTTTTTTGAATAGTATGAGCACCTGGTATCCGGAGAAAAATCTGAATCTCGATGCCATGAAAAAGGCTGTATCGCTGCTAACAAAATACAATGATTACCGGGCTTTTTGTAAATCACCCAATGTATATCCGCACACCATCTGCAAAGTTTCTTCGGCCACCTTATTTGCTGATTCAAAAGGTGACCGACTTCGTTTTCAAATCTCGGCCGATCGGTTTCTGGGGCGAATGGTTCGGCTGATTGTAGGTAAGCTTATACAAGTTGGTAAAGGAGACCTACGTGTAGATGAATTTGAAAGTTACCTGGTCACAAAAGAAACACCGAAGACTCTTGATGTGGCCTACCCCCAGGGACTTTTTCTTTCGAAAGTCACCTATCCATATCTTGAAATTCCACCTCGCACCACCTTCATGGCTATCGGCCAACCGGAAGAGCAATGGCTTATCGTATAAAATAAAATAGATTCAAACTGAATAAAAATACAAAATGCAAAAGTTGATTAGCTTGTTTGCTGGCATTGTGATCCTTTGCGCCTGTTCTACCAAGCGCTATGTAGTAAAAGTGAATTTCAAAGAATCATTGGTGCCAACAGCGCCCGACTATAGTAAATCAGAACACTGGGCATCGTTGCCCGACAAAGCGGATGCCGCTGACAGTGTTCCTAAAAAATCAGGACTCAAAGATTTACAGGATCGTGCCAAAGCAGATGTATTTTTCGTCCATCCCACTACCTTCACGGAAAAGCCTACTAATCACTATCAATGGAATGCCGATGTGAACGATGTCGTTCTAAATCATAAGACACAAGTAAGCGCAATACTTAATCAGGCCAGTATTTTTAATGGTGCGTGCCGTGTGTTTGCTCCTTACTATCGACAAGCACACCTATATGCATTTCATACTCCCAACAAAGAAGACGGAGCTCAGGCGCTGGAGATTGGTTATGCCGATGTAAAGGCCGCCTTTGAATATTACTTAGAAAATTTCAATCACGGCAGACCCATAGTCATTGCTTCACATAGCCAGGGAAGTTACCATGCCGAGCGTTTGTTAAAAGATTTTTTCGATGGAAAAGACTTGCAGAAAAGACTGGTGGTTGCTTACCTGGTTGGCCGCGCCATTGCTCCGGATGCTTTTACCAACATTCATCCCACCGAAAAACCAGACGAAGCAGGCGTGTGGGCATCCTGGAATACGTTTGCCCGCGATTTTATTCCTGGTAACTATGATCGCTATTTTAAAGGGTCGCTCTCTACCAATCCGTTGCTATGGAACTCAAGCGAAGAATTTGCCGGCAAAGAATTGAATCATGGTGGCGTTGGATTACATTTTACCTTCGCGCCTAATGCCGTTGATGCGCAAAATCATCAACATCTTTTATGGATAAATAAACCCTATGTAAAAGGTCGTGCGTTCATTAGAACAAAAATCTGGCACCGTGCCGATATGAATTTATTTTACATGAACATTCGCGAAAATGTAGCTTTGAGAATTGAAAAATATTATTCCGAACTCAAAATTGAATTCAACAACAAGGATTGACTTAAAGAACAGGAGCCGTTGATCAACCTAAAAGAGAATTACACACTTATCACTTCAACTCCAAAACAACCACAGAATGTGCAGGCAAAATAACCTTTAGCGTATTAGTATTAAGACATGCCTGCTTAAAAACAGACGGCTTTATTTTTTGCGGTGCCTTAAATGAGTTGTGGTCCTGAAGTTTTCGCTAGCTAAAATGCGACCGGTAACAGAAGTATACTTAGCACCCCTCTTATCAATAGTTATCTCCTGATTATTATTTGCATTTGCTGATTTTTTCTTTTCCAAGATCTGCTTTGATGACGATCGAATTTTGTGAAAACGATGCGCCTGCCTTTAAAATAAAAAGCAACAGTAAGAATCTTCTCATAGGCAGGTGTTCGTAATAATTTCAACGATTAGTAGTTGATATGGCTAGTGGGACGTGTTCACTTCAACATGAAATTCTGCCACTACCTTTCCCTGATTTCTGAAAAATAAATGGTTCTCATCCATCTCGTATTTATTGGATAGCCCCAACATCTTCATAAAATCATTCTCCAACTCCATCTTGCCATCACAAAACATGCGCGTTGATGCTAACTTTGCACTGACCGTTGATCCAGCCTTTGTAAAACTTCCTGTAAACGAATTGCAACCTCCAAAACCTCTTACCGTCTTATCTTCTTTACTATAGAAAATAAACAGTGACCTCTGCCCCTCTACCGCATTGATTACCTTGCCATTGAGTTCTTCCAAAACCCAAACCGTTCCCTCCAGTGGCCGATGACTGGGAAACCCCACCAATTCACCAATTTGGTTTGAAGGCCTGCACCCCACCAGCAGAAAGATCAATAGATACACAGTTCTCATAACATTTATTCTATTACATCAGGTAAAGCAATATACTATTTAAAAACCGGATTTTAATTGATTTCTGACTGACCGCTTACAACGAAGTAAATCAAATGTGAACACTCACCTGTTCGATACTGCACAAAAAAAATCATTGGGTATTTGAATTTTGATTAAAACTAAGCCTCCCTGTGGTGGCATACAAATTGGTTTCAAAAGCACAATATTCAAACTACAGGCCCGCTAGCTCAATCATGCAACAAGTAACCTTCTTTTTCTGGCTATGCTCAGGAGCAGATGTAGCCACACTGAAAAAATGCCCAACTGAAAAAAGTAAGTATGCGGGCATTGGTGCCACCGTTTTCTTTACAGGATTGTTTGCTGCATTAGCGGGCGGCTATGCGCTTTATACTGTATTTGACAATAGCTGGATTGCCGTGGCCTGCGGCACCTTGTGGGGATTGCTGATTTTTAACCTCGACCGATTTATTGTATCCAGCATGCGAAAGGAGGGTAAGTTTAGCAGGGAATTTCTAATGGCAACGCCCAGGATTTTATTAGCCATTCTTATTTCGGTAGTGATCGCCAAGCCGCTTGAATTGAAAATCTTTGAGAAAGAAATAAACTCGGAATTGATCATCATGGATCAGCAACAACTTGCCCGGCAAGAGAATGAGGTAAAAGCGCGATTCATGGCCACACAGGATAGTTTAAAATCTGAGATTACGGCACTAAAGCAAGAAATACAAACTAAGACATTGCAACGTGATGACTTATTTCGCATATCCCGTGAAGAAGCCGATGGCACCGGGGGCAGCAAAAGAAAAAATCTCGGTCCGATTTATAAAATTAAAGAAGCAAATGCCTTCGCTGCTGAAAAGGAATTGATACAACTCAAACTCACCCATGAAAATCAAATTACCTTGTTGGAAAAAAGAGTCCACAAAAGTGATTCCGTATTGACATCAGAAATTGCCGCCATCGAAAACGCAAAAGTAAATGGCCCGGCTGCGCGCATTGAAGCCATGAGCCGGCTCACCCAACAGAACACGGCCATGTGGTGGGCCGAATGGTTCATCATATTATTGTTTATCGCTTTAGAGACAGCGCCAGTTTTTGTTAAGTTGATTTCTTCAAAAGGCCCTTATGATAACCTCTTAAAAATAGAAGAGCATCGGTTCGCCATGGTGGAGATTGAAGAACTGGCCAAAATCAACGCAGAGACAAAAGGAAGGAATTCCGGCTTATCACCCATGGAGCGTGAATATGTTAAAGAGCGATTGGATGCCGCACTTAAAAGTTCATAACCATTCATTGGATTTTCTTAAGCCTCATCTTCTTCAAACACAATTTCGGATTTCATAAGGAAATGTCACCAGCTTGAATTATATTTAATTCATACTGAATTTCCATGGCACTGAGGGGAGATATTTTCACGGAAGAGAACTTCAAAAAGATTATTGAGTTTGCACCCATCGGCATTGTCATCATCGATCAGAAATTTAATTGGTTATTGGTTAACCAACGATTTTGTGAAATTGTTGGCTACGACCGTGATGAGTTGGCATCCAGAACCTTTCTGGATATTACCTTCAAGGAAGATGTTCCAAATAACGTCAATCTCTATGAAAAAATGCGGGATGGATTATACAATGAATACATGTATGAAAAAAGATACGTTCGCAAAGATGGCAGAATCATTTGGGCCCGACTCACCGTATCGGGTGTTCGCATTCAGGGAGAATATTCTCACATGATTGCACTCGTTCAGGATATCGATGAATCCAAGCACTACCAGCATGACTTAGAAACCAAAAACAGAGAATTGGACACCCTGTTTTACAAAGTATCTCATGACTTAAAGGCACCTGTTACCACCCTTCAGGGTTTATGTAACCTTCTGAAATTAGAAGAAACAGCGCTGGCTCAGAAATCAACTTTTCACCATTTGGAGAGAGCGGTTCATCAACTTCAAATCCAGAATGAATCCTTGCTTCAATTGACGAAAGTCTATGATCACCAACCTTCGCCAAAGCCTTTACTGCTGGGAAAAATGGTTGATTCAATTTTACTTTCCTTTGAGGGAACGTACTCCCTTCAAAAGAAAAACCTTGATGCGATTATCATTGCCGATCATTTTCTTCTTTCTGTCGCCCTGCGTAATATTCTCCAAAATGCCATCACCTATTGTAGTACTGAAAGGCGATTGGAGATTTCTGTGAGTCTGGAATTAAAACCCGGTCAATACTGCATCATGATTCGTGACAATGGACAGGGTATTGCTCAGGAATTTATCGATCAAATCTTTCATATGTTTTATAAGGCCTCCAGTCAATCGAAAGGCAGTGGGCTGGGATTGTATATGGCTCGTAAGGCTGTAGAAAAAATGAATGGATCAATTCAGGTAGAGTCTGAACCTGAAATAGGATCAGCATTTTCCATTCTTCTTCCGCAGCTAATAACAGAATAGAAATGGCAGGTTATCATAAAACAATAAATGCTCCTGGAACATTTTGTGCCTGAAGGGACACATCAACAAGGGGTGTAATTAAATCTATTTGACAGATAGTTAATTTTATTATTTTTGCAGCCTGTATTTTCGATATGTAACCCGATAAAGTCGGAGCCAATTAGTTGAAAATAAATCGAGATGTAGCGCAGCCCGGTTAGCGCATCACGTTAGGGACGTGGAGGCCGGAGGTTCGAATCCTCTCATCTCGACAAAAGCTGCTTGAAAGGGCAGCTTTTTTAATTTATGCATGTAGTATATATCATCGAATCTGAAATTTCAGGCAATTGGTATTATGGCTATACGACAGATCCTTCTCAGCGAATTCTGTCCCATAATTCAGGACTGAACATATCCACTCGCAATCGTGGACCATGGAAGTTTATATTTCAGCGTTCCTTTGAAACTAAGAGTGATGCAATGGAATTTGAAATTTACTTGAAGAAAAGCAGGAACAAAGAATATATCAAGCGAGCTTTTGGGGAATTCTTTTTATGAGATTTTAAAATTCAAGAGCGCCAGAGATGTGGAGGCCGCCCCGATGCATCGGGGGAATCCTCTCATCTCGACCTGAGCGGACTCTGGTTAATTTTTTTACCATGTCCGCTTTTTTTGCTCTAAATCATTGGACTTCAAGCTCATTAATGACAAAGCTTCTTTCATTCTTTCGGTTCGAAATTGCTTTTTCTCAAAAATCAATTTTTCAGGAAACACCGAACCAATAATCAATTGTTTTTCGGATAAGGTTGCATTCAAATAGAATTGATCAAGGTTTCTAAGAATTGTTAACACCTGCTTTTAAATGCTATCTGAAATCTTTCTTAACCTATGGAGATCAGCTTTCTTTCGAATAAGGTCCTCATAGCTTGTTTTAATTATTTATTTGTCAAATCTTTAAGAACAATCTTCACTAAAAGCCAAATACATTATGAAAACCAGCATTGCAATGCTCCTCTTGTTTACATTAATCACTCCAGTGGCAATTGCGTAGGTAAATGCCCGGTAAAGACAAACTGGACAACGTAAAAAAACTATTGAAAGAAAGTCAGAAGCATAAACGCCAGATGTGAACACCGGTGGAGGCACCGTAAAATCCGGAAACACCGTGTTTTCGAAGAGTAATACAGCAACAAACCCAACACCAATTATGAGTAACAAAAAAAATCTCACTCCCTTTCAAAACGAAAATGCACAGAGCGGATTTAAGGATGAAAAGGGCGAAGTAGTAATTGCCGCCCAATATGATCGTGTTTATCCTTTTAGCGAAGGTCTGGCCCGCGTGAGAAAGGGAGGTTTGTGGGGTTACATCGATGAAGATGGAAGAACCGTCATCGAAATCCAATTTGATGAAGCCAAAGATTTTTCCGGAGGACTAGCACAGGTGCGGCTTAGGGCAAAGGAATACCTTATTGACTATAACGGCCAGGATTTTATGGAATCTGTACAAACGTTCCAGTTTAGCGGGATAAGGGGCATCATGGCCGTTATGGTAAACAACAAATGGGGACTTATTGAAGAAGCAACAGGCAAACAACTCGCACCGTGCAAATATGAAAAGATAGCCTACTTTGCTGAGGGAAGAGATCTGTGCTGGGTGGTGCTTAACAACTTAGTGGGTTTTGTTGACAAAACCGGGAAAGAAGCAATAGCTCCGAAGTATAATGCTACCAATCATTTTTACGAGGGTATTTGCGCAGTAAACCTTGGTGCCACAGCCACACTGAACCAGTCTCCTGCTGGTGGTAAGTGGGGCTATATTGACATGACGGGTAAAGAAATAGTGCCGCCAAAATACGATGAGGTGTCAACTTGGTTCAACCAGGGATTAGGGCTGGTGAAGCTCAATGGCAACTGGGGCACTATTGACAAAACCGGTAAAGTAATAGTGCCCATACAATATGATGAGATGAATGAATTTCCCTCCAGAGGCGAGGCCATTGCCTCAGTAAAGCTTGATGGCAAATATGGATTCGTTAACAGTATGGGTAAGGAAATTTTTCCCTGTAAATCCGAAAAGAAAACTATTTGGAGCGACTACAGGGGATCAGTGGTTGTGGACGGCAGGGCTTATTGGATTGATGCTAACGGGGATGAAATTAAATAAAGGCATCTTAAAAAATGAAACCTTTTATTTTTGACCTGATGTGCCGATATCTGCCCTATTATTTTTTTGGCGGGTTGTCAGGAAATTGTTGTCAGATGAATTTCCTTAATCGATAAAGCAGTCGCAAATCCCTTAAAAGTTGGTTCGAAATCCTACCACTCGCTCCGACTTAAAAAAAGCTGTCTTGCACAGCTTTTTTTATTCTCAAATACTATTTCTTATTCGCCTTCAAATCCCTCACAAATCTTGCCCAGTTAAATGGGTTGAGGAATGGATTAGTGCGAGGCTGAAATTTATCCTGAGCGGAGGTAGACCATTGGTCCATATAATATTTATAGTTGCCGGCCCCATCCATCGGAGTGGTGCGTAACATCAGCGCCAACAGCTCGGCATTCAAATTTCGTCTGTCATAACCCCGCTCATCCATTGGCACGTTGAGTGCAAGAACGGCTTCTTTAAAAACTTCTTCTGTAGGAAAAGGCATGATCTCAACCTCTTTGAGGTAGGTGACATCCGAAACCATCTCCACGATAATAGTTAAAAAGTCGTTGGCTTTACGGGGTATAATATAGTGCTGGCGCTTATATCCGATGGAGCTGATTACGATGCTATCACCTTCCAGCACGGGCATGGAAAAGAAACCGGCAGGATTCGTGCTGGTGCCCCGTCCTGCTTTTGGCACATATACGTGCACGCCTGGCAACACCTGCATACTGTCGCTTACAATACCCGACAATTGTATGATTCGCTTAGTATTTTGAGCCTGCGAACTTGCAGCAGAGAACACCAAAAGAACGGCCACGCATAACACCAGACCAATAATTTTCCTCACAACGCATTATTTACATTCAAAGATATAGATTCAACTCATTTAAGCCTAATGCAAAATACCTTACTCCACCAACGGTTTTTACTATCTTGCACGACCTGTAAAACGGTGGTTTCAAGACCCTTGTATGCGATTAAAACATTTTAATATAGATTTAGGTGCCCAGATCTTTCTGGCCTGTTCGGATACCTCCCGGCTTCGCATACTCAACCTGATTCTTACCAATGGCGAAATGTGCATCACCGACCTGGAGCACATTCTGGAATTTACCCAAACCAAAACCTCGCGCCACCTGCTTTACCTCAAAAATTCGGGCATTCTCACTTCACGCAAAATAAACCAATGGGTTTTTTACCAACTCAAGGAAGAGGTATTTGACATCACCCGCCAAATTTTTCAATTCCTGAGAAAGGACCCTATTCTGCAAAAAGACCAACAGGTTTTTGAAACTCTTTACAGTAATCGCGAGTTATCTCTCAACAAATTACAAATCAAACCGCTCAGTAATCCTTCATGAAATATCCATTAACAAAGTGCTCCCTACAAAGGGCGTTCACCAGGCTACACATTCCATCTGACGTTAAAATAAAAGACCTTAGCAGATGAAATCATACCGTTGTATTCTCTTCGACCTGGATCATACCTTATGGGACTTCGAAACCAACTCACACGAAACGCTACAGGAATTATATCATCAACATAAACTGGAAAGTCGGGGTGTGGCTTCTTTTACTTCCTTTTACCAAACCTTCGTTGAAATCAATACCCGGTTGTGGGAACATTATGATTTGGGAAAAATCAATCGCGAAACCATCCGGTTTGAACGCTTCCATGGCATCCTGGAAAAGTTAGGTATCGATGACACACCGCTTTCGCTCCGGCTTTCGGATGAATATGTTACCTTATCACCAAAAAAATCCGGACTGATACCCAATGCGAAAGAGGTGTTGGAATATCTTCATCCACGCTACCAAATGACGATCGTTACCAATGGCTTTGAAGATGTGCAGTTCACAAAAATGAACTCCTCCGGCCTTACCTCCTACTTTAAAAATGTAGTTACCTCCACCCGTGCCGGTCACAAAAAACCTTCTAAAGAAATTTTTGAATTTGCGCTAAGCGAAGGCGGATTTCAATCGCACGAGGCGTTAATGATTGGCGACAATCTTCTCACAGATATTGGCGGTGCACACAATGCTTCGGTGGATACCGTGTTTTTCAATCCTAATAAAATCAGCCATAAAGAAAAACCTCGCTTTGAAATTCACGATCTGAAACAACTCATGGATATTCTTTAAACCCGACTTAATAACTAATTTTATACCTTCTAAGATTCACAAAAAATTAATCATATGTCTACCGGATTCTTTCACATACCTGTACCTAAAAACGAACCTGTATTATCGTATGCCCCCGGCAGTAAAGAACGCACTGCACTGAAACAAGCATTGGCCGATGCGCGTGCAACTGTATTGGATATACCGATGTACATCGGAGCCGAAGAAGTACGCACCGATAAAAAGAAAAAAATTTCACCACCCCATGATCATCAGCATGTGCTGGGCCACTTTCACGAAGGTGATAAAAGTCATGTAGAGCAGGCAATCAATGCCGCGATGGCAGCAAAGGAATTATGGTCTAACTTAAGTTGGGAAAATCGCGCCAGCATATTTTTAAAAGCGGCCGACTTATTGGCCGGACCGTATCGCTACAAAATAAATGCGGCCACCATGTTGGGCCAATCGAAGAATGCCTTCCAGGCAGAAATTGATGCCGCGTGCGAGTTGATAGATTTCTTGCGATTCAATGTTCACTTCATGGGAGAGATTTATCGCGATCAACCCGAGTCATCACCCGGAGTGTGGAACCGTATCGAATACCGACCACTTGAAGGCTTTGTGTTTGCTCTTACGCCTTTCAACTTCACCGCTATTGCGGGAAACCTTCCTACGAGTGCTGCCCTGATGGGAAATACAGTGGTGTGGAAACCGGCTAACACGCAGATCTATGCAGCCAATGTAATCATGCAAGTGTTGAAAGAAGCAGGCTTGCCTGATGGTGTAATTAACTTAGTGTATGTTACCGGCCCCGATGCAGGTGAAGTAGTTTTCAATCACCGCGACTTTGCCGGTATCCATTTCACAGGAAGCACCGGTGTATTCCAAGGCATGTGGAAGACAATTGGAAATAATATTCATAAGTATCGCTCCTATCCCCGCATTGTTGGTGAAACCGGTGGAAAAGATTTCATCATGGTGCACAAGAGCGCTAATGCAAAAGAAGTTTCTACCGCAATGGCCCGGGGTGCATTTGAATACCAGGGACAAAAATGTTCTGCTGCTTCACGCTGCTATATTCCTTCGAATCTTTGGGAAGATGTTAAAAAATATCTGATCGAGGATTTGAAAAGCTTTAAGATGGGCCCGTCTGAAGATTTCGGCAACTTCATCAACGCTGTCATTGACGAAAAAGCATTCAACTCGATCACGGGTTATATTGAACAGGCGCGCCAGAATCCGATGAACGAAATTATTGCCGGTGGCAAGTACGATAAATCGAAAGGATACTTTATTGAGCCTACCGTTATCGTTAGTAAAGATCCTTCTTCAACCACCATGTGCGAAGAGATTTTCGGGCCCGTACTTACTGTGTATATCTATCACGAAGATAATTTTGAACAAACGCTTGAGTTGGTTGATAGTACTTCACCGTATGCACTTACCGGTTCTATCATAGCAAAAGATCGCTATGCGGTAGAAATGGCTACTAAGAAACTGGTGAACTCAGCGGGCAACTTTTACATCAATGACAAACCAACCGGTGCTGTAGTAGGTCAACAACCCTTTGGCGGTGCAAGAGGTTCAGGCACCAATGATAAAGCCGGAGCAAAAGTGAATTTGTTGCGTTGGGTTTCGATGCGCACGATCAAGGAAACGTTTGTGACACCAACCGATTACCGTTATCCGTTTTTGGATAACGAGTAAACCATGAAACTATTGAACCACGAAGTCGCTAAGGACACAAAGTAACATCAAGAACTTTGTGAACCTTAGTGACTTTGTGTATTCGCGTTTCAAAATACCTATCGTCTCTTAAAAAATAAATAATCAAGGGAATACTTCCCCGGTCCAAGAATTGCGAAAGCGATAAAGGAAACCCAGTACAGGGAAGGCAGCTCTTTCCATCCAAATGGATCGGGCCAATGATGAATGAAAACAGCCACGGTAAAACCGAAGGCGACAGGAATAGCAAGTAATCGCGTGAACAATCCTATGAACACGAAGGAAGCACAAATTAATTCTGTGAAAACCATTAACAACATTGTATTGCGTGGGCCGAGATGAAAGGGATCCGGATATTCTGCAACACCATTCAGAAAATTCTGGAGCGTTGGCCAGCCCTGATTAATAACCAGGTATCCGGCAATTACAATGCGCATCAGCAGCAGGACAAAGTCCTGATAGTTGGAAAGCTTATCGAGGTCTGAAAGTTTAGGCATTGGCATATTGTTAATTCTATAAATTACATCATCGAAATCTTATTCTCTCCCGGTTTAAGTTCTATTACTTTTCCGTTCCACTCTAACCTGCCGTTAATACCTTTTGGAAGAATCACTCTTCCATTAAGTTGATTTCCCGTCTTCACAAAATCTACCTGAAGTTCTCCGGCCCAATGCGGAATGCTGCCTTGCACTTTATCCAGTGATTGCATGAGCGGCCTTATCAATACCTTTTTAAAACCAGGAGTCAATGGTTGCACTCCGGCAAAGGTGGCGAGCATTTCAAAATTCGGACTAGCACTCCATGCATGGCATTCGCTGCGATCTACTCCTTCCGGGAAAGTGGTTAATCCTAACGACAAAAGATCTTTCCATTTAGCAAGAAGGTCCATATACAGATCTCCGGCCTGGGCCTGGTTCATCGCACGGGCTAAATAAAAATCAAAGTAAAGCGTGGTTGGGGTTATGTTCTTTGTTTCCACAATCCGTTTTACAAACTCCCGCTGTTCTTCACGAGGCACCATGCCACTTAATACGGCCATGATGTTGCTGTGCATACTAAAGTGTTTCTTGTCGGGTGTATCGGCATACAGTTTACGATTGGCATCCCAGCATTGCTTCTTCACACTTGCTTTTAATTGCTGACTGAGTAACGAATACTTTTCGGCCAGCTGCGGCTCTTTATAGTAATTCAACATTTCAGATGCCAGGCTGAGTGTATAGGCATAGAACAATGAGTTGGTGGTAAGTCGTTTGAAAAAACTTTCCTCTACAATTTTATGAGTTGGAAATGTATGATCGAAAAAATCCCAGTAAGGCTGCTCCTTCATCATGTTATCCGGTGTCACGTATTGTTCAAAGTGCTCCAGCACACTCTTGATGCCCGGAAGAAATGACTTTACAAATTCCGGATCGTTACGGTACATGAAGTAATCGTGCACCATCGTGACCCACACCAGGGAATAGTTCGGAATAAACTGAGGTAATTCAGATGGGTATCGGCTATAGGTTAATCCATCATAGGTAAGCGATGCATAAAATTGCTCCAATGCATTTCGTGCAAGCCGATCGTCACCCGAAACATAATAGGAAACCAATGCCTGAATGCGCGTGTCCCCAACATACTGAAGCCGTTCCCAATACGGGCAATCCATGTAGGTTTCATAGGCACACAACCGGGCCGTGCGCCAACCTATGTCAAACACTTTTGAAAGACTAGGATCACTGGAAGAAAAAGAGGCCTTCTTTTCAAACGGATAACCGGTGAACCAGCTTCCCAATTTATCAAGTGTTAAAGGCTCTGCTCCGGTGGTGATATCTAATTGCACATAACGAAAGGTGCGATAAGAAATCGTTGTAAATGTTCTTTTGCCTGCACCATCTGGTAAAAAAATATCATAGACACCGTGAATCGACTTTCCTTGAATCGAATCGCGATGACCTTTTTTCTTGTTATCATCAAACAACGTTTCGGCATACGTGACTTTAATCTGACTTCCTTTTCCCTGCGAAGTGATTAACTCAGGAAACGCAGTCGTGAGTTGTTGCTGATCAATCAATAGTGAGCAGGTGGTTTGTGCAGGAATCGTAATGGGAAATGTTAGGCTTCTGGTTACTAATCCTTCGCTCCTGCGAATAGGGCCATTGTTTTGATAGGTGCGCTCCATGAGCGGAATGGACCTTGGAACTAATTCCCAGGTTGCATCACCATAACCAACCACACCTCTGGGAGCACCGGTCTCTGTGGGGTTGGGTGAACTCCAGTTTTTATCATCATAGCCAGGAGATTCCCATCCCCATGGATAACTGAAAGCATCAACTTTCTCTAATGGACCAGCCGCATAATAGTGGTACAAAAGATTAGGATCTCCCGGTTTGAAAACTAATGGCGAAACAGATTTATTCAAGATATATTTCCACGACTGGTTTGAATTCACAACGGATGAAACCGAATCATCACCTTGTACAATCAAGGCCGCGCGCTTGCCCATGATGTATACGGGCGCCACATCGGCATAATTCACCAATTGCACTGCCAGTGTATTCTCGCCATCCTTGAGCAGTAATGCAATGTCAAGTGATTCAAAACCCCAATGGCGGGCATCATTGTTTTGTGGTCCTTCCGTAACATAGTTTCCATTTACAAAAAGCCGATAGCGGTTATCTCCTGTAAGGTGGATGACAAATCGATTTGGCTTTTTTGTTATCGAAAAATTTTTCCGAAAATGGTAAACGCCATACTGGCCGGAGCTTTCCTTCGGTGATATCCATTGCGCAGGCCACCGTTGCTTTGAGATGTGTGTGCCTGGTGAAACCAAATACTGTGACTGACCATAAAAAACCGGCAGGGTCAGCAATACAATGATTAGTGACAATAGCGTTTGCATAATGAAAGATAGAGAACATTGCAACGGCAATGAAACAGTATCTGATATTTTATGCTATCAAAATTTAAGCGTAAGGGATGCGCCTATGCTTCTTCCATATCCATCAATGCCTGAAGCATATACCCGATATGCCTGATTAAAAAGATTTTGACCGATTAGATTTCCAGTGAAGGATTTATAGGTATAGCCGGCATAGAGATTTAAATTATTCCACGATGGCATTACTCCATCTTCCAGTCGCACGGCAATACGTACATCTGATTTATCGCCTGCAGCAAGTCTATCCTGCTCTCCCGCTGCGGCCCATTCTGCTTTTAGCCAAAGCCCCGTGGCATGTTGATATCGCAATCCGATTCTACCAAACAGTGGAGGTATTCTGCGCATGGGTTCACGCTTGGTGATATTTTCTCCATAGGTGTAAGTGATATTACCAAATGCGCTGAGAGATTTGATGAGTTCAATGTCCGCTTCTGCTTCAAAACCCCGCAATCGTGCTTCACCCACATTTTGTTTCTGATATACCTTTCTCCCTTCATACATATCGCTACCCAGGTAGGTAGTAGGAACACGATCAATCAAATCCGATAGATGAGTTTGATACAGGGAGAGTGTTCCGGAAATTTTCTTCTGCCTGATCTTTACTCCGGTCTCCACGCTCAACGACTTCTCAGGAGAAAGTCCGGTGCCTGGAATTTCAAATACTCCACTCTCTACCGTTCCAAACTTGCTCATGTCGTCCACATTCGGTGCACGAAAACCTGTGCTGGAAGAAAGGAAGGCACGGAGATTTTCATTCACCTTCATCGTGACACCCACATTACCAACGAACGCATTCGGGGTGATTTTCTGATTCCTAAACGCCTGATCAACAACAGAAACAGTAATCGCATTAAATCTTGCCCCAGCTGAAAATTGAAATTTATGCAGCTCATATTGATGATTGGTGAATAAGGCAAGATTGGATGCCGATGATCCATCTGCATACGATCCGCGTTGGTTTGTTTCGGTATTAGAAATGAGATTCGTTGTACTGGCTGCGCTATAGACTTTATCAAAATAATACTCCACACCCGATTGAATATTCCATTGCGCAGTTGGCGCAGAGATTATTTCTGCTATCACTCCGGTTGTATTCACCTCATCACGCTGTGTTTTATAATCATTCGAATTACTTTTTTGGGAATTTGTGCCTTCCACAGAACGATTATAGGAGCTGGTGATCCGCATGGATTGAATCCAAGGACTTTTTAAAAACGTTTGCCATCGCACATAACTGAGTTGCCGCGTCTGTGGTTCAAAATTAAATGTTGAATATCCACCCTGCACGACCTGATCATAGCGTGGCACATCATGCTGAGTGAGTTGCTGAAATGCTGCTGTTAAAATTCCGGATGAACCCGTGCGCATTAATATCTTAGCATCACCGGATCGCTCGTTGTATCCTGTTGGATCTAATACGCCCAGGCTTCCTCCTGCCAAGACATCGCCAAAATTTCTAACTGAGAAACCTCCGATAAAAGCAACTTTGCTATTACAGATTTCCATTTCCGCGCGACTGCTCTGCTCCATACCAGCGCTCATCCACTTGCCGGATAGGTTGCCCGAAATTTTTAAACCATCGCTATTAAATGAAGGTGTTTTTGAAAGAACCTGCACCACACCACCCAGTGCATCACTGCCATACAACACAGAACCACTTCCACGAATCGCATCAATTCGATCGATCATACCCGGGTCGATAGTGGATAAATATTGATTGGGACCATAGCGATAGGTAGCATTATTCAAACGAATGCCATCCACCAAAAGCAAGACCTGATTGCCCACTAAGCCACGAATAATGGGAGAGCCCCCACCGTGATTTGTTTTTTGAACCCAGATTCCTGATTCGTTCATCAATGCCTCGGGTGTTGACCGCGAAGATTTTTTACTCAACTCTTGATTATTGAGTGTCGTTACAGATTGCGACACATCAAAAGAAAGACGCTCGTGCCGCTGTGCCGTCACTGTAACACCATTATTGAGCAGCACTGCTGATAGCTCCAATGAAATTATGATTTGGGTATCACCCCGCTGCACCAGCAATTCAGTGGTTGCAAAGCCAATGGATGAAATACGAATAAATCTCTTGCGATCTGGAAATTCTGAAAAAGCAAAAGCTCCGTTCTTATCGGTAACCGTGCCGATAGCAGAATTTACAATTTGAATATGTGCATTCTCCAACGGCAGTGCCGTGCTTTTATCCGTAACTACACCACTCACGGATTGTGCCGTAAGGGATTGTGTCACCAAAAGAAATATAAGCAGGAAGGAAAACCTGATCTGAATCATCCGTAAAAAATTAATGATTCACTTCCAGTCGCTTGTCTTTTTCTCTTGCTTTTCTGATTTCCTCAGCGTCATCCATCTTCGGAGAATTCTTTAATGCTTTCCAGTCAAATTTTTCATCAAACGGATCAAGTGCTTTTTGCGGATCAAACACTCGGGGATCAACCGGCACTGCATTGTATGGAGTGAAATCCGGATCACCAGTAAAGCAATCACCTAAATCATTTACTGCAAAATCATATTGATTGAGATAGGGTAATCCCAACACATTCCAGAAGGTTTTAAAAATGGATCCAAAACTAACGTGCTGGTGACTGCTGAAATTTCTTTTCGCATAGGGAGAAATTATCATCAGTAAACTGCGATGTGCATCCAGATGATCTCTCCCACCTTGTGCATCGTCTTCGGTAACAACAATCATCATATTTTTCCATTGTGGAAGATGACTGAGGTATTCAACTACCCGGCCCAAAGCAAGGTCATTGTCAGACATGTAGCTTTCAGTAAATGGAAATCCCGCCTGCGGCCGTTCACCCGCACCATGATCATTTAAAAGTTGCAGTGTGAGAACGGAAGGAAGATCTTTCTTTTGATTTATATATTTTCCATCAATCTCTTTGATAAACATATCGGCACGATACTGATCCGGAATAGCCATGTTATAGGTAGGAAATATTCTGGAGGTACGATTATATAAAGGTCCCGGCAATGGATAGTTAACAAGATAGCGAACACCTCCTTGTTTAAAAGTAGAGTCGGCAAAACTTCCGGCATCGAATTCAACACCAAATCCAAAGTTGAAAAATTCAATCCCATTTCTTTCCATGTGTTCCCACATGCTTCCGTGCTGATTGTAATCTTCGGGATAAATAGCGCCTGATGCACCCGTCATGCCGAATTTTCCGGGAGCGTTGGATTCTTCCTTCTGCGTTCTTCCTCCACCATAGGCAGCTGCTGTATGGGTCTCCACCCACTCATTCGGATACGTATTGGTTAGCCAACGATGACCATCGGCCGACACATCGGCATCCACATAAAAGTTATCACTGAAAGTAAATTGATTGGCCAGTGCAAGATGGTTAGGCATCACGGTAGCATTCTCAACCTTACTGGTTTTTTTTCGGTTAGTGAACGTTACATTCGCACCAAAGCGAGCGAGAGAGGAGTCACCCTTTCCATTTTTCAGCTGACCAAAGACTTCATCATAAGTGCGATTCTCTTTTGATATAAACACGATATACTTGATCGGTGATTCTTTCTCCTTCGGGAAAACCGGAATGGGGTTCTTACCTCCTGACGCTGATACCTCTTTAAATGTAAAATTATTGGCAATCACTTTCTCCGTGAGTGATTTCAACGCTTCATCGGTTGGCAGGTCTATGACCGAAACCGTTCCTAACATAAGCGATCCGATGTAGTCAGAACCTTTTCCAAGGAATGATGCATTAAAATCTTTTCCGCCATTAGGTCCGCTGCCAAAACCTTTTGCATTTGCGACAATCAGCTGCTTGCCATCGGGTGTAACTTCTACTTTAGAGGGGAACCATCCTGCAGGGATGTGACCTAACACGGTCTGAGAAGCAACATCAATAACGGCAACCGCATTAATACCAGCTTCGGCAACAAACATTCTTTTTTGATCAGGCGAAAGTGCAAGCCCAAACGGGATCACTCCTTTCAGATTACCCAGGCGCTCGTCCGGTTTTAATTCAATATGGCTCACCACTTTTCCCTGCTTCGGATCAATGACAGAAATGTTATCATTATTACCATTGGTTACAAATAAAAACTCATTGGTAGCTATCAAAGAATTAGGACTTGATCCGCCCACGGCAACAATTCCTTCTTTCTCCTCGCCCACCAATACTCCAGTTTTAATTTTAGCAATGACTTCCGGGTTTTCCTTTGCCACATCGATCGCCCACACCGAAAAAGATTCAGGCCCATTTGGATCACCCAGGCCTGCCGCTTCGATCGAATCATTCTTTACCCCTTCTCTCATCTCTTTCGATCCAAACGATGAAACAGGAAATTTAGGAGCCGTTTCTTTCAATCGCTTTTTATCGAGCGATTTGATGTAACTGTATTCGAACATACCTACATTGGCAATGTAAACGGTTTTTTCATCCGGTGACAAGGTGACTCCGTACGGATAGCGACCTGTCTTTACATTTTGTATCACCTGATTCGTTTTGGTATCAATCACCATCATACGAAAACCGATCTGGTCAACCGCATATAAAAGTGTACCCGCTCTATTCAACTTCATATCTCCGATATAGCCATCGCTGTAATCCGTCTCATCAAACGACTTATTACAATTAATCTCACCCAGTCGCTTATATGTATTAAGATCAAATACATAAATTTTATTTTGTTGGCCACCGGCCACATACACCTTATTTCCATCAGGAGAAATGGCAAGACCCATGAAAACTCCTTTCAGTGACTCCTCCTCCTCTTCTTCCTCTTCTGCATCGTTCTCATCATCATTTTTTGATTCCGGTATTTGTTTGATCATAGGATTCTGCTCCATAAAATTCTTGATGATGGAAATGGAAAAAGGTCCGGTACCCGAGTTGGAAGTGATAATCGTTTTTCCATCCGGGCTTATCGTGAGACCAAAAGGATGAGGTGCTACGGTAATTTGTTTTCCTACCGGAGTGATTAAGCGACCATTGGGAATTACCGTGGTTCCTTCACGGTTGATCATTGTATATTGATCACCGGCCGGAGCCGTTGCGATCCATTTTTTCGTTGGAGCCTCTACATTTGTCTTGCAAGCGGCCAATAACAGGATTGGTAGTAAAAGTAAAATACGCATGGTTTGCTAATTTGAGTAGTAAGTTACAAAGGGAATTTATTTCTTTATAACCGATAAAATAATATCACCGGTTTTTTGCTCACTGGTGTATTCAATATTTAGTAAGGCAGACAACGTGCTGGCAATTTGACTCTGATATAATTGCTGATTTGCTTTCGATTCCCCTAAGGGCGCTATGTCCGGCCCGAGAAAGGCAAACCAGATTTCATCGGCATTTGGCATCTTGCTCCCGTGATGTTTCCAGTCTTCCGGATTTTTGCCTCCACGGCCGTGGTCAGTTGTGATAATCAAGGTGGTCTTGTCTTTGTAAGTTGGTTGCGACTGAATCCATTCCCACAGTGTCTTTATAAATCCATCGGTATAGTGAGCAGACATCAGATAGCGGTCATATTCACCTTCGTGGGCAAAATGATCTGTCTCATCAAAAGAAATAAAAAGAACCCGGGGTTTATTCTTCTTCAAATACTCAAATGCATAATGAAAGGTAAAAGCATCGGCTCTTGTTCCCCCTGATTCGTTGGGCAGTTGAAACATTAATTCGTTCATGAGCTTTTCACGCTCGGTTGGATTTATTGTCTCCTTAACAAATCCGGCATTCACCGGGATACCACTGCGTGTAGTATTGATTATCCATGGGAAAGTCTCCCAGGAAGAAAACGCAGCTACCTTCCCCTTAAATTCCTTTTTCTTGTTCAAAAATTCAAGTACCGTTTGGTTTGGATTATCTACTGGATCATTGGAGTTGACCCGAACATCATCGGCAAAACCAGTAAGTATTTCATTGTAGCCCGGATATGAAAACCACATTTTGTTTGTCGTGTTAACGTTGTTTCCTTCCAGGCGATTGCCATATAATTGTCCTTGCTTTGCAATCACATTCCAGAAAAATGGCATGAGAACCTCTCTTCTTTGTTGAGGGGTTTCGCGCCAATATGATTTAGCAGCCGCGATGGTATCATCAACAAATTTTTTATCCAGCAGCAGTCGTGATTCGGCACCCGTAAATAATTCCTGCCAACGCAATCCATCGAGCGTGATCAAGACTACATTCTCAGTCTTTCCATTCTGTTGACCCAGCAGAGGCCACGAAAACAAAACTGAAAAAACAATTATTGGTATTAGTTTACGTTTCATTGCTGTCTATATTTTTGAAATGAGATGCTTTAAAAAAAACCGGGGCCTTGCGGCCCCGGAAAACATTAATTAACCCACTACAATTTATTTATTTATCCAAAGTTCGTTATCCACATCATCCACGGCTGATCCAAACTGAGTTTGCAATGCCGATTTTAAATTTGATTGATTGTAAAAAGTCTCAGAGGTTGGATACAACCACCGCTTAGGTATCACGCCACTATTACCAGTACCGGGTCCTACATGAAACGTAGGAACACCTGTTCTGCGATAGTTGAAGTATGCTTCCTGTCCTGAGTTCTGGAAGAAAGCCAAATACTTCTGGGTAAGAATCTGATTCAAACCGGTAGCGTTGTTACCCGCATAAGCCACGGAAACTTGTGCAAGGTAGTTGGCTACTGATGCCGTTGCTGTTCCTATTTGATTATCAAAATCTGATTCATAAACAGGAATCTGTGTTCCTTCGGAAATACCATAGAATGACATCGATGCTTTGATACCATTTTCATAATACACTTTTGAATCTCCAGTCACCCATCCACGATTGATCGCCTCTGCCACAGAGAAACATAATTCCCAATAGGCCAATTGAACTCCCGGCTCGGGCCCGGTTAAGGTTGTGTAATATCTTTTTTGATTAGAAAAAGAATAAACACCATTACCAGCCTTCACGGTCATATCATCCTGACTCTCACCGGAAGGAGCACCCACATAGGACGAAAAATCCGTAGGTGAGGCACCTGCCGTAATCTTTGCTTTGGCAGGATTGGCAACTACAAAAACGCGCGGATCATTGCGATCGGTTAGTCCTTTTACATACGTCTCTGTCAGGTTATAACGCCCCTTATCAAAACCACGGTTGCCTGGATTAGTAGGATAAATCTGTGTTATGCCATTATACACATAGTTCATGTTATCGCCATTGTTGGCCATTACCGGAAACTCTGCAGGATTATTCATCACGTCTGCAAAGCGCTGCTTCACTTTCAACTCAGTATCGGTATCATGCTTGCTTAAGCTGATCAACACACGAAGCTTGAACGTATTCACAGCCTTTCTCCATTTTGATAAATCGCTTCCATAATAAAAGTCGCCTACTAATGAAAGATCATTTGCTGCAATTAATTGTTTAAGCTCAGCATTTGATTCATCCAGCCAGGCTAACACTTGCAGATACACTTCCTTTTGAGAATCGTACGATGGCTCCTTTACATCGAGTCCTTTCAATGCCTCACTTAAAGGAATATCACCAACGCGTTGCGTCATTCTTATAAAGTATACTGCTCGGATATATTTTCCCAATGCTGAATACGGGTTCACTGCAGCGCCTGACTTGGCTGCTTCCTCTTCCATCTTAATCACATTCTTCAACGTAAGATAGTCGAGTCCATAGTTTGTCCAATATTCATTGGAACCATAGTAGGCATAGTTGCATGACCAGAACTGATTCTGGCGATGTTCCAAAGACCATGGCCTTTCATTAAGATCACTGAGTACTCCACGCAACACCAATGATGGAGGTACTGATGCGGGCCTGTTTTCATTCAAGCCAATTTCTTCAAAATCCTGGCAGCTAAACGATACCATCATGGCTATCGCAAGCGTCATATATAACGTTATCTTCTTCATGATTATAAATTAAAAAGTAATGTTGACATTAAATCCATAACGTCTAAGTGTAGGAGATTGCAGAGAAGAATATGCACCGGGAGCAACAAACTGATCGATATCCACGTCTTTCTTCTCAGCAAAATAAAGCAGGTTTCTTCCCACCAATGAAACAGAAGCCTTCCTCATAAATGATTTCTCCAACATAGCGGAAGGGAAGTTGTAGGTAAGTGTTACCTCTCTCAACTTCGCATAAGAACGACTGATCACGTTGGCCTGTTCAGCAGCATAGTATCTACTGATCCAATCCTGCAGGTATGTTTTAGTTGCATTCGGAGCAAATTGCAATTCATCATAGTTGGTAATCTCTCCCGTGATGGGATCATACTCAATGGCGGCACTATTAGAAATCACCACACCTTCACCCACCCATGACTTAACTCCTAATGCATCCTGAGCCCTGGCAACCCCCATGGCACCTTGCACCGTTTCAATATGACGGCCTCCACGGAATGTTTGACGCTGAATGTAATCAATAAGAACACCACCAACTCTTCCGTCAAACTGGAATGTTAATCCCCAGTTTTTATAGTTAACTCGGTTAGTAAGACCCCATGACCAATCCGGATTAGTATTGCCAAGGAATTGGGCTACGGCAGTACGGATCGGACGACCGCTTGCATCATTGATCAACTGACCATCGGGTGTCTTATAAAAAGCACGACCATAGTATGCATCGACACGGTCACCAATCTTAATAAAACCTAAGCGATCAGCACCACCTGGTAGTTCTTTTAGTGTCTCTTTAAATGAACCATAGTTTAGTAAAACATTCCAGTTCAATCCATCAGGATTTTCCACTGGTTTAGCCGTCAATACAATCTCAAGGCCTGAACGTTGAGTCTTTGCACCATTGGCAATATAACCGCTGTAACCCGTTGTTGGCGAAAGAGGCTGATTGGAAATCTGAGGACCATCGATATTATTAAAATAAGTAACATCTAATCCAATTCTATCATTCAGAAAACGCGCATCGAAACCAACTTCTGTTGATGAGCTAAAGTAAGGCTCCAACGTAGGGTTTGTTAATGTATTTGGATAGTAAGCTCCTGGCTGATTATTATAAACTAATGGAGTGCTGTAAACCGCCTGGTTCCCATACGTTGGTCCACCATAGGGTGTTGTATACGATGAGCCATAATTCAAAGGATAAGGTGCATTTGGAGTAGCTCCAATCGTAGCCGTGGTAAAGCCTTCACCAACTTTCGCATAAGCTCCCCTCAGTTTCAATAAAGAAATAGCGGAAGGTAATTCCAATGCCTCTGACAACACTAGACTCATGGAGGCCGATGGGAAGAAATATTTCGTCTCTGCAGGATACAACGTTGAGTTATCATCAACACGACCGGTGGTAGAAAGTGTTAACCAATCGCGGAAAGAAAAATCCAGCGTGTAGTAATAACTATAAATCGCCATAGGAGCTTTATAGTTATATGCCTTGATCGGATTCAATGAGTTATCAAACGTATAAGCACCCGGAGTTAGTGAAGATGCCGGCACGTTTAAGTAATCCGTAGTAATATAGCTTGAGCGATAATTATATGAGCGGATGTTTCCTCCAACGGAAGCGGTTACGTTTATTCCGTCAGTCAAATCCTTATTGAAGGTGACCAACAAATCGGTATTGCTGTCAAAAAGATTTCTATAATCTTCCCGATAGTCACCCTTAGCTTGCTCACGTCCATATACCGTAGCAGAATAAGGGAATTTTTCATTCCTGAAAAGTTCATAGGTGCTCACACCCGTTCTTCCTAATACCTGCAAGTAATCAGTAATCTTATACTTCAATGACATGTAACCATAGATGTCTGTTTTCTGATGTCCGCGAAGCCACTCATTGGTTAAGAAGTATGGGTTGTTGTAACGGGTGTAGTCAGCATAAATCTGCTGCACACCTTCTTTTCCCTTTTGCCAATAGCTCTTCATATCATCAATATCCCAGTCGGCACCGCCCCATATGGTGATGTTGTAAATCATACTGTTAGGACCATACTGTACATCAGGAAAATTTTCGCTGTACTGGCGATTATAGTTGATGTTTGATTCGAAACGCAGCTTCTTTGAAAAATCTATTCCGGAGGTAACGTTAAAATTATCGCTATTCACATCTGAGTTAGGAACCTGTCCGCGTTGATAACTGTGAGAATAAGAGAAACGCAAGTCATAATTATCACCACTAGCCGAAACGGCAATGTTGTTTGTCGTTAAAAAGCCAGGTCGTAAGAAGCGCTCCAAATTATCAGCCCCTCTTGCTACCCATGGTGTAGGAATAATATTTCCGGTGTACGTAGTTCCACTTGGAAAGGTAGTGGTATAGGTATTGTTAGGATCTACAACACCATCATACTGAGGAATCAACTGGCCATCAAAACGAGGGCCCCAAATGTCATAGTCAGAATCATAAAGACCACTACCCTTTCCATCACCAAAAGCATAACGACCATGATCGCCAGGGCCATATTCATCTTGTACTTTCGGAATCGTGAGGAAGGTGTTATCCCACATATTCGAAGAATTAAAGTCTACACTAAAACCACGTTGATCATCAGAACCTTTTTTCGTTGTAATGATGATGGCACCATTCACACCGCGGGTTCCATAAACTGCAGAAGCGGTCGGACCTTTGAGCACTGTATAGGAGTCAATGTCATCCGGGCTAATGTTCCAGGTGTCAGAATTAATAGGCACCCCATCCACCACATACAATATGTTACTTCTTCCGCGAAGCGAGATAGCAGGTGCGCCAATAAGTTCAGCCGAAGAACCCACGTTCAAACCAGCTACTTTGCCGACCAAAGAGTTGATAGCGTTAGGTTCACGAGCTTTGAGAATCGTACTGGCCTTCACTTCCTGTGTGGAATAACCAATTTTTGATTTGTCTTTCTCAATACCCAAACCGGTAATTACCACCTCAGAAAGTTGAGTGGCATCAATAGCCAATACCACATCTAGTGAGGATCTACCATTTAGTGCAACTTCTTGTGTGGTAAAGCCTACAAATGAAAACACTAAAACATCGCTGGATGAATTTGCAGAAAGGTTATAAACCCCTTTTGCATCAGAGATGGTTCCGTTGGTTGAACCTTTTACCAAGATATTTACCCCTGGTATAGGACTTTGATCATCTCCGGACGTTACTTTTCCGGATACCGTGAATTGCGCCATTGCCAGCTGACTGGCAAAGAGCATCATCGACAGCATGAAGCCTACCATAAAATGGCACTTCATGCTTTTCTTTTTTGTTTGTTGTAAAATTTGATTCATAGTTTGGTTTAGTTTTTACCCAATACTGATTAGCGACACAAAAATGTGCTATTCCATTGAAGCGTTGTTTAGGGGCAGGTTATTGATCGGTTAATTGATCGTACTTACAAGATTAATTGCATCATGTAGCGGTAAAATTTTCCAAACTGAGATGTTTCATCTGCCTGAATCAGAGCACGATTCAGGTTAACAAAACGGTAACACCACTCAGTTTTACACACACAGAAAACTCAAATGCCTTATCCCATTTAAAAATTTAGTAACACCCACGCATCATTCTTAACAAGATGGTAAACCCGGTAATCTGATTTGGTGATCTCTGCATCGCATCTTTCCCGCACGAAAATGCATGTATGATGTCTTCCAAAAAATTTGATTTAATCGTTATTGGTGCCGGAGTGTTAGGAACATTCCATGCCTATCACGCAGCCGCGCTAGGAAAAAAGGTATTACATATAGAGAAGGATCAATACCCCGTACATGCTACGGTGCGAAACTTTGGCCAGGTTGTTCCCTCGGGTATGCCGACCGATTGGTTTCAATACGGTGTGTATAGCACACAATTATATAAAACGATTCAGAAAGAGTTTGATATTTCCATTCGTCAAAATGGAAGTGTTTATATCGCATCGGATGATGAAGAGCAAATACTCATTCATGAACTAAAAGCCGTGATGGATGATCGCGCCTATGAAGCACAACTACTTACTCAACAACAATGCCATGAGAAGTGGCCGGCTTTAAAACGAAGCTATTGCCGCGAGGCCTTATTTTTTCCTCAGGAAGTAAGCGCAGAACCAGCTTCCATGATTCATCGTCTGATTGAATATTGTAGTATCAAATTTCCCAACCTTACTTACAAACCATCAACCACCATCATTAATTGTCATATCTCCCGCGATGACGTGCGCGTGGTGACACATAAAAGTGAAGTGTTCCTTGCTGATAAAGTAATCATCTGCAATGGTGGCGAATTTAAAATTCTTTTTCCAGATCTCTTTCGCGATAGCGGAATTGAAATCAGTAAACTCCAGATGTTACGAACGATCCCCATGCCTGATGTGGGATTAGAAGGAAATATTCTCACCGGGCTTACCATTCGCAGGTATGAATCATTTTCTGAATGTCCTTCCTTTTCATCTCTTCAAACACCCGAACATCTGAAAGAGCTAAAACGATGGGGCATTCACATTTTATTCAAGAAAGCACAGGATGGTTCCATCATTATTGGCGATTCGCACGAATATGCCGGAGTAAACGATATGGATGATCTGGGCTTTGAGATCAAGCACCATATTAATCAACTCATGTTTAAGGAAGCTCAGAAAATTGTTTCGTTTGATGTTTCTGCCATTGCCAGCACATGGGCCGGATTTTACGCACAGCATCCTGAAAAAGATATTGTTGAGATCGACATAGAAAACAAGATTCACATTCGCACCGCAATAGGAGGAAAGGGAATGACTTCATCAGCAGGTTATGCTGAAAAAAGCATACAGAAAATATTCTCTACCCATCCCGTCTACTGATCATGCCCAAGCAAATAAGGCATTCAATCAACCACCTTCTTAGCAAGGCTAATCCGTTTTGGTTTACATTCTACGCATCAATAGTAGCGTTTTGTTTGTATACCTGCGTGTATGCATTTCGAAAAACGTTTGCTGTGGCTACGTTTGATGGAATACAATTTGCAGGCATGAGTTATAAAGTATGGCTCGTTACGTTTCAGGTGGTTGGTTACGCACTCTCCAAATTCATAGGCATTAAGGTAGTGGCCGAGCTGAAAGCACATTCGCGCATGCTGGGAATTTTCTTTCTGGTAGTAATAGCAGGGGTGGCCTGGTTACTATTCGCAATTGTGCCTGCTCCTTACAACATCATTTTTCTTTTCATGAATGGATTACCACTAGGCATGGTGTGGGGCATGGTATTCAGCTACCTCGAAGGAAGAAGAATGACAGAAGTACTGGGTGCTGCACTCTCCGTTAGTTTTATATTCTCAGCCGGACTTTCTCGCTCAACGGGGGCATTTATAATGCAGTATTTAGGAACGTCAGAATATTGGATGCCCTTTGTTACCAGTTGTCTGTTTGCGCTTCCCTTTCTCCTTTTTCTTTTGTTGTTGGATCAACTTCCTCCGCCCTCCATCCAGGATGAAACACTACGTGCTAAACGAATGCCCATGAATGCCGAAGATAGAAAGAGATTTCTAACAACATTTTTTCCAGGCATAGTTCTATTTGTGATCGCCTATATGCTGCTCACTGCCTTTCGGGATTTCAGAGATAATTTCTCCGCAGAGATATGGACATCGCTGGGTGTAGCGAACGACCCTTCCATTTACACCACCACAGAAATACCTGTTTCCATTTTTATTTTGATCTGCATGGGCAGTATGATGCTGGTGAAAAACAATAAACTTGCTCTCATGATTAATCATGTGATCATCATTTTTGGACTCCTGCTTATTGGCGCAGCCAACTTCCTGTTTGAACAATCAATCATCAACGCCTCTGTCTGGATGACGCTGATCGGCACCGGACTTTACCTGGGGTATGTTCCCTTCAATAGTATTTTATTTGATCGCTTGCTTGCAACCTTTCGTTATGCGGGCACGGTCGGTTTTATTATGTATGTGTCCGATTCGTTTGGCTATCTCGGCAGTGTGGGCGTGTTGTTCTTCAAAGAATTCGGGTACGCCAAACTAAGTTGGTTGAGTTTCTTTATTTCAGGAGGATATGTTGTCTCATTGATGGGGGCACTCTTAATTGGCGGGTCGATGATATACTTTCACAAAAAACATAAAGCCTGGCTACTGCTTAATCCCTAAAATGGGTAATATCTCAACAAGGTTTTGCACTAGATGCGTATGCGGACCTTTCTGTAATTCATCGTGTGTATAAGCACCGGTAGTTACACCAATCACCCACGGGCAACCGGCAGTCGTTCCTTGTTGAATATCTGACATGGTATCGCCTACCTTAGCCACCGATGCTATATCGGTAACTCCGGTTAATTCCATCGCCTTGTATATCATATCCGGATACGGACGGCCATTGGCCACTTCATCGCTGGTAACGCTGCCATCAATTAATTTTTTTTTCTCCCATCCCATTCTCTCCAGCAAGGGCACCACAATAGATCGGTCAAAACCCGTATCAACGACTACCTTTATTCCATGTTGCTTGCAGATTTTAAAAACATCACTGGCCCCTTCCTTTTCAATGACAGATTCATGTTGCTGATAAAACTTCGACATTTTCGCAACGAAGTGAGCGTGCATTTCAAGCACCAGCATTTCACTGATGTAAGGATATTTGTGACGCTCCAGCAGCATCCTGATCGCTACCGGTTTTGGAATACCCATCACTTCGCAGGCTTCCTGTATGCTGATGCGGGTATGTATTTTCTTAAAAATACTCTGCAATATACGAGGCACGTCTTTATTATCATTTACGGTTGTTCCGGCCAGATCGAAGACAATCAACTTGGGTTTAATCATGTTACTAAAGTGGGCAGATCAAACTCCCCGATCAAAAAATTGATGTGATTCTATTTTTAAGTTTTGCGGGATTTCTTTACAAAAGCATAATATTCAAACTTCGCTGAGTCATACTCATTGAGGTTAGTTTGTAACTAAAAAAATATGGACTCCCGGCAAGCTGTGATTGATGAGATTTTTGAATTGTATGAACGATATGGTCAAGCTGACTACATTGGTGAACCGGTATCCCAAATAGAACACATGTCGCAATCCGCCCAGTTGGCGATGCAAAGTGGCTATGACGATGAGGTGGTTCTGGCCGCATTCTTTCATGACATTGGGCATATTTGTGTGCAAACGACTGCTGAGCAAAGTATGGCGGGTTATGGGGTTAGAAGTCACGAAAAAATTGGCGCTGATTTTCTTCGCGAAAAAGGATTTCCGGAGCGGGTAGCTAAACTGGTGGAAAATCACGTTCAGGCAAAGCGTTACCTTACTTATAAGATTCCGCCTTACTATGAAAATCTTTCGGTGGCAAGTAAAAAGACACTGGAATTTCAGGGGGGCGTGATGAGTAAGCAAGAAGCAGAAGCATTCGAAAATGACAGCTTGTTTGACTTAAGCATTCTTCTGAGAAAGTGGGACGAAGAAGCAAAAATCATTCATGTTCCATTACTGCCCATGAATATTCTCAGACAAAAATGCCTTCATGTATTATCGACAAAAGAATATAAAATAACTTGAGACCACCCAATCCAATCAGACAGTCTCAAGTTATTAGAGATTCATCAATGCGCTGGCCTATCAGAATCCATTTCTTTATACCACTTAATATTTCTGGAGAAATACATCAGCATACCAATGACCAGGAACAATCCAACACTTCCGATCAGCAATGAAAAATCCTCGGCCTGTATAATGACATAAATGAATACATAGAAAAAGATCATCAGCCCGGTGAATAGCAGTGTAATCTGCTTTCGTCTTAAAAAAGTGGATGCATAAATGCTGACCAGGGCGGTGGTGGCTATCGAGGCAATGGTATAAGCTACGTTGTAACCCACGTGCTCTGATAATGAAAGTAAAAGGGTATAGTAAACGATGAGGGCCACACCAATTAAGATATATTGAAAAGGATGGATTTTAATTTTACTTGTAATCTCCACAAGAAACAAAGCGGTGAAGGCCAGAATAATAATGAGTTCATCATATTTAGCGGTGCGCATGCTCTTTTGATATTGATCGGCCGCGATCAATAATCGAACGCCAAACTCAGAGCCTCCCAACGATTGTTCCTCATCAATCCACTTTTGTGAGAAAGGTCTGTTGAAGGATAATACTTTCCACATGGCAGAAAAACTGTTAGCATCAATAGAACGCTCAGAAGGTAAAAGCTTCCCCTCAAAACTAGGCGAAGACCAGGGGCCAGTTACATTCACCTGTGTGGATTTTCCAACTGGAACAAAGTAAAGGCTTTCGCTTCCTTTCAAACTCAAACTCACATTAAAACGATTGGTGAAATCCTCCCGGGTTTTCCAGTTGAGCGGCACCACAATGCCACTGGTTAATGTAATGTTCTGCTCATTGGTTGAACTTGCTTCATCTAAAACCTGATTGGCACTAAACTGATTACTGCTAATACCAATATTGCTTGATGGCTCTGCCACAAATTTTCTAGATGCGCTTTCAATGACCGGATCATCATCGATGCCGCGTAAATCTGATATCCCATTGACTAAAAAAGCTTCGCTCCAATGCACCTGTTCATCTGGAATATTCCAGGATGCGAAATCCGGAGAAACAAATTGTGCATCCATCGAAATTTGAGATTCATACACTGCCACGTCAAAGATGCCGCGATGCAATACCTGAGGTTTCACGTTACCGGTAGCTGAAAAATTTTCAGGAAGAAAGTGGGCATTGTGTTTTGTTTCGATCACGTCCTCTATTTGCTTTCCACCATCCCATCTTCTGTTCTTTTCAATTTTGGTAAATGGGATGACCAGCACCGGGCCAGTAAGTGTTTGACTGCCCGACCACTTATCGGATACTTCGCGCACCACATCGGAAGCGCGCGTTTGTCGTTCGCGTATGAGGCTTTCGATCCACGAAGCAGGAATCATCAAAATGATAATCAGAAAGCCAATAGAAAACAATTTGATCATGACCGACTCCGCGATCCATTGATTAAAGCGCTCGATGAGGTTGGGTGTTGTGTTTGTTTCCATAATTGTTTTAATTAAAAGTACTTTGAATTTAAAAGTTAGAGGATAAAAAAATTATTTCTTCTGTTGTTTGATTAATTCTTCCAGGGCATCCAGGTGCTTCTTAAAAGCGTTGCGCCCGCGCTCGGTAACTTTATAGCGTGTATTGGGTTTTCGATCGACAAACGACTTTGTAATAGAAATATATTTTTCACGCTCCAACGCCTTAAGATGCGTGGCCAGATTACCATCAGTTGCCTCCAGCAATTCTTTGAGCGCACTAAAATCATAAGAATCGTTGGCAACCAAAACCGAAACAATTTGCAGCCGCAGCCGATGCTCCAGTGTTTTGTCCAAATTCTCAAACGGATTTTTCATCGATCGTATTTCTTAAACATCACGGCACCATATATAATATGGAGCACGCCAAATCCGAAGGCCCAGAAAAATAATCCGTAGGCGGGCAGGATGGCCGCTACCAGGCCTAATATAATTTCGCAATAGCCCAGGTAACGCACTTCATCAAATAAATTCTGACTGGCGTTGATCAAGGCGAGCCCGTAAAAGACCAGGCAGGCGGGTGCGGCTACTCCATAATTTCCGTTTCCTAATAGTATCAAAATAAATAAACCTCCCGCCAGCAGCGGTATAGTTAAGTTGACCGTCAGGCGTTTGCTGGTGGCATCCCAAACTTTCAATCCTAATTTCTTCGCTTTCGCGGAAGCCAGTTTGTAACCGGTAAACAATGAAACAATCAGCACCACCACGGCTATGGCGAGGAGTTTCACAGCAACCGTTATCTCCTTTACGGATTGGTCATGATATTCAAAGGGCGTTGCGGGATTATAAATGATCCGGTAGGCGACCGTGGCCCCTATCAAAGCATAGAATCCGGATAAAATTCCTGACAAACCGCTGAGGGATAAGAATTTCACAGACCGCTCCATCAAATGACGGATGGATTCGATATCTTTTTGGTAAGTTTGGTTTTGATTCATATCAAAGTACTTTGTGGTTCAAAGTTAGTAAACGGAATTATACTTGCAAGGGCGTAAAAAAAGTGTTTCCATAAATTTTCAACCTGATTTGGATAATTGAACCTCAATCCTGTACTTTTGCACACCAAATTCCTCCTTAGCTCAGCTGGTTAGAGCATCTGACTGTTAATCAGAGGGTCTTTGGTTCAAGTCCAAAAGGAGGAGCTTAATAATTAAGCAGTTACGAGAGTAACTGCTTTTTTTTGTTTTCTATGGGCTACATAAAAGGGTACACCCTGTTATTTGCTTGCTTCCCTTGAATAAGTTTCATAATCGGATGATCTGTCTCCTTAATAGTCGTTGGAATGCGAGTCCTTGAAACAGGATCAAAACCAAAACGCCCGGCAATTTTGTAAACTATCGTTGTAGCTTCATTCAGAATTTTCAAAGATGGATTAGGAAAGTTTCTTTGTGTTCGATTGACTTTAACCTCTGGATATATCCCTCTTTACTTAGTCGCTCATGGCATTCAGTAATGAGTTGAATATTCCAGCAATACACACGAAGCTGTGGCAGGTCAACAACCTCCAGTTTCTTTGTTTCCTTTAGTTCCTTCAATAGTGAAAACCACTCCGCTCGGGCAATTTCTCCAAAGTGATCGGGCGGGTCCGGAATGTCCTGGATCGGAGAAGATGAAAGTGTGTCTTTCACACGGTCAGCTCTTAGGCCTTCTAATATAGTTCAGCCCTTCCAGGAGCTGCATATAGTCATTGACGGTATTGCGGCTTAGGTGAAGAATCTGAGCTGCTTTCCGGTTGCTGACACCTTGCCTTTTGAGCGTAATTAATTGCTTTAGATCCATAATATCTATGCGTTTTCCAGCCATCGCGTTTTGTTTAGAACGCGAGTTGAGAAATCCCATAGAAAGTGGCGCAGTGGCGAGCGAAATCAGATTCGATTCCGTTCCGAAATCCGACTGTCTGGCATAGTGGCGAGCGGGATGGCACAATGGCCACCGAAATACAACATAGCAGGATTGCAATCCCCGAATAGGCAAAACTATTACGATCTTGTTTGATTTAGATTGCTCTGTACTTTTAGCTTAGACGATTATTGGTCATTAAAATCGAAGTATAAACTATATCACACAACCTGAGTGAGAGTTATTGTGTAATAAATTGCGGCTCTCAATTTTTCTTGCGAAACCACCTGAACATAACAACAGCAATCACCATCACCGCCAGAAATGCCCACCACCCAGCGTGCATCCCAAAGTAGTGATATCCGTCACTCATCTGCGATCCCATATCCTGATGTGTTTCCATATTCAATGATTAATTTGGTGAAAAACGGTATGATGAAGATCGATACAGGGAGTTTTTTCATAACCTTGTAAAAATCAACAATGGTGGTTAGTTATCAGGACCCAGGTAAATCATAACCCAGAACTGATGTGAATGGATAGTCAAATGGTGTGCCGTTACTAAAAGCCTGTATTCTCTCTAGTTTATGAATATGAGCTAAATTGGATTAGCAAATTTCCGGCAAATGGGGAATGAATTCTACAAAGACAACAGATGTAATCCTCCATGTAAACTGATCCGCTCTTTAAATTTATTTTGGGGTATAACCTTTCACCTTCTATTGCTGTCAGCCTTTGAATTTTCCTGAAGATATTAATTTCCATGATCTTACTCTGATCGTTTGTAATGATGACGCAAACAGTTCCTTTTGCATCGTTAGAATCATTTACCAATAGCACGCACTGCCTGCCAGGCTCAAAAAGATAAATGTTGAGAAAATGATGACCAAACCCATGGCCAATGTGTGGAATAATTTCCATACCCACGTGCTGTGCTATCTACGGAAATGCGCCCATAAACCTTCAATACCTATTTATCGTGCTTGGTATGATTTTCGAAACGGGTTCGACAAAACAAACAATTGTACTTAAAAAACCTATTATGAAATCAACACACATTATCACTATGCTTGCTGTGGTGTTTATTACAGCCGCTATTACATCATGCAATCCATCCAAAAAAGAAGAGAACAGCGTAAAAGTTGCTAAGGAAGCCAATGATGAAAATCTTGAATCCCGAAAAGACGAAAAGGATGCGGACTTTATCGTAGAGGCCGTTGCCGGCAATTATGCAGAAATCAAAATGGCGCAAATGGCCCTTACCTCAGCCACCCATTCAGAAGTAAAGAACATCGCGCGCACGTTGGAAACAGCTCACACAAAATTACTAACAGAACTAAAAGGTTATGCCAACAAAAATGGCATTAGTATTCCATTGGAAGAAAGCGAAGAAGCCAAAAACAATATGAAAGATTTAACTGAGAAAGATGCGAAAGACTTTGATAAAAAGTGGTGTTCGTTAATGGTTAATAAACATGAAAAGACAATAAGCAGCTTTGAAGATCGGTGGAATAAAACAGAAGATCCTGAATTGAAAGATTGGATAAATAAAACACTTCCTGGCTTGAAAAGTCATTTGGACATGCTAAAAGAACACGAAGAAAAAATGAAAGACATGAAGTCGAAATAAAAAAAGTTGCATGAGCCCCCCAAGGCGGAACACTCCGCTGGAAGGGGGCAATGCCATTCTATTAAATTTCATTTAATCAATACCGCCTCTTCCAGAATAAAATTTCCATGCTCCAGGTCAGCCTCGTTGAGTTTTAGTTTTCCTTTAACACGGATGTATTGGTCGGGATCAAACTTGCCCGGCTGTGTTTTAAAAAATACCTCGGCAATTGATTCAGGGCCAGCCCCTCCACAAAAGAAACACTGGCTATAGGGGAACTTCGATAAAATGATATAGGCGTTACCTTCAACATCAATGGGTAGGTAATATCCTTCCAGACTAAATTCTTTACCAACCATACTTTTCAGGTCAGCAGAGAAGGTAGGATACAAAAAATACTCTCCTGCTTTTTCGTTGTACTTCGCATCAAATTTGGTTTTGGCAAAAGATAGCCAGCCATCCGTTTGAGCAGATGCAGGCACGATGAACATTATTAAAAATAGGGCTAAAATAAATCTCATAACTCTTTCGAAATAATAGTAATAAAATCCTTGGCAGAAAATACTGGTAATTTAGGAAGCGAAAATTTATAATCCTTCACGTTATTGGTGATAAAGAAATGTAAACCAGATTCATTAAGCGCTGTAAAATATTGAAATGCATCCTCCATATCATGAAATCTTGATGCATAGGAATAATCCAGAATATGCTGATCGGTAGGAATCGTGTTAATAAACTGATTGATATTTTGAAGGATAGGTTGTGATTTCAACTTCAACCGATCTTCAATAATGTAAGCAAGGGTAAAAAAGGAGGCGGAGGAAGCGTAACCAATGAGTTGACCTGACTCTACCAGGTTTATAATATTTGAAGAATACTGATTTCTATCTAGCAAGTGATCTGCAAGGATGTTTGTACCAAGAAAAACTCTATAGGTCATACTTGTCCTTGATCGCTTCGGCTCTTAATTCATCATATGAGTTATTTCCTGCCGCTTTTTTTAGAATACCCTTTAAGGAATCAGATATTGGAGTAGTTGTAGAAAGCTGATTTTTCTCCACATACTCTTCAAATAATTTGGAAATACTTTTCTTCCTTCGAGCGGATAATTTTTTCGCCTTCAAAAGGGTCTTTTTTTCTATCGATAACGTCAACTTCGCCTTCATATGTGCAATTTTACTCAAATACGTATAGATTTTCAAATTAGTTCCTATCCCGCCAATACCTCATGAATATCGGTGCGGTAGGCCTGAAATGCCGGAATAAGAGAGCAAATAATACCCAACACAAAACTACCCAGCAGTAACCAGGCTTCTTCTTTATAAAAGATCAAAGCCGAAATACCGGTCTTCTGACTTTCCTCCACAAGCACCGTAAACAAATAAAGCACACCATGACCTAATGCCAGGCCGATGATGCTTCCCAACAATGTCAACGTTGTGCCTTCCGTCAGCGTAGCAATAAATAATTTTGACTTACTAGCTCCCATCGTGCGCATAATGGCTAAATCATATTGACGCTCCTTTAGAGAATTATATAATGCTATGAAAATGCTTAAAGCAGAGATAAATATTATTACATAAGCAAAGCCAGTCATCGCCTCTACGCCCACACCAAGAATTGAAAAAAGTCGCGCTGCCTCGAAGGATGGTGAAGCGGCCTGCATACTGCTTTGACTATTGATATACCTGGGCAACTGTAAGGCAGCTATCGGGTTTCTGTATTTGATTAAGAGGGATGTGATTTCTTTTGTTGAATCACTCGCTTCCGCGGATGGCACCAATCGTGATGGATTGCTAATGGAATCAACCGTGTGCTTCTCTTCAGCATGTTCATCATGAACACTCCATATGCTGGAAATATTGGTAAAGATTAAATTATCAATTACACTGTTGGTCCTCTTCAAAATTCCTTTCACCACAAAAGGATGCGCTTCGTGGGTGCTGCCTTCTTTGGTAAGGCCGTGTGAACTTTCAAAGGTATCTCCTGCTTTGAGTTTGAGAAGCTCGGCCGCTTTGAAACCAACAACAACTTCCATATCGGCATTCCACCAATCACCTGAAGCCAGTTCGGCTTTATACAACTCAGTGTATTGACGGTTCGTGCCAATGATTCTGAAATTCTGATAGCTATCACCCAAGGCAAGTGGAATAGCACTTTTCACCAATCTATGTTTAGCCAATCGATCAGCTTCATATAATTTGATATTGCCCGTAGGAAAATCGATATGAAAAATATTACAGAGAATTAATTGTAGCGGACTTCCCTTCGCACCTACCACCAAATCAATCCCCTTTGTATTATCTGAGATTTTCTCTTTTAGTTGATTGCTGAATAAAAGGAGAATGGTAATGACTGCAATACCTAAGGCCAACAATACAATATTGAGCAACGTATTAAGCGGCTTAGCCTTCAGGTAACTGACAACGAGTGATAAAAGATTCATCAGAGTTGGATCATGTTTTTGATTTTATTCTTCAAGCGTTGGTCATGGGTGGCAATGATGAGCGTAGCTTTATTTTGATCAGCTACCGACAAGAGCAGGTCACTCACACGATCACAATTTTTATCATCCAATGCGGACGTGGGTTCATCCGCAAGGATTACCGAAGGCATATTCAAAATCGCTCTGGCAATGGCTACCCGTTGCGCCTGGCCTAAACTTAATTCGCGAATGGCAGCATATTTCTTTTCACCAATATCCAGTTGATTCAGTACTTCCCCTACTCTTTCATTATCTTGTTTTAATCCAGCCAGGAAGGGCGCCATCAACAAATTCTTTTCCACGGATAGCGCACTGATTAAATGATTACGTTGAAAAATAAATCCGTAATGCTGTCCGCGAAAGCGATCCAGGGCCGACTCAGAAAGCTTGGTGATATCCGTTCCATTCACTTCAATGCTTCCCTGCTGTGACTTCAGTAATCCACCCAGCAAATGAAGCAGCGTTGTCTTTCCGCTTCCCGATTCTCCCAGCAACAGGAATTGTTCTCCTGTTTGAATCATCAGGTCACCGAATTGAATTTTCTTTTCAGCATGGTAAGAATAAGAAAGAGCGCTGGTGTTGATCATTCGGTTTTACAATTGAAATATAGCCTGAAAATTAAAGGTTACTCATTAAAATTTAAAAGTCGCCTCAATAACATTCGAAGCGACTTTATATAAATGGAAGGCGTCAGACCACTCCATACATCTGCAAAAAAGCGGTCAGACGCCTAATATCAATTCTGCTTCAAAGGCTCATAATTTTTAAATGGAGATAAACTCACCTTCTCCATCACGGCACGATACTCAGGCCATGTTTTGTCATAAAATTTATTAACACGATCGGCCAACTTAGTGATCTCTTCCTGTGCTTGCTTGAGCACACGCTGATCGGTTGCCGAAACCGGATCTTTAGAAGTAGCAATGTAGCGCTGTGCGGTGAAAATAAAAGAAACCGGTGTTGGTGTTGGGGATCGGATAATACCCTGACGCTTATCTTCCTTTCCAACAATGTAATCCATGATGGCATTAATAGAATCTTTCACCATCTTGGTTTTATCGGTTGGATCCTTTAAGTCATCACGCATGGCATCTTTCATTTTCTTTTCGTACTCATCCGCGATTTCTTTCGACTCTCGCAAGCGATCCATGGCTTGTGCTGCCAGGCCTGTTAACTTTTCCAAATCCTTAATCATATTATAACGTGCCGTGATGGTTGACTCCGCAGTATTGAATCTCGGATCAGACTTCACCTGGATGGTGGTCGAATCTTTTTTATCACCAAATGTCAATCGTAACTTATAAGTACCAGGCAATACTTGCCCGCCACCGGGCTCTGGTGCATTGGCTTTTCGCTTTTCGCGTGACGGACGAGCTGATCCCTTTTCATTCATAGCCCACATCATGCGATTGAGTCCATTGTTTTCAGGGGCCTTTTGTTTTACTGTGCGAATCTTCTCTCCTTTTGCGTTGAAGACTTCCATCGTAAGTGAATCGTATTTCACTTTTGATTCTGGCTTTTTCTCTTCGGTTGGTTTCGATTCAACTTTTTGTTCTCCCTTTTTGGCGTCTGCTTTTTTTGTTTCTGTTTTTGTAGCGGTTACTGCTTCTTTCTTTTCCTCAGGCTTATTCACCACATAAGAAATCATGGCACCATCCGCTTTATTTTCTCCCTTAAACATGGCATTACCCGGGAATAAAATTCCGGCAGGATCCTGATATACCACTTGATACGCATCGGGCGCATCAAACACGTGTAATGTCTTTGCTAAAATCTGAGTTCCTTCTTTCACCATTTCGCGCAGCGGACGAATGTCATCCAACACATAAATTGCGCGACCGAAGGTACCCATCACTAAGTCATGTTCACGGGGATGAATCACTAAATCCATCGTAGGTACTCCAGCCGGATATTCGTTCGTCCATTTGTTATAGGTTTTACCTTCATCCAAACTCACGAACAAACCATTTTCTGTTCCAACAAAAATCAATTTGGGCTCGATAGGATCTTGAACAACCGCCAACGTGTAATTATTGTCACCCAATTGCGCAGGATTTGCCATGCTCTCCCAGGTCTGTCCATAATCACGTGAACGGAACAGGTACGGCTTGAAATCAAACTGACGATAATTGTTCACCACCACAAATACTTCACCTCCTTTAAATGAAGAAGCTTTCACCTGTGGTATCCATGCACCTTTTGGCATTCCAATAATCTTTGGCGTAACATCACTCCATGTTTTGCCACCATCGCGCGTGATCTGAACTTTACCATCATCCGTGCCAACCCAAAGCACACCTTTCTCTACAGGGCTTGGTGCTATTGCAAGAATGGTACAATGATTTTCTGCGCCCGTGGCATCCATCGTAAGTCCACCGCTCTCATGTTGTTTTTGTTTTTCAGGATCGTTGGTGGTAAGGTCTGGAGAAATAATATCCCAGGTATTTCCTTTATCGGTTGACTTATGAACAAACTGACTACCATAATAGATCGTAGCGTTATCAAATGGATCAAGAGCTAAGGCAGAGTTCCAGTTCCATCGCACTTTTACTTTAGCATCAGGATGTGTGGGCTTAATCGTCTTTACATAACCGGTCTGCCTATCGTAGCGACCTAAATTTCCTTGCTGCGACATCGCATAGCCATAACGATTATTATCAGGATCTGGCACTACATCGAAACCATCACCAAACATGACAGGCTGCCAATAATAATTTCTGATTCCATCATCGCGCCATAGGTAACCCGGGCCGGCCCATGAGCCATTGTCCTGAAGGCCACCATATACATTGTAGGGTTGATCCATGTCCACATTGACATGATAGAACTGGCCCACAGGAATGTTATCGATGAAATGCCAGCTCTTACCCATATCACGGGAGATATTTAAACCTCCGTCATTACCATCAATGATCAATGAAGGATCTTCCGGATGTATCCACCAGGAATGGTGATCGGGGTGCACACCCGAATAAGGAAGTAATGTTTTGAATGACTTGCCACCGTCTTCGCTGATATTCACTTCAGAGAAAATGGTGTACAGTCTGTTTTCATTTTTGCTGTCAACATAAATCTCGCAATAATAAAACGGCCGATCGCCAATTTCGCTCATCTTATCATTGATCATCTGAAATTTCTGACCACCATCGGTGGAGCGATACAACGCATTTTTTTTACTTTCTACCCACGCATATACTACTTCAGGTTTACTCCTGGCTATGGCCAAACCAATGCGGCCCAGTTCACCTTCGGGTAATCCTTCTTTGCTTGTTAGCTTTGTCCACGTTTCACCACCATCAACGGTTACGTGCAATCCTGATCCCGGCCCACCGGAATTAAATGTCCAGGGCTGTCTGCGATGCTGCCACATCGAAGCAAATAATTTATTTGGATTAGATGGATCCATCATCAAATCTGCGCAACCAGTTTTTTCATCTACATAGAGAATACGTTTCCACGTAGCACCACCATCGGTAGTTTTGTAAACACCGCGCTCGGGATGTTCGCCCCAGGGTGACCCAATAGCACCCACATAAACCGTATTTGGATTTTTGGGATCAATGACGATACGATGGATGTGTCGGGTCTTTTCAAGGCCCATCAACTTCCAGGTCTTGCCGGCATCTAAACTTTTATAAATTCCATAACCACCATTTAAACTATTGCGTGGATTTCCTTCGCCTGTTCCTACCCAAATTACTGCTGGATTATCTTGTTGAATCGATATGGCACCAATGGCGAGAGTTGCCTCCTTGTCGAATATCGGCTCCCAGCTGATACCTGCGCTGGTGGTCTTCCACACACCGCCTGAAGCAGCACCGGCATAAATAATATCAGGATTGGATATCACTGCATCAATAGACGTGATACGTCCACTCATACCGGCAGGGCCAATCGCTCTCGGCTTCATGCCTTTGAGTTTTTCCATATCCAGTTTTTGAGCATGCACCGAACAGGCTACAACAATGAACAGAATTATTAATCGAAACGATTTTCTCATAGTTAACGAATTATCGTGCGAAAGATAACAGTTGATCCAGACCAAAAACAGGTGATTGTATTGGCAGCCGTATTTTAATGATAGAAAGGGAGAGTATTATTTAAGTGGTAGATGTGCGATTATCCGATAAAACGAATTTCCTTCAGGTCATACGATTTGGTGCCGCCTCCCGTGGCAAGCAGTAGTTTACCTTGTTGATTAAACCCTTCAATCACACCAATGATTTCACTTGTTCCTACCAAAAATCTTCGCTCCTCTCCCTTTCCGTAGAGCGAACTCAGATAATCATTTCTCAGATCAGTTAGTTTACCAGATCGCAACTGAAGATATCGTCTCTCGAGAAATTCGAATAACAATGATAACTCATCGGACAAGTTAAAGTCGTGACCCGCCACTACTTTCATTGAGCTGGCCGACTCCATTGAAAATGAATCCTGATTCACATTTAATCCAATTCCTACTACGCTACATTGAATGGTATCTCCTGACAGCGTGTTTTCAATCAAAATGCCGCATAATTTTTTATCGTTTACCAAAATATCATTGGGCCATTTGATTTTCACCTCTCCTGGAATTCTGTGGGTAAGAAAATCGCGAAGCGCGAGAGAAATAGCTACGGTGAGATTGAACTGATCGATTGGCTTTAAGAAGGAGGGCTTCAAAACCAAAGAGAAAGTCAAGTTCTTGTATGGATCAGAATGCCATGAATTACCCCTTTGTCCGCGGCCCATGGTCTGATTATCAGTAATTATGGTAGTTCCTTCTGCGGTAGCTGACCTTTGGCAAAGTTCGGAACCCAGTGTATTGGTTGAGTGACATTCTGGCACATAAACCAGATTCTTACCCATGAAAAGCGTATTGGCAGGGATTTTATACAAGGTATTTTGGTTAGCTTTGCAAATTGTTCAAATTAAAAAAACGAAAATAGTTAATGGCGAAAAAAAAGAAGGGGCCTGATTCAGAAAAGCTAACAAAAGCGATCGTAAAAGGCATGCAGGAGAAAAAGGCTTCTGAAATCGTAGTGCTGGATTTAAGAGAAGTGAAAAACGCTGTTGCGGACTTTTTTGTAATCTGTTCTGGTAATTCTGACAAACAATTGGAGGCCATTAGCGACTCAGTGGATGAAGAGGTGTATAAAGCCCTAAAAGAAAAACCCTGGCACGCAGAAGGTAAAAGCAATAAAGAGTGGATGATTCTCGACTATATAAATGTAGTCACTCATGTTTTCAGAAAGGATCGCAGACATTTCTACGCATTGGAGAAATTGTGGGGGGATGCAGAAATCACTGAAATCGAAGATTAAGAACTTAAATTGTTTAAAGACGTTATTGAATTGTAATTTTTAAAGGAATGGCAGACAAGGAAAAAGAAAAGAAGATCATATCTCCCAAAATTCCAAAACCTAACTATCAAATGTGGGTTATTCTGGTGTTGGTGGCGGTTATTTTGGGAATCAGCTATTTAAATCGAAGTGGTGAGTTGGTAGAAATTCAAAGCAGCCGCTTTGAGGATATGGTGCAGGCGCGCGATATCAAAAGACTCGTTCTGATTAAGAATGAAGAGCTCGTTGAAATCACCCTGAAACCGGAGGCACTTCAAAATGCGAAGTACAAGCAGGAGATTGAGAAAAGTAGTCCGCTGGGTTTAAAACCCAATGGACCTCATTACAAGTATAAAATAGGCTCCATTGATAAATTCTATGAGCAATACGAGTTAATTATTAAGAACATCCCGCGCGATCAGAAAATTGATTTACAAGTGGAAGATCGTCAGGATTACACCAACATGTTCTTCAACATTGGGTTCCTGGTCTTGCTGGTATTTGGTTTCTGGATGCTGATGCGCAGAATGACTGGAGGCGGTGGCGCAGGCGGGCAGATCTTTAACATTGGAAAATCAAAGGCAGCATTGTTTGATGCCGAAAACAAAGTACGCATCACATTTGCCGATGTAGCCGGATTGGAAGAAGCGAAAGAAGAAGTAAAAGAGATTGTTGATTTCTTAAAAACTCCTCAGAAGTTCACCAAGTTGGGTGGAAAAATTCCAAAGGGGGCCTTGTTGATAGGACCTCCAGGGACCGGTAAAACCTTGTTGGCGAAAGCCGTAGCGGGTGAAGCAGGTGTTCCTTTCTTCTCATTATCGGGTTCTGATTTTGTAGAGATGTTTGTGGGGGTGGGCGCAGCACGCGTTCGCGACTTATTCAAACAGGCCAAAGAGAAAGCGCCTTGTATTGTGTTCATTGATGAGATTGATGCCATCGGCCGCTCACGCGGAAGAGGTCAGATGCCGGGTGCGAATGACGAAAGAGAAAACACATTGAACTCCTTGTTGGTGGAGATGGATGGTTTTGCCACCGACAGCGGTGTAATCATTCTTGCAGCAACCAACAGACCAGATGTGTTGGATTCAGCCTTGATGCGTCCAGGTCGTTTCGATAGACAAATCAGTATTGATAAGCCCGATATTTCTGGTCGTGAGCAAATATTTAAGGTGCACTTGAAGCCGATCAAACTATCCAAAGATGTGGATGCGAAAAAATTGGCCGCACAAACTCCTGGTTTTGCCGGAGCAGAAATTGCCAACGTATGTAACGAAGCCGCATTGATTGCTGCACGCAGAGATAAGAGTGAAGTTGACATGCAAGACTTTCAAGATGCCGTTGACCGTGTCATTGGAGGACTGGAGAAAAAAACCAAAATCATTTCGCCCGAAGAGAAACGCATTGTTGCCTATCACGAAGCAGGGCACGCTGTTGCGGGATGGTTCCTGGAACACGCTGATCCACTCGTGAAAGTAAGTATCGTGCCACGTGGCGTTGCTGCATTGGGTTATGCTCAATATCTACCGAAAGAGCAGTTCTTATATCAGACCGAACAACTATTGGATGAGATGTCCATGACCTTTGGTGGACGTGCTGCGGAAGAAATTGTGTTTGGCAAAATATCTACCGGTGCATTGAGTGATCTTGAGCGCACTACGAAGATGGCTTACAGCATGGTTACCGTTTACGGAATGAACAATGCCATTGGAAATCTTTCCTTCTACGATTCGAAGCAAGCTGACTATGCATTCAATAAACCGTATTCAGAAGCTACTGCCGAAAAAATTGATAACGAGGCCAAGAAAATTATTGACATTGCCTACGAGCGCACTAAGAAAATGTTGATCGAGCATCGCGAGCATCTTGAAATCATTGCGAAGGAGTTGCTGGAGAAAGAGATTCTCTTCCAAAGTGACCTGGAGCGTTTGATCGGCAAGAGACCTTTTGCTCATCAGACCACGTATGAGAAGTTTACCAACGCGAAGACTCCTGAACTGAAGACTGAAGAACCAACAAAAAATGGTTCTCCGGTTGAACCTAAGACTGAAGAGCCAAGTAAGGAGGCAACTGCCGAAGTCGCTCCCGAAAAAGTATAAGGGGAACATAAATAAAAATTCCAAAAGCCTTTCGATGTAAAAACCGGAAGGCTTTTTTCATTGATTTAGTTTTAGCGTTATTTGCAGACTATGACGCATCAGATTCAACTGAACAGCGGTAAAAAATTATACTTCGCATCCGATTTTCATCTGGGTGTGCCCGATTATGATTCAAGCCTAGCCCGCGAAAAGCGAATTGTAAGGTGGTTGGATACAGTTTCTGCAGATGCTCAAGCCATCTATTTATTAGGAGACATTTTTGATTTCTGGTTTGAATATCGTCATGCTATCCCGAGGGGTTTCATCAGAATACAAGGAAAACTAGCCGAGTTGCGTGATAAAGGATTACCGATCTACTTCTTCACAGGCAATCACGATATGTGGATGTTTGATTACTTTGAAAAAGAACTTGGGATTATCATTTATCGGGAACCACAGGTACTTGAAATCGGAAATCACAAATTATTAATTGGCCACGGAGATGGCCTCGGCCCTGGCGACAACACCTACAAATTTTTAAAGAAATTTTTTAATAGTTCCATTTGTCAATGGCTGTTTGCACGCATTCATCCCAATCTCGGCATAGGCATTGCTAATTACTGGAGCAAGCACAGCCGCATCAGCAATACCAGAATGGAAGAAAAATTTGAAGGCGAAGAAAATGAGTTCTTGCTCACCTACTGTCGTGAACTGGAAAAATTAAGTCATCACGACTTCTATGTCTTTGGTCATCGGCATTTGCCACTCGATCTTAAGGTGGGAGAAAACAGTCGCTACTTAAATCTGGGCGAGTGGGTGCACTTCAACACCTATGCCGAATACGATGGTCAGGAATTTACTCTGAAAACATTCTCAGCATGATCAGTCAGCTCATTCGCATTCGTTCAATTTTTATAATGATTTTCTCTCTCCTTTTTATTTTAGAAGGACGTTCTCAGCAGCTCACCAAAATAAAAGAATGGAGTGCCGGAGAAATCGCCAATGTGTCGGTTGATCGAATGGGTAATTTTTTTCTCATTCTAAAAAAAGGAGGTATCAAAAAATATGACCCGGATGGCAAAGTATTGGCCTCGCTCTCCAAAAGAAAACCAACGCTGATTGAACCGTGGTATCATCCGAGTATTTTTATTTACGATCGCGGAACTCAAAAATATTTTTCCTTTGGACGCTTCTTTGAAGACGTAAAGGAATATCAACTGGCACCCGAACTTGCCATTGAACCCTACCTGGTTTGTCCCACGCATGATAACCGTTTATGGATATTAGATAAGGCTGACTTCTCATTAAAGAAAGTAAATCCCTTGACACAAGAAGTTGTTAACGAGTTTGTTCTTGGTACCGGGTCAGCAGCGCCAGAGTTTACCTACTTGAGAGAATATCAAAATCTACTTTTTCTTCATGAAAAGAATTTTGGAATCTGGATAGTGAACACGCTGGGTAAAGTCATAACAAAAATCGAAATCAAAAATCCCGGCAATTTCAGTTTCTTCGGTCAGGAACTTTACTATCTGGAAAATAATACGATTCGCTTTTTCGATTTGCTAACAGAGGCACGTCATGAACTTGCCCTTGAGGGTGATCTGAAATTTGCTATCGTCACAGACGAAAGAATACTCACCGTATCCACTAAAAACAAAGCTTCACTGTTTAACTATACCCCTTAAAGCCGCGAATTAGCCTTTCAATTGTGTTCATTTTTGAACATCTTTGTACGTATTAGCACGAAATACATTTCAAAAACCGCGTTTTCGGACAGATCCGGTGCTGGCACAATTTTTCCTCTCATTGCTTGACTTAAACTTTTAAAACTGTGAACGAAGGTGGCAAAATACTGATGATTGATGACGATGAAGACGTACTTCTTGCAGCCAAAATGCTGTTGAAAAAATCTAATCACCAGGTAATTATCGAAAAGAACCCGAACAAAATTCCTTTTCTCCTCAACAACGACTCCTATGATGTGATCCTTTTGGATATGAATTTCAGCAAAGACACGACCAGTGGAAAAGAAGGATTCGAATGGCTTAAGCAAATCAAAGAAAGAGAACCCAATGCAGTGGTAATTATGATTACTGCTTTTGGTGATGTGGAGATGGCCGTGAGAGCGCTTAAAGAAGGCGCTACCGATTTTATTTTGAAGCCGTGGCAAAACGAAAAATTGGTAGCCACTATTTCAACGGCTATCAAACTTAAAAAGTCATACAACGAAGTTGACAAACTGCGTAAGGCGAAGCAGATGCTTGAAGAGCAGATCAGTCAACCCTTCCGTGATATTATTGGACAAAGTGATGCACTGAAAGAAGTGTTTACGCTAATTGATAAAGTAGCCAAGACCGATGCGAATGTTTTAATCCTTGGAGAAAATGGAACCGGGAAAGAATTAGTAGCCCGCGCTATCCATCAAAAGTCGATGCGCAAAGATGCTTCGTTTGTTGCTGTGGATATGGGTGCCATCACGGAAACACTTTTTGAAAGTGAATTATTCGGCCATAAGAAAGGCTCATTCACGGATGCTCGTGAAGACCGGCCTGGACGTTTTGAGTTGGCCAATAGTGGCACGCTCTTCCTCGATGAAATCGGAAACCTGAGCATGAGTTTGCAAAGCAAATTGCTGAGTGTATTGCAGTCACGGCAAGTAACCCGTGTGGGTTCAAATCAACATCTCGATGTGGATATCAGATTGATCTGTGCCACTAACATGCCGTTGCATCAAATGGTGCAGGAAGGAAAATTCAGACAGGATTTGTTATACCGCATTAACACCGTTGAAATTACCATTCCTCCACTCAGCGATCGGGTTGATGATATTCCCATGTTGGCGAATCACTTCCTGAATCATTACGCAAAAAAATATAGAAAGGAAGTGCTCTCCATTTCACCGGAGGCAATGAATAAATTAAAGAAATACCCCTGGCCCGGAAACGTGCGCGAATTACAACATTCCATTGAGCGCGCATTAATTATGGCCGACTCAAATACCTTGCAGGAAAGTGATTTTCTTTTCAGTAGAAAGGGTGGTGAGGAATTAGCAAGCGACACGCTCAACCTGGATGAGGTTGAAAAGGCAGCCGTGGCAAAGGCCATTCAACTGCACAATGGAAATATTTCGAAGGCCGCAGAAGAACTCGGATTAACGCGCGCTTCGCTGTATAGGAGAATGGAAAAATATGGACTTTAATTGGCGATCTCCTTTAGTAACGAGGGTAGCCATACTCGTGGCAACGATCGTAGTATTCGCCTTTATGGTTGCCGGGAGCGACCGGAATTTTCTATTGATTATTTCACTATTAGGTGCCATTGCTTTTCAGGTAACTAAACTCCTTCAGGTAGTTGAAACCTCTAATACCAACATTGCTTCCTTTCTGGATTCCATACGTTTTGACGACTTGTCACAAAGTTTCAAAACAGAAAGTAATGATCCCAGTGTACAAAAACTTCATACTGAACTTAATGAAGCGCTCGCAAAACTACGGACATCACGAAGAGAAAAGGATTCAGAATATCAATTCTTTAAAAACATTGTGCAGCATGCTGCCATTGGTTTACTCACCTTCAAAAAAGACGGATCGATACAAATCATCAATAGCGCTGCCAAACGTTTACTAAGAATCACCAAAGCAGATAGGCTTGATGATCTGAAAGAGGTGAGTGAAGAATTAGTGGAAACATTTCAGAAACTTAAAACCGGTGGTCGTGAATTGGTGCGCATCAAGTTCGGAGATGAATCCCTCCAACTTTCGGTGTATGTCATTGAACTTACCCTGCGCGATGAAGAAGTGAAACTCGTTTCGATGAGTAACATTCAAAGCGAACTGGAAGAAAAAGAAATGGAAGCGTGGCAAAACCTGGTGAGGGTGCTTACGCACGAAATCATGAATTCCGTAACTCCCATATCGTCACTGGCCGGTATTGTGGAAGATGATCTGAAACATCGAATGGACAACCAGTCAGAAATGCCATTGAAGAAAGAAGAACTTGAAGACATGTATCTCTCTTTGCAGACCATCAGCAAGCGAAGTGCAGGCCTTATTCGATTTGTGAAAGAGTTTAGAAACTTAACCCACATTCCAAAACCGAAGTTGGCTCAAGTGCCCTTGAAGGAGCTGCTTGAAGAGATGGCTCTGCTCCACAAAAAAGAATTAGCGGATCATACCATTACGATCAAAGTTGATGTGAGCCCTACAGAACTGATCGTACTCGCTGACAAAACAATGATTGAGCAGGTGCTTATCAATTTAATAAAAAATGCCATACAGTCTTTTGATGAACAGCTCAATAAGTTAATTGAGTTACGGGCTTACAGCAGCGAAAAAGGAAATCCGGTTATATCGGTGAAAGACAATGGAGCCGGAATCGATATAGAAGCGCTGGAGAAAATTTTCATTCCCTTCTTCTCAACAAAAAAGACAGGCTCTGGCATTGGCTTGAGTCTCTCAAAACAGATCATGCGGCAGCATGAAGGCAATATAACGGTAAAGTCAAAACTGGGCGAAGGAACAGAATTCCTGCTTCGGTTTTAAACCCTGCCATACCAAACAAAAGAGTAAAAAATCAAGAAAGATTCTTAGATTTGGCCCAATTGTAACCAGCTATGCAGGACGTTCAAAAGAAAGTACATGCCATACTTACCGATAAATTAGGTATTCCGGAATCGGAGATCACACCTGATGCTAGTTTTGTAAAAGACCTGGGTATTGATTCATTAGACTACGCTGAATTGGTGATGGAATTTGAGCAATCATTTGATATCAAAATTCCCGATGACGATGCTGAAAAAATGCAAACCATTGGTCAGGCGGTAAGTTACATCCAGGGTAAAGTAGTTAAGTAAGAATTTGTTACGTTGATTGTAACTCAAAGTAACTGCAAAACCGCTTCATCCGCGCTGCCTCCACCTCTAATAAAGGGACCTGTGTATCGGAATTCAAAAGTGGTGAGTAATACCATCCATTTTTGCTCTCATTCCAAAAAACAACCAACTTTTCCAGCGACACGAGCAACACATCCATTTCATAAATCTCCTCCCCGTCTTTATCATACAGACCAGTAAATTGGAGTAATACGTGATCTTTTTTGAAGAGTTCGCCTTTGTTACAATCGATACTGTTAAGCCGCATCAATAGACGATGCTCCTGATCCCAGGCCTTAAATTTTATTTTGCGCTTCTTAAATTCCATATAAAGACAATTACCTTTATGACGCTTTTAATTCATGAGCGAAAATAAGAAGGTATTATTCATTATCAATAAATACGCGGGCACCGGCTACCAATCTTCAGTGGATGGCCGGATCGTTTCCGTTTGTGAAGCACTGAATATTGAACCAACTCTTGAATTTACTCAAAGGCGAACTCATGCTACTGAATTGGCGCAACAGGCAGCATTGTCAAAAAAATTTGATATTGTTTTTGCAGTTGGCGGAGACGGCACAGTGAATGAGGTGGCTCAGGGCTTGGTTCATACCCAACAGATCATGGGCATACTGCCTAAAGGATCGGGCAATGGATTAGCAAGACACTTGGGCATTCCGATGGATTTTAAAAAATCACTCGCTTTAATAGACTCCCCTCACTCTATTTGCATGGATTCGTTCTTAATCAATAACAAGCTTTCGGTTAACGTTTCAGGAATTGGATTTGATGGACATGTAGCAGGTCTTTTTGCCAAGGAAGAAAAAAGAGGATTGATCGGTTATTCTAAATTGGTTTTAAAAGAATTCCATAGCTTCAATGAGTTTTCAATTGAAATAGCAATCGATCATACAACTTACAAAAGAGATGCTTTTGTTTTAGCTTTTGCCAACTCCTCTCAATTTGGAAACAATGCGCGCGTGTCGCCCCATGCATCGGTGTGTGATGGTCTGTTGGATGTTTGTTTCATCCGAAAGGTGCCTATAGCACAAACAATTGGTTTTGTAAAAAAGATGTTCACTGGCCATATCGAAAAATCAGCATGGGTGGATATTGTACGAGCGAAACACCTTACACTATCCTTTGAAGAACCCCTGCCGTATCATGTGGATGGCGAAGCTATGAAACCCGAGCGAAATTTTTCTATAACCGTTCTGCCTGCATCCATTAATATGGTTGTACCAAAAGATTCAGCAAATCGGATATAAAAAATAAATTTAGTGCAGCCAATTATCTGACCTTTCCGTTAAATCATAAATTAGTTTAACCCATTAATTAAATACCTATGAAAAAACTCATACTATCAGGTTTCCTCATTACTGCCTTAGTCGTATGGAGCAATGCCCAGAAACTCACAACCCCACCCAGTGGAGACAATCAAAAATCAAAAGTTACTCAGTTTATCGGCCCTGTAGAGGTATCCATCAGCTATAGCAGCCCTGATGTTCACGGACCAAATGGAGAAGATCGCACGGGAAAAATCTGGGGTGAAGTAGCCCATTATGGGTTCATTGATCAAGGCTTCGGCCCATCAAAAGCAGCACCCTGGCGTGTTGGCGCAAATGAAAATACGCTGTTCACCATTTCTCACGATGTGAAGATTGAAGGAAAAGAATTAGAGGCGGGAACCTATGGTTTGTTTTTGGCTGCATCAAAAGAAGGACCTTACACCTGGATTTTTTCCAGGAGCAGTACCAGCTGGGGAAGTTACTTTTATGATCCTAAACAAGATGCACTTCGTGTAGAGGTAGCACCGCTGGAAGCACCTTATAAGGAATGGCTGACCTTTGGATTTGAAGACAGACTGCCCACCTCCGCCAAAGCATATATGCGATGGGAGAAAAAAAGAATCCCATTTAAAATTGAAGTTCCCAACGTGAACGAAATCTATGTATCCAAAATGCGTGAAGAACTCAGAGGAGAAATAGGATTTAAGCAAGAAAATTGGATCACTGCGGCTCAGTTTTGTGCCCAAAACAAAATCAATCTCGAAGAAGCACTTACCTGGGTCGATATGTCGGTCAGCAATCCTTTTATTGGTGTTGAGAATTTTACTACCAGGCAAACCCGCTCTATGATTTTGCAAGCATTGGGTCGTGAAGCCGAAGCAAATGCGGAAATGGACAAGGCAATCAAAGATCCTGGTGCTACCGTACAGGCAATTCACCAATACGGAAGATCACTGCTGGCCGCAGGCAAAAAGGAAAAAGCTATGGAGATTTTTAAATACAATGCACAAAAGAACCCAAATGATAAATTCACACCTAACGTAGGTCTGGCTCGTGGCTACACCGCCATGGGTGATAAGAAAAACGCCATCAAGCATTGGGAATTAGCGATGAAAAATTTACCGGAAGATCAAAAATCCAATCTTGCTTTTTACGAAGCAGAAGTGAAGAAGTTGAAAGAGAGTAAATAATCACCTTCAATGGAAAGCCTCCGTTAAATCGGGGCTTTCTTATTTTTGACTCATGAAATCAACAGTAAAAATCATTCATTATCTACCCGAACATCAACCCTGGTTCGAAAAATTAAATCGTGTCTGGATAGAAAAATATTTCTGGATGGAGCCCATCGACTTTGAAGTATTAAGAAAACCCGAAGAACATATTATCCATACAGGAGGCAGCATCTTTATGGCTCAATATGAAAATGAAATAGTTGGAACGGTAGCATTAAAATTTGTAGAAGGTGGCGTTTATGAATTCAACAAAATGGCAGTTGATGAAAAGTTTCAGGGATTAAAAATCGGAAAGCAACTCGCGGAAGTGGCCATTGAAAAAGCAAAAGAAAAGAAGGCTGGCAAGATCATACTTTACTCAAACACAAAGTTGGTTCCGGCTATCGAACTTTATAGAAAACTTGGCTTCAAGGAAATACCGGTTGATGGACCTTACCAACGAAGCGACATCAAAATGGAACTGGTTTTATCCTAATAAATCAACAAGTAAACTGCATCAATCCATTAACTAACTTATCATGATCACAAAAGTTTTGAACTCCATCATTCAGCGCGAATTGCTAAAACTTAAAATTGAAATCGAATCGTATAAAGACGAATCGAATCTGTGGCGGATTGAAAAGGATATCGCCAACTCGGCAGGCAACTTATGCCTTCACCTGGTTGGGAATTTAAATACATACATAGGCACTGTCTTAGGGCAAACCGGCTATGTCAGAAACCGTGATGCAGAATTCTCTTTGAAAAATATTTCAAGGAAAGAATTGATTGAAAAGATAGAAGGTACCATCCAGGTAGTAGATCAGGTGCTTCCTGCTCTTACCGCTGAACAACTTGAAAAGGAATATCCCATGGTCGTTTTAAAAGAGGCAACCTCAACGGAGTTTTTTTTAGTGCATCTGGCTACTCACCTTACGTATCACCTTGGTCAGATCAATTATCACCGCAGGCTAATTGATTAATTACATCCATGATACCGTCATCATCCATGAAAAATGTAATTGTCTGGGCAGGCTAATCAAATTGACAGAAAATATTTTTACCTTCCGCGCAAATTGAAAACGATTATGAATCCTATTCCTGTTGAACGCACCACCCACTCTCGTTTATCTACAATCGATTTTAATAACCTGGGGTTTGGAAATCACATCAGTGATCACATGTTGGTGGCCGATTATAAAAATGAAAAATGGCAAGACCCAATAGTGATGCCCTTTGGGGAAATTCCAATGACGCCTGCTATCCTTTCTCTTCACTATGGACAAGCCATCTTTGAGGGAATGAAAGCATTTAAGAATAAAGACGGTGACCTGGTTATTTTCAGACCACAGCGCCATTATCAACGCATGCTTAAATCGCTGGAAAGAATGTGCATGCCGGCCATGAGTGAAGAGTTTTTCATAGCCAGTTTAAACGCGGTTATTAAAACCGATGAAAAGTGGGTTCCTACTTCAGAAGGTTCCTCACTGTATTTGCGACCTGTAGTTTTCGCAACTGAATCAAGATTAGGAGTAAAAATTTCTGATGAATATAAATTTGTTGTTCTCACCAGCCCGGTAGGCCCTTACTTTTCCAAACCGGTGCGTGTGAAAGTAGAAGAGCAGTATGTGCGCGCAGCAGAAGGTGGCGCAGGCTTCGCAAAATGTGCCGGAAATTATGGTGGCGCATTTTATCCAACACAATTAGCGAAGGAACAAGGTTTTGATCAAGTGCTTTGGACCGATGCCCGTGATCACAAATACATTGATGAATCCGGTGCCATGAACGTGATGTTTGTACTGAACGGAAAATTAGTAACTCCTCAACTTACCTCTGCCATACTAGATGGCATTACCCGCAATTCACTTCTTCTCCTGGCGGGTAAAATGGGCCTCACCGTGGAAGAAAGAAAAATAAGTGTTGCTGAAATCAAAGAAGGCTTTGAGAAAGGAACGCTTACCGAAGCATTTGGTGCGGGCACTGCCGCAGTAGTATCCACCATAGCCGTTATTAATATAGGTGGTAAGGATTATACATTACCGGTTGCCGACAGCAAAAGCATTCAGCTTCGTCTAAAGAAAAAACTGGAGGACATCCGTCATGGATATGAGCCGGATGAATTTGGATGGGTCTACAAAATCCCGAAATAATATATGAGCAACTTTCCCATCAACGAAAAAACAGAAATCACGCGCCTGGCTAAGCGCGGTGTGTACGACAAAGATGCTATCTACTCTATTTTAGATGAAGCCCTTGTTTGCACCATAGCATTTTCTGTTGACAGCCAACCTTTTCAAATACCAACCGGGTTTTGCCGGATCGGTGATAAACTTTACATCCATGGGTCGGTGGGCAGCCATTATCTGCGCGAACTTCAAACCAAAAAATTGCCGGTTTGCATTAGTGCTACCTTATTAGACGGTTTGGTACTGGCCCGCTCTGCATTTCATCATTCTGTCAACTACCGGTCGGTAATCATTTTTAGTGAACCCGAATTGGTCACCGATCAAGACGAACTCTACAAAGCGCTGGAGGTCTTCACAGAAAAAATGTGTCCGGGGCGCTGGGCCGATGTGCGCAAGCCGAACCCGGGAGAATGGAAAGCCACCATGCTACTCTCATTCGAAATCAGGGAAGCGTCTGCCAAAGTAAGGACAGGCCCACCCAAAGACGATGAAGAAGATTACGCACTGGATGTATGGGCCGGAGTTCTGCCACTTAAAATTCAACAGCAAAGCGCCATACCAGATCCGGCATTAAAACCGGGTGTACACCTGCCTTCTTACCTAGGTGAGTGAAAATCAATTGAGATTAGGCCCAAATTTGGTATCTTTGCACGCTTTAAAATAAAATTTTTGCTCACCAGTTTATTCTTTGACCCCTAAAGGGTCGAATAAACATTAAAAACACAAACAATCATGGGAAGACCTCCTGTATTACCAAAGAAGAAAAAAGACGGTTTTTGGCTTGAAGTGCGCAATAAAGGCGCAAGATCAGGCACTATTTTAATTCGCGATAGCCATCAGGCTATGATGCAGGCAGCCAAGCAATATGAGATGACCAAGGATGTGATCATTCTGGGAGAGCATAAGAATGGCAAAAAAATAGACGATAAAGCCAAGGCGAAAAAATCCAAAGAAGAATAATCGTCAATAAAATTGAAAAGAGTTACTCTCTCAGTCTTTTAAAGAATTGGGAGAGTAACTCTTTGCTTTCCTGCCCACTGATACCTTTCAGCACTTCTGTACGGGGATGTAGTAAAGGACTTCTGATCAACGAATAGCCCCGCTGCTCATCTTCCGCACCGTAAATAAGTTTTTGAAGTTGCACCCAATGCAACGCTCCGGCACACATCACGCAAGGTTCCAATGTCACATAAAGCGTGCATTCAGTTAAATATTTTGATCCCAGGTAATTTGCAGCGGAAGTAACAGCCAGCATTTCAGCATGCGCGGTGGCATCATTGAGTTGCTCCGTCTGGTTATGAGCACGGGCAATAATTTTATTTTGACAAACCACCACGGCCCCTACCGGAACCTCCCCTTTCTCAAATGCTTTGCGGGCCTCTTTCAATGCCTCACGCATAAAATACTCAAGCGTGTAAAGTTCCATCGGTTTATCTATTTCCACCGGATCAGGGGAGTTTTAACAGTTAACTCACGGTTATTTGAATTCTTAAAGAAAATAAGAAATTCCATTTCATTATTAATTAATGGCTTTTTTGCCATTCCAAATTCAAGCACCCCATTCGCAATAATTTGAGCTATAGAATCAATATTTTTAACCTTATCAAGCGGGTATGGCTGCGACTGATAAGGGAAGAGTAAAAATAAGTCATTCAAACTCGCCCCGGCAGGATGTTGGTCATCCAACGCCTTGTCACTGGTGATCGTGAATTCTATGTATTTATACTTGGCGCCCATATGCCCATCGGACAAACATTGCCATGCATAGGCTTTTGGGAATAGCGAGCTCGTTGAACTAAGGTACTTGTACTTCTGATTGGTCGTAAACATTTTCAATGTATCGTTGGGTGCCAATTCACGCTTCTCTACCAAAATATCAAATGACTCTATGTCATAAAACGCAAAATCAGGAGTGCCGCAGCACGATTCATAAAACACCATGCCGCTAAACGAAATCAACAGTATAAAAAATCCTTTAAGAACTACAGAAAGCTTTTTCATAGGTTAATCATTTCACTTTCACACTCTTCATCATCGCCCTCACAGACTCCTGCCAATCTTCGCGTAATGCTTTAGGGCAATTGAACGAGATAACCAACGTGCGCCCCGGTTCAATCAGGTATTGGATATAGGTATATCTGAAAACAGGCGATTGCTCTCCAAGAGTCATTTTATTTCCGTTTACACGGGATTCGAATTCGAAAAAAATGTATTTCTTCTTGTGCACCGTGTGAATGCCCTCCTCAATCATATCTACCCGGTCAAACAGATTGCTGATACTTGATTTAAAGAACTTGCTGGCTATCTCAAGGTCAGTATCGGGCCATTGAGTGGCCGAAATATTCACACTGAAGTCGAGGGTCCGGTTTAAGTCCGTATAAGCAGCTAACGGGGCGCGCACGGAAGGATACCTCAGGATAATATCGTCTGGGGTCATCGGCTTAAGTTCTGGTGGCAGGGATACATAAACACCATCCGTAATCTTGGTCTTAATCAATTTTGAAGGCGAAAATGCAAAAAGACCGATAATAGCAAACGATAGCAGGAGTTTTTTCATAGTGTTTAAAAAACGAAATTGAATGAAGGCTCTGTATAACGTGCAACCTTTATTAATTTGCGAGCCCAAATTTAATGATTTTACCATGCTTAGAACTCATACTTGCGGTGAACTGCGAATCAGTGATGTAAATAAAGAAGTAACGCTCACCGGCTGGGTACAGCGCCTGCGCGATAAAGGAAGTTTATTATGGGTTGACCTGCGCGACCGCTATGGAATCACCCAACTGTTTTTAGAGGAGGGTAAAACCGATCCGGCTTTATTGAAAACAGCCCGCCAGTCGGGTCGTGAATACGTGTTGAAAGTAAAGGGCACCGTGGTTGAGCGTCTTTCAAAGAACGATAAGATGCCAACGGGCGATGTTGAGATCCGGGTAACTTCCATTGAAGTACTCAATACATCCAAGACTCCTCCCTTCACCATTGAAGATAATACCGATGGTGGCGATGACCTTCGCATGAAATACCGATACCTGGACTTGCGTAGAAATGTTGTTCGCGAAAGTCTTCAGCTAAGACATAAGATGGCGCAGCAAACACGCATCTATCTGGACAGCCTGAATTTCATTGAAGTAGAAACGCCTGTGTTGATCAAATCCACTCCTGAAGGTGCCCGTGATTTTGTAGTTCCTTCACGCATGAACCCAGGAGAATTTTATGCACTGCCACAATCACCTCAAACGTTCAAGCAGTTGTTGATGGTATCCGGCTTTGATCGCTACTATCAAATAGTAAAATGCTTCCGCGATGAAGACTTGCGTGCCGATCGTCAGCCGGAGTTTACACAGATCGACTGCGAGATGGCCTTCATCACACAAGAAGATATTTTATACACGTTTGAAGGATTGGTGAGACATCTTTTCAAAAATGTGAAAGGAATTGACATGCCATCCGTGCCACACATGAGCTATGACGATGCCATGAAATATTATGGATCAGACAAACCAGACACTCGCTTTGAAATGAAGTTTGTTGAACTCAATGATGTAGCCAAAGGAAAAGGATTTCAAGTATTTGATAGCGCAGAATTAGTGGTCGGTATTTGCGCGAAAGGCTGTGCCGAATACACACGCAAACAATTGGACGAACTCACCGAGTATGTGAAGAAGCCTCAGATTGGCGCCAAAGGTTTGGTGTATGTGCAATGCAAAGCCGATGGCACCTTCAAATCATCAGTAGATAAATTCTATTCAGCGGAAGAATTAAAGAAGTGGGCAGAAAAATTCAATGCTCAACCTGGCGATCTGTTGTTTGTACTCTCTGGCGATGCCGATAAAACCAGAAAAGCACTGAGTGAACTTCGCTTGCGCATGGGCGATCTGCTAGGACTTCGCGATAAAAATAAATTTTCAGCTCTTTGGGTAATCGACTTCCCGCTGCTTGAGTGGAGTGAAGACACCAACCGCTGGCATGCCATGCATCATCCATTTACATCGCCAAAACCAGAAGACATGAAGTTGCTGGACAGCGATCCTGGAAAAGTGCGCGCCAATGCGTATGATATGGTAATCAACGGAACTGAAGTAGGTGGTGGTTCTATTCGTATCCACGACAGAGCAACCCAACAGTTGATGTTCACCAAACTTGGTTTCAGTGACGAAGAAGCAAAAAAACAATTTGGCTTCCTGATGGAAGCTTTTGAATATGGTGCACCTCCGCACGGTGGTATTGCCTTCGGGTTTGATCGCTTGTGTTCATTGTTTGGTGGAGCCGATTCCATCCGCGATTTCATCGCATTCCCAAAGAATAATGCAGGCCGCGATATGATGATCGATACGCCATCCACCATTTCACAGGAACAGTTGAATGAGTTAAATATTCTGGTGAAAGAGATTAAGAAATAGAAATCTCAATCTGGCTTTTCTTCTGTTCATTTAGCCAACCGCACAAATGGCACATTTCCCCTGCCCTTCTAATGAATTGAGAATGCTACGAACCTCATGTAAAATAT
>CAZIOY010000003.1:0-139036 GCA_964540915.1 uncultured Ohtaekwangia sp.
CCTAACGGCATCTATGCAGTCCCGTAGGGACTATATGTTGGTAGTATTGGGGTAGAATATAAATTTTGAATCCCGTAGGGATGAAATAGACAAAGTAGGACTATTTATTTTTACTAAATAGTTACCGATAGGGTAAACTAAAATGGCAGATCATCAGACCTGCCATTTTATGTTTTATCAATTAATGAGATTAGTTCTTTTTACTGAAGCATTTTCAGCAAAGTAGAAAGCCTGCTCTTCAGATTTCTGCGATCCACAATAAAATCCAAAAAACCATGTTCCATTACGAACTCTGAACTTTGAAATCCCTTTGGCAAATCTTTACCAATAGTTTCGCGAATTACACGGGGCCCGGCAAATCCAATGAGCGCATTGGGTTCAGCAATATTAAAATCTCCCAACATGGCATAGGAAGCAGTTACACCACCTGTAGTGGGATCAGTAAGCAGAGAGATGTAAGGAATTTTTGCCTCGTCCAGAAGGGCAATCTTGGCAGAAGTTTTCGCCATCTGCATCAATGAAATTCCTGCCTCCATCATACGTGCCCCGCCCGATCTTGAAATCATAAGAAATGGCTTCCTGGTTTTCAGACTGTGGTCCATGGCGCGTGCAATTTTTTCGCCCACCACAGAGCCCATCGATCCACCAATGAACGTGAAGTCCATACAGGCGATGGTAATATCCAAACCGTTTATTTTTCCATACGCAGTGCGCACGGCATCCTTCAGGTTTGATTTCATCTGCGATTCCTTGACTCTTTTTGGATAGGGTTTCGTATCAGTGAACCCGAGCGGATCGGCCGACTCCATATTGGCATCTAGCTCCGTAAATTCAATGTTATCAAAGAGAATCTCAAAATACTCCTGAGATCCAATTTTTACATGGTATTCCTCTTCAGGGACCACGTACGCATTGTTCTTTAGTTCACGTGTATGAATAATTTTTCCGGCTGGGGTCTTGAACCACAAACCATCAGGAACTTCTCTTTTAGACTCGGTAGGAGTGAGAATTCCTTTATCAGTACGTTTGAACCAGGGCATTTTTTATTTTAAAATAGTCAATGATTAACGTTCAATCTTTAGTGTCTTAAGCAATGTCGATGCTATTATCTAAATAGACATCCTGAATGGCCTGAAGAATTTCAACTCCTTCTTTCATCGGGCGTTGGAAAGCCTTTCGGCCAGAGATCAATCCCATGCCACCAGCACGCTTATTGATTACAGCTGTGCGTACGGCATCAGCCATATCGGTAGTTCCTTTAGAATCACCACCCGAGTTGATTAGTCCTGCACGGCCCATGTAGCAGTTAGCTACCTGGTAGCGGCAAAGATCAATCGGATGATTAGAAGTTAATTCAGTATAGATTCTTTCATCCAACTTTCCGTATGTACTTCCGCCAGTATTTAAAGCTTTATACCCTCCGTTGTTTTCAGCTAATTTTTGTTTGATGATATCCGCCTGAATAGTAACACCTAAATGGTTGGCCTGGCCAGTAAGATCGGCAGACACATGATAGTCAACACCATCCTTTTTGAATGCGTTGTTTCTTGTATAGCACCAAAGGATCGTAGCCATGCCCAGTTGGTGGGCTCTTTCAAAAGCCTTTGCCACCTCTTGTATTTGACGCGTAGAATTATCAGAACCAAAATAGATAGTTGCACCTACAGCAACCGCTCCTAAATTCCAGGCATCTTCAACAGAACCAAACATGATCTGGTCAGCTTTATTTGGATAGGTGAGCAGTTCATTGTGGTTGATCTTAACAATGAACGGTATTTTGTGAGCGTATTTGCGTGACATCATGGCCAAGCCACCAAACGTAGTAGCCACAGCATTACATTCGCCCTCAATAGCAAGTTTTATAATATTTTCCGGATCAAAATAGATCGGGTTTTTAGCGAAAGATGCACCGGCACTATGTTCAATTCCCTGATCGATGGGAAGTATGGAAAGAAAACCTGTTCCGCCTAAGCGACCTTTATCATAAAGAGTCTGAAGGCTACGTATGGTCTGTGTATTTCTGTTTGAAATAGAAAATACACGATCTACAAAATCAGGACCTGGTAAGTGAAGCTGATCTTTTAGAATAGTCTTGCTTTTGTGAGTCAGGAGGGATTCAGCGTCTTTACCCAGTAATGCGCTGATGTCTGTCTTTGCCATAGATTTGGTTAAAGTGAGCGGCAAATATAGGATTATGGCCTGTTACCTGCAATGAGATTTGCACGCATTGGTATAAAACAAAAACCCGTCTCAGAATTTCCGAGACGGGCTTTTTTGAATGTTTAATTCAATTTTTATTATGCTTTCGCTACTGCTATTCTTTCTTTAATCCTTGCAGATTTGCCCTGGCGACCTCTTAAGTAGTAAAGTTTAGCTCTACGTACTTTACCAGCTTTAACAAATTCGATTTTATCTATGCTTGGACTAAGCAGTGGGAAAATTCTTTCTACACCAACGCCATTTGATATCTTTCTTACAGAAAAGCTCTCTCCGTTAGTTCCAAATCCCCTGCGGTAAACCACCACACCCTGAAACTGCTGAATCCTTTCTTTGTTACCTTCGCTGATTTTTACGTGCACGTTGATGGTATCACCAGGCTTAAATGCCGGGATGTTCACCCTTTTTGCTGCCAATTCCTGCTCAACAAACTTTATTAAATCAGCCATAACACTCGTTTTTAAAATGGACTGCAAATATAGGGTAAGAAAACAGAATTCATAAGTCTGTATTTAAGATTTTTTGACTTTTACTCACTCATGAGATCAGGCCTGCGTTCTTTGGTTCTTTCCAGGGCCTTTTCATGCCTCCATTGTTCGATTTTGGCTTCATGGCCCGAAAGCAACACCTCCGGCACCTTCCACCCTTTATACTCTGCGGGGCGGGTATACACCGGTGGGGCAATCAGGCCATCCTGAAATGAGTCGGTCAGCGCAGAGGTTTCGTCCGAAAGAACACCGGGGATTAGACGAATGATGGAATCCGACACGACAGCTGCGGCAAGTTCACCTCCGGAAAGCACATAATTTCCAATGCTTATTTCGCGGGTGATTAAATGCTCACGCACCCGTTCATCCACACCTTTATAATGTCCGCACAGTATGATTAAATTCTGTTTAAGGCTGAGCTGATTCGCAAGCGATTGGGTAAAGAGTTCTCCATCCGGGCTCATGTAAATTATTTCATCGTAATTCCGTTCGCTCTTTAGTTTGGAGATGCACATATCAATGGGTTCAATCATCATCACCATGCCAGCACCTCCTCCAAAGGCATAATCATCTGTGGTGCGATGCTTGTTTTGAGAATACTCTCTCAGATCATGGATAGCCACGATAACCAAACCTTTCTGCTGTGCTCTCTTTAAGATGGAGTCTGCAAAAGGACTTTCCAGCAACCGGGGAAGACAAGTAATGATGTCGATGCGCATGGTGCTAAGTTAGCGTAATCTATATGCTCAGGAAGCCTTCAGGCAAACTCACTTTTATGAGTTTCTTCGATTTCGTTACACTCTTTATAAATGGGCCATTGACAGGAATCAAAACATCCTTGCCGTTGTAATCAATTTCTAAAAGTCGGCTGGGCCCCGATTGAATCACCTGTTTCAGCAACCCCAATACACCTTCGGTTTCATCTTCCACAGTAAAACCAACGATCTCATCATTATAAAATTCACCACGCTTGAGCGATGGCCTGACTGTTTTACTTAAATAAAGTGCTGAGCCTTTGAGATTGGCAGCTTGCTCAGTTGTATTGACATCGTCAAACTTTAGAAATGCTTTGTCGCCACGATCAGAAAACGATTGGATGAAATAAGGCACCAGGCTACCTTTCATCTCTATAAAAACGGATTTCACAGAGTCCAGATCAATGGGTTCAGTAAAGACAGCCGTCACTTCACCCTTCAGTCCATGCGTTTTTGAAATGTATCCGATGGAATAACAGTCTTGCTTGTTCATGCTTCAAAAATAAAAATGCCAACACGATGTCGCGTTGGCATTTAAGTAAATATTATAAAGATATATTATGCTTGTGCCTCTGCAGGAGCTTCTCCTTCTGCCTGCACTTCAGGTTGAACTTCTGCTGCCGGAACTTCAGCAGCAACGATAGCTTTCTTGCGAATGGCTTCAGTGCGTGCTTCTTTAACTTTAGTTTCAGCCTCTTTGCGTGCTTTCGCTGCATCTTGCTTGCCCTTAGAAAGAGTATCTTTCTTAGACAGGGTCTTAGCCTCTTTTGCCTTCATCCATTCATCCAATTTACCATCGGCCTGCTCTTGAGTAATCGCTCCTTTAATAACACCGATTTGAAGGTGTTTCTTAAGCATTACGCCATGGTGAGAGAGCATCGCCTTTACTGTTTCAGTAGGCTGCGCGCCTTTCATTAGCCAATCAAATGCCTTGGTATCATCCAAAATGATCGAAGCAGGGTTGGTTGCTGGGTTGTAGGTACCGATTTTTTCAATGAATTTACCGTCACGTGGTGATCTGGCGTCTGCCACCACTACATCATAAAGAGCCAGTTTTTTGCGGCCTCTGCGGGCCAATCTGATTTTAACAGCCATTTTCTTAGTTTTTAATGTTGGATCTCGTCCGTTTTTAAAAGGAGTGCAAAGGTAGATGATTTTGCCATTTTAGCAACCTTCGATTTGAATAAAGCTCTGGAAATAGTCAAAATATTTATATTTGAATAAGCGATTACTAGGTTTTCATATGTTCCACTCCCTTTTTACATTTGGTACCTTTTCAAAAATAACCATGGATAAGTATTCATACATCTCGAACGCTGACGTTGGCTACCTCGACCAACTGTATCAGAATTATAAAAAAGACGTGAACTCTGTCGATCCGACATGGCAGAAGTTTTTTGAGGGGTACGATTTTTCGCAACAGCGCTATGGCGAAAACGGTCATGCAGCAGGAGCCGGAGACACGGCAAGTATTAAAGAGACGCAGGTGAGAAACCTGATTTTTCAATACCGCTCTTTTGGTCACTTGAAATCAAATACCAACCCGGTGCGCCCGCGCAGAAATCACAATGTAAACTTTGACCATACGAGCGTTGGCCTTACTGATGCGGATCTGGACACCGAGTTTGATGTAGGCGCTGAGATTGGAATGGGTAGAGCTTCCCTACGAAAAATTATTGAGAAGCTTCAGGTCGTTTATATCGGGCCGATCGGTTTTGAATATAACTTCATCCGTAATGATGAGGTGCGCCAATGGTTTTTCAATAAGTGTGAGAAGGAATACTATAACAACAATCCATCACAGGAGGAGAAGAAAAGAATATTGAGCAAACTTAATGAAGCAGCGGTTTTTGAAAACTTCCTTCATACAAAGTTTCTGGGGCAAAAAAGATTTTCGTTGGAAGGTGGTGAGAACACGATTCCGGCATTGCAAGCGATTATTAATAAAGCCGCAGAATTTGGTGTGAAGGAAACAGTTATTGGTATGGCGCACCGTGGAAGATTAAATGTGCTGACCAATATTCTTGGAAAAACATACGAGCAAATCTTTACGGAGTTTGAAGGAAATATAAATCCTGACCTCACGATGGGTGATGGTGATGTAAAGTATCATCTGGGATATGCGAGTTATATCAACACACCTTCAAAAAATAAAGTATATGTAAAACTGACTCCTAATCCATCGCACCTTGAAGCGGTTGATCCATTGGTGGTTGGTTATACCCGTGGTCAGATTGATGATGAATTTGGTGAAGACCTGAGTAAGGGCCTTGCTATTCTTATTCACGGTGATGCAGCTGTGGCAGGACAAGGTATTGTTTATGAAGTGGTGCAGATGTCAGGGCTACCAGGTTATACAACCGGTGGCACAATCCACTTCGTCATTAATAATCAGGTTGGTTTTACTACTGATTATGATGATGCGCGCACCAGTATTTATTGTACAGACATTGCCAAGATTGTGGATGCACCAGTGCTTCACGTGAACGGAGATGATGCGGAAGCAGTAACCTTCTGTGCAAATCTTGCTGTTGAATATCGTCAGAAATTTGGCAAGGATATTTTCATCGACATGTTGTGTTATCGCAGACATGGTCACAATGAAAGTGATGAGCCGAAGTTCACGCAGCCAAAACTTTATAATCTGATAGCCAAGCATCCGAATCCACGCGAAGTGTATGTGAAGAAGTTGATTGAGCGTGGAGATGTTGATGCAACATTGGCGGAAGATTTGGATAAAAGTTTTCGCAACCAACTTCAGGATCGCTTGAATGAAGTAAAACAGAAACCTCTTCCCTATAAGCCACAAAAGATTGAAGAGGAGTGGGAAAAACTTCGGAAATCAAAACCAGAAGATTTCGATCAATCGCCTGACACCAGCGTAAAGCAATCTGTTATCGATAAAGTAGGTAAAGCACTTACTACCATACCGGAGGGATTCAAGCCACTCAAGCAGATTGAAAAATTATTAAAAGATCGTAAGGAAGCATTCTCGGAAACAAAATTATTAGGTTGGGCCGAAGCGGAGTTGTTGGCCTATGGATCTTTGTTAGCAGAAGGGGTGCTGGTGCGCATGTCCGGACAGGATGTGAAGCGAGGAACATTCTCACATCGTCATGCTTATTTCTTTGATGCCAATTCCAACGAGCCCTATTGTGGACTTGATCATGTTGAAAATGGACAGAAGAAACTTCACATATTTAACTCCTTACTTTCTGAGTTTGGTGTATTGGGTTTTGAATATGGTTATGCCATGTCATCGCCCCATGCACTGGTAATCTGGGAGGCACAGTTTGGTGATTTCGCAAATGGAACACAAGTAATCATTGATCAGTTTATTTCCAGCGCGGAGTCCAAGTGGCAGAGGCAAAACGGATTGGTGATGTTGCTTCCCCATGGCTATGAAGGCCAGGGACCAGAACACTCCAATGCACGCCCTGAAAGATTCTTACAGTTAGCAGCTGAGTACAACATCATTGTTGCTAACCCAACTACGCCATCAAATATTTTCCACTTGTTGAGAAGACAAGTGAAATGGGAATTCAGAAAACCCTGTATCGTATTTTCTCCTAAATCATTGCTGCGTCATCCTTCCGTTGTATCACCCATCGAGAATTTCACAAAGGGAATATTCAATGAGGTAATTGATGATGAAAGTGCAGTAGCTAAGGATGTGAAAAAAGTTGTGCTGTGTACTGGAAAGGTTTATTACGATTTACTAGAAGCATCACAAAAAAATAAAGTGAAGCACGTTGCTTTGATTCGTGTAGAGCAATTGCATCCATTCCCGGAAAAGCAATTGAATGCGGTGTTGAAAAAATACAAAGGTGCAAAGCAGGTATGGGTGCAGGAAGAGCCATCAAACATGGGCTACTGGTCATACATTCTTCGCTACATGACCGGTCTCGAGTTGATATCCCGTAAGGCGAGCGCTTCACCAGCTACCGGTTATTCCAAAGTGCATAAAGCAGAACAGGAAAAAATTCTATCACAAGCATTAGATGTATAATCTTCAATCACAAAAACTATAATTGAAATGGCTCAACAAGTAAAAGTTCCTACCGTAGGAGAATCAATCACGGAAGTAACCATTGCCAACTGGCTAAAGAATGATGGAGATATGGTGAAGATGGATGAAATAATTGCCGAACTCGAATCCGACAAGGCAACCTTTGAGTTGACAGCACCACAAGCGGGTGTTTTGAAAATAGCGAAAGCTAAAGGTGAAACAGTTCCCATCGGTGCGGTCATCTGTGAAATTGCCGATGGTGCCGGAGCGGCTGCTCCTGCTAAACCGGCAGAAGTAAAAACCGCTGCTCCAACGCAGTCTGCGAAACCTACGGGTGGCATTAAAGAAATGAAAGTTCCTGCTGTAGGTGAATCAATCACAGAAGTAACAATTTCAACCTGGTTGAAAAAAGAGGGTGACTTTGTAAAACTCGATGACATTATCGCAGAAGTTGAATCAGATAAAGCAACTTTTGAGTTACCGGCTGAGGCCAACGGAATTTTAAGAATCGTTGCCCAAGAAAAAACAACGCTACCCATCGGTGGATTGATTTGCAAAATTGAAATTACTGAAGGTGCGCCAGCGACAACCACGAATGCATCGGTGCCAACAGCAACCGCTGTTTCTTCTGGTGATAAAACTTATGCCGCAGGCCACCCCTCGCCAGCGGCCACAAAAATTTTAGATGAGAAAGGAATTCCGTCATCACAGGTTTCCGGCTCTGGTGTTGGTGGACGCATTACGAAAGAAGATGCTGAGAAGGCGAAAGTAGCACCAACAACAAAAGCGGAAGCCCCTAAGGTTACTGCAACTGCACCCGTGATTACATCGGGTGGGGCTCGCAACAAACGTTCCGAGAAAATGACCTCGTTGCGCAAGACGATTGCGAAACGATTGGTAGCCGTGAAAAACGAAACGGCCATGCTCACTACTTTCAATGAGGTGGATATGAAGCCGGTAATGGATCTTCGTTCTAAATACAAAGATAAGTTTAAAGAGAAATATGGTGTCGGCCTTGGCTTTATGTCATTCTTCACCAAAGCAGTATGTGTAGCATTGAAGGAGTTCCCAGCCGTGAATGCACAGATCAATGGTGATGAAGTTATTTATCATGACTATTGTGATGTAGCGATTGCGGTTTCAACGCCAAGAGGTTTGGTAGTACCGGTGATTCGCAATGCAGAGTCACTTTCGTTTGATCAGATTGAAGGCGAAGTTGTTCGTCTGGCAACCAAAGGCCGAGATGGAAAGCTATCGATTGAAGAAATGCAGGGTGGAACATTCTCTATCACCAACGGTGGTGTGTTTGGTTCTATGCTCTCTACCCCAATTATTAATCCTCCGCAATCAGCGATTTTGGGAATGCATAATATCGTTGAGCGTGCTGTTGTAAAAGATGGTCAAGTCGTGGTTAGACCAATCATGTACCTGGCGCTTTCTTACGATCATCGCATTGTTGATGGTCGCGAATCAGTAAGCTTTCTGGTGCGCGTGAAAGAATTATTGGAAGAGCCGGGACGTTTGATTCTTGGAGTATAGCCATTCGAAATCTGAAATCTTGAATTTGAAATTATAGAGTATGCAATACAACGTCACAGTTATCGGTTCAGGTCCGGGTGGATATGTAGCAGCCATTCGCTGCGCGCAACTTGGTTTTAAAACGGCCATCATCGAAAAGTATGATACGTTGGGTGGCACCTGTTTGAATGTTGGATGTATTCCTTCAAAAGCTTTGTTGGATTCGTCTGAACATTTTCACAATGCTGCTCATACTTTTAAAGAACACGGCATTGAAATAAGTGAGCCAAAAGCAAATATCACACAGATGATCAAGCGCAAGGCGGGTGTGGTTAAAGCCAATGTGGATGGTATTGCATTTCTGATGAAGAAAAACAAAATTGATGTGCTTACAGGAGTAGGCTCATTCGTTGATAAGAACACGATTAAGATCACAGCCAAAGACGGAAAAGAAACTCAGATCACTACGGAGAAAGTAATCATCGCAACAGGATCAAAACCAACACCCCTTCCTTTCGCGCCCTTTGATAAGAAGAGAATTATTTCCAGCACCGAAGCATTGGAGCTGAAAGAAATTCCAAAGCATTTGATTGTGATTGGTGGCGGTATTATTGGTATGGAGTTAGGCTCTGTGTATGCTCGCATCGGCTCGAAAGTTACCGTGGTGGAGTTTTTGGATAACCTGATTCCAACGATGGATGGTACCATGGGAAAGGAATTAACCAAGGTGGCCAAAAAATTGGGTATGGATTTGTATCTCGGTCATAAAGTAACTGCCGTTGAGAATAAAGGCAACGAAGTGGCGGTGAAAGCAGAAGCAAAAAATGGTGGGGCTGTCGTGATGTTGAACGGTGATTATTGTTTGGTGAGTATTGGAAGAAGACCTTATACGGATGGACTTGGTTTGGAAAAAGTAGGCATTGAATTGGATAAGGGAAAAATACCTGTTGACGATCATTTGAAAACAAATTTGGATAACATCTATGCAATTGGCGATGTAGTGCGCGGTGTGATGTTGGCTCATAAAGCTGAAGAAGAAGGTGTGATGGTTGCCGAGCAATTAGCCGGACAAAAACCACACATGAATTATTTATTGATACCGGGGGTGGTTTACACATGGCCTGAGGTTGCCAGTGTTGGCTACACCGAAGAGCAATTGAAAGAATCAGGTCGCGCTTATAAAACAGGAAGCTTCCCATACAAAGCATTAGGTCGTGCACGAGCTTCCATGGATTTGGATGGATTGGTGAAAGTATTAGCCGACAAAACCACCGATGAAATTTTAGGTATTCATATCATTGGCGCTCGTGCTGCTGATATGATTGCTGCTGGTGTTACTGCTATGGAATTCCGAGCTTCCGCGGAAGATATTGCAAGAACGTCACATGCGCATCCTACTTATATGGAAGCGGTGAAAGAAGCCTGCCTGGCAGCTACGGCAAACAGACCTATTCACATGTAAAATTATTTGACTAAAAAAGAATAGCCATTCACACGAATGGCTATTCTTTTTTCTTTTGATCTTCTATTTCTTCAATAATTTCGAAATCAACGATGCTCTTATCATAAGGGCGATAGTAATCGGAATCAGAAATATATTTAACTGCTGAGGTAAAATAAACCAGAGCAGGAGAGTAGCAGCTAATAAAATTGCCGTTCCTTTAAAATAAGTAATAAGCCATGAAGGTGATTGCTTTTTCAATAAGAGAATGGCCGCAATAGCATGTAATGGAAGTGCCCAAAGCAAATTAAAGTTCCTGGCTGCCGCCTGATGATCGGTCGCGGTCCACAAAAGCAGCAATAAGACTCCAATCCAGCCTACAGCCGAAAACACTGTGACGTCAAACCACCGCGAGAGTTTTTTTCTTTTCCAATCATAATAGGATAGGATTACGGTAATAAGCATAAAGGCTCCGAATACAATCCATGGATGAAAGAAACTAAAAGGTATTCCTTCCGGTATCGCTTCATACACAGATACTTTTTGCTTTACAACTGGTTTTGAATTGATCGTTGCATTATCGAATGAATACTCAATATAGTCGGGCAAAAACATGTATTCGTAAGGAGCCGCTTTTTTATCCATCGGCAAGCCAAGACAAATATCAATGCCCAGGTCTCCCCACGGTTGTGGACCTAAATACAAATCGGTGAGATCACGAATAGTGTAATCGGTTTTAACGAAGGAGCCATCAAATTTCAATTCATCTTTTAAAGTTTCCGCAAGAACATCCCTGATTTTGGTTGCACAGTTATTATAGAAATAATCGTAACGATAGGTTTGGTTTTCTGGTTTACCATTCCATTCCAGGTAGTCAAATACTTTTTGCTTTTGCTCGGTCGTTAAATCCAGTATTTGTTCATGTACATATCGGTTGTGAGAAATATAGTAATCGCGAAAGTGCGGATAGTGGTAAACGCCCAGCTTGTAATACAAATATCCCCGGGCAAAGTTGAGGTAGAAATTAGGCTGATCGAAATCAAATACTCCATAGTTATAGGCAAAGTCAATTTGTTGATCGGGGTCATACACCCGAATGGCGCTGTGCCCAAAGGCCGCATATAATTCAGTTGGCGTTGGCCCGCAGGTAATCACAGAGATTTGTGCACCTTCCGAAAGTGGCAAGCTTTGCGACTGCGCCCTAATCGATAGTAACAATAGGGCTATAAAAATGACTTTTTTCATCCTGTAAATAAGTGGGTTTAAAGATAAGACAATCGGTTTGTAAACGGTAATTTTGAAAGGACTGCTTATGATTGGAAACCTGCACGATACGTGGAATTTAACCAGGAAGATGACGCCTTCAAGGATGTTAAATGCATCAGGCGTTCTTTCGAGCTATCATTATTCACGCATAATCGGTAAACCCAATCATTGGGCGATGCCTTTCAGTATTTCTATCGAACCCACAACGTCCTGTAATTTGCGCTGTCCTGAGTGTCCTTCGGGTTTGCGTTCTTTCACAAGACCGACAGGTATGCTGAATGAGGATTTGTTTAAGAACACGATCGATCAATTGCGGAGCACGCTGTCTTACCTGGTCTTTTATTTTCAGGGTGAGCCGTACTTACATCCACAGTTTCTTGATTTGGTAGGTTATGCATCTTCCAAAAAAATATACACAGCAACTTCAACCAATGCTCATTATTTAAGTGATGAAATGGCGAAGCGGACGATTCAATCTGGATTGGATCGCTTAATCATTTCCATTGACGGCACCACTCAAGAGTCATACGAATCCTATCGCATAGGAGGAAAGCTGGATAAAGTAATTGAAGGAACGAAAAATATCATCCGCTGGAAAAAGGAATTGAAGTCGCTTACACCATTTGTTGTGTTTCAATTTTTAGTGGTGAAGCAGAATGAACATCAGATTGAAGCTGTTCGCGCATTGGCAAAAGAGATCGGTGTGGATCATGTAGTGTTGAAGACTGCGCAGATCTATGATTATGAAAATGGTTCTGATCTGATTCCTACCATCGATAAGTATTCGCGTTACAAAAAGAACGTTGACGGCAAGTATTCAATCAAGAATGAGTTGCTCAATCATTGTTGGAAGATGTGGCATAGCTGCGTGATCACCTGGGATGGAAAAGTAGTGCCTTGTTGCTTTGATAAAGATGCGCATTATGTAATGGGAAATTTACAAGACCAGTCTTTCAAAGAAATCTGGCAAAGCGATAAATACAATTCCTTCAGAGCCTCATTGTTAAGATCGCGGAGTGAAATAGAAATGTGTCGTAATTGTACCGAAGGAACAAAAGTGTGGGCCGAATCTTAAAGACCTTTGGCCTTCAGTTCTTTTTCAATCTTTTGTAAATCACTCGCACCACATTTTCCACAACCGGATTCGCAGGCATTCTTGGCCTGGAATGAACGATAAAGAAGTCTGCCTATATAAATAGCAGCCGCTACAAAAAGTCCGATAATGATGATTTGCTGAATCATGGCGTAAAGTTACGTAACAGATTTAAAACAACCATTTAAATGGAATGATTCACTCGTCCGCTTTCGGACGAAAACCCTCGATTTCGAACAATCTTTGTTGGACATACCTTCTTATTTGATTTGATTTCGATGAATTTGTAATGGCATCAATATTGGCTAAGGCCGTTCACAATATCTTCTGTCATGCTAAAGAACTATCTGAAAACGGCTTATCGCAGCTTATTACGCAATAAGTCCTACACGTTTATCAATGTTGCAGGGCTTACGCTTGGAATAACGGTTTGCCTGATCATATTTCAGCTTATCCGCTATGAGTTGGAGTTCGACCAGATTCATCCAAACTCTGAGCGACTTTATCGCGTGGTTCGTGATGCAAAAAATTCTTCAGGCGTTGAAAAATCTACTGTGACGCCCTACCCATTTGCCGAAGCATTTCGCAACGATTTTCCTGAGATTCCGGTTACGCAATTTCATTTTCAATACGAAACATTGATGACGATTGGTGATGAGAAAAGCCAGGCCACCAACATTGCATTTGCCGATTCATTGTTCTTCGATCTTTTGGGATTTGAAGTTTTATCGGGTAATCCCAAAGTGGAGTTAGCACAGCCGGGAAAAGTTTTTATAACAGAATCCTATTTGAAGAAGATAGGCGGAGATAAAGTGAAGACCATTAAACTTGGAAACATCCTTGAACTTGAGTTGGCGGGTGTAATTAAAGATCCCGTGTCGCCTTCGCATATTAACGTTAACATGGTTGCCTCCTATCGCTCATTGGCTGGGATTGAAGAGCAACTCGTTGGGTTCACCATGGATCAATGGGGACTAAATTCTTCGGGTTTTTCATATATTCTGTTGCCTGAAAGTCAAACCAAAGAACAAGTAGAAGGCCGCTTCCCGGATTTTATAAATAAATACTATTCGAAGGAAGATGCTGTTCGACAGAGGTACTTACTGCAACCGCTTTCAGCCATTCACTTTGATCAGGAGTATGAAGAAAACCCGGGTACAAGCACCATCTCTTCTTCTATATTAATTGTGTTGGGATGTATCGCTTTATTCATTCTAATTATTGCGTGTGTAAATTTTATTAATCTTTCCACAGCACTCTCTATCCGGAAAGGAAAAGAAGTTGGCGTAAGAAAAACATTGGGTGCGCAACAGAGTCAGCTTGCGCTTCAGTATTTAAGTGAAGCACTTTTATTGACACTCATCGCCTCGATCATTTCACTATGTATTGCAGAGATTGCCACACCTGTGTTGGGTCAATTTCTGGAAAAGAATTTGTCGTTATCGAATCTTCATGATTTAACTACGCTCGGGTTTCTGAGTGTACTGATTTTCCTTACCGCTTTGTTTGCGGGTGCTTATCCGGCATTGGTATTATCGAAATTCAATCCCATCGATGCGTTGAAGAGTCGGTTCTCAACACAGCAGGATTCATCGGTATCATTAAGAAAGACATTGGTGGTGGTTCAGTTTTTCATTGCTCAGGTGCTTATTATTTGCACACTCGTTGTTGCTTCTCAGATTCGATTTTTTCAAAATAAATCCATGGGCTTTGCGAAAGATGCGGTTATTAATGTTCCCCTCCCGGATAATAAAATAGAAACCCTTGAATCGCTTCGCACGCGTTTAGTTGCAGCGGGAATCAATGACGTAAGTTTTGCATTAGGAGCGCCTATGGGTGACTATAATTTTGGTACGGGCATGCATCGTCCTGAAGTGAATGCAGAGGAACGATATACGGTTCGCGTCAAACCGGTAGATATTCATTATAAAGATGTCTATGGTTTAGAGTTACTGGCGGGCCGGTGGTTTTACGAAAGCGAGGAAAAATCAGCTAGTGTTGAAAAGGAAGAGGATCGCCAATATGCGTATGTGCTGAATGAGCAAGCCATAAAGGCATTGGGCTTTGCCTCACCGGAGGATGCCATTGGCAAGCATGTTACGATAGGTATTAATGATATAGAAGCGCCTGTGATTGGTGTGGTAAAGGACTTTCATACTACGTCTTTGCATAAAGATCTTGAGTCTGTGGTAATGTTAAATTATCCAGACCTTTATTATGATGCCGGTGTTAAAATAAATATGGAAAATGCAACTGCACAACTTAAGACGGTTGAGAAGGTTTGGACCCAGCTATTTCCTGAGTATTTATACAAGTATACTTTTTTAGATGATTATGTTGATAAGCTTTATCAAGAGGAGGAAAGGATGTTTACCATCATTGAAATATTCGCTGGCATTGCCATTTTTATTGGATGCCTTGGATTATTCGGACTTGTATCTTTTATGGCGAATCAAAAGGCAAAGGAAGTTGCCATTCGCAAAACGCTGGGAGCATCGACAGCACAAATTGTTCAATTGTTTTCAAGGGAATTTATTTGGTTGGTGATCATTGCTTTTGTGTTGGCGGCACCCGCTGCCTGGTATGCGATGCAATTGTGGCTTTCAGAGTTTGCTTTTAAAGTAGATGTGAGTTGGATGGTATTCGCAGCAGGAATGCTCTTCACTCTTATTATTTCCTTTGTCACGGTGGGTTACCGATCCATGCGTGCAGCACAATCCAATCCCGTGAATGCCTTGAAGAGCGAATAATACTTGATATTTTGGAATGGCGCTTAAGAACTTTTTTCATTGGTTTAAATCTCTTTATAAAACAATAACCTATGCTGCGAAATTATTTGAAAACTGCCATCCGTAATTTATTGCATCAGCGGGGAACCACAGCGCTTAACATCAGTGGTCTTGCGTTAGGTTTAGGAACAGGTTTAATTCTCTTTTTACTCGTTCGTTATCATAATAGCTTCGACACGTATCACGCGAACTATGATCGCATCTATCGGGCGAATGTTCAGTCGGATGGAAACGATGATAAGAATTATACACCTGGCGTGTATCCCGTATTTGCCGAAGCATTTAAAAGTGAATTTCCGGAAGCGGAAGAAGTCACCTTCATCTCTTATCGTGCAGGAAGTCTTATTGTGATTCCGCAAGCGCAAGGCGAGCCAATGAAGTATGACGAAGAGGCTGGGGTAGGTTATGCGCAACCGAATTTATTCAAAGTATTCGATCGGAAAATTTTATGGGGCGATGCTGAGAAAGGATTGGATGAACCGAATGAAGTAATTCTTTCAAAGCGTTTGGCGATTAAATACTTCGGAATGGAAGATGCTATAGGACAAGTTTTGAAATTTGAAGGAAAGGAATTTCGTGTAACTGCGATTATGGAAGACTTTCCATCCAATACAGATTTACCTTTTGATCTTCTGGCTTCGTATATCACTATAAAAAAGGAAAAAGACGAGAATGGATGGAATGGAATCTGGAGTGATGATCAATGTTATTTCACTGTGAAAGACGGAAGTTCTATCAGTGACATCGAAGCAAGAATTCCTGCTTTTGTGACGAAATACCTGGGTGATGAGAGCAAGAACCGCGATCACGCAACTTTTATACTTCAACCATTTAGTCAGATACATTTTGACGAACGTTTCGGCAATTATAATTATAACATCATCCATAGCACACTGCTGCTATCGCTCAGTATTATTGGCGTATTCTTATTGTTAACAGCTTGCATCAATTTCATCAACTTAACAACTGCGGAAGCGGTGAAGAGATCCAAAGAAGTTGGTATCCGTAAATCATTAGGTAGTTCGCGGGCACAGTTAGTGTTTCAATTTTTAGGTGAAACATTTTTAATTACCTTCATCTCCATCATGGGTGCTGTAGTTATTGCTGAAGTCGGCCTTAGCCTTTTAAATCCGTTTCTTGATTTACACCTGGCCCTCAATTTTGCTTCTGATATAGCCCTTTGGATATTTTTAATTTGCACATTAATTATCGTATCGCTATTAGCAGGATTTTATCCTTCGTTGGTCGTGAGCGGGTTCAACCCGGTGAGCGCATTGAAAAATCAGGTACGCGCCAATCATTCATCTGGATTTAATCTCCGCAGAGGTTTGGTGGTGTTACAGTTTGTTATTTCACAGTTTCTCATCATAGGCACGGTAGTATTGATCAGTCAAATGAATTACCTGAAGAACAAAGATTTGGGATTCCGCAAAGAGGCCATCATTACGTTGCCCATTCCCGAGGAGGAGAAGCCTGTGGAAGGTGATGGCGCAAGTAAGATGCGCACGTTGCGTGAAACGTTGCTGAGCGTGGCAGGAGTAGAGTTTACGAGTTTGAGTAGCACACCTCCTTCATCAGGAAGTGTTTCTACTACAGATTTTTATATTGAAGGTGACGAGAAGAATTATGGCACGCAGGTAAAGCAAATTGATGGCAATTACATTGATCTCTATGGTTTGGAATTGCTGGCCGGTGAAGGTGTAAATGATTCGGATACGGCACAATCCTTTGTTGTTAATGAGCGATTGGTGCAGGTAGCTGGCTTTAACAGTGCAGAAGAGATTATCGGGAAGCGCATACGCATGTGGGGCAAAAACCTGCCGGTAACTGGCGTAGTAAGAAACTTTCACACGGTTTCTCTTCAGAATCCTTTAGAAGCTACGATCATGTTTAATCGGATTCGCGGATATGAAACTCTTTCTGTTAAACTAAATCCAAAATCTATCCAGCAAAATCTTGAACAGATTCAGCATCATTGGGAAAAAACCTATCCTGAATTTATTTATTCCTACCGATTTGTGGATGAACAGATTCGTGAATTCTATGAAAACGAGCAGCGCATGTCGGTGATGCTGACAGTATTTACTTCTCTCGCCATATTTATTGGTTGCCTGGGATTGTTTGGATTAACCGTTTTCATGGCGAATCAAAAAACAAAAGAGATTGGTGTGCGCAAAGTATTAGGAGCTTCTGTGGAAAACATTCTCTTCCTTTTCTCACGTGAGTTTATAAAATTAATTCTGATTGGATTCTGCGTAGCAGCCCCGATGGCTTGGTATTTTTCGAATGAATACCTCGAGAAGTTTGCGTATAAAGTATCTGTTGGTCCTTCCGTTTTCTTGATTGGATTGGCAGTTACATTTACCATTGCGTTAATCACTGTCGCTTATCGCTCAATCCATGCTGCAATGGCAAATCCGGTTAATTCTTTGCGAAGTGAATAAGGGTTATTTCCACCACTTGTCCTGAATGACTTGAAGCATTTGAGCGTGTGTTTGATTACCCGCGCAAAGTTCGCCACCAAAGATGTAGTTAGATCCGCCTTTGAAATCGGAGACAGTTCCGCCTGCTTGTTGCACGATGAATGCACCACCGGCTACATCCCAGGCTTTGAGGTTATATTCAAAGAAGCCTTCTAGTCGACCACAGGCTACGTAAGCTAAGTCAATGGCTGCGCTGCCTAGTCGCCTGATGCCGTGTGTGTTTTCAAGAAAGACTTTGATGATCTCAAGGTAATCTTCTTTCTTTTCCGAATGATAGTAGGGGAATCCTGTAGCCAATAAACTTTCTTCCAACGTTTTGATGGATGAAACTTTTATTTCTTTTCCATTGCATTTTGCTTGATGACCTTCAATGGCGTGGAAACATTCGTTATGACTTACAGCATGCACAATGCCTAGAATGGTTTGTTCATTTCTTTGAAGGCCGATGCTGATGGCATAAAGAGGAAGTCCATGAAGATAATTGGTCGTTCCATCTAAGGGATCAATGATCCATCGATACTCATTGGTACCGGCCTTGTCGGTTCCTTCTTCGGCAATAAATCCTGAGCCGGGTAAAAACGCAGATAACTTTTCTACGAGCCTTCGCTCAGATTCTTTATCTACATAAGACACCAGGTTGCTTGAGCTTCCCTTTTGTTCAATTTTAGAAAGATCAAATCCTTCTTGTTCTTTGCTCATGAATGCCCCGACTTCGAGGCATAATTCGATTACATTTTTTTCTAACGCAGCAAGATTCATTTCTTTTTTATTTTATTTTTAACAATTGCTAAAAGTATGATAAGAACGGAAAGCCACGCGGCCGTGCGAGTAATTAGTTCGCCTCTGTTTTTATAGGTTTCAGGGATTGCATCGATGCCATTACTGTACAACACAATCATTTGATCACGATTTATTCCTGGGATATCTAAATAGTAAGCGGAGTAAACAATCGGCCCGGCAACAAGCACGACAGCAAGCACAACCAGGAACCAATTAATGGATGACGATTTTAAAAATGCCAGATAGAAAATTAAATTAACGACTAACACCCAAATTGAAATACCTAAATAACCAAGATCAGCATTCCATTTCCACCACGATGGTTGAAGTATAAGGACATCGGCAAGGAAATAAAAATTACTTCGCCAAGGCAACTTTAACAGGAGATATTCTAACCCAAGCCAGAAAAATATGATGGTAAATTTTCCGAGTCGGCTTCCAAGACTTTGATAGGAAAAGGTGTAGCCCGCAAAGGCTAACGTCAACACAATTGCCTGAGCCAATACCAATATCAATTGTGTGGTATCAAAAATACTTGCACAGAAAAGTGATATGGCTAATGAAAGCAGAATTAACTCCAGATGATTCCAGGGCGTTTCTTTATCTTTTGCAGCATCGGAAATGGCAAATAGAGGAGTGATGCCAATAAAGATTAAAACCGGAAATGATTTCATCAGCCAACCTGCCGAAAGCAAAAGTGTGGAGGCTGTGAAAAGAATCCAGACATTGATAAAGGTTGTATTATTCCTTTTTGCCATCGATTACTAAAACGATTTCTCCTTTTACTTCTTTAATTGTAAAATGATGATGCACTTCTTGCACTGTTCCGGTAAATGTTTCTTCATGCAGTTTTGTCAATTCACGTGAAACCGAAACGTGACGGTCTGGCCCAAAGAATTCCATTACTTGTTCCAAGGTTTTTATGAGTCTGTGAGGAGATTCAAAAAGAACAATTGTGCGATCTTCTTCTGCCAATCGCTTCAACATCGTTTGTCGTCCTTTTTTATGTGGAAGAAATCCTTCGAATACAAAACGATCGGTTGGGAAACCGGACTTCACCAGAGCAGGAATAAGTGCAGTAGCACCGGGTAAGCAGTCTACGTTGAGACCGGCTTTCAGTGCTTCTCTGATCAGTAAGAAACCAGGATCAGAAATACCGGGTGTACCAGCATCACTAATCAATGCCATCACTTCTCCACCCTTCATTCGTTCAATTAATCCGGCCAATGTTTTATGCTCATTGAATATATGAAAGCTTTGCAGCGGCTTAACGATTTCATAATGCTTAAGGAGGAAGCCTGAAGTGCGCGTATCTTCAGCTAAAATGGTATCTACTTTTTTAAGTACGTTAAGGGCGCGTAAAGTAATGTCACCCAGATTTCCGATGGGCGTTGGAACTAAATAAAGTGAAGTAGTTTCGATGCTCAAGGTTTGTTAAGTTGATCAATGGCTTTTGCCAACGCTCTATCTTTCTCTGTCACTACATTGCCGGCATCGTGTGTAGAGAGTTCGATGGTCACTGAGTTATAAACATTGGACCAAGTGGGATGATGATCCATTTTTTCAGCCACCAAGGCAACTTTAGTCATAAAACCAAAGGCTTCCTTGAAGTCATGAAATTTGAAAGTCTTGATAAGACGATTATTTTCTTCTTTCCACATAGTAATAAAATTTGAGTAATAAAGTTAGAATAATCAGGTCAGGATTCTAAGCGCGCCAGAGTGATTCTCTATTTAAAGCGCAATAAGTCCTTCTATTACCGAGGCTGACTGATACACCTCGATAACCGCATCGCTAGAGGGCATCATCATATTGATGGTAATGCTTGTATACTTGCCGTTTTTTGAGAGTTTCTCAGAAGAAGTATGCTTGGGGAAAAGATTCTTTACTTCCTCCTCCCGACCGGTAGGCACAATGAATTTAAATGTATAGAGCGATGGCCAGGCATAATGACTATCCAGTTTCTCACGAAAATTAGTTAACCAAATGGCATCCATACTAAAAGAAGCGCCCCAGCAGTAAACCGGGGCGCTTTATGATTTTTAAATTTTCAGTTAAAAAAACTTATAGCGCTTATCTTCAATGTTAGCGCCTTCTTTAATTGCCTCGGCAATACCAAGGCCAGACCGACCATTTAATCCCTGCAGCAATTGGTTTTTGAACGTGGTATAATCACCTACCGCAGGAGCTATTGTTTTGTTTTGCAGTTCAACAATCAACACACCGTTTTCACCGGCAAAGGGGGCAGTACGTTTCCCGCTTTCTAAAGCAAAGGCTTTCCCAACAGCAATCGGATCAAGCCCTACGGACGGCAACGTATTTGAGTTAAACTTTAGATCGCTTGAGGCACTTACCGTAGCGTCTGCACCAAATGCAGCTGCTATTTCTTCTAGGGTTCCTTTTAGCGCAGTTAACTTCTCAAGGATTTTTTTACTCTTTAATTCATTCTTCACGGCAGGAGTGATTTCTTCTTTCACTTTATCGAATGACTTCAAGCCCGCTTCTACTTCGCCCGTCATGACGGCAACTACGTAGCTTGCATCTAAATCGAGTACATCTGATACCTTACCTATTTTTGCATCGCGGAATAGCCACGTCACTATTTGACGTGCTTCACCAAGATCGGCAATTCTTCTCTCCCCCGTTCCCAAATCATTCGCGTCAACAACGCTCAGGTTCTCTTTTTTTGCTTTTTCTTTGAACTCGTCAACGCCAGAAAGATCACTGGCAAAAGTTTGAGCTTTCAAGTAAGCTTCATTTTGTGTGTCATCGCTTGGCGCAATAGCTAATTCAACAGTAGCTACGGTGTAAGAAGTGTAATCAGCGGTGCCGGTAACTTCTATAATGTGATAACCAAATTCTGTTTCTACTACATCATTAACTAAACCAGTTTTCTTAGCTGAAAATACTGCCTGGTCAAAGGGTTTCACCATTTGACCCGTTGTGAAATAACCCAAATCGCCACCTTGTGATGCGGTGCCATCGGTTCCGTGCTCGCGAGCCTTCAGTGCGAAAGGAGCTCCACCTTTTATTTCTGCTAAAATCTTTCTAGCCTTTTCTTTTGCCGTCTTTTTGCTCGCTTCGCTTTCATCATCCCAACGAATCAAAATGTGACTGGCTTTTGCATTGCCTACGGTATCTGTTCCAACTTTTACAATTTTGTAAACCTTATAAGAGCTGCCTTCTAGTACGGGACCGATTACCTGTGCCGTGGCAAGATTTTCTTTTTGATTGCTTAGGAAAGCAGGCAGGGTAGATAAATAGTATTTTGAATATGGTGTTTGACCTTCAGATTGATTGACGGCAAATACTGAATCTTCGGTTACTGTTTTAAAATCAGTTGCAATTTTTTGAAGATCTTCACGGATCTTAGCAGAATCGGCTGCAGATGCTTCCACCGGGAAAGTAACATAGCTCAGGGTTCTGGTTTGCTCAACTTTGTATTTAGACTGATTCTTATTGTAGTACGCTTTCAGTTCAGTGTCGCTAACCGTAATCGCTGAGTCACTGATGGCGTAGAATGGAACATAAAGATACTTTACTTCAGCCACGTCATTTTGTGAATGATAATCGCGCTCCGATTCCGCTTCGGTAACGTAGTTGGTCTTCACCAAAAGGTTTTCATATTTAATGCGCTCACGTCCTAAGCCCAGATCTCTCTGAAAAGTGGTCCAGCGGTATTTTCCTTGTTGCCAGGCTGCCAGTGCGTTGGGCTCAATTGGTGGCGGTGTGTTGAATTGATTGATGTATTGAATCAGTCGGGCACGATCAAAATTACCGGCTGAGTCTACGAATGAACTTTTTACGTTTTCATCCACATTTTTACCCTGAATCATGTCCCAGATCTCTTCGGTAGTAACTTTCACACCTAACTTCTCATACTCAGGCTTGATGGCTTTTTGGGATATCAGAAGATCCCACGCTTGCTGTTGAAGCAAAGGTCTCTCTCTTTCTCCTGGCTGACGCCCGAAGTTCAGGATATAGTTGTTTTCACGCTCCTGAATGGCAGCCTGATACTCCTCAAGAGTGATCGTGGTGCCGGCTATTTCTCCAACGGTATTTTCATTCCCTATAATCGAGCGGGGCCCATTTCCAAAAAGGTCGTTCAACACAAATGCCGCAATAGCTACCGCCACGAAGCCGACCACCCACTTGGTCATTTTGTTCCTCAAAGTTCCAATCAATGCCATAAAAAAAAATTAAAAAGGTTAACGGTAATCTCTTTAGGTTGACCGCTTAAGATTAAAAGTAGTTTTGTTTAAAGAACCGCAAATTTAACCGGTTCTGATCATTCGGCAAAGGGATGAAATAATAAAATACTGCTGATTTTCAATCAGTTAGCGGTGATCTGAATCTATTTCTTTTTGCGGAGTGTGTAGGCGAAAAACAGGATCGTGGCCATCATGATTAGCCAGTATGCCTGGCCTATACCTACGGTCATGACTTCGTAAATGCCAACGATTACAAAAAAGGCTGCCAGTGATAAGAGGATAATATCCAGTAGTTTCATAATTCCATTTTCTCTGTTAGTCCCCAACCTCAAATTCACCTTTAATATTTTTCAATGTGTAGCGAGACAGGTCTTGGTCGGCATCCAGACCTGTTCCATAAAGCACTTCATTTTCTAATTTGATAGTCACAAATTTATCGGTGAAGATTTTTTTGGTGTCAGGTTTCCAGAAGAGCTCTTCGGTATTGAGTTGTTGCTGTTTCTCAATGTTGATTACCTCCACATCACCAAGGCCACGCCACTTATTTTCCCCTTTAAAATAATAGGCACTATTGGCGCGCAGGGTAGAGGTGATTCTCCCAAAGTCGTCATAAAATTCTATGAAAATTCCTTCCGGGAATTCGCTGTCGCCATTTTGAAATTCATTGATTTTTTTTGCTTTGAGCAAAACCTTCATCAGGTTCTTCTCGGTGTAATACATAGTGATTTCTTCCGCTTCTTTTAGCGGTCCTTCATACACCAAAGGCTTTGCATTCTCCACGGGGGTGCAGGAAAGGAAGGTGGCGCAAAAGGAAATGCACAGACCACCCAACCATTTCAGGTACGATTTTTCGAAACCAATTTTTTTAAGATTCATAAACAAAGAATTCATAAACAAAGAAGGCCGGCATTGAGCCAGCCTTCGATTATAATGCGATTGAAGTTTATTCTTTTCCCCGTGTGCGAAGCACTACTGTTTCACCTACCCAGCAAGAGATTGATTTAGTTTCACCTTCTTTCCAGTTCAACTCAAACAATTCGGTTACCGAAGGAAATTGGCCGCGGGCCTGAGCCATTTTCTGCTGGTTGCCTGCCTTTGCATACATTTCGTATGCGGCAATGTACACCAGGCGATCTTCAGCAACGCTTGCATTCTTTGCGCAATCCTTGAAAGACCCCAGATATAAATCACCGATTTTTTCAAGACCATCCTTGCTGGAAGGATCTGACGTAATTGCCTTGCGATAGGACTCACGTGCTGCAGACTTGCTTCCTTTCTGTGATAAAATATCACCCTGAAAGATGTATGAATCTGCCTTGTCTTTCGGGGTGGTGGCTAACGTTACGGATTCGTTTATCAAAGCCTCTGCTTTATCCATGTTACCATTCTTTGCATAAATTTTACCCATATTCTTCGCCAGGCCATAATCCGGGGTATTCTTATGGATAACCTCAGCAGATTCTAACCAAAGTGGATCCTCGATGCAACCACCGATGGTCATGAATTGAAATATCTTTTTAGCCATAGCCACATCGCTTGGATTTTGTTTGAACTTAGGGGCCAAATTCTTTCTCACGAAATCACAATCTACCTTCACCAATTTTATCAGGATGTCATCCACATTGGATTTACTTTTTCTCAAACGCTCTACCACATCTTGCTTGTTTTCGGCTAATGCCTTTTTGATTTTGACATCAATAATTTCAGAGATTTTATCATAGCGCTGAATGATTTGGTCATCGGTAAGGGTTTTTAGAAGAGCTGCGTTCAATTGAACAGCTTTCATATATGACTCAAGGTTATTATCCTGCACGTTGTTTCCGCTGATTTCAAATACTTTATCATAAAGCGCCAATACCTCGGCTGTTTTTGCCTTATTCTGTCCGTTATAATTAAGTGCATAAAGTACTTTGCGGTTCATTACATTTATTTCATCACCGCAATTGGTGATGCGCATATCATAAAGCATCATCAAGGAATCTACCAAAACCTGTTTTTTAACAGGATCTTTTTCTGCAGTAGCCAGTTTATTATAGATTTCGGTTCCGTCAATATACAGTTTGGTCTGCCATTGAGGAGCGTTCGTTAGCATCCACTGTAAGCCGGCTGTGGCACCACGGTAATTTCCTTGTTTGAGGGCATCACTGTATATAGCTACAGATTCTTCTGCTTTTGCTTTGTTTTCTGGCCATTTCACTTCTTTACACTGCGATAAAGCAGAAACAGATGCAAGAAATACGAATGCCAGGCCTAACATTGATGATTTCATATTCATATTCATTTTACTTTTTCATTTAATCGAATCTTCTCTTTACAAACCATTGATCATTAAAAGTCATGCCAAAATAAATCTTAAAATAGTTTTCTTCAATAGTATTGTCTGTAAGATTTCCTCTTTTGCCAACTTTAAATGCAAAATCGAGACTTGAGAACCTGCTTACTGGCATAGAGAAGCCAAAATTAATGCCAAAATCTTTCACCAAATTGCCGCTAATTAAATAGGGATATCGATCATAGCTTACGCCTGTTCGGTAATTCATTCTTTTCAGATAGCTTCCTATAGAGGTGGGGTCGGGTGTAAATTCTGTACCTAATGATAATTTCCAGCCCTCTGCTCCCCAAGGTGGAGTTTCACCGCTAAAGTCTTTGAATTTGCGATAATCCAAATAAGTAAAGTCTGCACCCACTACCCAATAATCTCCCTTTGCTATGGAGATTCCTCCCGAAATAGAAGATGGAATGGATATGCTTCCGGGAATGTTATTGATTACCGTGGTTGAGTCTACAACCCCCGAAGCATTTCTTCTTTCAATTCGCGCATAGTATTCGGTGTTCAGGTTTGCCTTAAAGTCATAGACTACCCCAATATTGATTTTGTAATTCTTCTTTCCGTATAAAGAATCTTTATGAAATGAGAAGCCAGCAGTGAAGTTGATATCTTTTACATAGTTTCGGACATATACCGTAGGATAATAAGGAATGGCCTGACTATTTGTAGTGAGCGTATTGGAATATTGTCGGATAATTGAACCGAAAAGATAAGAGGCTTTCAATCCAACAGAAAAATTCTTATTTAAAAAAACACCATTTGACCAATTAGCCTGATTGATGCCGCCCTCTCCGGATTCCTCAACATCCACCGTATTGGTTGTAGGGCCTTCAATGGCATCCGTATAATTCAATCTGTAATTGACGGAAGAATATGGCATAAGACCAATGGAAGTGGTCCAGCGGCCTAGCTTTACTGGGAAAGCAGTTATCAAATAATTCAAATTACCGTTGCCATAAGTTTCAGATATTCCATTTCCTTTTACGGTTCTTCTTTCTCCAATAAAACCAGCTTCAAAGACAGTAAACCGGTTAAACACCAATAAGGCTGGGTTTTGATTGTTCAGATAAAAATATTGCGGATTGCTAATGCCCACTCCGCCCATGCCCTGATTGTGGGTCAACGCATTGCCATGCAGTTCACCAATGCCTAGGTAAGAAAACGGGCTCTGGGCAACCTGTCCCCATGCCACTGTTATGGCCGAAATAAATCCGATAATGAGGAAAGAAACCTTTTTAAAGTTCAACATGGTAGCGTAAGATCCTGTTCAATCCGATTAAAACTAGTTCAGGGGCCACAAATATGGCGGGTTTAAGCCTGTTTTCAAAAAAAGGATAATCTCCTCCGCACATAATCACCGTTAAGTCTGGATATAACATCTGATATTGGTTAATAAAACCCTTCACTTCTTCTAAAGCTCCATTCATAACTCCGCTTTGCAGGCATGTCTCGGTGGTGTTGCCGATCAAGCCAATATTTTCATTAGCATTTACTAACGGAAGCCGGGCGGTAAATGTATGCATCGCCTCAAATCGCATGGAGATTCCTGGTGAAATAGCTCCGCCATGGTAAATACTTTGAGCATTCAGCAATTCGTAGTTGATACAGGTACCAGCATCAATAATCAGGCAGTTTCTATTCGGAAAAAGATCCTGAGCACCACAAACCGCGGCCACACGATCCACGCCAAGTGTTTGTGGGGTCTGGTATGCAATGGTGATGGGTAAGGGCAACGATGGAGTTAGGGAAATTTTTTTTTCTGCCGATGCAGACCAGGAAAGTATTTCAGAAGGATCATGATTAACAGAACTCACCAGGAGGTGATCAGCCTTGGCAGCGATGATGAATTTTTTAAGTTCCGGCAGATCTAAAAACGATTCCTTCTGCACCAGTTCACGATCTTTAAATAGACCGACTTTAATTCGGGTATTCCCCGAGTCAACAACCAGATTCATCATGCTGTGTTTTGGAAAGGCAAAAATAGACAAAGTAAGAACCAATCCTGATTTTATATCTTTGACGACTAATAGCTGTTAGGATGAAAGAGCTTCTTGAAAAGTTTGAGTTAAAGAGACCTGAAATTGTTTTTGAATGGAAGGATAGTGAAACCGAGGCCGAAGGATGGGTGGTCATAAATTCTCTGCGAGGCGGGGCTGCCGGAGGAGGAACACGTATGCGGCCCGGTTTGGACAAGCGTGAAGTAGAGTCATTGGCCAAAACCATGGAGATAAAATTTACGGTGTCAGGTCCACCCATTGGTGGGGCAAAGTCGGGTATTAATTTCGATCCGAATGACCCGCGCAAAGCAGGCGTATTGCATAGATGGTACACCGCAGTGATGCCAATGCTCAAATATTATTATGGCACAGGTGGTGATATGAATGTGGATGAAATTCATGAGGTGATACCGCATACAGAAGATGTGGGCATCTGGCATCCGCAGGAAGGAGTTTTTACGGGTCATTATAAACCAACCGAACCACAGAAAGTAAATCGTATTGGGCAACTCAGGCAAGGCGTTGTTAAATTGATTGAAGATGAAAAATATACGCCATCATTAACTAAGAAGTATACCATTGCAGACATGTGCACCGGGTATGGCGTGGCGGAAGCAGTAAAGCATTATTACCAATTGTGGGGCGGAAAGGTGACTGGCAAAAGAGCGGTCGTGCAGGGATGGGGCAATGTGGGGGCAGCTGCCGGATTTTACCTTTCTCAGATGGGTGTGAAAATCGTAGGCATACTCACACGTGAGGGGGGCATTATTAATCAGGCAGGATTTTCACATGAAGAAATCTGCAAGCTGGTTGTAACGCGACAGGGAAACCGATTAATCACGGATGAACTACTTCCCTTTGAAATGGTGAATCAAAAAATATGGGATCTGGAATCAGAGATATTTATTCCGGCTGCGGCTTCGCGATTGGTGACGAAAGATCAAGTCGACAGAATGATTGCATCAGGGTTGGAGGTGTTATCGTGTGGTGCCAACGTTCCTTTTGCCGACCCGGAGATTTTCTTTGGAGCGACCGGTTTATATGTGGATGAGAAAGTATCGGTCATTCCTGATTTTGTTGCTAACTGCGGCATGGCCCGGGTGTTTGCCTACTTCATGGAACGCGAGGTGACTATGGAGGACCACGCCATCTTTGACGATATCTCAAAAACTATTTTCAATGCCTTGGAAAAAACGAGAAGACAGAATACTACTAAAACTAAAATTGCCCAGTCAACTTTTGAAATAGCACTGAGGCAATTAGTGTAAACCTTCATTCATGCGTTTGGGAATTTAAGATGCCAACGAAATTCTACGAACAAAAAGAAAGGCCATCTCTTCAGGTGGCCTTTCTTTTTGTTATTCAAAGATTATGCTGGTGGATGAACAGCCAGATAAGGTTGAATGATCAAATACACAATTGCCCCCGCGGCATAACCTAATAATGCCAGCAGGGAGATTCTTTTCAGATACCAGATAAAGTCTATTTTTTCGATGCCCATCGCAGCCACACCTGCTGCTGAACCAATGATCAGAATACTTCCTCCTGTTCCGGCACAATAGGCAAGATATTCCCACACCAAATGATCCTGATAGTAAATATCCATGTTATACATACCCATGCTGGCAGCCACCAATGGCACGTTGTCAACAATGGCTGATAATACACCAATAAGCGTAACAATGATTCGCTGATCGCCAATGGAATGATCTAACCACGAGGCCAGGTAATGCAGTACTTGCATCGACTCCAAAGCGCCTACCGCTAGTAAAATTCCAAGGAAGAATAATACACTGGGCACATCAATGCGCGAAAGTGCGCCAGCAACGGTATAGTTTTTCTTAATAGCCTCATCTAACTCCGGGTTGATAAGTTCTGAAACCACCCAAAGCACACCGAGGCCTAAGAGGATACCGGTATAGGGTGGCATGTGAGTGATCGTTTTGAAAATAGGAACAAAGACAAGCGCTGCAACGCCTAGTATCAACATCAAATTTCCGGAGCGCACCACTGAGTCATGATTACCCTTTTGCTCTTCTTGTGTTTCTCCCAGTGTGCCTTTTAATGTAAAATTTAAATAGATTAACGGTATCAACATGCAGGCTACACTTGGCAAGAATAAGGTCACCATGATATTTCCTGTGGAGATCTGTCCGCCAATCCACAGCATTGTAGTTGTCACGTCTCCGATGGGAGTCCATGCTCCGCCTGCGTTGGCCGCAATGACAATCATACCGGCAAAGAACAATCTCATCTCTTTATCAGGAATCAGCTTTCGCACCAGCGACAACATCACAATAGTAGTGGTTAGGTTATCAAGCACTGCGGATAGAAAAAACGAAACCCAGCAAATGATCCAAAGTAGTTTCTTTGGATTTTTGGTTTTAATTCTGTCGGTAATAAAACGGAAGCCATGATGTGCATCCACCAACTCAACAATGGTCATAGCTCCCATCAGGAAGAAGAGTATTTGTGCGATGCCGCTGAGATGTTCTGATAATTCGAAGGTGACGAACTCACGATAAACTTCTGAAGATGAAAGCGCGCTGAATTTATCACCCAATTCAATTTTCAATATTTGTAAGAAAGAAGAGTAGGATTCACTACTGGTAACTGACTCGGAAGGATCCGATAACACAAACAAGGTCCAGCAAATAACACCTGCCAGCAGGGCCGAGGCAGTCTTGTTAATTTTGATGGGATGTTCCAGCGCAATGGCAATGTATCCGATAACAAATACAATAATTACTAAGGCTTCCATATCGTTACTTTTGGAGTTGGTATAGGTAAATATAAAATAAAAAAGAAGTCTTGCGAAAGAAGCAATATAAATCTTAGCATGAATAGGGAAGGTTATAAAAAGGATAAATTCTTGATAGGCGGTTGACGTGCCGTTTTGATACTACCTGGCCGGAGTATCGATTTTTTTCTGCCCGATAAAGACGGCACACAAAACCAGAATGGTACCCAGGAGTGTATAAATAGTCAGGGGCTCATCCAACAGTATGGCTGAAAACAGCAGACCAAAAATTGGGCATAGATATAGCCAGATAGAAGCCCGCACGGCATCCGTTTTCAGTAGCAGGAGCCAGAGTTGTACAGCAATGATAGACACGGGCACAATCAACCAGATAAGAGAGAGCCAAAATCGTGTATCAAAATGATTGGGCTGAGAATGAAATAAAAAAGTAGCAGGGGTGATCAACAATCCCCCAATCAATACTTGCCATCCATTAATGGTTACCCGTTCCAGTTTCCATTTTACAGAGGCGTAATACACCGATCCATAAGAATACGCCACCATACTTAACGCTAAAAGCAAGAGCCCTTCTGTGGTTACATCCTTCGTATTTAATAACGGGTAAGATGCGACAAATACACCGGCTATGCCCAATCCAATGCTGATCCATTCTGCCAAGGTAACTTTGCGATTTGACCAAAACGAAGACATCAGGCTTATAAAAAGTGGATTGAGTGCGATGGCCAATGCCGTAACACCCGCAGTGATGTATTGAAGAGCGATGATAAAAATACCCAAGTACAAGGCTGTGTTAAAAGCACCAAATACAGTAAGGTGTTTCCATTCCTCTCCGCTAGGCATTCTGCTTTTCCTAACTCCATAGGCATAGATGAGTAGAAATCCGCCAGCAAGTATAAACCGTATGTTAAATAGAACCAGCGGCTCAACCGAGTATAAACCAAATTTCCCTGCAATGGATGCAGAAGACCATAGCACTGAGAAAATAATGCCTGAGAAAATGTACCTGGTAAAAGATCTCTCCACGGGTGTTATGAGTAATAAAAAAGCTGTTCATAGTAACTACGAACAGCTTTTTATGCAACCTAATCAAATCGTTTAGAAACGCAAATTCATACGGCAACTAAACGATTAATCAGGATTAAAATTTGAAAGTCAATTGTGCCAAATAAGAAGTACCCATCTGGCTGAAGTGCGAACCATCATAGGTGAGCACCGGATAGCGGCCATTAAAAGTGATATAGCTTATTTGCTCGGCAACAGCCGCCTCATTATTCAGAATAGTTTGTCCGTTGGCATTCATGGCTACTAATTTATATTCAGGCATTATATTGAATATGTTCTGAATAGTGAGTGTAAAAGAAGTGCGTGGATTAAAACTATAGGTAGCACCTAAATCAGTTAACATTTTTGGTATAAACTCCAGCTGCAGATCGGAACTAAGATCAACATTGTTAAACTGGGTTGGCCCAAATAACGAGTTGTTCAGGTTGATTGCCAGCTTACTGTTTGTAAGATCAAATCCAAGTATATACTTATATTTAGGACGGCTGGTAGTTAACATCGATTCGCTGCTTTGATTGTAAATGGGTAGATTATTGACCCTAGCATTAACAGCCTGCCATCCGCCTACCAGTTCGTTTTTAATACGATAGTTACCAGCCAGATTTACACCCAGTTTGCCTGAGCCTACACTGAGATTACGGTAGCTTGCCACGAAATCAATACCGGTTGTTTCTGTTTCAGCAGCATTAACAAAGAATGAAATATTGTCTATCTGGGCATTACTTACTTCACTTCCATAAACGATGCGGTCAGTGATATTGATTGAATAGTAATCAACCGTTAATGAAAAGTTTTTGGTTGGGTTATAGCCAAATCCGAAAGAAACGTTGTTTGATTTCTCGGCTTTTAATTTGGGCACACCTAACAAACGTGCTTCACGGCTAAAGTTATTGGCTAAGCCAGTAATAACAATATCACCTCCTGAAAACGAGGCCTGGCTAAGTGACAAGTATTGCTGATGAAGTGTTGGTGCCCTGAAACCTGAAGAAACAGAACCTCTGATTGTAAACGCTTCTCCAACTTTGTAGCGCGATGTAATCTTATACACATTGGCTGCTCCAAAGTCGGAGTAATTCTCCATACGGAATGCGCCACCAATCAGGAAATTTTCCGTGATATCCCAAGTTAAATCCGCATACGCTCCGATGTTAAAACGAGTGGCCTTGATAGCGTTTCTGTCCTGAAAGCCAGGGAAGGAGTTGGCACCTTGTCCAGAATACGATGCGGTGTCACCAGCGATCAGCTCCCAGGACTCTGTTCTAAATTCAGAACCGATTGACAGGTATAGATTATCCATAAGGGACTTGGAAAAATCGATGTTACCAACAATATGATTGAAGTTGAACCCTCCTGGTTTGAATGATACAGGGCTATTGGCTCTCAAAGAACGGTTAACGGTGTTATTCACGGTAAAGAGCATCTTGTTGCCACCTACTGTAAGACTCATATCCTGTTTCCATCCTCCAATGTCCTGCGACCGGAAACCCAGCGTTCCGTTATAATCGGATAGGTCTCCTTCAAATGAAGGCTGATAGCCAATGTATCCCTTGTAAACACCGGCAGCTTTGTCAACAACAAATTCACTTTGAACGCCTCCACCATAGCTATCTATTGTGTAGTCTGGCTGACCGGCATCCGTTGTATGAAGCAATCCATGGTCTACCCTCCAGTATGGCTGACGAAAGTTGGCGTTACTAACCGTTTTTCTGTACACATAAGCTGTATTGAAATAGACTTCAGAATTCTCGCCAACAGGTATGGCACCGTTAATTAAAAATTTGGCAGAGGTGTTATCGGGTGTTCCGTTTTTATTGTTGCCATCAGGGAATTTTTGCAGATATTTCTGAACCTGGGAAATACTATTTGGTGTATTATCAGTCAGGTCTCTGGCATCACTCAGGGCGTCAATTTTATCTTTTCTAATGGCTGCATCTTGCTTGTTAAAGGAGATGTGATAATTGACAAAACCTTTTTTTCCAAAGTTGGCTCCGCTATTATAGTTAAGGCCGTACTGGAATCCTCCATAATTAAGGGTAGAGCCAGAAGTTAATGAGAGGGTAGTGGCATCATAGCGGTCTTTTAAAATGATGTTAATTACACCGGCAATGGCATCCGATCCGTATTGCGCAGATGCACCATCTCTAAGGATTTCCACACTCTTAATGGCATCCGTAGGGATAGCTGATAAGTCTGCACCGGTTTCACCACGTCCAGGGCTGGTCTGGGTATAAACAAGCGAAGTAAGGTTTTTACGTTTGCCGTTTATGAGAATCAGGGAACGGCTGGGTCCTAGGTTTCTTATTTCGTAGGGGTCAAACAAGGAGGTAGCATCATTAACCGGGGTATTCACCGTGTTAAAAGAAGGAACCCGGTACTGTAATGCCTTATCAAATGATACCTGGCCGGTAGTTATCAGGTCCGTGGCGGTGAAGTTATCAATCGGTAAGGGTGTGTCTGTAATAGTACGTTGCGATCCACGCCCCGTAGAAATAACAACTTCTTCCAGTTGATTGGCACTGGCGTCAAGGTTGATGGTTATGGTATTGAGGCCAGTAATATTTACTTCCTGTGTCTCATAACCAATAAAGGAAACAATCAATGTAGATACGTCAGTGGCAATCTTTAAACTGAATTTACCATTTGCATCTGTAGCGGTACCAACGGAAGTTCCTTTTACGGTGATGTTTGCACCTGCAATTGCAGAGCCGTCCGATTTATCAGTAACCGTACCCGACACATCTCGCGTCTGGGCGCTCACAAGAGCGCTGATAAATAGAAATGAGAATAGTAGTAATTTAATTTTCATAGGTTGGGGTTTGGGGTTAATTTGAGTTTGATATATGAGATGAAGAATCTAACATTTAATTTGGGTTAAAGTAACATCCATCTTATCAAATTTAAGATTTATTCCTTAACATGGAATCTTGGAGTAAAAAAATGTCAGGATGTGCATGCTAACATTTGTTTTAAGGTGTAGTTCATAACCTTAAAGGTTGAACAAACCTTCATTTAGCAAATTGAGAGCCTTATCCTTTTGCGAAGTGCTAACTAAAATCGAAATATTATTTGGGCTGCCACCATAGGAAACCATACGTATTGGTACTGTGGAGAGCGCCTGAAACACATCTTTTAATACCCCTTCTTTTTCGGAAAGCATATTACCCACTATACAAATGATGGATTGATTGTCATCTACTTCAATGGTACCGAACAAATTTAATTCTTCGAGAATCTTACCTAGATTTTTATTCTCATCAATCGTTACCGATACGGCTACTTCAGAAGTAGAGATCATATCGATTGGAGTTTTATACCGCTCAAACACTTCAAATACTCTGCGGAGAAAACCATACGCCAATAACATGCGTGATGATTTGATGTTGACAACCGTGATTCCATCTTTTGCCGCAACTGCTTTGAACTGACCACGGCTCCCTTTATCACTGATGACGGTGCCTGGAGCTTTTTCATCCATGGTGTTTTTCAATATCACAGGCACATGGTATTTCTGTGCAGGCACGATGGTGGAAGGGTGTAATATCTTCGCACCAAAATAGGCTAACTCAGAGGCTTCATCAAAGGTAAGTTCAGCAATGGGCATTGTTTTCTTTACGATACGTGGATCATTGTTGTGCATACCATCAATGTCTGTCCAGATTTGAATTTCTTTTGCGCGAATGGCAGCACCAATCAATGAGGCGGTGTAATCACTTCCTCCTCTTTTCAAATTATCAATTTCATTGCGATGATTACGGCAGATGTATCCTTGGGTAACAAGAATATCTACGTTGCTCAATGTTTCGAGAATGGGTTTTAGGCGCTCGCTGATTTTCTCCAATTCAGGTTCATTATTTTCATCAATGGACATAAAGTGCAAAGCAGGAAGTAGCCGGGCAGGAGTTTTTATCTCCTGTAAATGATGATAGAATAATTCGGTTGAGATCAATTCTCCCTGAGCCAGTAGCTCACGATAACCACGGTCATCAAATTTACCCGCAGCTAACAAGCGAAATAAACTAAAATAGCGGCTTACAATCTCTTCGCCTATGGCTTTGTAAGATTCTGAGCTATAAAGTTCTTTAATGAATTGCAAGTAATGTTTTTCCAGTTCTGCAATTTCATTATTAGCTGCAGTGTGTTGTTGCGCCATTAAGTTCTCACCAATCTTAACCAAAGCGTTGGTCGTTCCGCTCAATGCAGACAACACGACAATCTTTTTACCGGACATGCTCATTACAAGATTTGCAATTTTCTTCATGCGCTCAGGCTTGCCAACCGATGTACCTCCAAACTTTACAACTAACATAGTATAGAAATTTTTATGGGCAGCAAAGTTATAACGTGCTAAACAAAAAAGAATAAGTGATGAGAGATAATCAAAAAAAAGACCCTTTGGAATTTGCTTCCAAAGGGTCGTTAGTTAAACGCTATTTGAATAGCTTATTTTACCTCTTCGTATTCTACATCGGTTGCATTGCCGCCCGATGCTCCTCCGGTGTTTTCGGTTGCCTGATTAGCTCCAGCTCCGGGCTGTGCACCTGCTTGTGCTCCACCCTGATACATTTCTTGTGAAGCCACCTGCCAGGCAGCATTTAATGCATTCATGGCATTATCAATGCTTGTTACATCCTGAGTTTTGTGTGCCTCTCTTAGTTTCTCAAGGGCACCATTGATGGCGGTTTTGTTTCCTTCAGAAAGTTTTTCACCATATTCTTTCAATTGCTTTTCAGTTTGGAAGATCAGCGAATCGGCCTGGTTGATTTTTTCGACACGGTCTTTTTCTTTCTTATCAGATTCTGCATTGGCTTGAGCCTCTTGCTTCATCTTCTGGATTTCAGCATCTGTCAATCCACTGGAAGCTTCAATGCGAATCTTCTGCTCTTTGCCGGTGCCTTTATCTTTTGCAGCCACATGCAGAATGCCGTTTGCGTCAATATCAAAGATTACTTCGATTTGAGGCACACCACGAGGTGCTGGTGGAATTCCGTCCAGGTGGAATCTTCCGATGGTGCGGTTATCGCGTGCCATCGGGCGCTCACCTTGCAATACGTGTATTTCTACAGATGGTTGATTGTCGGAAGCAGTCGAGAATACTTCTGATTTCTTAGAAGGAATCGTTGTGTTTGATTCGATCAGCTTGGTCATTACACCACCCATGGTTTCGATGCCTAATGAAAGCGGAGTAACATCCAACAACAATACGTCTTTCACCTCCCCGGTCAACACACCACCTTGAATGGCAGCGCCTACGGCAACTACTTCATCCGGGTTTACACCTTTCGATGGTTTCTTGCCGAAGAATTTTTCAACTTCTTCCTGTATGCGAGGAATGCGGGTTGATCCACCAACCAGAATAATTTCATCAATTTGAGAAACGGAATAACCTGAATCGGCCATTGCCTTTTTGCAAGGATCCAATGTGCGTTTAATCAAATCATCACACAACTGCTCAAACTTAGCGCGTGAAAGTTTTTTCACTAAGTGTTCGGGCACGCCATCCACGGAAGTGATATAGGGCAAGTTGATCTCCGTTTCGGTAGAGCTTGACAATTCAATCTTTGCTTTTTCAGAAGCTTCTTTCAAGCGCTGCAATGCCATCGGATCTTTGCGAAGATCAATGTTCTTATCGGCTTTGAATTCATCGGCAAGCCAGTTCATGATGCGCATGTCAAAATCATCACCACCCAGGTGAACATCACCATTGGTTGATTTAACTTCAAACACGCCATCGCCTAATTCAAGAACGGAGATATCGAATGTACCACCACCGAGGTCATACACTGCGATTTTCATGTCTTTGTTTTTCTTGTCGAGACCGTATGCCAAAGCTGCAGCTGTTGGTTCGTTGATGATACGTTTCACATCAAGACCGGCAATTTGGCCAGCTTCTTTGGTAGCCTGACGTTCTGCATCGTTGAAATAAGCAGGTACGGTAATAACGGCTTCTGTTACCGTAGTGCCCAGATAGTCTTCGGCTGTGCTCTTCATTTTTTGAAGAATCATGGCAGAGATTTCCTGAGCGGTGTACATACGATCGCCAATGCGCACACGCACGGTGTCGTTATTGCCACTTTCTACTTCGTACGATACCATTTTCTTTTCACCACTCACTTCACCAAATTTTTTACCCATGAAGCGTTTGATCGAAGAAACTGTGTTTTTTGGGTTGGTAATAGCCTGGCGCTTGGCAGGATCGCCCACTTTACGCTCGCCTTTACCATTGTCTAAAAAGCCAACGATAGACGGAGTTGTTCTGCGTCCTTCACTGTTGGCAATCACAACTGGTTCGTTTCCTTCCATTACGGCAACGCACGAGTTGGTTGTTCCTAAGTCTATTCCAATTATTTTTCCCATGATATGTTCAGTTTTTTAGATTACAGAGTTAAATGCAAAGACCCATTGAACAAGGGTTATGCCAAGGGAGATTTTCAATGAAAATGTGACAGAGTGGCAGAGAGGCTTTATCGGCTTTGGCGAGAAAATGAGATTTTTGCAATAATCCTACATCTCAGAAAATAAATGATTGTTCCTGCTTTTCTTTAAGGGAGATTTAAAATACAACCCCAATGAAGATTTTTTTTAGACTTATCATGATTGCAGCGATATTGTCAACGGCTGCCTGCACAAAGGTAGTTCTTTTTAAAACTCCAACCGGAAAGTCTACGGCCCCAGGACAGATTAAAAAGCAAAACGGAAGTCAATCAGCCAAACAATATGCCCCGGGCCAAAAGAAGAAAGGGAACTAATGTTGAAATAACTGAGTGATTCCTGATGCCCAATCGTGGGGCGTCTTTAGCTATATTATTGCGACCACTCTGTGGGCGTTCTGTCCCAGCGATGGCCTTTCAATTCGAGTTCAAGTGCTTTATTCAATTGCTTACCGTCACTGGTGCCAATGTTGGCTTCCACGTTTCTGATTTTTCTCATGCCGGGTATAATCGTATGGACATCGTCATTGCAAAGAATAAAACGCAGAGCCATCTCGGCCATCGTCATGCCATTTGGTATGAGTGGTCGCAATGCATCGGCATGATCAACACTTGAATTCAGATTTTCAGGAACAAAGTACGTTGCTCTCCAATCATCTTTTGGGAAGACAGTATCTTTGGTAAGCATACCAGTGAGTGTTCCTTCATCAAAGGGAACACGGGCGATCACACCAATGTCCATCTTACGGCACAATGGGAATAGGTTATCCTCTGGATTTTGATCGAAGATGTTGTAGATCACTTGCACGGTGTCAATCAATCCCGTTTTCAAAGTGTTCAATACATTGTCCGGCTCCCAGCGGTTCACGCTGATACCAATGTGTTTTACTTTTCCATCGGCTTTTAATTTTTCAATCGCTCTTTTCCAATCATCATGATGTGCCCAGCTATCTTCCCACACGTGAAATTGTTGTAAATCAATGCGCTCTACATTCAGGTTCTTCAGACTTTTTTCGGTGTACTCTATAATGTGAGATGCAGGGAAACAATCTTCAAGCAGAAAGTTGGCTTTAGAAGGCCATTTGAAATTCTTAGGTGGAATTTTGGTGGCGAAATAAAGTCGTTTGCTGGCATGTCGTTTTATGAGGTTGCCTAAAATCTCTTCGCTTGCTCCGGCTCCATAACCCCACGCGGTGTCGTAAAAGTTACAACCCAGCTCAACGGATTTTTCAAGTGCGTTTAATACTTCCGTTTGATCGGTTTCTTTCCATCCCGCAAGGCCCCACATGCCATAGCCTATTTCACTCACCCGCCAGTCGGTTCTTCCAAATCTTCTATAATTCATGTTTTATTTACTTTTTGTTTAAGAATATGTCAGCTTCTTTTACGCCAAGATTTTTTGCCATTACAAAATCTTGTTTTGCATTATTCTCTTTGTTTTTTGCAAGATATAATTTAGCCCTTTGAAAATAGGCTTCTCCGTTCTTTACATTTATGCGAATGGCATCATTTAGAACGGACAATGCTTCACTGGATTTATTTTCATGAATAAGAATCTTTGCCTTAACGGTAAGCAGATAGGAATAACTGACAACTTCATGGGTTTGTGGATTGATTACCAATATAGAATTTTCAATTTCCTTATTTATCAAAGTCCAGTCCTCTTTAACCTCAGCTATTTTTATTTTTACTGCATGGGCTACAGGATACTGGGGGAATCGTCTGATAAAATTATTTGTTTTAGCCTCAGCGTTAAGCGTGTCTCCATCTTTTAAAAGAAACGTGATAATTTCCTCGGGAATAAGAGTTTCAATGCGATTTTCTTGACCAGCTTCCAAAAAATCATACGCAGCCGAAAGACGATCTCCCAGTTTTTCATAACAGAGGGCCCTGTACGAAAAAGCTTCCTTATCCGTTGAGTCGTTGGTAAGGTAAAGTGTGAAGTCATCTTTCGCTTTTAAAAATTCATCTTTATAAAAGTGTGAAACGCCACGGAATTTATAAGCGATAAAGGCCATAGGATCAATTCGTAGCATTTCAGTGAAATCATCAATGGCTCCATCCCAGTCCTTAAGTTCAGTACGATATACTCCTCTTTTTTTGTGCGCATCGAGGATCTTATTATCGATCTTAAGTGCCTTCTCATACATAGGATAGGCTTGTGCATGAAAGCCCATATGTTCAAGCGATAGTGCAGTCAGAAATGGGGTCAGTGCTGATTCATCGGCAACCCTCGCCTCGTTAAAACTCTCAATGGCATTTTTATACTTGCCATTGAGTAAAAGACAAAATCCTTTTTTTACATAAAAAGCCGGTTCATCTTCTAATCCATAAATGTTATTTATGGTATAATAACCCGCATATTGAATATCGATTCGCTTATCCATATAGGTTTGGGCTCCTTTGAAACTATTTGGGTTTTGTTGCATTTCCCGAATCGCATAATAAAAGTCAGAGAATGCTTTTTCGTATTCTGTTTGTTCGGTTAATAGATATCCCCGGGTAAATCTGAAATTAATGTTGTCCGGATTAAGTCGGATAAGTGTTGAGAAATCGCTCAGACTTTTTCTAGGATCTTCTTCTATGGAAGATAATCCATGAAACAATAGAGCCTGATGATGATTAGGATTTATGGATAAAGCTTTTTCAAAATAAGATATCCCGGACTTTAATTTTTTCTCTTGCGTTATCTCTATTAAGCCGATTTTAACGTGTGAATCTGGAAAGTCAACTTTTATATCGTTGCACTTCTGATAATAGCGTCTGGCTTTTACAAAGTCGCCTGAAACAAAGTATATGTTTCCAAGCTGATAATATCCTCTGACATCATCAGGTTGGGCTTTAACAAATTTTTCAAAGTAGTTTTTAGCAGACTCTGATTTTTGCTGCAATACTTCAAGTTTCCCCAGTTCAAGAAAAACGGCATAGGCATCTTCTTTAATTTTCATTGCTTTTTGAAAGTCCTTTTCGGCATCTTTTAAGTTGCCTAATCTTTTGTTGCATACCCCCCGGTAATAGTAACTCATCCATAGCCGGGCATCAAGTTGAATAGCATCTGATAAACTGCCGATTGCAGCATTATAATTCTTTTCTTCCAGCAGGTTAATTCCGTCATTGAGTTGTGCCTGGGCTTTTCCCTCCATGTTCCATTCAAATGACACGGGTTCATGTTCCATAAAATCGTCAAAGAATGGGCTGTTGCCTTCCATTATCTGGAAGACATTGAACTGACAGAAGCTTTCAGTGCAAAAGAGTGTTAAGCTTATAACAAGGGATAGTATGAACCTTTTTTTCATTCAGTTACCTTAAATGAAAGGTGAATTGTAATCTCAATTTATGGTTAAAAATAGATCAATTCAATGGATTCAGTAAAATGGCATTTTTAAAGCGCGGTGAAACAATAAGCTTTTCCTTACTTTTGCGGCTTATTAAAGGAGTAAGCTCCTTCTAGATTTAGAACTACAATGACACTCGACCAGGAAATAGCCAAACGCAGAACTTTCGGAATCATCAGTCACCCGGATGCAGGAAAAACTACGCTCACAGAAAAACTTCTTCTTTTTGGAGGGGCGATTCAAAAAGCGGGCGCTGTGAAATCGTCCAAAATAAAAGATCACGCGCGCAGCGATTGGATGGAGATTGAAAAGCAGCGGGGTATTTCGGTGGCTACTTCGGTGATGGGCTTTAATTACAAAGATATTAAGATCAACCTGCTCGATACGCCTGGTCACCAGGATTTTGCCGAAGATACCTACCGTACCCTCACTGCCGTGGATAGTGTAATCATGGTGATTGATTGTGTAAAGGGTGTAGAATCGCAGACCGAGAAACTGATGGAAGTTTGCCGTATGCGCAACACCCCGGTTATTTGTTTTATCAATAAGCTGGATCGGGAAGGACAAGATCCCTTTGAGTTGTTGGATGAGGTAGAAGATAAACTGGACATCAAAGTGCGTCCGCTGAGTTGGCCCATTAGCATGGGTAAGACTTTTAAGGGCGTATATAATTTGTACGAGAAAACGTTGCACCTGTTTACATCGAGCAAAATAACAATATCAGAAGGCATTGAAATTTCAGATATCCATAGCGATGCTTTAGATCAATATGTAGGAGAGAACTACGCCAAGCAATTGCGTGCGGATGTAGAACTCATTGAAGGCGTATACCCCGAGTTTGAAGTAGAGGAATACCTGGCTGGAATAGTAGCTCCTGTATTTTTTGGTAGTGCAGTGAATAACTTCGGTGTGCAAGAATTACTAGACACGTTCATTCGCATTGCACCGCCACCCATCCCTCGCGAAACTACATTGCGCGAGATCAAACCTAAGGAAACTAAGTTTTCTGGATTCATCTTTAAGATTCATGCCAACATGGATCCGAAGCATCGCAACCGTATTGCGTTTTTGCGTGTTTGCTCTGGCAAGTTTGAAAGAGGCACAAATTATTATCATGTACGTCAGGAGAAAGGAATTCGTTTTTCTAATGCTACCGCCTTTATGGCGCAAGACCGTGAAACCGTAGATGAAGCCTGGCCCGGAGATATTGTGGGTTTGTATGACACCGGCAACTTAAAGATTGGCGATACGCTTACCGATGGAGAAAAATTGATGTATACAGGTATTCCAAGTTTCTCTCCGGAAATTTTCAAGGAAGTGATCAACAAGGACGCCATGAAGACCAAGCAACTCGAGAAAGGATTGCTTCAACTGATGGAAGAAGGCGTGGCCCAGTTATTTACCTATGAGTTAGGAAAAAGGAAAGTGGTGGGCGTGGTTGGAGCACTTCAATTTGAAGTAATTCAATTCCGATTAAAAAATGAATACAGCGCTTCGGTTGAGTTTGCGCATCAAAATATTTATAAGGCTTGCTGGATCAGCAGCAAAGATCCAAAGAAGTTTCAGGAATTTATTGATTCAAAGCAAAGACATATTGCCCGTGATAAAGACGGTAAATTGGTGTTTATGGCGGAGTCCAAAGCGTGGCTGCAAATGGTACAGGATAATTTTACGGAAATCAGTTTCCACTTTACATCAGAGTTTAAAGACTAGCTATTTCGTGGCAGTCACGCGATCGTAAATCATTTTTGATACGGTGGCCATCGCACTCACTCCGGCAGCTTCATTTTCAAGATCTTTGGAAAGAAGAATCAACACATATTTTCGTCCATTGGGTAAAAAGACAACGCCTGAGTCATGCTGCACGCCAGTGATTGAACCAGTCTTATGAGCTACCTTAACTTCCTTTGGAAGATTAGCCGGAATGATGTCATTGAATTGCTGGTTTAACAATATATCCATCATGGCCATACTCGCCTCTGAACTGATCAGTTCTTCTTTATCAATTTTTTCAAACAACAACATCAGGTCGTAGGCAGTCACCTGATTATTCATGCCGGCTTCAAATGCTTTCGTGTCTTCCACGCCACGCAAGACCTGAATATCTTTAGCGCCAATGGATCGAAGGGTATTGGTGACATTTTTTGCATCGACCAGTTCGATGATGAGATTGGTGGCGAGATTGCTGCTGACGATGATCATGTCATACATGAGCGAATATACCGTCCGCTTCTTGCCAATTTCTTTATATAGAAGCGTATCACTATCTACGGAAGGGCTGATAGAAAAAGTACTGCCATCAAAAATACTTACGAATTCATTTTTTATCAGAATAGAATCCTTGAGCGAAAATTTTCCTTCCGATACCTGCTTATAAACCTCTACCATCACCGGAGTTTTCATCGTGCTGGCGGCATGGAACAGTGCATGTTCATTAATTAATATTTCTTCACCCGTGGTCAGATCTTTAAAAGCAACGGCAAATACCCCTGGCTGTCTGGCTAACTCTTCCGTGATATGCTTTTTTAACGCATCGGGTGATTGGTTTTTGTTGCAGGATGTAATGGTTATGATAATTGCCAAAAAGCCGATCAAGTGTTTTGCCATGGAGCTTTGATTGTTTTATATCCGGTTCTAACTTACAAAGTTTTATGATTAGTCCACTACAGGTTTTATACGAAGACAACCACTTGCTGGTTATCAACAAACAGGCCGGTGTGCTGGTACAGGGCGATGCCACCGGTGACGTGCCGTTGGTGGATATGGCGAAAGATTACATTGGCGAAAAATATCAAAAACCGGGTGAAGTCTTTTTAGGTGTCGTGCACCGCCTGGACCGGCCCGTGAGTGGAGTCGTAGTGTTTGCCCGCACATCAAAAGCGCTGGAGCGGATGAATGCACTATTCAGAGACAGGAAGACTCAGAAAACATATTGGGCATTGGTTACTACCCGGCCCTCCCGGAATGAGGGCACACTGGTTCATTGGCTGGTAAAAGACGAAAAAAAAAATAAGACAACCGCTTATAGTAAGGAGAACCCGGATGGATCACGATCGGAACTGCACTACAAAGTAATCGAGAGTAAGCGAGGGTATTATCTGATAGAGGTTAACCCAATCACAGGCAGGCCACATCAAATCAGGGTACAGCTTGCTTCCATGGGATGCCCGATTGTGGGTGACGTGAAATATGGGTCGGAAATGTCATCACCCGATGGAAGTATTGGGTTACACGCGAGACAACTTTCCTTTATTCATCCGGTTAAAAAAGAGCCGATAGTAATTTCAGCCAATTTGCCACAAAATGATTGGTGGAAGCCATTTTCCTGAACAAATGCTTTGCTATCTTGAACCGATAATTGGTATTGAAAATGAGTTGGGTTGATCGACTACAAACGAGGTGGAAGGTAAAGAGCGGATTGCAAGTCGCAATCATACTCATTGTTTTTGCGTGCACCGGATTTACAGTTCTTTTGATCAAGCGCCCATTATTTGAGTATTGGTTCCCTTTCGGGGATAAACCAGTGTGGGCAAGTACTCTTTACTGGATCTTGATTTTACCGGTATATAACCTGTTTTTACTGTTGTATGGATTTGTATTTGGTCAATTCCATTTTTTTTGGGAATTTGAAAAACGTTTCTTCAATCGAATAATTTCTTTTTTTAAAAAATAAACCATCAGCATTATGAAAAAACTACTTTATGTATTCGTTGTCGCTATTGTTGCTTCGGCTTGTTCTGGCCCAAAATATACAGCGAGCTTTAATTACTTCAATAAGCCTATTAACAATCAAACTTCAACAAAGTCAGTGACCGTTGTTGATGATCAAACAAAAGTGGTTGCACAGCCAGAGCAACTTTTAGCAAGCACCTCATCCACCTCACCCGCAGAATTGAAAGCCCCTAAAGAAGAAGTTCGAAAGACCTACATTCAAATGACAAAGACTGAACGCAAGGTATTGCGCACTCATTTACGTAGTGAGATAAAGACCTATGTTAAAGAGCAAAAGAAGAATTTGGGTATAGAGTCAACCAACGCAACGGGAGCCTGGGATAATGACCTTAAAATGGCTGCAATTTTTGGAGTTGTGGGATTAGTATTAACGTCCCTTTGGGGAGCCAGTGAAATCCTGGGTGTTATCGGTGTAGTTGCTGTAATCGTTGCCTTGATATTTTTAATTAAGTGGTTGGTTCGACAATAGCTTCAAAACACCAAAATATTTAAAAGCCTCCTTTCCGGGAGGCTTTTGTTTTACAAACAGATTATAATTTCATACTACTCGCAGTTCCTATAAACAAAAAAACCCAATCCTCAGGATCGGGGTTTTTGTTGATTTAGAAGATTGTTTAATCCTTCACACCATCAGCAAGGAGAATGACCTTGTTCTTAAGCACTTCTACTACGCCACCGGTGATACGAATTTGTTGAGATGATTCTTTCGATTTATACTCAACCACTCCCTCTTTAAGTAAACTTACCAACGGAGCGTGCCCGCTGAGAATTTGAAAAGAACCGTCTTCACCAGGAAATGTAACCACGGTTACTTCTCCTTCGAAAACTTTTTTATCGGGTGTTATAATTTCTAATAACATGAAGTTTGAAATATTAAGCGTTCGCGTCAGCCATTATTTTCTCACCTTTTGCAATGGCTTCTTCAATGTTACCTACCAGGTTGAAGGCCATTTCTGGAAGATGATCTACTTCACCATCCATAATCATGTTAAATCCTTTGATGGTGTCTTTGATATCCACGAGCGCTCCTTTCAAACCAGTGAACGCTTCTGCTACGTGGAAAGGTTGTGACAAGAAACGCTGAACACGTCTTGCGCGGGATACGGTCAATTTATCTTCATCAGATAATTCATCCATACCCAAGATCGCAATGATGTCTTGCAATTCTTTGTAACGCTGAAGAATCAACTTCACACGCTGTGCACAATCATAATGCTCATCACCTACAATGTCAGCACGTAAAATTCTTGATGTTGAATCCAATGGATCCACCGCAGGGTAGATACCTAATTCAGCAATTTTACGAGACAATACGGTGGTCGCATCTAAGTGAGCGAATGTTGTTGCAGGAGCAGGGTCAGTCAAGTCATCGGCAGGTACGTAAACGGCCTGCACTGATGTGATTGATCCGTTCTTGGTTGACGTGATACGCTCTTGCATGGCACCCATCTCAGAAGCCAATGTAGGCTGATAACCTACGGCTGATGGCATACGTCCTAAAAGCGCAGATACTTCAGATCCCGCCTGTGTGAAACGGAAGATATTATCAATGAAGAAAAGAATATCGCGACCTTTTCCGGTGCCATCACCATCACGGAAATATTCAGCAACGGTCAATCCGGAAAGAGCAACACGAGCACGGGCACCAGGAGGTTCGTTCATCTGGCCAAACACGAAAGTTGCCTTTGATTCTTTCAACTTTTCCATGTCAACTTTAGATAAGTCCCATCCACCGGCATGCATGGACTTCATAAATTCAGGACCATAATTCACAATGCCTGCTTCTATCATCTCACGCAGCAAATCATTTCCCTCGCGGGTACGCTCACCCACTCCGGCAAATACGGAAAGACCGGCATATGCTTTTGCTATATTGTTGATCAATTCCTGGATCAATACGGTCTTGCCTACACCGGCACCACCAAACAAACCGATTTTTCCACCTTTTGAGTATGGTTGGATGAGGTCAATTACTTTGATTCCGGTATAAAGAATTTCCTGAGAAGTAGAAAGGTCCTCATAGGCAGGCGCATTTCTATGAATAGACATGGTCTTATCGCCTTTAGGCTGTCTAATACCATCAATGGCTTGACCGATAACATTGAAAAGTCTGCCTTTAATATCGTCTCCAACGGGCATCTGAATAGGGGTGCCGGTATCCGTTACTACCATACCACGCACCAGGCCCTCGGTTCCTTCCATGGCGATGGTGCGCACACGATCTTCTCCTAAATGTTGTTGAGTTTCAAGCACCACGAGTGTGCCATCTGCTTTTGTAACTTCCAGTGAATCCAGAATGTTTGGAAGTTTTGTTCCGGGTTCGTCAAATGCTACGTCTACTACCGGACCGATTACCTGAGTGATTCTACCGCTATTGGCCATTGAATATGATGTTTTAAGAATTTTTACAGCTGAAATTGGATTGGTCAAAGCCATTTAATGGCTTAAAAATCCGACCGCAAAAGTAGTTTTTTGTGGGGTTAATACAAACTTCACAATCGAGGTTTTACAGAATTGTTGTTTGTAAAATTATTCATATGTAAATATCTGATAATCATCATGTTTATTGCACAATTGGTGCGAATGAATTTTTCAGGCGCTCTTCAATTCAATGCGGAAGGTGGTTCCCTGATTTTCTTCGGATGTTTTTACAAAGATTTTACCCTGGTGATACATTTCGATAATTCTTTTGGCCAAAGCCAACCCCAGACCCCAGCCGCGCTTTTTGGTGGTAAAACCAGGCTTGAAAACATTTTGAATAATCGTTTTAGGAATGCCCTTGCCGGTGTCTGAAATATCGATAAGTACTTTCCTGTCGCCCCCGCGCAATATTTTGATGGCTATCGTGCCGGAGTTGCCCATGGCATCAATGGCATTTTTGCATAAATTTTCAAGTACCCACTCAAAGAGAGGAGCATGTACCTGGGCTTGAATGGTTTCAGACAGTGTGTATACTTCAAAGTTGATTTTTGAAGAAACCCGTGGTCGCAGGTAGCCTACCACATTGTTTACTAATTGATGAATGTTTTCGTCCTTCAACACAGGGGTTGATCCAATGCTTGAAAAGCGTTCAGTTACTACCGTGAGTTTTTTAATGTCCTTATCAAGCTCTTCTACAATACCCTTGTTTTTTATCTCCGGATCATCGCGCAGCACTTCTATCCACGCCATCAAAGAAGAGAGAGGTGTGCCTAATTGATGCGCAGTTTCTTTGGCAAGACCCACCCATACCTGGTTTTGTTCTGCGGTGCGTGAATAGTTGAAGGCCAGGTAAGAGATGAGGGCAAGGATTGCTATTACAGATAACTGAACATAAGGGAAGGCAATGAGTTGGGTGAGGAGTTTTGAATTTTTGTAGTACACAAAACCGTAGCTTTCCACCCCGCCATTTTCATTAATGGAGGTCATTTCGATAGGAGCATAAGCCTCTTTCATTTCGTCAACCTGGTGCTTCAGAAAAGCTTCTTTCTTTTCTTTGGGAAGAGATTCATTCAAATCGATGTTCGCGTATTGGTATTCTTTGTCTTGTGTAATCCAGATCACCGGAACAGACTTGTTTTTGAAGATGATTTCATTGGTAACAAAATCGATACTTTCTTCCGCGCTCGTGATGTATTCCAATGCCTTGGTGAATAACTCCACTTGTTGTTTCTCTCTTTCCTTCAGCTGATCAACCAGAAAGTTGGTGTAGAAAATGGATCCTACACTGATGACCACAGACACAACCAAAATGATCCACTTCAAATTGGTGTTGTCCTGATAAAAATCCATCGAGGCAGGCAGGGTTCCTTTTTTAGTCATATCCGCATGGAAATTAAATAAAAAAACCGGATGGTGTATCCGGTCTTTGCGATGATCGATAACTGCGGCATTTATCCCTTCATCATAAACCACTTGGCTAAAACCTTGTAGCTTACTTTTGTTCCAGTCATTAAGATACCCACACGGTAAATTCTTCCGGCTATCCAGGTAGTGAGTAAAAATCCTCCAACTAACAGTAGCATGGAGAGAGCCAGTTCCCAGACGGGCACACCAAATGCGATGCGGCCTACCATAGCCACGGGTGAAGTAAAAGGAATCACCGAAAGCCAGAAACTTGCTGAGCCGTGAGGATCTCGTAAAATGAACATGAATAAACCTATGTAGCCAATCAGAAGTGGAAGGGTGACAGGGAATTGAAATTGCTGAGCTTCCTGCTGCGAATCAACGGCCGAACCTACTGCCGCAAAGAGTGCACCATATAAGAGGTAGCCTCCCAAAAAATAAAACACAAACACAAAAGCGATTTTTCCAAATGGAATTTCACTCAAATTACCCAGCAACTCGCCCACCTTGGAGTTTTGCTGATCCATGGCTTCTTTCATTTCAGGATTTTTATCCATTTGCTGGGTCATCTGCTCCATCACTTGTTTTTGCGGCATCTTTAATCCGAAGTAGGCAAGTGTGCCAGATGAAAGCACCGATATTAAAATGATCCAAATGGAAAACTGCAATAAACCCACGGAGGCGATGCCAAGAATTTTACCCAACATGAGTTGAAAGGGCTTGACAGATGAAACGATAACTTCAACAACTTTCGAGGTCTTCTCGTCAATCACTCCCTGCATGATCTGGATGCCATAGATGAGAACGAACATGTAGATTAGAATGCCGAGGCCAAAGCCGAGGCCATATAAAATACCTGCGCTACTGGATTTCTCTTCACCGGTTTCCGTTAAATTAAATTGTTTGAGACTAACCTGAGGTCTTAAACTTTTAATAGTCGCTTCATCTATTTTGTATTCCTGAAGTTTCAAATCATGAATTCTTGTTTCAATGAGTGATTCCAGGTCGCCTACTTTGTCGATACTGGGATTTTCTTTTGTGTAGAGTAAAACACCTTCGGGCTTGTTTATATCCAGATCGGGAATGTAAAGCAATGCGAAATCATTGGTTTCATTATAGATTTTCTTGGCTTGTTCTAATGTCTGATCAATGGGAACGAATTGGAAGCGCTTTCCATCCTCGAAAGTAAATTTCTTACTTTCATCGAGGACGTGCACAACATCTGCTTTAGCCGATTCAGCATCTTTAATGGCTACATAAGCAAGGCCTCCAATAATAGCCGGGAAAATGAGCGGCACCAGGATGGTAGTAATCAGAAATGATTTTTTCTGCACCCTGTTAAGAAATTCGCGTTGGATGATTAACCAGATCTTATTCATAAATACAATGTCTTGTGATGGTCAGGTTATAACTCGAGTAAGTGTTTTTTCAGGGCTTCGTCTCCTTCTCCTTTTACCAGGCTGATAAAAATATCGGCCATGCTTGGTATCTTTTCCTGAAAGCTATGAACTTCAGTGATATCAATAATGTCGCGAATAACCTGATTGCCTTTTATGCCGTCTCTTGCTTTGAGTGTGCTGGAGAATAAATTATCTTCTATGGTTTCCTGTTTGATTAATTCATACCGATCGGCAGGCAATGAAAAATGATTTCCACGATGCTCAACGATAAAGGTATTTGACCTGAACTGATCCTTTACTTGTTTCTTAGGTCCCTCCAGGATCTTTTTTGATTTGTTGATCAGGGCAATATGGTCGCACAATGACTCCACGGTTTCCATTCGGTGGGTGGAAAAAATAATCGTGCTCCCTTTTTCTTTTAATTCCAATATTTGCTCGGTGATGAGTTGTGCGTTTACCGGATCGAATCCTGAGAACGGCTCGTCCAAAATGATCAACTTTGGCTCATGCAGGACGGTGCTGATGAATTGCACTTTCTGTGCCATACCTTTTGAGAGGTCTTCCACTTTTTTGTGCCACCAATCCCGGATCTCAAATTTGTCCAGCCATACTTTTATCCGCGCGAGCGCTTCTTTTTTGCTCAGACCTTTTAACTGTGCCAGATAGAGAAGCTGGTCACCTACTTTCATTTTTTTGTACAGGCCTCGTTCTTCGGGCAAGTATCCGATAATCTCCACGTGTTTGGAATGCAAGGGTTGACCAAAAACAGAAATCTCTCCTGAGTCACTGTTGATAATCTGGTTGATGATTCGTATCAAAGTGGTTTTTCCTGCTCCGTTGGGACCTAACAATCCATAAATCGTTTTTTCCGGAATAGTAATGCTCACTGAATCCAAGGCAGTATGGTTGGTATAACGCTTGGTAATGTTTTTAGCAATAAGTGCGTTCACTGACTGGGGAATTTTAGTTTAGGTAAATTTAAGAATAGGTTCCATGCCTCCGAAATAATTCGGACTTCAATTCAAACTTTGTTTAAATAACAACTGGAATTAGTGATGGTTTTCGCGAAAAACAATTTTACCCATGGAGACATCCAAATCAAACACCAGTGCATTGGGACTATCCTTGGTATAGGCGGTATTAGCAAACTTGTTGGGTCCTATTTTTTTCAGGTTGCGCGAAAGATTGATACTGCATAACCACGACTCATTGATGGTTACCAGAACAGGAACGTCCTCGGAAGGGAGCTGAATAATCAGATTGCCGGCACCAACACTGCCAATGATATGATTAGCAATCGTTGGTCTATTGCTGAAGTCGAGAAACATATTTCCAAAACCAACTTCGGCATGAACCACTTTGGATTTGGCCAGGTTGAGATGACGGGCGTTCAGTGAACCCATATCCACCTTTACCGAAAAAGTATCCATGGTAATTTTATTACCCACTTCGGTATTATAACTGATGTTCACATCTGCGCTGCCGGTATTGATTTTAAGTTTTTCAATGGATAAACCGGACAGGTCTATATTGGCATTGCCCAAACCATAATCTAGATCTAATATATAAGGAGTTGATTCGGCCAGATATACTTTCCAGAATTTTTCTGTCGGTCTTTCACCGGCACCAAAAACACGGTATGAGATTTTGTGGCCAACGCCTGGCATGTTTTCTTGCTCAAGGGATAATTTCACTGAACAGACAGTTCCGATAACTTCGTTGCTGAAGGAGTGGCCATACTCTTCTACGTCCTGGTTGCTGTACACATTTAGAATATCTTCATTTTGGCTGGGCCGGATAATGCAATTGCCGGTTTTGGCCCTGAGTTTTAACACTACCTTTTCGCATTCCTGTATTTTTTCAACAGAAAACTGCTTCTTCGCCTGCGCGCTTACACCAAAGGCGGTGGCACTGGTTACTAAAGCTAAAATCATCGATCTCCACATATCTACTTCTTACGTGTTAGTTCAGGTAAAGTTTAAAGATGTAATAAAGGTTACAATTTTGTAAAAAAATAACCCGTAATAGGTCTTATACGGGTTATTTTAGAAAGGGTTATTATTTTTTATCCCAGGTACTCCTTCATGCGCTCAAAGAACCCTTTTTCTCCCGAGTCCGGGTGAGGTTGAAAATTAGGAGAGTTTTTAAGGCTCTCAAGTTTTGCTTTCTCTTCACTGCTTAGCTTCCTTGGGGTAAAGACATTTATGTAAATAAGCTGGTCCCCGGCTCCATAGCCGTTTATATCTTTCAATCCTTTGCCGCGAAGTCTTAGAATTTTTCCGCTTTGTGTACCCGGATCTATTTTGATTCTCACTTTTCCTCCAATGGAAGGAACCTCAACAGAAATACCTAAAGCTGCGTCAATAAAGCTGATATGCAGGTCAAACACCAGGTTATTTCCATCCCGCTTTAACTCTTTATCTTCCTGTTCTTCAATTAAAATGAGCAAGTCACCTGGTATGCCCCCGCCCGGAGCTTCATTTCCTTTTCCAGACATGGAGAGCTGCATGCCATCGCTTACCCCAGCAGGAATTTTCACCGAAATCATATCTTCCTTCGAAACAAGCCCTGAGTTATCTACCCCGGAAGGGCGCTTGTCAATTAGTTGACCAGCTCCATTACAAGCCGAGCAGGTTGTGGTTGACACCATCTGGCCAAGCATCGTGTTTACCACTTTTCTAACTTGGCCTGTTCCCTGGCAGGTGGTACAATTTTTAAACGTAACTCCTTCTGCGCGAATGAGTCTGTTTACTTTTATTTTCTTTTCAACACCATGAGCAATTTCTTCCAGAGTAAGCTTAAGCTTTATGCGCAGGTTTGAACCTTTGCGCTGCCTGGTTCTGCCGCCACCGCCACCAAAGAAACTATCAAACGGACTTCCGCCACCGCCACCGCCAAAAATATCACCAAACTGACTGAAGATATCATCCATGTTCATGTCGTGACCACGGAAGCCTCCACCACCTTGTCCTGAATGTCCGAAGCGATCGTATTTTGCACGCTTATCTGTGTCGCTGAGCACTTCATACGCTTCAGCAGCCTCTTTAAATTTTTCCTCAGCCTCTTTATTCCCTTGATTTTTATCCGGGTGGAACTGGATGGCCACTTTGCGATAGGCTTTCTTAATCTCTTCGGGAGTGGCGGATTTACTCACTCCTAATATTTCGTAAAAATCTCTTTTTGTTGACATGATTCGTGAGCTTGGAAGTTAGTGTTCGTTCAGCGTAATAAAATTTGGTATCAACTTCCTACAACAACTTTAGCAAAGCGAATAACTTTATCGTTCAACAGATATCCATTCTCTACGACATCCATGATCTTACCCTTTAATTTTTCATTGGGGGCAGGCACCTGCGTGATGGCTTCATGAAGGTCGGGATTGAAGGTGGTTTCTTTGAGCGACTCCATGGGTTTTACTCCATACTGTTCCAGTGTCTTTTTAAATTTATTCTGGATTATGAAAAATCCCTCAGCCTCTTTATCATTTCTGTCTTTGAAAGCTTTTCCGGCACGCTCAAAATCATCGGCCACCGGAAGCAATGCCTGCAGCAATTGCTCATTGGCGGATTGAATCATTTCGAGTTTTTCCTTAGAAGATCTTCTTCTGAAATTATCAAACTCGGCATAAAGCCTTACGTATTTATCTTTTGCTTCTGACAATTCGTCCTTAAGTTTCTTAACAGGGTCGATAAGGTCTTCTTTCTTTTCTGCACTCGCGGGCTCTGGAGTTTGCGTAGGAGGGGTCTCTTCTATCAAATCATCGTGTTTTTCCAATTCCTGTTCTGGTTGAACTGAGTTTTCCATAGTTTTCGCTTAATAAAGGGGAAAGTGACAAGAATTTTGCCAATAATTGATTTTGTGTCAGAATGGCGTTACGGGTTCAGTGTGCGCCAGATAAGGTCTTTAAGTTCAGTAATACCCTGATTGGAAAGAGATGAAATAAATACGGAAGGTATCCCCTTGGGTAGTTCTTTCTTCACCTCCTTGAGCAATTCATCATCCAGCATATCGCATTTGGAAATAGCGAGCAGTCTTTTCTTATCAAGCAACTCGGGGTTGTATTTGCGCAACTCATTCAAAAGAATTTCATATTCCTTTTTGATATCATTGGAGTCTACCGGTATAAGAAACAACAACAATGAATTTCGCTCGATGTGTTTTAAGAAGCGCACGCCTAATCCCTTTCCTTCGGCAGCACCTTCAATGATTCCTGGAATATCGGCCATCACAAACGATCTCGAATCACGATAGGAAACCACGCCAAGGTTTGGTGTCAATGTGGTAAAGGCGTAATCGGCAATCTTAGGTTTAGCGGCAGATACAACGGATAGTAATGTTGACTTACCTGCATTCGGAAAGCCAACAAGGCCAACATCGGCCAGCAATTTCAATTCTAGAATAACCCACTCATCTCTCCCCGGTTCACCGGTCTGCGCATGTTGTGGTGCCTGATTGGTGGAGGTAGCAAAATAGGAATTTCCTTTCCCTCCCCGGCCACCAGGAAGTAGAATTACCTCCTGACCGTCTTCATTGATCTCGCACATGATCTCATTCGTCTCTGAACTGCGTGCTACCGTGCCGAGGGGCACATCCAAGGTGATATCTTTGCCAAAAGAACCTGTGCAGTTTTGCGATTCACCTGGTTTACCGTTTTCTGCAAACACATGTTTACGAAACTTCAAGTGAAGCAATGTCCACATTTGCGCATTTCCTCTTAGGATGAGGTGTCCACCGCGTCCGCCATCACCTCCATCGGGTCCTCCTTTTTCAATGAATTTTTCGCGATGAAAATGAAGGCAGCCCGCGCCACCATGTCCGGAGCGGCCGTTTAATTTTACGTAATCAATAAAGTTGGGAGAGGACATGGCAGGGTTGGTTCAAGGATGTTTTAGCGATCCAGTATCGCGCAAATGTTTTTGTTGATTTCATCAATAACACCAATGCCATGCACGGTATTTAATCTTCCCTGACTATTATAGTAAGGAAGAACATGGATGGTCTTACTGAAATATTCCGTTATCCGTTTGTTTAATTTTTCTTCTTCGTCATCGGCCCTGTTCTCAGTAGTTCTGCGCTTGCCAATGCGTGCGCGCAATTCTTCTTCTGTTACGTCCAATGCAATCACGTGATGAATGGCCGATCCGTTTTCTTTCAGGAACGTATCCAAGGCTTCTGCCTGAGGCACGGTACGTGGAAACCCATCGAACAAGAACCCTTTGGCCTGAGGATTTTTATCGAGTTCTTCTTTTAGCATGGCGATGGTAATTTCGTCAGGAACCAATGCACCACTATTCATAATCTCTTTTACCCGCTTCCCTAATGCCGTATCATTTTTGGTGTGCCACCTAAAAAGGTCACCGGTTGAAATATGTACGAAGCCATACTTTTGTATTAGCTTTTCGCTCTGCGTGCCTTTGCCTGCTCCAGGCGGCCCAAAGAGAACAAGATTGATCATATCAGGTAGTTTAGGTAAAAAGGGAGCGCAAGATAATGATCAATTGAACAATAGCCAATGGGATCCCTTTCAGGCAACTGGATCTATTTTTCAGTTTCTTTTTCTATTAACTTGTAGATGTCCTTGTAATTACGACCAAAGCCATCATAATCCAGTCCATAACCGATTACAAATTCTGAATCCAGATCAAACCCGACATATTTGACATCTATTTTTTTTTCACGGGCGCCCTTTTTTCTTAACAGACTAATCACCTCCACTGATTTTGTGCCCAAGCCACGGAGTTCTTCGATGATTTTTTCAATAGTAAGGCCCGAATCAACGATGTCTTCAATAATGATGATATCCTGATTAAAGAGACTTTCATCGTGACCGATAAGTGTTTTTAAGTGGCCAGTGCTTGAAGTGCCTGAATAAGAAGAGGTTTTTACAAATGAGATACGGCAAGGGATTTTCACCTCCTTCAGCAAGTCAGCTGCGAACATGAATGAACCATTAAGAATGGGTAAAAAAACAGGACATTGATTTTTATAATCCTGGTTTATTCTGGAGGCCAGCTCAGTAGTCTTTTCTTCAATTTTAGAAGCAGGAATAAACTTTTTGAATTCAAGATCTTTAATCTTCATAGGTGTTCTATCAACATCTCGCTCAAAGATACCTCTTTAAACATTTTTTAAAAAAAATGATTTACTTGAATGAACCATCTATTTTAGTTCAAACGTTTGTTTAGCAGCATTGCCCTTTGCTATCGGGTATGGCCGTAAGGCAGAGGTATGCAAATCCCGGATTTATTCGATAATAGCTACTTAATCCGGAACTGGTTGGGCCATTACAGCATTGGTGCGAATGATTTTCCAGAATGTAAATGCAGCACAGAATGCGTAATTTATTATTCTTTAAATCTCAGTTTGAAGAATAACAATGAAGAAGCTAATATAAGTGTAAGAAGATTGGCCACAATCACCGGCACATCATTGATGACGATTCCATAAATCAGCCAAAGCAACACACCAAAGCAAAAAAATGAAAACATCCCCAGCGAAAGATCTTTTGCTGAACCACTTTTCCACGTTTTGACTACCTGAGGTAAAAAGGCAATCGTAGTGCACGAGCCAGCAGCAAGACCAAGAATTTGAATTTCGTTCATAGTTAAAAAATTGTTGTTGCAAAGATAACGGTGTCCCATTGTGAAAGATTTGCTGGTGTAAGGTTATCTGAGTTCATGATGAGTTAAATCGATTGCATAGAATTTTCTCAGCCTGAATTTCACTTCCTTTGTGGGACTTTAACGATAAAATGATCAGGGAACCAAGGGTCGTTATTTTGAAGACGGTAAATCAGCAGGATTACTTCTCAATGACTTTCGAAATTTATTTTTTCTTGCCTTCGATGATTCGATATACGTAATCAATAGCGTGAATCGACACCCAGAGGATAAATATGAATAAGCATACATAGAACAGATCGACATAATCGACATTTCTAACACCACGCCAATTATACCATCCAAGAGAGTATAGATTTATGATTACTGACGAAATCGTATGCATTAATAATCGTCACCTAACGCAAATTCATTCTTGCGAGACATCCATTTGCCTCCTGTGAAATCGGGAAACTCAACGCTCTCGCCTCCCAGTTGAATAGAGCTTTCTGACAAAGGAGTAATAGCGCTCCACGTTACGGCATCATATACATCCTGCGGAGTGTTTGTTTTGCGTTTTACCGATTCAATGAATGCATTGAGTACAAACCAGTCCATGCCACCATGGCCGGCACCGCTGGCATCATTGCCATATTTTTTCCAGAGCGGATGATCATATTTGTCCAGCCACTCTTTGGCGTCTTCCCACTGATGTGCTTTTTTACTTTGCCCTTCAATGTAGATTGATTTGTTTAAGTCCATCCAGATGCCTTTGGTGCCCTGCACTCTAAACCCAATGGAATAGGGCCTTGGCAGGTTGGTATCATGTTGTAATAAAATCGTTTCATTGTTTGCAGTGCTGATCATGGTGGTAACCACATCACCCAATTTGAAATTGATCTTTGCGTTCGGATGATCCGGGCCTCCCGTTTTTACAATGTGATCATGCAAGCCTCTTGCTTTGGTTGAGTAGGATACCAGTTGGGTGAAACGGTTGCCGCGATTGATATCCACCATCATAGCAACCGGACCGATACCGTGCGTTGGGTAGAGGTCACCATTGCGATACACGGAATGTTGTGTCCGCCACTGTGCTTCCGAAAATCCTTTTTCACCAAATTCAACTCCTTTACCATAGGCTTGCTTACCATCATTGAATTTTACTTCTCGCAGGTCGTGCTGATATCCTCCTTGCAAATGGACAAGTTCACCAAACACATTCTGACGTACCATGTTCAATATCGCCATTACATCGCGTCTGTAGCAAACATTTTCCAACATCATCAGCGGCATACCCGTGCGTTCGGAAGTATGCACCAGTTCCCAACACTCTTCTACGGTCATTCCGGTGATCACTTCGCAGCCCACATATTTTTTGGCGTTCATCGAATCGATGCACATCACTGTGTGCCACTCCCACGGGGTAGCGATGATAACCGCATCAATATCTTTGTTCTCAAGTAATTTTTTATAACCATAGGGTCCGTCCATGATTACCTGAGGTTTGGGTTTTCCGGCTTCTGCAAACATTTTCAGACTTGCATCAATCATACCTTGCTGCACATCGCAGATGGCAATTACATCGGTATCACTTCTTTTAAGTGCTAGCCCGAGGTGATCCTGACCACGCAGGCCCACACCAATAAACCCGAGTCTGATCTTAGGGTCTTTATCTTTTGAAAAAACAATTCCGGAAGGAAGAATAGAAAGTCCAAGACCGGCTGCGGTTGTGGTTTTAATGAAGTTTCTGCGATTGGTGTTCATATTTTTTTCAGGATTACAATTCTTTCATGAGACAAGCATAAAGATCGATCATTGTTTTGATATCGTGTTTGTGCACTTTTTCGTGCGGTGTGTGGGCGTGTTGTTCGGGGGCTCCTACAAAACACCAGTCGAATGGAACCGGGCTTTTCTGCAGTTCGCCACCATCGCTGGAACCCGAGCCTTCAACTTCCAGCTGATGATCGATTTGATATTTACTGGCGATATGAATGATTTTATCAACAAAAGTTTTCCGAGGTAAATTCCGGTCGCGCAATGAAATGGCTACTCCTTTTCCATGATCCACACCATCCGATACCCATGTGATATCTGAAATCAATGCCTGGCGCACGTTCCATTTTTTGTAGATATAGTCGGCCAGGTAGCCTACTGTTCCGCCACCGTGTTCTTCCCAGCAGCTGAAAACAATTAGCCCGTCTTTCAATGTTTCGGCAACCTTAAGGGCATTGTAGATCCCCAACCGATTATCGAGGTAGGCGGATTCAATGTATTCTTTGGTTTCGTGAAAGTGGATCTTGTAGGTGAGTGTGGTGCCGCGATCAATAGGGCGACCAAATTTATAGAAAGCATGATTCTCTTTATCAAACTCCAACTCGCACTCAATTTCTCCAAGCGAATCTTTTCCAACCAGTTTGGTTTCTGTTTCTGCATCCGGACTGCCAATAGAAAGTAATTGATTGAAGTATCGCACGGTAAACCCTACGGTATCCATGTGAGCAAAGATGGCCGTGCGGGGTTTACCAAATTTTAAGATCAGGCAATCCTGAAATTCTTCACCTTGAATGATTTGAGGTTTATGTTTCCAGTTATTACTTTCTTTTTTGAGGTATTGAAGCAGGAATTCTTTCACCGGACCTTCCTGCCCGGAAGGTGCATGAATCTCACATAATTGTTTCAATAGTTGTGTGTCCACTTCTTTTCCCTTCATGGAGGAAGCTTTCTTTAATTTTTTCATTGGAGTTCCATCTTTCTGCAACTTTATCGTAAATTTTGGTGAGAAAAAAATTATTCATGAGTCTGATTATACTGGGCGATCAACATTCTATCGCCAATCAATTCCTTAACGAGATCAGAGACAAGGAAAAGCAGCGGGATCGCATGCGCTTCCGTAAGAATATGGAGCGGATGGGCGAAATCATGGCTTATGAGATTTCTAAAAAATTGGCCTACTCTGATTGTACCGTAAGTACGCCACTTGCTTCGTTAACATCCAGCCAGTTAACAACTCAACCGATCATTATTACGGTGTTGCGGGCCGGACTGGTATACTTTCAAGGCTTTCTTAATTATTTTGATCAGGCGGAAGGAGGCTTTATTGGTGCCTATCGTAAAGAAGGCGGTGAGGAAATTCATATAAACCTGGAATATCTCGCGGCTCCCAACTTAGCGGGCAGAGAAGTGATATTGGTTGATCCGATGCTCGCCACCGGAAAATCTTTTGTGAGATCGGTGAGTGCTTTGTTAAGTCATGGCCAGCCCAGTCATCTGCACATTGCTGCATTAATTGCTTCTCCGGAAGGGCTAAAATATGTTCAGGAAAATCTGAAGGTGCCCCACACGATCTGGACATTTGCGGTAGATGAAAAACTGGATAGTCGTTTTTATATTGTTCCCGGCCTAGGCGATGCGGGAGACCTGAGTTTTGGCGATAAACTTTAGTATTTGAGATTGAATTGTTTTTTTGAAATCTGGAATTTGAAATTTTGAATGAGCATGTGGGAAGAATTTTTAAAAGCGTTTTCAGTTTACTTATCTGCCATGATTAAGTTTATTTTCGGTCCGATTGGCGGAAAGGCAGCCGGGTTGCATTTAATCACCACGATGGTAGAAACCGCGGCTGGCATGATGACCGTGGTGGTAGCGTTTACCTATTTTGGTGAATTTCTGCGATCAAAAATACTGCATCGTTTTTTTCCTAAAAAAGAATTAGAAGAAAAGACACCTAAAAAGCGTAGTGCTTTTTTCGCGAAATATGGATTGGCAGGCATTGCTTTATTAACACCGGTTATCCTCACACCGATCGGTGGCACTTTATTGGCGGTAAGTGTGAGCCCCAACCGGGAGAAAATAATTTTTTACATGCTGATTAGCGCGTGCGCGTGGTCGGTAATCCTAACTTTTGCCGTTTATTTTGGATATGATGCGGTGATGAATATTATTAATAAGGTGCAGCCTGTGTGGTACGAGCCAGGTAGCTAAATTAATTTGACGGATGTGCTTGCAGTTTTTTCAAGAATTTATTTGGGACCTATTTATCAAATTGACTTTCTTAACCAAAGCCATTTACTCATTTTCTCCAAACATAAAAGCATTTGCAAACCAAGTTTTACATACCACATATACTACTTCAGGAGTTTGTTCAATGCATCATGATTATTCATGCAGAGGTAGCAACAGCGGATTCAGCTGTCATTTGTCCCTATCCGCCCGCCCCACAAAACTCATTGTTTTTTTATATTAATGATCGCATAAAAGTATGGCAAGAAGGCAGCACTCAGTTTGAACTTCAACCACGTAGTGTATTGGTTGGCCCTATGATTAATCGTGTTATGATCGATATAAGCAAAAATCATAAAGCGGTGCGCGTAGGTTTTCATCCTGGAGGATTATACCGACTGATGGGTGTATCCATGGCCGAAATGATTGACGGGCATTACGATGCTGCCGATGTTTTTGGAAATGAAATACGGGAAGTAAATGAACGCCTGCAAGAAACTCAAGGTTTTAATGCGATAAAAGAGGTGGTGGAACACTTTCTACTTCAAAAGGTAATGACCTTAAGAAAAGTATTGCCTTTTGATAAAGCTATGCTGGAACTCATGCGCCTGAATGGAAATGTGTCTATGGAAAAAATGGCTTCGCTTTCCTGCCTGAGCCTTCGCCAGTTTGAGCGAGTAAGTAAAGATAGAATTGGCATTCCTCCCAAATTATTTGCCCGGCTTATCCGCTTTTCCAAAGCCTATCGCATGCGCGAAAATTTTCCGCTCCTCAGCTGGAGCTTTATTGCTCATGAATGTGGTTACTTCGATCAGATGCATTTCATACGCGATTTTAAACAGTTTGCTGGAGTGGCTCCAGGGATCATTGAAAAAGAGCTGGAGAAAGCGCCTGTACGGTTGCAGGCAGCGTTACGTTTTTAACGTGTCGTTTTTGTACTATTTGTGGCTGGCGTAAACTTCGAGATTTGTAATACAATGTTAGAAGTTAAACATCACTCCCTTATGGATACATCAGCGAACTCATCAGCGCCACACATGTTCTATAAAAATGCGTACCTCTATTTTATTCTTGCCATGGTGATAACGCTCTTCGCTTTTATGCCATCGTACTTTACACGCTTAAATAAGACGGATGGTGCACATCACTTTCATGGAATAACCGCTACCCTGTGGATGCTACTACTCATCGTTCAGCCACTTCTTTATAGAAAACGTCTCTTAACCTGGCATCGAAGTCTGGGTAAGCTTTCTCTCCTGCTGGTACCGCTTGTAGTAGTCGGTGGCTTAACCATGGTGCAAGTCATGATTCAAAAGAAGGAAAGTTACCCACCCCATGTTGTCTATCAATTGTCGTTCATCGATTTCACTACACTTTTTCTATTTGTACTTTTTTATGTATTGGCTTTAGTATACCGAAGAAATGTGCAGTTGCATGCGCGCTACATGGTGTGTACGGTACTGGGCCCACTCAATCCAGCGATTACACGTTTGCTCTTCATTTTTCCGTTTGTTGATAATTTTGGCAAGTCATTAAACCTTGCCTATTTTTTGATTGAGCTGGTGGTGTTGCTCTTGTTAATAGATGATAAGCGATCGGGAACGATTCAAAAACCGTATAAATTGGCCATGTTGTTCTTTGTGATTCAGCATATACTCATGAATTTCTCCATTCATTGGCAATGGTGGCATGATGCGATGGATAGGTTTGCTCACGTTGTTATATAGTCTAGGTAACACTGCCTTCATCAGGCAAAATCTCAATATCCCTGATCAGCACTTTCTTCGCGATGGCCTGCCCTGTTTTCGTTGCCGCTAACCCACCGAGCGCAGTTTCTTTGTAACGGGTTTCCATGCTGGCACCAATTTCACCCATGGCTTCTATTACTTCATCTACTGGAATCACACTGCTCACATTGGCAATAGCAATTTGTGCCGAACTATTAGCAATCGCTGCCGCACTGGCATTGCGAACTACGCAAGGAATTTCCACCAATCCGGCAACAGGATCACAAACCAAACCGAGCATGCATTGAACGGTAATGGCCACCGCATTAAATATCTGATCGATATCACCACCCAAACAATATACAATTGCACCTGAACCCATGGCAGCGGCAGTTCCTGTCTCAGCCTGACAACCTCCCACCGCACCGGATATACTCGCCTTCTGTTCCATGATGAGTGCAATGCCTGCAGCCAGCAACATGGCTTCTAAAATTTTCTTGTCATCCACTTTATGAATCTCCTGAAGCGTGAAAAGAACGCCCGGCATAATGCCCGAAGCGCCTGCTGTGGGCGCGGCCACAATTCTGCCCATGCATGAGTTCACTTCTTTTGCCGCAAGTGCGCGTGAGATCAGGTTTTGAAATTCTTTAGAGAGCACCGTTACCGGATGGCGATATACTTTTTTAGCTCCATTGTTAATCATACCCGAGCGTGAAGTCATGTCTTCGGTTAATCCCGTCTGCACGGCATCCTTCATCACTTCCCACGCTTTCCCAAGACCGTCCCAAATTTGTTGCTCGGTGCGACCCTTTTGTTCTTTTTCATAATCCAACACCGCCTGCACCACTGAAATATTTTGTTGCGTGCAATGATTTTTCCAGCCCTCAAATGAATCAAACAGAAAAGCCATATGTATTTTTTACGAAGTTCGACTGTAAAACAGTGCTTTTCAAACGTTTGAATGAATATTTTGGTTAAGACCCCTCCCACTTCAAACGGTTTATATAAAGTAGCTTTTTCAGTTTGTTAAATAATGCGTATTTGAGGGTAGATGATTGAATTAATCGCTTTGATTCTGTTCACAGGTGCCGAGCCGGTGCCGATTACCCAGGAAAAAAATTTCTGGCATGTGCTGGCCGAAGTAGGTTTTAGAAAAGAGAAGAAGAACGGATATGAAATGGAAGTGCCGTTGTTCAGTGCTCACTTGAAAAGCTGGGATGGAAAAAAGATTAAAGTGAAAGGTTATGTGATTCCAGTGGGTGAAGTGGGCGATGAAAGCAAATTCATGTTCTCATCGCTGCCGTTTAATGTTTGCTATTTCTGCGGGGCAGCTGGCCCCGAAACCATCATGGAAGTAGAATCAACACAAAAAGTGAAATTTACTTCGCAAGCAATTTGGATGGAAGGCATTTTGCGACTCAATGAAAAAGATCCTGATCGACATATTTATATTTTAAAAGCCGCAAAAGTTATTACACCATGATGAAGACCCTTGTTATTTCTTTCTTACTGCTCGTAAGCCTGACCACATTCTCACAGACATCCGATGAAGCTGTGATCAAACAAATTTTTGACCTTGCGCTGAGCAAAGGCAAATCGTATGAAATGCTTTATGATCTTTCTGTGAATGTGGGGCCGCGACTTTCCGGCTCACCGGGTGCTGCGGCCGGAGTGGAGTGGAGCCGTAATGCAATGAAGCAATTAGGTTTTGATTCGGTGTGGTTGCAACCGGTGATGGTGCCACACTGGGTGCGTGGTGAAAAAGAGATTGGTCGCATTATTTCAAAACGTGCCGGAACGGTGACGGTGAATGTTTGTGCATTGGGTGGATCGATTGGCACGGGCTCATCGGGTATTTCGGCAAACGTAATTGAAGTGAAAAATTTTGATGAATTAAAAACTCTTGGCGCCAAAGGTGTTCAAGGAAAGATTGTCTTTTTTAATCGTCCAATGGATCCAACGAAGATCAACACATTTGGAGGATATGGTGGTGCCGTAGATCAACGTGCCACGGGTGCATCTGAAGCTGCGAAGCTTGGAGCCATTGCTGTGCTGGTGCGATCAATGGGTTCTAACCTTGAAGATTATCCTCACACTGGTGGAATGAGATATGCTCCCAATGTGGTTAAGATACCAGCGCTTGCAATCAGTACGAGTCATGCGGAATTACTCAGCCAACATTTGAAAGATGAAAAGGATCTTACCTTTTATATGGAGAACCACAGCGAAACATTAGAAGATACTCCATCATTTAATGTGATAGGTGAAATGAAAGGAAGTGAATTTCCTGAGGAGTTTATTGTGGTCGGAGGCCATCTTGATTCATGGGATCTTGGTCAGGGCGCGCATGACGATGGAGCCGGTTGCGTGCAGTCGATCGAAGTACTTCGACTATTTAAAACGATGGGATACAAACCTAAACGCACGATTCGCGCGGTGATGTTCATGAATGAAGAGAATGGTTTGCGAGGAGGAATTAAGTATGCAGAAGAAGCTGAAAGGAAAAAAGAGAAACACCTCGCTGCTATTGAATCAGATCGTGGAGGTTTTGTGCCCCGCGGCTTCACCGTGCCTACTGAAGAAAAAGCAAAAGAACGTGTGCGCAGTTGGAAGCCCTTGCTGGAACCTTACGGACTTTCTGATTTCAGTCAGGAGGGTGGCGGTGCAGACATTGGTCCGTTAGCGAATCAGGGAGTTGCCTTGTTAGGATTTTTACCCGACTCACAACGTTATTTCAACTATCATCATACGGCAGAAGACACGATCGACAAAGTGGATAAACGCGAACTGGAGTTAGGTTCGGCTTCTATGACTGCGTTGGTGTACTTGATTGATAAATATGGGTTGAAATAGTCAATTCAAATTTCAGGGACTTCTATCGTAAACGTGGAGCCTTTTCCATATTCTGACTTCAAACTGATTTTGGCTCCGATTTTTTGAGCTGATTCTCTGGCAATGTAGAGGCCAAGGCCCGATCCTTTTGAGTTATCGGATGCGCGGAAAAACATTTCGAAAATTTTTGGATTCCACTCCGGCCGGATTCCTTCACCATTATCCTCCACATCAATCAAGGTATTTTTTGAATCGCGCCTCGAAGATATTTTAATTATGGATTTATGACCGGGCGTTCTTTTTTGAAATCGAATGGCATTTGAAATGAGGTTGCTTAAAATTATCTTCAGCCTTACTTTATCCTGTTGGATAGTGCTTTGCTGCAGTTCATTTAAATCCACTTCTATATTGGCAAAATCATCCATGTATTTGAGATTATCTAAAATCTCCTGACAAAGTTCTTTCAGTTCAACCTGCTCGGCCGAAATACTCGTGCGCTTATTTCTTGAGTAGTCCAGAATTTCATTAATGAATGAATCCAATTTGAGAACGCTCTTTTCAATTTGGTTGAGATAGACTTCCGCTGACTGCGGACTTGAATCCATTTTGCTGATGGTAACAAGGCCGAGAATGGATTTGAGCGGAGCGCTTAGATCGTGTGAAGCGCTATAAACAAAACGGTCCAGTTCTTTATTGGTGTTTTCAAGTTCCTGATTTTGAAGATGAAGTTGCTTTTCAGCGATTTGCAAATCGGTAATCACGCGTCCGGTAATGGCTACAAAGAGTGAAAGCAGCAGATTGCCAAGGAAAATGGAATACAGTGGATCATCTCCGTTGAATAGTAGCGTAGGCGATTTTGAAAAGTAGGATGGTAATACGTAGGTAACCATGAAAACAAAAAGATTACAAAAGGCAGCCTCTCCGAAACCGAAGCGGATAGCCACATATAGAGAGATGATTCCGTAAGCAAACCAATACTTTTCAAAAGGAATGAGTAACGAGAGCGCAACCAGAGAGCAATAGATTATTCCAATCTCTACCCTTTTAATGGTACTGGAAGTCGCAGGTCTGGCGAGCAGTTGATCGGGAGGTTCCAAGAGCCAACCGTTTCGTTGCATGAAAGGAGTAATGGAATAAAGTAATGGAAGGGTGATTCCGAAAATGGCCATAAATTCTCCCAACCAGTTTCGCAGAAAGGACTCTCCGAAATCAGTAATGGATTGTTGACCAAAATACGTAAGCGTGTATTGCAATAAGATAAGTTCAAAGACAAGAGGTATCAGTAAAGCAAATACAATGAATAATATTAGCTGACGAGTGGTTGGCAACCAATACTGACCCTTCACTAATTTTCTGAAAAGATAAAATGAGAGGATTACGCCAATCACTTCTGAAGCGGATAACGCGGGCCAGAGCCACCATTCTTCAACTCCCCAGTAGTAGGTATTGAGGGTGGTGATCATGTACATAGCGGGAATCACCCGTGCCACACCCCACCAGTTAATCAACACAACTGCAATGGCAGTAGGAATATAAAATGAACTTACTCCCTGATCGTGTTTGAATAGCAGTGCGATTTGACTCGCTAAATGAAAAAGAACAAATGGAGCCAACCATGTCCACCAGGGCAGTTTGTTTTGGGAATCAATGGTCTTAGTTAAATTCAAAATAATTCTGGATTATGACTAAGATATAACTTTGTTGGAAGACTATAAAGCCCATAAACGAAATGTGCCAGTTTAACCCGGCATATTCCATTTAAAACTTGTCAAAAAGAAATCATGCCGTGACAGATTCTTCACTTTTTGAATACTCTTCCATAGGCAAACAACTGCACACCAGATTACGATCACCATAGGCATTATCGACTCTACTCACCGTAGGCCAGAACTTTGTCTCCTTCACAAATGCAAGAGGATAAGCAGCTTTCTGTCTGCTATAAGGTCTTGTCCATGCATCGGCTGTAATGATCGAAGCGGTATGAGGTGCATGCTTCAATACGTTATTTTCGTTATCGGCTTTGCCTTCTTCCACTTCACGGATTTCATTTCTGATTTCAACCAACGCATCAACAAAGCGGTCCATTTCTGCTTTTGGTTCGCTTTCAGTTGGCTCGATCATTAATGTGCCGGCAACAGGAAAAGAAACGGTTGGTGCATGGAATCCATAATCCATCAAACGCTTGGCGATGTCTTCCACCTCCACACCTGATTTTTTGAAATCGCGACAATCTACAATCATCTCGTGCGCGCAGCGACCATTGGTGCCGGTGTAAAGTATTTTATAATGACCATTCAATCTCTCCTTAATGTAGTTGGCATTTAAGATTGCCAGTTTGGTGGCGTTGGTTAATCCCTCGCCTCCCATCATAGCAATGTATGCATATGAAATCACCAGGATACTGGCACTGCCCCAGGGTGCTGCGGAAACTGCCGTGATGGCATGCTCTCCACCCGTTTTCACAACTGCGTGACCCGGTAAGAATGGTTTCAATTTATCATTCACACAAATAGGGCCCATGCCAGGGCCACCACCACCGTGAGGAATGCAAAATGTTTTATGCAGATTCAGGTGACACACATCAGCACCAATGTTTGCAGGAGACGTTAATCCTACCTGTGCATTCATGTTGGCACCATCCATGTACACCAATCCGCCATGAGCGTGAATGGTCTCACAGATGTGGGTGATCGCTTCTTCAAATACTCCGTGTGTGGATGGATACGTTACCATCAGACAGGAAAGGTTGTCTTTGTATTGTGCTGCCTTCGCTTTCAGATCAGCCACATCAATTTTTCCTTCTTCATCTGATTTTACAACCACTACATCCATACCTGCCATTACTGCACTGGCAGGATTCGTGCCGTGTGCGGATGCGGGTATCAATGCAATATTTCTGTGATGATCTTTTCTTTTTTGGTGATACGCTCTGATCACCAGTAAGCCGGCATACTCACCCTGTGCACCGCTGTTCGGTTGCAGTGAAACTCCTGTGAAGCCGGTGATTTCTTTCAACCAGTTTTCCAGATTGGCAATCATATGTTGATAACCTTCCGTCTGACTGGCGGGGGCAAACGGATGAAGGCCGCCCAACTCTGGCCATGTAACCGGAATCATTTCAGAGGTAGCATTCAACTTCATTGTGCATGAGCCCAATGAAATCATCGAGTGCACCATCGATAAATCTTTGTTTTCTAATTTTTTGATATAGCGTAACATCTCATGCTCGGAGTGATGCGAATTGAATACCGGATGCGTGAGGAAGTTGGTAGAACGGATTAGTGATGCAGGCCAATTCAGTTCGCTCACAGATTCTTTCTTCACAGAAGCGTTACCTGCAAACAATGAAATAATATTTTCAACATCCTGAAGTGTGGTGGTTTCGTCCAAGGAAATTCCAATGTGGTTATCATTGAAATTTTTAAAGTTGATTTCGGCTGCATCTGCTTTTTGCTGAATGGCTTTTTTATCAGCAACAGCAACCTTGATCGTATCGAAATAATTTTTGTTTACTTGTTTGATGCCTGCAGCAGCAAGTCCTTTTTCAAGAAGTTGAGTAAGGCCCTGAATACGTCCTGCGATTTTCTTCAAACCTTCCGGTCCGTGATAAACCGCATACATACTTGCCATCACTGACAATAATACCTGTGCCGTACAAATATTTGAAGTTGCTTTCTCTCTGCGAATGTGTTGCTCACGGGTTTGCAACGCCATGCGATACGCAGGGTTACCTTGCGCGTCAATGGATAGTCCAATGATCCTTCCCGGAATTTGTCTTTTGAATTCTTCTTTGGTTGCAAAGAATGCAGCATGAGGTCCACCAAAACCCATGGGCACTCCGAAGCGTTGTGAGTTACCGACTACCACATCGGCACCCATTTCGCCAGGTGATTTCAGGAAGAGTAAACTCATCAGATCAGCGCCCATCACAACGAACACTTCTTTCTCATGGGCCGAAGCGATGAACGCAGTGTGGTCTTTAATCTCACCATTGTTATCCGGGTTTTGCAGATACAGCGCAAACAAATCAGCATTGGTAATGTCCAGTGATGCAGCATTTCCAATTTCCAATTTTATACCGATAGGTTCTGATCTTGTTTTAAGCAAATCAATTACCTGTGGAAAAGCATTCTCATCCACGAAGAAAGTGTTTGCATTTTTCTTATTGCCTTTACGTGAAGCGTACAACAAGTGCATCGCTTCCGCAGCAGCGGTGGCTTCATCCAACAAAGATGCGTTGGCGATTTCCATTCCCGTAAGGTCGATGATCATTGTTTGATAATTGATCAACGCTTCCATGCGGCCCTGTGCGATTTCTGCCTGATAGGGAGTGTAAGCGGTGTACCACCCCGGATTCTCCAAAATGTTTCTAAGAATAACTCCTGGTGTGATACAATTATAATACCCTGTGCCGATATACGATTTGTAGATCTTATTCTTCGACATCAGTTTTTTAAAGTCTCTTAGAAACTCGAACTCAGATTGTGCCGCGGGCAACTGCAATGCTTTTTTCAGACGAATGTTGGCCGGCACGGTTTGGTCTATCAGTTCATCCACCGAAGAAGCCTTTACCACCTTTAGCATTTCAGCGATTTGTGACGCGCTGGGCGCATTGTGGCGGGCTTCAAACTTTTCTGAGTAATGAGGATTGATTGTCATGGTATTTTGTATCTCAAGTAAATAACCTCGTGGATAAGGAAAAGTTTCGAGCTTTAGCATTGAGTTGCAAGTCTTGCAACTCGCAGCTCAGTGCTCAAAGCTTAATGATTAGAACCGTTCAAATTGTGAAAAGAAAAAGTTGCCTTCGATGGCAGCGTTTTCATCAGAGTCGGAGCCGTGAACGGCATTGGCGTCAATTGACTTGGCAAACAATGCGCGGATAGTGCCCGGAGCTGCTTTCTTAGGATCCGTAGCGCCAATCAGTTTGCGGAAATCTTCCACCGCGTTGTCTTTCTCCAGAATCATCGGCACAATCGGGCCGCCTGACATATAAGCGCAAAGTTCTCTGTAAAAAGAACGCTCTTTGTGGATTTCATAGAATTTGCCGGCCAGTTCTGAGCTCAGCTGCGCCTTTTTCATGGCCACAATGCGAAAGCCTGCCTCTTCTATCATTTTTGTTATTGCACCGGTGTTACCAGCCAAGGTAGCGTCTGGCTTGATCATCGTAAAAGTTCTGTTTCCTGCCATTTTATATGATTATTTATAGTTTCAGATGGGTTTAAAATCGGGCGCAAAATTAGCTTTTTAGTCCATAGTCCATAGTTAGAAGTCCATTGTTTTTTGACGATTTATTCAAATGCCCGTCTGCCTTTGAATTCAGGCTATGCACTCACAATTAAAATTGCCATTTTTGCCCCCTCAATGGAAAACCTCCAAGCCTTCAAGTCGCTAATCAGCTCGCCAAAGCGGGTAGTTATCGTAACTCATTTCAAACCAGATGCCGATGCATTGGGGTCTTCTTTGGGTCTGGCGGGGTATTTAATTAAAAAAGGCCATTCGGTTTCAGTGATTACTCCCAGCAACTATCCTGATTTTTTGGCTTGGATGCCCAGAAATGAATCCGTATTGGCGCTTTCTAACGACAAGCCTGAAATTGAGAAACGGGCAGAGCAACTCATTCATGAATCAGAAGTGGTTTTCTGTCTGGATTTCTCCAGTTTGAGTCGCATCAATAGCCTGGGTGAAATGATTCGCAAGTCAGGTGCTGTCAAAGTATTAATCGATCATCACCTTGAGCCTGAGAACTTTGCCCAGTTTGTGCAATGGACTACAGCCTCGGCATCAACAGCAGGTCTTATCTTTGAACTGATCGAAGAGTTGGGCGAGAAGGCGTTGATTGATCGTGATATTGCAAATTGTTTGTATGCCGGCCTGATGACCGACACAGGAGGTTTCAGGCACAACAATACTCGTCAGAAAGAATTTTTGATTGCATCGGAATTGGTTGGCCTTGGAGCAGACCCTCATGAAACTGCCCGCTTGATATATGATACCAGCACCCTGGAGCGACTTCGTCTTACGGGATTTGTATTAAGTCAAAAGTTGGTGGTATTGCCGGAATACAACACAGCCTATATGACACTCAGTCAGGATGAATTGAAAGCCTATGGCGCTCAAACCGGTGACACAGAAGGATTAGTCAACTATGGGTTATGCATAAAAGGCGTAAAGCTTTCTGTGCTGATGTATGACCGAAAGGAAGAAATAAAATTGTCGTTTCGTTCGTTGGGAGATTTTTCGGTGAATGAGATGGCGCGAAAATATTTTGAGGGAGGGGGTCACAGAAATGCTTCTGGCGGATCGTCCAAACTTAGCCTGGAAAACACCTTAAAGAAATTACTGGAAATTTTACCAGAATATAAAGTTCAATTAAATAAGTAAATAAAGAGTAGTTCAACCTGTAAAAATCAAAAATGAAAAAATCAATTGTAGCGGTAAGTCTTGTGGCGATGTTAGTGATGGCATGTTCAAACACCAAAGAAACTAAGTCGGGTTATAAGTATAATGTAGTGCGTGAGGGCGATGGCAAGTTGCCCACCACAGGTCAAATTCTTGTTTTAAACATGACTTTCAAAGACTCCAAAGACTCAATTTGGTCGGATAGTCGCAAAGCTGATTTCCCAACGATGGTGCAAAAACAAGATACTGTGCCACAGGGCGATATCGTGTTGGAGGTTTTCCAGATTTTGACGAAGGGCGATAGCGTAACCTTTCAGGTTTCAACCAAAGATTTATTTGAGAAGACTTTCAAATCTCCGATACCTCCCGGTGTTGATTCGGTGGGAGTATTTACATTTCAAATTGGCGTGACCGATGTGATTTCGGAAGAAGATGCCAAGAAAATGCAAGCCGAATTCATGGCAAAGATCAATGAAAAAGAAGCTCTGAAACAGCAGGAGCAACTGGCTAGCGATACAGTAACCATTGATAATTATTTGAAAAACAAATCTATTGTTGCACAGAAGACCACCTCAGGGTTGCGATATGTAATTGAAAAGCAAGGTAAAGGGGATAGTCCGAGACCGGGCCAGACAGTGAGAGTAAATTATAGTGGCTTTATACTGGATGGTCCTTGTGTTGATAGCAGCATTGAGTCCGTAGCCCGCGCCAACAATGTATATAATGAAGCCCGCGCTCCTTATGAGCCACTGGAAGTTGTGTTAGGATATGGCCAGGTAATGCAAGGATGGGAAGAAGCTCTGACACTTATGAACAAGGGTTCAAAGATGAAGGTCTACATTCCATCAGGTCTTGCGTATGGTCCACAACAAAGAAGCGAAGTGATTAAAGCAAATTCAGTGCTGTGGTTTGAAATGGAATTGATTGATATTAAGTAATCAATCGTATCCATGAAACAGATAATTATTATAGCATTTGTTGTTGGATTAGCATTCCTGCAATCGTGTGGTGATGACAATGCTACTACCTGCACGAAAATAGTGTCTGCTGAAACGTTGGCCTCTATTGATAAAACCAGGCTTGCTTCGGATATCATTGCGATTGACACCTATCTGGCCAATAATAGTATCTCGGCTCAATCAGAACCAAATGGTGTCAGGTATGTAATTACAACCCAAGGACCAGGCGTAACACCCTGCCTTGAAAATACCATTAATGTTAAGTATTCGGGCATATTGCTCAAAACCGGAACCGTGTTTAATGCGACCTCACCAGAAGTTCCATTTAAATTGAGTGGCTTAATTTTAGGATGGCAATTGGTGTTACCATTAATTCCAGCAGGCTCTAAAGTTACGCTCTATATTCCTTCTGGTCTGGGATATGGCGTAGCCGGTGGAGCAAATGGGGCAATACCATCTAATGCAAATTTGATTTTCGAGATAGAATTTATTTCTGTGCGCTGATATGCTTTGTTTTGCCACCAATAATCAGCACAAGATCCAGGAAGTCCGGGCCCATTTGGGTTCGGACTTTCAATTGGTAGGACTTGAGGAAATTGGTTGCACCGTTGAATTGCCTGAAGAGCAACCCACCCTGGAGGGAAACTCTTTTCAGAAGGCAGAATATGTTTATAAAAATTTTGGCGTCTCCTGCTTTGCGGATGATACAGGCTTAGAGGTAGAGGCATTGCAGGGTGCCCCCGGAGTATATTCTGCCCGCTATGCCGGAGAGCAGCGTAGTGCAGAAGATAATATGAAGCTTCTTCTTAAAAACTTAAGCACTTCACAAAATAGAAAGGCCAGATTTAGAACAGTGATTACAGTGATTACACCTGAATTCACGAAACAATTTGAAGGAACGGTGACCGGGCAAATCATTCAGGAACACCGTGGCACCGATGGCTTTGGTTACGATCCTATTTTTTTGCCTGATGGATGCACCAAGACGTTGGCAGAAATGAGCATGGAAGAAAAGAATGCGATCAGTCATCGCACACGCGCAGTAAATAAATTGATTGAATTTCTGAAGGAGACATATTCCGTGTGACTTTAGATGAAAAACAATTTAACACATGAATAAGCCTTTCACCATTGGTATTACGGGCGGAAGTGGTTCTGGTAAAACCTTTTTTCTTCAGGGGCTCTCCTCGTGCTTCAAAGCGGATCAAATTTGCTTGATTTCGCAAGACAACTATTACCGGCCTCGCGATCAGCAGCCCATCGATGAGAACGGAGTTAAAAATTTTGATTTGCCGGTGTCGATCGATCATGAAGCTTTTCAGCATGACTTGTTATTACTGAAGGCTGGCCAAAATGTAATTAAGCGCGAGTATACATTTAATAATCCGTTTGCGGCCCCCAAGCTTCTGGAGTTTAAAACAGCACCGATCATTGTGGTGGAGGGTTTGTTCGTTCAGTATTTTGAAGAAATCTCAAACGAGTTGGACTTACGGATTTTTATTGAAGCCAAAGATCATGTGAAGTTGGGCAGAAGAATAAAACGAGACCAGGTAGAGCGGGGCTATGATATTGATGATGTGTTATACCGCTATCAATATCATGTTATGCCTGTATATGAGCGCCTGATTGAGCCTTTGAAGCACAGCGCAGACCTGGTGGTGCCCAATAACAGCCATTTTGAGCGTGCTTTGGACGTATTGGTATGTTATCTCAAAACACGTGTTACAGGTCTTGTAAATTAATTTCTAAACCCTACTTTTGTGGGCTTCATGATTCAGAAATGAGAAATAAATCAGTTTATCGGGGTATTTTAATTATTGCAGGCCTGATGGCTGCTGCCGTGATTATTCTTTCCCATTCCCTTACTGAATTAAAACCGAAGAAAGCAGCCGACACAGAGCAGTCTGATGAAAAGCCGGATCAAAAAACAGTAATCACAGCCCCGGCTGAAGCGGTAACGCAAGCCAGTGTAGTCAAAATAGACGAACAGTCACCCGACTCCCTGTTGGAGACCATCACAAACTCAGAAGTTTCCAGGAATTTCACCCCCACTTCTGAAAAAGTATTTGACAAGCTTTTTCAAGTACTCTTTCGCATCGTCATAGCGCCTAACGCGCCTTAACATCCATCCGTTTAGTTTTTATTTAGTGTGATCTCAACAGTTGGGTTCACCGATTTTTCATCTATAGTATTTTATTTTCAACCAATTTAAATTAAGTAATAGTTATGCGTAACAAAGGTGTAGTAGTCGTGTTGGCAGTTATTGTCACGCTGCTCTGTTTGTACTACCTGTCGTTTACATTCGTATCGACCAAAGTAGTGCGGGAGGCAGAGGCGTATGCAACCGACAAAAATGGTTCATTAAGTCTGGCAAAAAAGCAAGTTTATCTTGATTCGCTTTGGAACCAGCCGGTTTACAATTTGTTTGGTGCCGAGTATACCTACAAAGAAGTGAAAGAAAATGAGTTGAGCCTTGGTCTCGACTTGCAGGGCGGTATGCACGTGGTGTTGGAGATTTCTCCTATTGATATCATAAAAGGATTGAGCGGAAACAATCAAGATCCTGCCTTCATGGATGCTCTACGAAAGGCAAAAGAAATGCAGAAGAACAGCACGGAGAGTTATAGTGCATTGTTCTATAAAGCATTTAAGGATGCAAATCCGGATCGTTCACTTGCTTCGCTCTTTACATCAGCAGCCAACAAGGACCGTGTAAAACTTACGGATAGTGATGATGTAGTATTGTCATTTTTGAATACGGAAATTGATGGCGCCATTGAGCGTTCCTTCACGATTTTAAAAACCCGTATCGATCAGTTCGGCACATCGCAACCAAACATTCAGCGTTTGCAGGAAAGCGGTCGTATCCAGATTGAAATTCCGGGAGCCGATAACCCACAGCGTGTAAGAAAACTGTTGCAGGGAGTTGCACGCCTGGAGTTCTGGGAAGTAATTGAATTTTCTGATCAGCAATTGAATCAGTCGTTGGCGGCAGTTAATGATTTATTGGTAAAGGAGCAAAAACAAAAAGCTACCCTCGCCACTGCCGAAGCAAAGAGTGCGGATACGACAAAGGCAATTACAAGTGCCGACTCCACGCAATCAGCACTTGAAAAAGAACTCGCTGATTTACGAAATACAACAGGCAATGCATTGGATTCATTAAGAAGAGCAACTTCATCACCGCTATTTGCATTGAGTGATCAGGGAATCCCCTTCTTGTATCAGGTAAAAGACACGGCAGAAATCAATCGCATCTTAAAACGTCCTGATGTGAAGGCGATGTTCCCCCGCACGATTGGTTTTTTCTGGGATGTAAAATCAGATCCTCAGATGACACCGGACTTAGAAGATATTCAATTGAACTTCATCAATGTCGGTCGTAATGGAAAGCCCTTGCTTACTGGTGATGTGGTTAATGATGCCCGTTTGGATTATGATCAGTTTGCAAGACCTGCTGTAAGTATGCAGATGAATGCGGCCGGAGCTCGTGCCTGGGCAAAAATCACCGCAGCAGCGGCAAGCAAGCAGCCTCAGGGAAGAATAGCCATCGTGTTGGATAATTATGTGTACACAGCGCCTACCGTGCAAGGTGAGATTCCAAATGGTAACTCACAGATCACAGGTTCATTTGATTTGGAAGAAGCGAAAGATTTGGCAAACGTATTAAAGGCAGGTTCCTTGCCGGCACAAACACGTATTGTAGAAGAAGCCATCGTGGGTCCGAGTCTTGGAAAGCTGGCACAAAATCAGGGCCTTATTTCATTGGCGAGTGGTTTGGCTATTGTGGTGTTATTTATGGTGGCGTATTATTCTAAAGGTGGTTGGGTTGCCAACATTGCATTGTTGTTCAACATTTTCTTCATCCTTGGAATCTTAGCTCAGTTGAATGCAGCCCTTACACTTCCTGGTATTGCCGGCATCGTGCTCACGATGGGTATGGCCGTGGATGCCAACGTGTTGATTTATGAGCGCATTAAAGAAGAGATGAAATTGGGGCGTAAGCTTAAGGAAGCTATCAAGAAGGGATATGAAAGAGCATTCACCACCATCTTCGACTCGAACCTGACCACCATGATTACTGCGGCCGCCTTGTTTATATTAGGCCAGGGCCCGTTGAAGGGTTTTGCGATCGTATTGATGATTGGTATTGCCACCTCATTCTTCTCTTCTGTTTACATATCACGTGTAATTATTGAGTGGATGACCCGCAAGGGAGACGAGTCAAATGTTTCTTTCGACACGCCCTTGGCAAACATTGTTAAGAAGAGAAGTGAGTTTGACTTTATTGGATTCAGAAAGAAGGCCTACTTATTTTCAGGAGCAGTAGTAGTGATTGGTTTCATTCTGATTGCCGTTCAGGGGCTTAACCTGGGTGTTGATTTTAAGGGTGGTCGTTCCTATATCGTTTCTTTCAGTCAACCGGTTGTGGCTACTGACATGAAGGTGGCAATGAGTGAAAGCTTTGAAAATTCGGGCGTGGAAGTAAAGAATTACGGAAGTGATAACGTGATGAAAGTTACCACCTCTTACCTGGTAGATGATGAATCAGAAGCAGCTGATGAAAAAGTGAAAAATGCACTTATTCAAGGAGTAGAGAAATTCAAAGGAGTTAAGTACACAGAGAGTGAAGGGCAATTAGATGATCAGCACTTTCTCATTCCATCTTCTTCGAAAGTAGGCGCTACCATTGCAGATGATATTAAGGGTTCAGCATTTGAAGCCAGTATCGCTTCTCTGATTTTGATTTTCCTTTATATTTTGGTTCGTTTCAAAAAATGGACCTACAGTGTGGGTGCCATTGTTGCTACTGTTCATGACACATTATTTGTGGTTGCAGCGTTTGGTATTGCAGGCTTTTTTGGAATTTCATTTGAAATCGACCAGGTTTTTGTGGCAGCCGTGCTTACCATTATTGGTTACTCGATCAACGATACCGTAATCATTTTTGACCGTATACGTGAATACCTTGGCTTTGGTGCCAATCACGATCGCGCCAAAGTATTTAATGATGCCATCAACAGCACATTGAGCCGTACGTTAATAACATCAGGCACAACGTTGATTGTGGTAATTGTCCTCTTGATTTTTGGAGGTGAAGTGTTGAGAGGATTTTCATTCGCCTTGTTTATAGGTATCGGAGTAGGTACATTCTCGTCCATCTTCATTGCAGCTCCTGTTGTGTTGGATTTGGATGTAGAGAAAGCAGTCGCTAAAAAATCGGACGCAAAAGTAGCAGCTTAAATAAGTTATCTTTGATAAAAAGGCTCCGATTAATCGGAGCCTTTTTTGTTTAATCGAATTCTAATATTTCATCCAATGCTCTTAGTGTATTTTAGAGGTAACTGTTATTTAAATGAAGAAGCATCTGTTTTTTATGGGAATCGTGGTCACATCGCTTGTGATACTTTTCACCATTATTGAAGCTAAGTCTTTTTCTAACCAACATCCGGTTCTAAAGAAGGAGGAAAGGAGGTCTGTCGTGTTGGTCTCTTCTGTTGCTGGGCCACGATTACCTCTAAATAACTCAGGTGATAAAAATACTGCCTATTTCAAGGAAACTCCATCATTCAGCAGCCAAACATCTACGTATTGCATTCGCAAAAATCAACAAGTACCCTGTTCTTTCAAAACATTATGTAAAGGACAGAATATAGAAAAGTACAAGTTAATTGAACCTTCAACTCCCCATAGTTTTTTTATGACTCTCTTCAGCGCAATAGCATCTCCTAATGCGCCATAAGTTTATTTGATTTGTCAATCCTTCTTAATCATTCCTGGCGGTGAGGGATTGATTTTTTATTCTTCTTATATCAATAAACATAATTACTGGAAATATGGAATTTCTCATTGTCATTGTTTTTGTTCTCGGTTACATTCTTATTGCCGTGGAACATCCCATTAAAATAAATAAGACAGCTACAGCGTTAGTCACTGGCGTTCTCTGCTGGACTTTATTTGTTATTTCAGCGCCCCCAGAAACGCTGCTTCATAGTGAACAATACACAAGTTTTATCAATGAACTTAAGTCTCATGCTAAGGACTTTGCACAGTTGACAGCGGGCGAGATCCATACTGAATATGTGGTTGAATCGCTCGGTCATCACCTAAATGAAATCGCTCAGATTCTTTTCTTTTTAATGGGTGCGATGACCATTGTAGAATTGGTGGATGCTCATCATGGATTTAGATTTATAACGGACCGTATTAATACAAAAAATCCAAAGAAGCTTCTTTGGATCGTATGCTGGGTAACATTCTTCCTGTCTGCCGCCCTGGATAACCTTACTACCACCATTGTTATGATTTCTTTTATACGCAAACTCATTCCAAACAAAGAAATGAGATTATTTTTTGCGGGAATGATCATCATTGCCGCAAATGCGGGAGGTGCATGGTCTCCTATTGGAGACGTAACCACAACGATGTTATGGATCGGTGGCCAGATCTCGGCATCTGAAATAATAAAATCTATCTTTATCCCGAGTATCGTGTGTATGCTTGTTCCATTGATTTACTTAAACTTTACGTTGAAAGGAAGTTTAGGTTCCGATGAGGTAAAGGATGGAGCTGATCATAACCATGTCACAAGCGGTAACCTGATGTTATTTCTTGGCCTTGTTGCTTTAATTTCTGTTCCCATATTTAAAACAACAACGCATCTTCCACCCTACTTAGGTATGATGCTTGGACTTGGTGTACTCTGGATTGTATCCGAACTTATTAATCCGGATTTGGATGAGGCAGTTAGAAAACAGTATACGGCAGCCCATGCTCTAGGTCGTATCGACATGTCAAGTGTTTTGTTCTTTCTAGGCATTTTGTTGGCTGTGGGTGCTCTTCAATCTATGTCTACGCTCGGTAAATTCGCAGAGTATCTTAATGTGGAAATAGGTGATAATCGGATTATCATTACATTGATTGGAGCGCTCTCTTCTATTGTTGATAACGTACCTCTTGTGGCCGCGAGCATGGGTATGTATAGCCTGGAAACTTATCCTATGGATCACATGATCTGGGAATATCTGGCATATTGTGCCGGTACAGGAGGTAGTATGTTAGTGATTGGCTCTGCAGCGGGAGTTGCCGCCATGGGTATGGAGAAAATAGAGTTTATCTGGTACCTGAAAAGAATAAGTCTTCTCGCAGCATTCGGATACCTTGCAGGCGCAATTGCCTATTTGATTATTCATGCCATGGCCTAAAGTAAACGGCTTTTTAAAGACATGGTCAACGGCAAGTAATTAGAAAATAAAAATCCCACGAATCTTGCGATTCAATGGGACTTAACCAAGCAGATTAAACTTGCTAAACCTGAAATTGACTTATGAAGATAATCTTTCCAAATGGAATCTTCATTTTAACAAAGTGGTTTTAATCGAATTCTAATGCTAACTTCACATCATAGCAATTTACTTTTGGTAGATGAAAATTCTGTTGATCGAGGATGAAAAGAAGACCATTCAATTTTTGAAGAAAGGTCTGGAGGAGAATGGATATGGGGTTGACGCTGCAGAGGATGGCGTGTCAGGAAAATATCTTGCGTTTCGTAATCAGTATAATCTGATCATAACAGATGTAATCATGCCGGGTCTTACCGGTCATGAGCTGTGTCGCGAATTGAGGGCCGGTAAAATTGAAACACCTATTTTAATGCTTACGGCTCTGGGGGATACCGATGATGTAGTGGTGGGATTGGACAGCGGAGCGGATGATTACCTGGCAAAGCCGTTTGAATTTCGAGAGTTGTTGGCACGAATCCGTTCGCTCACCAAGCGTCAACCAAAATATCCGGTCGATGATAATTATTTGCGCATTGCGGATCTGATTCTTGACCTGAATAAAAAGATTGTGGTGCGTGCAGGCAAGCAGATTGAACTTACATCAAAAGAGTTTGCCCTATTGGAATATTTTCTTCGCAATCAGGGCAAGGTAATTCCGCGCGCAGAACTATCGAAGAATGTCTGGAATGTAGATTTTGATACAGGCACCAATATGGTGGAGGTATATGTGAACTACCTTCGGAAAAAGATTGACCGTGATTTTGATAAGAAATTAATTCACACACAATTTGGAATGGGCTATATCTTAAAAGAAGAATAAGTGCTGTGCAGATACGAACCCGGCTTACCCTGCAGTTTACTATTCTTGTGAGCACCATTATTTTGATGGCTTTCATGTCCATCTATTTTTTTACCGCCCAGTTTTCTGAACGGGAGTTCTACCGAAGGTTAAAGGAAAAGGCAATTACATCGGCTATCCTGCTTATCAAAGTTGAAGGTGTGGACTCGGCATTGCTTCAGGTTATCGACCGCGCCAAGCGCGATAATTTATACAAAGAAACCATTCGGATTTATGATCATGAGAACAAAGAGATATACTTCAGTGGAGATACAACGAAGTTTTTGAATCCGGGATCATTCCTGAGTGTGAGAAAAGTGGGCGAGGTGCGCACAGAGAAGAATGACTTTGACGTGATGGGGGTTTTGTTCCGGGACAAAGGTTTTGATTATGTGGTGGTAGCGGCTGCGGTAGATATCAATGGGTCAGCCAGGTTGTCGGATTTGCAAGCATTGTTAACAGTTGCTTACCTGATTTTAACTGCCGTAGTATTTATTTCTGGTTGGATATATTCCGGACGGGCCCTTCGTCCGATCAAGCGAATTATGGATGAGGTAAAAGGCATCTCTCCACAAAATCTGGATCAGCGGTTGAAAGAAAGCCCCTATGAAGACGAGATGGGTAAGTTGATTTTAATATTCAATGAATTATTGGGGCGCATCGCAAAAGCATTTCAGCTGCAGAAAATGTTTGTTTCAAATGTTTCGCATGAACTAAAAAATCCACTTACCAATATTACCTCTCAATTGGAGGTAACACTTTTAAAAGAACGATCAAAGGAAGAGTACCATCAAACCATTGAATCGGTGCTGGAAGATATCCGGGGATTAAATCAATTATCTAACAGTTTGCTCGAGTTAGCCAGGCTTACACGGGAGCAGGATTCTTTCACGATGACCAGGGTACGATTGGATGAAATTATCTGGGACGTGCGCGACTTTGTGAACAGCGTTGACCCAGGGTATCGGGTAGAGGTAGGTATTCACGAAATGCCCGAAGATGAAAACAAACTCATCGTGTTGGGAAATCCTTACCTGCTAAAAATTGCCTTTCAAAACATAGTTGAAAATGCCTGCAAGTTCTCACCGGATAAAGCGGCAAAAGTTACCTTGACCTTAGTAAAAAATGAGTTAGTGGTGGAGGTTTCAGATCAGGGGCCGGGCATTGAAAAGAAGGACTTAAACAATGTATTCGAACCATTTTTTAGAACTGATGCAACTTCAAAAATAAAAGGATATGGTATCGGATTGCCCTTAAGTCACCGCATCCTATCTATCCACAAAGGGCGCATTGAACTGGACTCTTCTCCCGGAAAAGGCACAGTTGTAAGAGTGGTGTTAGCAGCTTCAAAATGATTCTAATTTCTTTCTAATCGTTTTATGGGTGAGAGTGCCCCGCACCCGATTACATTTGAAACAGTTTCTTGGTTATTTGAGTTTAGATTTTTGTTTTTCAGGTTGAATCAGAAGGATTTTAATTTTTTGAATTTTTAAAATCTTTCGAATAAAAAATGGGGCTTTAAGCCCCATTTTTTATTTCGCTCTAAATGTTTCGATCCGCGCACCCACTGCCAAAATTCCAAGCAACGTATCTTGCCTGTTATATTGCTCAATCGTGAGATGGTATTTCCCCGGGTAATCGAAAACGTGTTTTTCTATTATCAAAAACTGATGGTCAAACACATCACCAACACCACTTTGCCCAAGTGGTTTTCCTGTTTTTTGATCAAATAAAAACTGCGATTTCAGTTTTTTATCGATCTGCAATCCGGCTGAATCTGAGAGGGTATACTGAATAAATAATCTTGCGTAGGGATATTCCAACGAATTACGAATGTTGTAATAAATGGTATATGGCTTTGAAGAATCTTCAACCTTGAAATCAAAGGTGACTGGTTCATCAATTCTCCAGTATCGGTTTTCAAGAGTGACATTTTGTTCAAACAATCGGTCTGAATCGCAAGAGAAAAGAAGACACAATAAAAAAATAATGACTGTGTTCCTCATTCTTTGCGTGGTCCTTTTGGATTATTTCTTGTGGGTGGAGTTTTTCCTGACGGGTTCTGTGCCTGCCTGTCATTTCCACGGCTGCGATTCTTTTTCTTTTTCTTCGACTTGGTCTGGAATTTCTTGTCCATACTTTCCAGGTCGCTATTGAGCTTGGAGAAAGGAACTTTCGCTTCTTCCTGATTTATTTCCAAACTGGCTGGCTTTTTTCCGGCCCGGTTCATCTCCAGTATTTCGTTTACTCTTTCAATACGCAATGGATACCAGTTGTTATCTTCTTTATAACCGAACCACATGATCCTTCTGAAAATATCCGTCTTCTGAAGACGCGCTTCTCCTTGTTCAGTTAATAATGGAACCTCTATTTCCGGAATATCTTTCAATGCCTCCATGTAGGTTTCCAGTTCATAATTGAGGCAGCATTTTAACCGGCCACATTGCCCCGAAAGCTTGCTTGGATTAAGCGAAAGATTTTGATAACGGGCAGCACTGGTGGCAACATTTTTGAAATCACTCAGCCAGGTTGAACAGCAGAGTTCGCGGCCACACACGCCAATGCCACCTAAGCGACCGGCTTCTTGCCGCAGGCTAATCTGTCGCATTTCTACCCGCACTTTAAATTCGGTTGCCAGTAACTTAATTAGTTCACGAAAGTCTACGCGATCCTCGGCAGAATAGAAGAAAGTTGCTTTGGTATTGTCGGCCTGATATTCCACATCCGACAATTTCATGTTTAGATTTAATTGCCTGATGATTTCGCGTGCGCGAAACAGTGTTGGAAGATCACGTTTTTGTATGTCCTGGAATTTTTCTAAATCTTTTTGAGTGGCCAGCCGATAGATTTTTTTGATCTCGTCATCATTGGCAACTTTCTTTTTTTGCATTTGCAGCCTCACCAGTTCTCCCTGCATGGATATGTGACCGAGGTGATGGCCGGTAGCGGCTTCAATGATAACTGCATCGCCCGTAGTGAGCGATAGCGAGTCAGTGTTGCGATAAAAATCTTTCCGTCCGTTTTTAAAGCGCACTTCTACAACAGAAAAGCGACTCTGTACCGGCATGTCCATGTTAGATAGCCAGTCAAATACGTTCATTTTATTGCAACCACCCGTTTCGCAGGCACCATTGTTATTACAACCGGATACCTTTCCGTCTTTCTTTGTTCCGCATGCACAACCCATCCCGAGTATTATTAGAATTTAAACCTTAAAGTTATAAGGTTAAGGTTGTTTTGACAAGCGTGGTTTTAGCCTTGGTTGGCAGATTCAAGTCTCAAAAGATCTTGCCCTATGTCTTTGCGGTAATAAATGCCATCCCATTCAATGGTCGAGGCAAGACCATAGGCGTTTTTCACCGCATCAGTGAGGGTGCTTCCTGTTCCTGTTGCCGTCATTACGCGGCCGCCATTGGTTACGATGTTTTTATCCTGTGTTTTTGTGCCTGCATGAAACAAGGTGCTTTGCCGGTCTGTCGAAGCCCCGCTTATTACTTTTCCTTTTTCAAACGCATCAGGATATCCACCCGAGGCTAACACCACCGTTACAGCGACCTCATTACGAATAGAGATTTTTTTGCCCTTCAAATCACCTTTTGCTGCGGCTACCAGTAACTCCACCAGGTCGCTCTCAATTCGCGGTAGCACCACTTCCGTTTCCGGGTCGCCCATGCGTGCATTGTATTCTATCACGAACGGCTCTCCTTTCACGTTCATGAGACCTACGAAGATGAATCCCCTGTAGGAAATGCCTTCCTTCCTCAATCCTTCCACCGTGGGTTTGATCACCTTCTCTTCCACTTTTTTCATGAATGAGCTATCCGCGAATATAACGGGTGATACAGCACCCATACCTCCCGTGTTGGGCCCGGTGTCTCCATCACCAATGCGTTTGTAGTCTTTAGCTTCCGGAAGTATTACATAGTTCTCGCCATCGGTCAGGACAAATACAGAAACCTCAATGCCATCGAGGAATTCTTCAACCAACACTTTGGCGCTGGCATCTCCAAATTTCTTTTGGTCCAGCATTTCGGTTATTTCCTGTTTGGCCTCCTCAACGGATGAACTAATGATTACACCCTTGCCTGCGGCCAATCCATCGGCTTTTAACACAATAGGAGGGGTGCAGGTCTCAAGGTATTGGATTGCTGCTTTCGTTTCATGCGAATGAAAGGTGCGCGCTTTAGCAGTTGGCACATGGTGCCTGAGCATGAACTGTTTTGAAAAATCCTTACTTCCTTCAAGTTGTGCGCCTTCTTTACCGGGCCCCACCATGAGTATCTGATTTAACGAAGCATCGGCTTCGAAGAAGTCGCAAATGCCGGCTACCAGCGGCACTTCAGGCCCAACCAATACGAGGTCAATTTTTTTGGCCAGGCACAACGCTTTAAGTTTTTCAAATTCATCAACACCGATGTTGACATTTTCTGCCAGCAAGGATGTGCCGGCATTGCCGGGTGTCACATATAGATTTGTACAAAGAGGGCTCTGCCTGATTTTCCATGCAAAAGCATGCTCTCTTCCTCCACTGCCAATAATTAAAATATTCATATCCGGATTCTATCTAAAGGATCAAAGATACTATTACGCTCTAATAATTTTCCAAATGAGGAAGTATTTGAAAATCGGCACGGGCGGCAGGGTTACATGAAAATAGCCACGGATTGTACCGTGGCTATTGTGTGTGAAAGTTGGTTTTTGTAAGAGTATCCTATTGCAACTTAATTAGCATATTCACTTAAAAACTTCACGCGCATCAGTCTTAGGTTATCTTCGCTAAAATCAGGATCTTCATCTTTCAATGCATCGACTGCTTCTTCTAAGCTATCCGTTTCTGATTCGAGAAAGTAATCAAAGATCTGTTGTTGTTTGTCTTCATCCAGCACTTCATCGATATAATAATCCAGGTTCAATTTGGTGCCTGAATAACAGATGTTTTCAACTTCAGTAAGCAGTTCATCAAATGAAATATTCTTCGACTCGGCAATCTCATCCAGATCTACCTTGCGGTCAATTTGCTGAATGATAAAGATCTTTATCTTCGATTTATTAACAGATGATTTTACAACTACATCCGAAGCGGTTTCAATATCATTCTCGTCCACATAGGTTTGAATCAAATCCAAAAACTCTTTTCCGAACTTGTTCACTTTACCCATGCCTACACCATTTACAGATGCGAGTTCATCTTTGGTAGTAGGGTAGGTGGTGGCCATCTCTTCCAGCGAAGGATCCTGAAAAATGACATAGGGAGGAAGGTCCTTTTCCTTTGCCATTTTCTTGCGCAGGTTCTTCAGCAGCTCGAATAACTTCTCATCATACGACTTGGAGTTGATGATCACACGCTCTGAAGATTCCTCATCTTCTACTTCAGTAGAAAATTGGTGATCGCGGGCGAGTTCTATCGGGTGTGGTTTCTTGAGAAAATCCTTACCTTTTTTAGTGACCTTCAGTACACCTATGTTATCGATATCCTTTTCAAGATATTGATATATCAGGGCCTGACGGATTACGGATTTCCAGAAGTCGGCATCTTGCTGATCACCTTTTCCATAAATAGGCAAGTCAAAATGAGCGTAGCTTTTTACATATTCATCTTCTGTTCCGCGTATTACGTTTACCAGGTGACTTAACGTGAATCGTTCATTGGTTTGCTTCACCGCCTCCAGCGACATCTTCACGTACACGGTTCCGTCAAAACGTTCGCGTGGATGCATACAATTGTCGCATGAGCCACAATTTTTTTCTTTGTACTCTTCACCGAAATAATGCAGTAACTGTTTACGTCTGCACACGGGTGATTCTGCATAAAACTCCATCTCCTGTAAAAGGACCCGTGCGTTTTCACGTTCCTGCACAGGCTTGTCTTTATTGAATTTCTCCAGTTTGTTTAAATCATTGTGACTGTAGAACATGAGGCAAACGCCTTCCAGTCCATCGCGCCCGGCACGTCCTGTTTCCTGGTAATATCCTTCCAGTGATTTTGGCACATCGTAATGGACAACAAATCGAACGTCTGGTTTGTCAATCCCCATTCCAAACGCGATCGTTGCTACAATGATATCAACCTCTTCATTGAGAAAGTCATCCTGATTTTTCATCCTTACGTCAGGATCAAGACCGGCATGGTAGGGAGCGGCTTTGAATCCATTCACGTTCACGAGCTGTGCAATTTCTTCCACCTTCTTGCGACTCAGACAATAAATAATCCCTGACTTTCCCTTGTGTTCTTTTAAGAATTTGATGAGTTGTTTTTTCGTCTCTTTTTTAGGACGCACCTCGTAATATAAATTCTTGCGATTGAACGAAGAGATGAATACATCAGCTTCTTCCATTTGCAGATTTTTCTGAATATCGATTTGCACTTTTGGCGTAGCGGTTGCCGTGAGTGCAATCACATTCAGATCTCCCAGCTGGGCAATCATCGTTTTAATTTTTCTGTATTCAGGTCTGAAATCATGGCCCCATTCTGAAATACAGTGCGCTTCATCAATGGCTACAAATGAAACTTTCACTTTCCGAAGAAATTCAATATTCTCTTCTTTGTTGAGCGACTCAGGGGCTACGTAAAGAAGTTTCACCGCACCGGTTATACATTCCTTTTTCAGTCGTGTGATTTCTCCTTTGCTTAGGGTTGAATTTAAAAACCGGGCGTTGATGCCATAGGCATTAAGCTGATCTACCTGGTTTTTCATTAGGGCTATGAGTGGCGATATGACAATCGCAAGCCCATCTTTGATCATGGCCGGGAGCTGGTAGCATAAAGATTTACCTGCTCCTGTGGGCATAATTACAAACGTATTTCTGCCACCTAATATATTTTTAATGACTATTTCCTGATTCCCCCTGAAATTCCCATAACCGAATATTTCCTTGAGTTTTGCCTTCAATTCATCTTTCTCTTCTGCCACCATCATGTTCCTGATCAATAAAATTTTGAATTAGTTATCTTTGTGCTTTCTATAAACGTTATAAGCATTGAATATAGTAAAAAATATCAAACAAATCGCCATCGATGTTCTCTTAAATGAGTCTAAAGCGGTTGAAAATCTTACTCATTTTATCGACAACGATTTCGAGGCCTGTGTACGGGAAATTCTTCAATCCAAGGGGCGGGTGGTGATTACGGGAATTGGAAAAAGCGCCATCATCGCTAATAAGATTGTGGCCACTTTGAATTCCACGGGCACCCCGGCTCTTTTTATGCATGCTGCCGATGCCATTCATGGCGATTTGGGCATGATTCAGAGTACCGATATTGTTATTTGCTTATCGAAAAGCGGAAATACTCCTGAAATCAAAGTACTCGTGCCGCTCCTGAAGCGGAGGGGTTCAAAATTGGTAGCACTGGTGAGTAATAAAAATTCATACCTGGCAGAGCATTCGGATTTTGTATTGAACGCTACCATCCAGGAAGAAGCGTGTCCAAATAACCTTGCACCGACCACGAGTACCACGGCCCATTTAGCCATGGGTGATGCGCTTGCCGTCTGCCTTCTTGAACTGCGTAATTTTTCTAAAGAAGATTTTGCTCGTTATCATCCCGGGGGGGCATTAGGCAAGCAGTTGTATCTCAAGGTGGAGGATGTTTTTTCAAACAATCAACTACCAACGGTGCGGGCTGAAACTTCCCTGCGAGACGTAATACTGGAAATCTCATCGAAGCGGTTGGGTGCAACCGCGGTGGTGGATGAAGAAAAAAATCTTTTAGGCATTATTACCGATGGTGACCTTAGAAGGATGTTGCAAAAAGAATCTAATATTGGGTCTGTAAAAGCAGCGGATATCATGACACGCACACCCAAGTCAATCGACAAGAGCGAATTTGCTGTGAAAGCGCTGCAAGTGATGCAGGAAAATAGCATCTCTCAACTGGTAGTAAAAGATGGATCTAAGGTGGCGGGATTCATCCACCTTCATGATTTACTCAAAGAGGGTATCGTTTAAGTAATTTCAGATTCCAATAGGAAAATCTATGAATAAAAATCTTTTTGTAGTGCTGATGGCAGGCGGAGTAGGAACGCGCTTCTGGCCATACAGCCGCAACTCCCGCCCTAAGCAATTTTTAGATGTGCTTGGCATAGGCAAAACTCTCCTACAAGCTACTTACGATCGGTTTTTACCACTTTGTCCTAAGGAGAATATTCTGGTGGTTACCCATGAAGAGCACCGGGCGCTAACACAGGAGCAACTGCCTGCCATGGAGGTTAAAAATATTTTAACGGAGACCATGCGTAAGAATACGGCTCCGTGTATCATCTATGCCTCATTGAAAATTTATAAGCAGAATCCGGATGCGGTCATCGTGGTGAGTCCATCCGATCATTTGATTTTGGATGAAGCGGAATTTCAACAAACCATACGATCTTGTTTTGAGCAGGCAAAAAATCAAGACAAGTTAGTGACTCTTGGAATCAAACCGATTCGCCCGGAAACGGGGTATGGATACATTCAATATATTAATGGAAAGCCTGCCTTAAAGAAAGTAAAAACCTTCACGGAAAAGCCAGAGCTATCGTTGGCAAAAAAATTTATTGATAGCGGTGATTTTGTATGGAATGCAGGAATTTTCGTGTGGGGAGTAAAAGCAATTTTAGAAGCCTTTAGAAAACATCTGCCTGAGATGACGGAAGTTTTTGAAGAAGCCGCTCTTCGATTTAATACAGAACAGGAACGCACGGCATTACAAGCCGCTTACTCCCAAACAAAAAGTATCTCTATTGATTATGGAATTATGGAGAAGGCAGACAACGTTTACGTTTGGTTGAGTACGTTTGCGTGGTCTGATCTGGGATCATGGAGTTCGTTGTATGATAACTCCACCAAGGATGCAAACCACAACGCGATCAGCGCAGATACATTGATCTATGAAACCAGAAATTCTGTTATCAAAGGTCCAAAAGATAAGTTGATTGTTGTGCAGGGTTTGAATGGGTTCCTGGTAGGCGCATTCGATAATGTGGTTATCGTTTGTGAGAAGGATAAGGAAGAACTCTTCAGAAAAATTGTAAACGATTTGAAGATCAGGCCCAACGGCAACGATTATTTATAGTTCCTTTGTCGTATTGCTTCATACACACAAACACCTGCGGCAACCGAGACATTGAGCGAAGCAATGTTGCCGCTCATGGGTATTTTAGCGTGGTGATCGGAATCTTTCAATAACTCAGGAGAAATTCCATCTTCTTCCGAGCCAAGTACCAGGGCGAGAGGCGAATTCAAATCAAGTTCGTAAAGAATTTTATCTGCTTTTTCGGTGCACGCAACAATCTGAACTCCGTTGTCTTTTAAAAACGCAAAGGTTTTTTTCATATCCTTTACCCGGCACACGGGCAGGTGACTGAGCGCACCGGAAGATGTTTTCATGGCATCACCGGTAATGGGGGCGTTGCCTTTATCTCCCATAACAATGGCATTGATGCCGGCACACTCCGCGGTGCGTGCGATGGCTCCAAAATTTCTTACATCCGTTACGCGATCCAGGATCAGCAGAAAGGGTTCTTTGCCTTCGCTGTATAATTTGTCAATAATATTTTCAAGAGAAGCATATTGAACAGCCGACAAAACGCAGACTACACCTTGATGATTCTTTGTCGAAAGGCTGTTGAGTTTTTGCTGAGGAACGAATGTGAACGGCACCCCGCTTCTCTTTGCAAGCGTGATCAGTTCTTTGATCAGGTCGTTGTTCAGTCCGGCTTGTATGAATACTTTCTCAATCTCACGTTTGGCAAGAATGGCTTCCATGACGGCACGGGTGCCGAATATCGTTTCAGTTTTTTCCATGTTTTTTGTAAAAGTAAGGAAAGAAGCGATTTAAATCAGAACCTGCTTTTTCGCCACAGGTCGATGGTGCTAAACCACGGCTCCATAAAGCGTTCATCTCTCAGCAATACATGATTCTCAGGATCGTATACACTGCCGCTTTTCACGAATGTGAATCGTGATTTTGAATTTTTATAGTACCACGTCTCGTTTCCATCATTCACGCTTACTTCATCGGGCAACCCGAAGATCAGGTAAATCATGCCCCGGTCAGTTTTCCATCCTTCTTTGTAGGAAATAAAATATTGGTTGGCGAGTTCTACTCTTCTGAAATAGCCTTTCATGAAGTTGGATGCGCGATCTTTGTCTTTGGTGATATCCAGAATGACTTTATCGAATTTGGCTTTATCGCCTTTTGAGTTAAGCAGTTCTGCATATTCATCCTGGGTGCAAATAAAAATCAGCGGTTTAATGAGATCTTCAATTTTAGAAAATCTCGGATATACCTTGTTCACCACCCTTACAGCAAATCCCTCCGCTGAATTGGTGTCTTTTTGGAATAGGTATAGTCCTGTTTTTGAAAGTGAAAGCGATGCGCCCGGACTAACCTGAAAAGTTGAGTCGTGGAACATGAAGCGGTCTTCTTTACTTTCCTTTTCGGCAAACGGAGGATAGGCGGCAGGAAAATCCTCGTTGAACCAGGAAACATGGAAAGGCTTGCTGTCACTACCTTTGATGGTATAGGGTTGATTAACGATCAGATATCTTCGGGTTAGCCGTTCGTTATCTTGTTCAATCCATCCACTCACCGGATAATTTTCTTCGATCTTTTTGAAATGCATCCAGCTTTTTTTGGTTTCCTTATTAGTGACTTTAACGACCAGCAACCAGGGCTTTGCAGGAATATCAAACGACCATTGGCCCTTTTTCAGTTTTTCGGATTTAGTCGTATCGGAATAGGTTAAAAGCGTTCCTGTGCGCTGTGTATACGTCTCTCTTTTTTCCCAGGTGATGTCATACTTTTCAAGGGGTAATGGATTAGTTTCAATTCTGAAATAGATCTCCACCTTTTGTGCGGTCCTTACCGGCTGCAGGAAGATGGAGACTTCACCATCAGGATTGTATAAATCACGAAAATTTATGCTTGTAAGCGCCTGTGAAAACAGCATTTGGACGGGCCAGGCAATCAGGAAGAGAATAATAAGACGTCTCATAGTATATTTGAGCAACATAAAATTACAACGTTAAATTTAACCAATTGCGTTATTTTTGCCCGATAATTTTTTTTACGATGGCATCTGTCTACACCACCGAAATTACCTCAGAATCAATTCCTTCAGATAATCCTATCCACCAAAGGCTGCTGCGCCCTTATGTATTGGCTCCCCAGTATGCGAAAGGGGATTTGTTGGAAGTAGGATGTGGCGAAGGACGTGGAATAGATTTGTTGCTGCCAGGCATAACCTCCTATACAGCGATTGATAAGATTGCTCCGCTGATCGATAAACTTCAGCAAAAGTACCCACAAGGAAGATTTTTAAGTGGCAACATTCCACCTCTTTCTTCTTTTGCAGATAATAGCTTCGATTCGGTGGTCAGTTTTCAGGTGATTGAACACATTCAGGATGACCGGCTATTCTTAAAGGAAATACATCGGGTGCTAAAGCCCGGAGGCATTGCCTTGCTCACCACACCCAACCGACTCTACTCTTTATCGCGCAACCCCTGGCACATCCGTGAATACACTGCAAAGGAGTTGACCAACCTCGCGAAAGCTTTTTTCTCTAAGGTCACCATGCATGGGATTACCGGCAATGATAAAGTGATGGAATATCATGCTCGTAACAAGAAGTCGGTGGATAGGCTCATGCGATGGGATATTTTCAAGCTTCAGTATAAGTTGCCTGCTGCTATCCTTAGAGTTCCCTATGAGTTTATGAATCGCGTAAACCGGAATAAACTGAAGGGAAGTGATGACCAGTTGGTGATGAGCATCCGGCAGGAAGATTATCTCCTTACCGAGGATGCTCCTCACTCATTGGATTTGTTTTTAATTGTGCAGAAATAATTTTTACATGCCATCTTCCTGATAAATACGCAGGCTGGCCAAGTGCTTGTTTAAGGCATCTTCGTATTTTTTGCCTAGTTCCATTTCACCGTTTTCATAGAGGGTGCGCTGCAACGTGTTCAGGATAAAAGCATTTCTTCTTACCTCGATCGACATACCATAATTTTCTTCAATCAGGTAGGTAATCATTTCATCGGCACGGTCGCCACTCAGTTTGGCAATCTCTATGGCTTTTTCTTTTTGACCTACCTGGAACAACAGATCCGCTAACGTTGGAGCGGTGATATCGAAAGGAATCACACGGTCTGGCATTTTTGTAAGAGAGAATTCCAACACCTGGTTGGCCTTCTCCATTTGACCTTCGTCAATCAATGCTTGCGCCAGATCATTCAACGCGCTTCTATGATTTAATACAAAGCCGCGATAGTCCTCACTGAAATAAAGTTTCTCATCATCCAACCCTCTGTATTTGAATTTGTTGATCATGTTGTCGTAGGTTTTTTCAGTATCAACCAGATGCTCGCGGTCTCGGTGAGGATTGCGAATAGGCAGAATACGGTATGCATTTCCTTCCTGCACGGCATACGGACTTAGGTCAATGTTGATTTGCGACAATGAAGTGTTATTCAGGTACACCGGACGTTCCCAATTATTGGTAACCAGAAAATCCAGCAGGGCAAGATCCTTTTTCTCGAGGGCTCCACGGAGAACCTTAATTTCCATTTGATCTACCAACAGGCTGTCAAATTGTTTTGGTATAAGTCCTTTCGCTCTCAATTCGTCTTTGTTGATGCTGAGCGTTAATACCTTACTAGGTATAATGTTTCTGTCACCGTCACGCAGTTGAGCGTAATCCTTCGATAACAAGTCAATGTACTGCCTGGCGTCAAGACTTTTTAATTTCAGATCTGCAAAAGGCAGATAGTCGTTGAGCCCACCTTGTTTATATTGCTTGGCAGTGAGTGTATAGGGGATTGGCTCTGACTCGTATGCCTTGCGCATCGTTTGTTCGATGTACCAATCCGTGTTATAATAACTCAACACCACCACGCGCATATCGGTGCGCATGCCTTCGACTTCTTGTGCATACCACAATGGGAATGTGTCATTATCACCCCCGGTAAAGATCACCGCATTTTCTTCGCAAGAGTTCAGATAATTGGCGGCTGAGTCTACTGAGAAGAAACGATTGGCGCGGTTGTGGTCATCCCATCCTTGGGCAGCCATGATGGCCGGTGCGCTTAATCCAATTAAGGTGGCGGTGATGGCAGCTACTTTTCCTTGCTTTAAAAAGTTTTTCAGAAGTTCGGCAATGCCAATGATGGAAAGACCGATCCAGAGAGCAAATGCATAGTAGGATCCCGCATAAATGTAATCGCGCTCTCTTGGTTCGGTGGGTGGAGAGTTCAGGTATACAACAATAGCCACGCCCAGCATGACAAAGAGAAGGGCAATCACGGAAAAGTTTTTAGTGTCTTTTACGAATTGATAAAACATGCCAATCAGCCCGAGCACAAAAGGAATCATGAAGAAATTATTTCTGCCTTTGTTCGAAGCCAAAACATCGGGTACATTTTTAGAGGCACCTATTGGACTCAGCCAGTCAGCGCCTTGCTCATCACTTTCTCTTCCGGCAAAATTCCACATGAAATAGCGCATGTACATGTTGCCTATCTGATGTTGAAACATGAAGTAAAGGTTCTGAGCAAACGTAGGTTTCTCACCTTCAGCAAGACCTAAAATACTCATATAAGTTTCTTTATGATCCGGATTCCAAACCCGTGGTAATATTGTTTCCTGGCCAGGCTCATACACGTAGCTGAACTTGCGTGATGCTATTTCATATTTGTCTTTCCCTTTGGTGTATTCGGCTGCTCCATACTCCACATCAATCGGGCGGGCTGTAAAATATTGTCCGAACAGGAGCGGGCGGCTACCATATTGCTCGCGCTTCAGGTAGCGGATAAAGCTCATTACATCTTTGGGTGCGTTTTCGTTGATGAGTGTATCGTAGTTCGAACGGATGATCACCATCGTATAAGAAGAATATCCAATCAGAATAAAAGTGGTCGCCAGAATGAATGTATTCAAAACGGGTTTGTTGTTCTTTTGCGTGTAATAGATTCCATATACCAGAGCAGCAAGTAATATCATAAAAAAGACCAGGGCGCCAGATCCAAAGAAAAAGCCGAGCGTATTAACAAAGAAAACCTCGAAGTAACCTGCAATGGTAGGCAAGCCGGGAACAATAAAATCGTTGATGAATAATACAAGGCCAACGCTAACAGCCAACGTAGCAATCACACCCCAGGTAGTGGGTTTAAATTTTTTGAAATAATATATTAGGCCAAGGGCCGGCAAGGTTACCAGGTTAAGCAAGTGAATGCCGATGGAGAGGCCCATCATGTAGAACATTAACAATATCCAACGATTGGCTTTGCTTTCGTCTTCAATTACATCCCATTTTAAAATTCCCCAAACCACAAACGCTGTGAAGAAGGATGACATGGCGTACACTTCTGCTTCGACAGCAGAAAACCAGAATGAATCGGAAAAGGTATAGGCCAGAGAGCCTACCAGACCTGCGCCCATTAATATCCAGGTTTGATCTGACGTTATTTCTGAGTCTTTGGCAAGGCCCATCATTTTGCGACCAAACAGTGTGATCGACCAAAAAAGGAAAAGGATCGTAAAGGCACTGGCCAGCACACTCATAAAGTTGATCCAATAGGCCACTTTGGTAACATCGCCCATTGCCAGAAACGAGAAGACCCGGCCCATCAAAAGAAAGAGGGGAGCGCCAGGAGGGTGTGGAACCTGAAGTTTATAAGAAACCGCGATGAATTCGCCACAATCCCAATAGCTTGCTGTTTCCTCCATCGTGAGCCAATAGGTAATCAGGGCCACGGCAAATACTAACCAACCGGTGATATTGTTCGATTTCTGAAAATTCATGTGTTTTCTTTGAATTTAAGGGGCGAAAATAGGGAAAAAATAGTCTACACGTAAGAATTAAAAGTAGGCAGTAGGCAGTCGCGAGTAGACAATAATGCTAAACCACACCTATTTCTTGCTTAGATGAAGATTGGGTAACAGATAGTTTTAAAATGAACTTCTTTCCATGACTGCCTGCAGCCGCTTGCCGGCAGCCCACTACTTCCAAGGCTATTTATAGACAATCACATAAAAGATAAGCCACAAGATAAATATCAAAATGTAGGACGTTGAAACAATCCACCAGGCTGCCTTTTTTTCCCGTTTTGCATAATAGTGCACTCCGTTCACCATGATCAGGACATAGAAAATCTCAAAAACACTAATGGCCCTTAGTGGATAGGCATATCGCTTGGCTACTTCCGTATAGTCAAAGAAATTCATCAAAGAAAAAGGATAAAAGGCCCTGATTTCGGGTAAAGTCGGGTCGCTTTGGAAAAACATGAACCATACGATCTTTACTATTTCAGGAAGTACGAAGATGAATTCAGCTGCCATAACCACACTCCAGCACTGGCTGAACGTGATGCGGAAGCCAAACATGAAGCAACCCACCCACAGCACAAATCCGATCACGGTAAACTTCCACAGGTAGATAAAGGGTATAGAAAAGAATTGAAGGGCGCTGATCATTTTAAGAATGGCACCTTCGGGGCGGTCTTGAAGGAACTCAAACGCGGCAGTTTCGTTCTCTATGAATGATTTCTTTACGAACAATAAAAGGATAGAGAGTAAACAAAGGATGATGAATGTCAGTTTCTTATCAGCAGCAAAGAGCGAACTTTGTTCCTTTTCGTGTTGCATGTCTTGTTTTTTGTAGCTGCGAAGGTAAGTTTTTGTTTATTTGAAAATTAGAAATGAGAAAACGATTCTTTGGAGTTGCTATATTTTTTGGGTTGATGGCCTGCGTGATGGTGTGTGGTTCGGCTTCTGCTCAGGCGAAGGTTAAAAAGGATACCACCATTATTCTGATCAACAACGTGAGCATGCAAATCGAAATCAGCGAGGCGCTGAACGATTTGTATAATTTCAAGTTTGAAAAAGCGGAGCAGCAGTTTCGCTGGTTTAAGCAGAAGTATCCGTGGCACCCGCTACCTTATTTTCTCCTGGGCTTGAGCGAATGGTGGAAGATTATGCCCAACACAAAAGAGACCAAATACGATGATCGTTTCTTAGCATACATGGATAGCACCATCGTAGTAGCCAGGAATCTTTTCGAGGAATATCCTGAGTATAAAATTGAAGGTGCTTTTTTTCTGGCTGCCGCTCATGGTTTTAAAGGAAGACTTTATTCCGATGAGGAGAGAAAAAACTGGACGAAATCAGCCGTAGAGGGAAAGACTGCATTGAACTACATGGAAATATGCCGGGAGAAAGCAGACTTAAGTCCTGAGTTATTATTTGGTGATGCCCTGTACAACTATTTTTCGGTGTGGGTGCCCGAAAACTATCCTTCTCTGAAGCCAATCATGTGGTTCTTTCGCAAGGGCGACAAACAGCTGGGCTTAAAGCTGCTAAAAGAGGTTTCGTACAATGCCTTTTATACGCGCACGGAGGCGATGGTATGGCTCATGCGCATTTTAAATAGTTATGAAAACGATCAGCCCAGAGCCTTACAAATTTCAGAGTACCTCTACACAATCTATCCGGATAATCCATACTTCCATCGCTATTATGCCAGGATGTTATACGCCCGTGGCATGTTTCCTGAGATGGAAAGTGAATCCAAAATGATATTGCAAAGAATTGACAGCGGCCAGGTGGGCTATGAAGCAACCAGCGGTCGCTATGCAGCTTTTTTTCTTGGACAATTTTACGAATCACAAAGAAAGCTGGAGGAGGCTAAGAAATATTATCTTCTGGCAGTGAAGTATGCCGAAGAAATTGGCGCCACCGAATCGGGGTATTATCTATTTTCTTTAATTGCCCTTGGCGAGATCAACGATAAGTTGGGAAATAAGGCGGAAGCAAAACGATATTTTAAAGAAGTAAAAAAGAAATCCAAGCGAAAAGATGAGGCCTTTAAAGACGCGAAGAAAAGGCTGAAGAATCTGGAAAAAGGTGATTAGATTAATGGCTACCTTCGCGCACAGTTACTGACTTTATAATTTGTGGAACTTCGCGATCTGATTGTCACCCCTGTTTTACTAATTATCATTTATGTGCTGGCGTATGTCATACGACCTTACGTAACCGATGATATCAACAGGCGCTATTTTTTTCCTGCGTTAACTGTTAAAATTATCGGTGCACTGGCGATCGGGTTCATCTATCAGTTTTATTATGATGGTGGCGACACGTTCAATTATCACACCTATGGAAGTCGTGTAATCTGGAACGCCATTATTGATTCCCCGGATGGGTTTAGGCTATTAACCGGAAGCAATGAGCCTGGGCTTTATAAGTATACTTCCCGGATTTTATTCTTCCATGATCCGAGTTCATTTTTTATTGTTCGCATTGCTGCTGTATTTGATTTGATTACTTTCTCCAGTTACTCGGCCACAGCGCTTCTTTTTGCTGTCGTTAGTTTTGTGGGGATGTGGCTTTTCTTCAAAGCATTTTACAGCCTGGTTCCGCACATGCATGGGTGGATCGCGTTAGCAGCATTTTTTATTCCATCTGTTTTTTTCTGGGGATCAGGATTACTTAAAGACACGATTACCCTGGCAAGCGTAGGTGTTTTAATGTATGCGCTGAAGCAGATACTGATCGACAAGAAATTAAAATTGGGTTCAATTCTTCTGCTCATCATCAGTGCTTATGCCTTGTTTGAAATTAAAAAATATATTCTGCTCTGTTTTTTGCCAGCGGCCATACTTTGGATCTATTTTAGCAACTTAAGCCGCATTAAGTCCGTGATGCTTCGGGCGATGCTGATGCCATTTGTGATTTTAATCGTGGTGGGATCAGGGTATTGGGCCGTTGTTAAAATCGGAGAGAATGATGAGCGTTACTCGTTAAGTCGCCTACCAGAAACTGCCCGAATCACTGCCTACGACATAGGTTTCTACTCAGGAAAAAATGCAGGTAGTCGTTATTCACTGGGCGAGTTTGATGGAACATTCACCAGCATTCTTAAGTTGTCGCCACAGGCAGTAAATGTAGCGCTGTTCAGGCCCTACCTGTGGGAAGTAAAAAACCCCTTGATGTTTCTCTCCGCGCTTGAAAGCTTTGTGATTCTATTATTTACGATCTATGTTTTGTTTGTCCGGAGGCACGTAGTAGTCAAAATGCTGGTTAATCCACACGTGGTTTTTTGCCTGGTCTTTAGCATCACGTTTGCCTTTGCCGTTGGGGTGTCTACCTTTAATTTCGGAACCCTGGCCCGCTATAAAATCCCCTTGTTGCCATTTTATATCATGGCCCTTGCGCTCATAATGGACTATTCAAAAAGCGATAAAAAATTGGAGGTATTCGAAGAGATGGAATAGGAATCAATAATTTTTTTTCGACCTCTTTTTCCCATTGTCTCGCGAAGGGTTGGGTCTTGAATTAGTTTATTCAAAGCTAGCAGCCACTCTCCATCGGTGCTGCAAAGAAATCCTTCAACACCTTCTGAAATTATTTCAGTATTTACACCCACCGGTGAAATCACAGCCGGAATCTCCAGCGCCATATATTGGAGTGCTTTAAACCCACATTTACCGTTCGTCCACTCATCGTCAGGCAGGGGCATAATGCCAATATCTATTTTTAAAAGGTCTTCGATTTCAGTATCGGGATTCCATTTAATAAAGTTGAGCCTGTTCAATCGAAGCGGAGGCTGCTGATCGGCAATCACGAGAAATGAAACCTGGTCAAATTGATTTTCCAGTTTTTGCAAAACGGGCTCTAATAAAAGCAGATATTTCAATGTGGAGTGTGAGCCGGTCCAACCAATAACAATATTGCCTGATTTTTTCTTTTTTTCGAAAAGTGCCGGGTTATGCATGTTTTCACAATCAATGGTTGTCGGGTTTATCACTACCTGATCGTTGAATGGAAGTGCATAATCCGCCAGGTATTGATTGCCGCAGCTTACTTTGTAACTCCATCGGCATATTTGTTTAACCTTGTCTCTCCGTTTAATCGCTTTCAAAAAAGTAGATTCATTAACCCTGTCTGTCAGCCAGATAGCATCATCAAAGTCATAAATAATTTTTTTGAGGAGAATTTTTGCCAGAACCCATTCGAAAACAGGAGGCCCGACAGGTGATGCTTCACGGTGTATAAATATGAATCTGCAGGGGGGGGCAATTAATAAAGCATAGATTCTTTTGGCGGTGCCCCTTATAAGCGTTAGGGCTTTTTGCAGCGGATAACCTTCTTTATAAAACAAATGCCAGTTGTTACTGGAAAGAAAACTTTGGCATTGAATTGTGATACCCTGATTTTGGAGGTTTTTAAAATACTGCTCGAACCTGAAACGTTGCGAGGGTGATTCTTTCAGAGGATATGGAATGAGGAAAAGAATTTTCATGGTAACTTGCCCACCAAAAGCGAATTAGATTACGGTCGATGAAAAGTAAACAACTTGATCTGTTCGCATAAATGAAAGAAGTGGAAGAAGACTTTAAATATATCATTGAATCTGATGGAAAAAAACTTTTCGATTGGCGGGAAGTTTGGCGTTACCATGAGTTGTTTTATTTTTTCACCTGGCGTGATATCAAGATAAAGTATAAACAAACGGTGCTCGGGATTTTATGGGCACTTCTTCAGCCGTTGTTTATGATGGCAATTTTTACTCTTTTTTTTAGCAGAGCGCTAAAGGTGCCTTCTCAGGATTTGCCATATCCTGTATTTGTTTTGTCCGGGCTTATGATTTGGAATGTGTTCTCCACCGGGCTCACCAATGCTTCAAACAGCATGATCAGCAATTCTTTGATTATCAAAAAAATTTACTTTCCCAGGTTGGTGATTCCGGTTTCATCTGTCTTAGGGGCTGTTTTTGATTTTTTGGTAGCCTTCATTTTATTTATCGTCATTCTCATCGTTTATAAACAATCAGTCTCTTATCATGCGCTGTGGTTTTGGCCCGGAGGTTTACTAGTGGCATTCATTGCTACCTTGGGCCCCGGTTGCTTGTTGGCGGCATTAAATGTAAAATACCGTGACTTCCGGTATGTGATTCCTTTTGTTATCCAAGTCATGTTGTTTTTAACACCTGTTATTTATCCAGTATCGATCGTATCCTCTCCCTTATTGAAATACATAGTAGCCATTAATCCGGTGTATGCTGCCGTTGAACTTTTCCGTTATCCTTTGATTGGCAGCTGGTCAAATATTTCCATGCTGGCGGTTAGTTTGATATCGGGCTTGATTTTTTTAGTGGTAGGGTTAATTTACTTTAGAAGAACGGAAAACTTCTTTGCTGATTTTTCATAATATGAAACCCATCCTGGAAGTACAATCCGTTTCTAAGAAATTCCGAATATCACATATGGCCGGTGGCTACCTGAGCCTGCGGGAAAAAATTGCTGGCCTGCTAAAGCCAGGAGGAAATTCTTCTGAGGATTTTTGGGCACTCAAGGATGTTTCTTTTCAGGTTCAAAAAGGTGAGTCCATTGGTATCATCGGAAAGAATGGTGCCGGCAAATCAACCTTGCTAAAAATACTTTCTAAAATCACACCGCCCACCCAGGGCCGAATCATATCCAGAGGCCGCATAGCGAGTTTGCTGGAAGTTGGAACCGGTTTGCATCCGGAATTAACCGGCAGAGAAAATATTTTCTTTTATGGCGCCTTGTTGGGGATGAAGAGAGTAGAGATCGAAACCAGGTTTGATGAGATTGTTGATTTTTCGGGTACAGAAAGATTCCTCGATACTCCATTAAAGCATTATTCCAGTGGCATGCAACTCAGGCTTGCCTTTTCAGTGGCGGCCTTTCTGGAGCCGGAAATATTAATCATTGATGAAGTGCTGGCAGTGGGTGACACCGAATTTCAAAAGAAGTGCCTCGGCAAAATGGAGAATGTAAGTAAAAGCGGAAGAACCATTTTGTTCGTGAGTCATCAGCTCGGAGTTGTTTCTCAATTATGCCGGAGAGCAATTTTATTGAAAGAAGGCAAAATTGCGGGCATGGGTGATACACTTGATATCATTAATAAATACAACGCGTCTTTTGAGCAGAGCACGGGTTTTGTAAGGTCCAATCAAAAAAAGACAGATATCTTTTTCCAAAGCATTCAACTGGCAGATAGGTCAGGAATTTCGCGCTATAATTTTCTTCATAATGAGGAAATGACATTAGATCTCTCCGTGTTTTCGGAAAAATATCACTCCATGGTATTTTTAAGTGTGGCCATTCAAAATTCGTTGGGAAGAAAAGTATTTACTACCGAGCGCCCGCTTGAACAATTTTATAAACCAGGAGAAATAAAACTCAGAGTAGAATTACCCAAGCAATTTCTGGCACCGGGTTCATACAGCGTGTATGCCGCTATTCATGTTCCTCGCACAAATACGTTTGATGAACTAGATCGAATTTGTGACTTCACCATTTCTGATGGAGGTTCGGAATTTGCCAAATATGAAGGGGCGTGGTTTTATGGAGATGTATTTGCGGATTGTAAATGGGAGTCCTATCATTAAGTGATTATGCTCAGTCGCTGGCTTACCGTATTATCACTTTTTTCATTAGCTGACTTGATGGTATTGATATCCGGTAAATTGGGGCTTACCAAACAGTCAGAAAAATTCAACCTGCTGGATGATAAAAAAAACAAACTCGATCTTCTTTACTTATATGATAGCAAGTCATTTCGATTAGCGGAAAACAATGAAGTAACGGTGCGTCTTGCTATGGAAGGTAAAACGTATTCCTGCAATTTAAGATTGGCAGGCAGTGATGTGTTGGTGTTCCACCAAGTTGTAATTTCTAAAGAGTATGAGTTTGCGCTTTCGGTATTCAAAGAAAAATTTAGTCGCGCACCTTCTACGATAGTGGATGCCGGGGCCAATATTGGCCTGGTCATTATTTTCTTTAAGGCAGCGAATGCGGACGCAAGAATTCTTGCCATTGAACCTGACCACGATAATTACAGAAAAGCTCAGCAGAATATTTTGCAAAATAATTTTTCAGGAGTTGAACTCATGGAGCGTGCCTTGTGGCCAACAAAGGAAAATCTTTTGATAGTTAATGATTTTCGCGATAAAATGAATTGGTCGTTTCGGGTGAAAGAAGATGCAGAAGGTAAGGTGGCTTCGATTACTCCATCTGATGCGATTGACTTTTTTGGAGATACTATTGACTTGTTTAAGATCGATATCGAGGGCGGAGAATCAGAGATTTTTAAAGCAGAAAGTAATTTGGACTGGCTTCTTAAAGTCAGGGCCATTGCCATAGAAATTCATGAGGAGCAAGCAAGTAGTAAAGGAATAATTGATACCTTGGAATCAAAAGGATTTACCGTTTCATCCAATGGTGAATTAACCTTAGGTATTAATACGGCCTTCCTGAAGTGATCATAATTTAGATGTTTTATACATGACGATTGTAAATTCGATAATTAAATTTCTAAACAAGCCGGCAACACGAGGATTGCTCAAGAGAATTATTTATTGGCGGTATAAACAACGTGGAAAGAAAATAGACCTTGTAGACTTTCATGAAGAGTTTGATGCGTGGGAATTTAGAATCGATGGGGTCACCTATCTTGGTTCAGGACCTGGGTGGGTCTATGATAAAGATTATCTATATGAACAACTCAAACAACTCTCCGGGTTTGCCTATATGCCTAAGTACGGTGATACCGTAATCGATATTGGGGCCGGTGTGGGGGAGGAGACTATTATATTTTCTTCTTTAGTGGGCTCTACCGGTAAAGTGTTTGCTGTTGAGGCCCATCCCAAAACCTATAGGGCTTTGCAATACCTTGTGCAGTCAAACAACCTTGGCAATGTAATTAGTTCAAACCTGGCGTTATCGGATAAAGCAGGAACGGTAAACATAGAGGACTCTGATAATTCGTTGGGTAACTCTATTCTACAAGTCTCTAACCGCAATACGTTTACCATTCAGGCTGAAACCTTTGATGACTTTGTGGAACGCAACAACATTCAGTCCATTGATTTTTTAAAAATGAATGTGGAGGGTGCCGAGCAACTTATCGTGAAGGGAATGTTAAAAAGCTTGAAAAGAATAAAGAACCTTGCTATTTCCTGTCATGATTTTAGGTTTCGCCAGGGTGAGTCAGAATTTTTTAAAACAAAGCAAATAGTGGTTGATTTTTTAACGAGCAATAATTTTAAGATATCCACGCAACACTCGTCTGTATCCATGGTGGATGATTATGTATATGGCATTAACCCGGATTTAATATAACTAGCAATCATTGTTCATTCGATGAATGGTAAGAGAAAGAATAATATTCTTAAGTGCGAAAAATCCTTTTTCAACAAAAGACTGGTCTGGAATTCCCTATTTCATGATGCAGGCTCTTCAAAAGGAGTATGAAGTAGATCACCTCCCAGCACCTTCATTTAAATTTTTAAGGAGAGTTGGATATTATTTTGGAAAACTTATAAACCAGCTGACAGGAAGGAAGTACATTTTTGATTATGGAATTATCCTGGCCTGGTGTTATGGGCGGCACTATTCGGGTTTGTTGAAGCAGAAGGTTGGATATAAGTTTATTTTTGTTCCGGCAGGATTAGCGGAAATAGCTTTTTTAAATACTAAAATCCCGATCATTAGTTTTGGAGATTGCTCAATCCTGCAGTTATTTAATTACTATCCTTCTTTAAATAACGTATCAAAGATTTCTTGGTGGGAGGTAGATTTTGTTGAGCATCGAGCTTTTAATAAAATTGCCCTGGCTTTTTTTTCATCTTCGTGGGCTTCTGATTTTGTTAGTCAACATTTTAAAGTTAATCGGGTAGCCACGGTTCCCTTTGGCTCGAATATTAGCCAGTTGACGGAAATTTCTCCTAAGCGATTGTCTCAGAAAGAATGTAACCTTCTGTTTGTTGGAGTAGATTGGGGGCGGAAAGGCGGAGAGGTGGCGCTAGAAATTCTTCAGGACCTTATTGAAGGAAAAATGGATGTTCGCCTAACTGTCATAGGTTGTATTCCTCCACCAGGAAGTGATTTGAAGAACGTGCGTGTCATTGAAAAGTTGGATAAGGATTCAGCAGAAGGGGAGTTTGTAGCTATACTTAATCAAACTGATTTTTTCATTCTTCCAACACGGGCGGATTGTACGCCCATTGTGATTGCAGAAGCTTTCTCCGTGGGAGTTCCCGTATTGGCTACTAACACGGGCGGCATACCTTCTTTAGTGACTGAGGGAGTCAACGGATTTATGTTTGCACAAGATGATGTGCAGGGCTATGTTCAAAGAATTATTCAGTTGATGAGTTCTCCCTTGCATTATGAGATGATTTCTAGAAATTGTATTCAATCGTATACCGCTGCTTTTAATTGGCAACGATGGGCGGAAGAATTTAAACGGATAACAACAACTCATTTAAGCTAGTATGTCAGTTATCCTCTTCTATACGTCAATAAGAACACGGGTGAAAGACCAGGAGAGTCTAATGGCTGAATTTGTTAAATCAGGGCACCGCGTATTTTTTCTGAACCAACAAATAAATCCCTACCTGCCTGGCCTCTGTAAATCTGCCGGAGTCGCTTACGAAACGGTTGCAATTCGACCAACCCGATTCACATCACTTAGAATAATTTACTACTGGTTTCACCTCATACAGTTTATCAGAAATAATAGGGTAGATGTGGTGTATAGTCATTTGGAACCGGCAAATTTCATTGCGGTATTAGCGCAATATTTTGTGAAGGCAAGAATTGTTGTTGTCCGACATCATTTGGATTTGGCAGAACATATTGGTTTTGATGACGATCTTTCTTACAAACTGACGTACCGGCTTGCGAAAGATATTATTACGGTTTCGGCAGCAGCCAGGCGCTACATGATTGAAAGAGAGAAAATCAATGCGTTGAAAATTCATCACATCAATCTCGGTTATGCTTTTTCTGTCTTTGGCACGCATACTCCTGAAAAGGTGGCTCAAATCAGAAGTAAACTTTCGGAATCGATTATTTTAATATCCGTTGGAAGATTGGATCCTTTTAAAAGACCTGAACAATCCATTGAAGTATGCAGGATGCTTAACGAGAAGGGACACAAAGCTCATTTACTCTTATTAGGTTCAGGAGAAAATGAGCCGGCTATAAAAAAGAGGATATTGGAACTTGGTTTGCAAAATCATATAGAGCTTTTGGGTTATGTTGATAATGTGATGGATTACCTAAAAGCTTCCGATTGGTTACTGCATCCTTCTATCTCTGAATCAAGTTGTGTAGCTGTAAAAGAAGCGGCATTGTCACAACTGCCGGTTATTGCCTGCAAAGGAGTTGGAGATTTTGACGATTATCTGATTAGCCATAAGAACTCAGTTTTACTTGACCGCGATCATTTTGCCGAAGAGGCTGTGAAAGAGATTATTTATTTTGAAAATAGTAAGACGGAAAAAGTGGATATGGGAAGGAACTTAAAGGATATCATCGTATCAAAATTTGATATCCGGTCCGTGGTTAGTCAGTACAATCAATTTCATAGTTAGAATAGCTGAATGGAGAAAAAGGTAATTCTTCTGGTAATTACGAATTTAAATTTTGGCGGTGCCCAGCGGGTGTTTTATAACCTCTCGGTTGAATTATCTAAAAAATATAAGGTAATTGAATGTGTTTTTAATTTTGATGCCGGTCATGCATTCAAAACGGGAAATGAGGTGATCTCCCTGGATGTAAAAGCAGGCAAAGGTTTTTTTGGGAAAATCTATAATTTCTATTTGCGGTGTAAGCGCTTGAGGGAAATTAAAAAAACCGTGAAAGCGGATATATGTATCAGCCACCTGGAAGGAGCTGATTATGTGAATATCCTGTCGCGGGAAAATGAAAAAGTAATTTGCTGTATACACGGCAGCAAACTTCATGATGAAAATATTGAAGGTATTATTGGCTGGATCCGAAGAATGATCTTGATTCCTCTTTTATATAAGAAAGCAGATGTTTTGATTACGGTGAGTAGAGGAGTGCTGGAGGAACTTATCGGTCATTTTCATATGGATAAAAAGAAAGTGCAGTGGATATCCAATTTTTTCTATCCGGATGTAATTAAATCAAAGGCAGCAGAGCCGGTGCCGGCTCAATGGCTTCCGCTTTTCAATGACCCACGAACGTGCTTTATTACAGTAGGAAGGCTCACCCGCCAAAAGAATCAGGAAGCATTTGTACGACTCGCTGCGGAGTATATAAAATCAGTAAAATCAAAATGGATAATCGTTGGTGAGGGGGAGCGTTTTGATGAACTTTATTCTTTGGCTAAAGAGCAAAAACTGCGTGTTTATTCTTTTAATGAACCTGCTGACGATATTCGAGATTTTGATATTTATTTTCTTGGCTTCTATGACAATCCTTATGCATTGGTTAGTCGTTCGGATTGGTTTATTCTTACTTCCTCGTGGGAGGGGTTCCCAATGGTGATCGGTGAGGCCATGGCGTGTGGCACTCCCGTAATTTCAACAGATTGTCATACAGGGCCTCGTGAATTTTTATCAGATGGTAATGAACCGGTAAATTCGCTTACTGATTGTGAGAAGAAGGAGTACGGTATTTTGATGCCTTTAATGGACACCGCTGCTATGGCTACCAGGCTTGGCGACTTGACAAAACAATTGGTCCTGTTTACGCAGGATAGTGAGTTGCGTGATCGATATTCAAAGAAGGGGTATGATCGTGTGAACCGGTTTTCGGCTGAGCCTACAATGACTCGCTGGTATTCAATTTTAAATAGCCTGAAATGATAAGGAATTTTATAAAATCAAATTTTCCAGGGTTCGTTCATCTTATAAACAGAACGTATAACCACCTTTATCATCTTCGGTTTTACGGTAAAAAAAGAATCCATGTTTTTTCAAACATCTATAAAAAAAACCATTGGGCGGATGTCGAATCGGTTTCGGGGCCAGGGTCTAGGCTGCAAAATACCATGTTGATACGAAATGCTCTTACACAGATTATTTCAAAGTATCAGATTAAAACAATGCTTGATATCCCTTGCGGGGATTTTAACTGGATGCAAAAAATGGACTTGTCACAGGTTAGTTACACGGGCATGGATATCGTATCTGATTTGATAAAAAGTAATACCATGAATTTTGGCGGAGATAACCGGAAATTTATGGTAGCCGATCTTGTAGAAGATAAATTACCAAAATCGGATTTGGTTTTTTGTAGAGATTGCCTTGTTCATCTGTCCTTCAACGACATACAAGCAGCACTTGCAAACATGAAAAGGAGCCAATCAACCTATCTGCTGGCAACATCCTTTACGGATCACTCAAATTTTGACATCGTAACGGGAAATTGGCGGCAGATTAATTTGCAGGCAAGCCCCTTTAACCTGCCACGTCCTTTAGAAGTCTTTAATGAAGGCGAACCCGGGGAAAATAACGATAAATCGATGGCACTATGGCACCTGCAGGACTTGCCGTAACTGCCGGCTAATCTGCGTATTTTTACAGGCAATGTCTTCCCCTAAAAGAGTTTTAATTATTGAAAACAGCATACACGTTACTGGTGCGTTAAAGTCCATAATCAGGGTAGCGTTTGATTTGCAACACCTGTATTCATTTGTCTTTGTGCTTCCAGTGGGTAGTCAGGGTCGTTTTTTGGTAGAGAAGTTTGGGTTCACTACCATCTACGAATTACCGATGAAAGAATTAAACAGAAGCGTTAAGTCTTTTCTTATTTACCTGCCTTATTTAATAAGCAATTCAATAAAGCTGAGGAAGCTAATCCATACTGAGAATATAGATCTGATCCATGTGAATGATCTCTATAACCTTATCCCGGTCGTTTATAAAGTATCAGGCGGAAGTAAGCCATACATATGTCATATTCGCTTTCTGCCAACCGCCTTCCCTAAGTCAATTTTTAATCTATGGCTCCACCTTCATCTGAAATTTTCAGAGACAATTATTGTGGTATCCCTTTTTCTAAAGAACCAGTTACCTTCTCATCACAAAATAGAATGGATACCGAATGAGCTTCCTATTAATGAGCAGTATCCACCGGCTGATTTCACAACGCCTAAGGAGGTATATACATTTTTGTATCTGGCAAATTACATTCCCGGTAAGGGACAGCATTATGCGCTGGAAGCTTTTGCTAGGGTAAAGGATGCGTTGCCAAACTGGAAATTGCGATTTGCCGGTGGAGATATGGGATTACAGAAAAATAAAATGTATAGAGATCAGTTAAAGGCGAGAGCCAATGAGTTGGGGATAGATCAAAAAGTTGATTGGATTGAGTTTGTGGAAGATACCGAACGCGAATATAAAAATGCCGATATTATTTTAAATTTTTCAGAAGCAGAATCCTTTTCTATTACTTGTCTGGAGGCATTGTTTTACGGAATGCCATTAATTGCTACAGATTGTGGTGGTCCGTCTGAGATCGTTGATCATAACCTGACGGGTTTATTGGTTTTGAATAGAGATATTGACTCCATGGCTACAGCCATGATTCAATTGGCAAGTAATAAAGATCTACGCATTCAATTTGGAGAGAGTAGCAGATCGATATCCAGAAAAAGGTTTAGTATGGAGAAAACATCCTATCGTCTATACGATGTTTACAATAAGGTACTAGAGAAAGATCGTGTGATTATGAGCAAAGAATGATAGGTATGCGTTTCATTATTTCTATTTTTTTTATTCTGTCTGGTTTAAACTTTTCAAACGCCCAGGTACTTGATTTTGGCTCTCTGGTCAGCGCTTGCCTTCAGGAGAATGTTGTGTTGGTGAATTCATCCACCAATGTTACAGGCGGATTTCAATGGGATTTTTGCGAGGGAGAATTATTAAAATCCCTGGAGGCCACCCTTACAAATAGAGTAAATGCCATTGATCAGGCTGCTGGAATTGTTACCGTTCAGGATGCAGGAAATTATTATTCTTTCGTGATTGACCGGGCTACCAACTCCTTACATCGACTGGAGTATGGAGCAAGCCTGGAAAACTCACCGGTGGATAACCTTGTCGGATTACCGGTGGGCACATCATTGCTTTCTCCACAGGGTTTTAACCTTATTCGTGTTTCAGGTTCATGGTATGGATTTGTAGTAAGCACCGGAAATAATAAAGTCTATCGATTGGATTTTGGTTCGCTGCTCACTAATTCTCCGACAGCAGTAGAGTTAGATTTTTCAGGGAATCTGAGTATTCCAATTGAAATCCAAATTGCATTGGAAGGCGCCACGTATTATCTGGCAGTAATCAATTTCTCTGGCAATAACGTGGCAGTGGGTAGTCTTGGCAATGCAATTACCAATCAGCCACAATCATTCAACCTGGTGGCTTTGCCTGGTGCGAGCAATCCATATGGATTTAGTATTAGAAAATTCAGCGATGCAAAATGGAGGGGTATTGTTGGCTCCTTTAGCAATGGAAATTTTCATTCTATTTCTTTTGATAATGGGTTGTCTCAGGCCCCGGTTGTAAATAACATCACCACTTCATTTACTGCCGTTGTAAATCCCGTAAAGTTGGCACTTGAAACCTGGGGTGATGAAAGTGTTTTGTTAGTGATGTCGGCAGGTGGATTTGTTCAAAGAGTTCATTTTACCCGTAGATCATTGCTAACTTCGGTAGCATCTTCTGACGTGTTAAACACAACATCATATGGATCGCCACTGGCCTTTTCAACGTTTTACGATAATGGAAAGTGGCGGGCACTTACGTTTTCAAATTCAACCCGTGACTTACGCAGCCTCTATTTCAATTCGACCTGTAGTGGTGTAAGTCAATCTTATTTTTCAGGGGAAATTCCACCGGTCATATCATTCAGTGAGCCGGGTTTGAAGGATGTTTCACTCTTGTCGAATATAGGTGGAATCTTGGAAAGGAAAACGCACATCATTACAGTCACGGCTTTGGTAGCTCCGCAAATAGACTATTCATCAAACGCCATGTGCGTAGGTAATGCGGTGGCATTTTCAAGTTCATCGGACCGGCCGATCTCTCAATACAACTGGAACTTTGGAGATTTGAACAATTCAACTCTTCAAAACCCAACCCATCAATACGGTAATGTGGGGTTATATGTATCATCACTCACTGTCGTGGCTGATAACGGATGCTCCAATTTCATTACCAAGACAATTAAGATTTACTCGCCTCCGGTCGCCAGCTTCAATCCTCCTGCGGGCCTCATTTGTACCAATAATGAATTTACTTTTACTAATACTACCACAGATAGTTTTGAGGGCAATCTAACCTATGAATGGTTGGTCGATAATATTTTGGAATCCACCGTGCGTGATTTGAAATATACATTTAGGTCAGGAGATGACAAATCAATAAAATTAAAGGTTGCCATTCCGGGTTGTTTCAGCGAGCAGACGCAATCAATTTTAAATGTGCAAAGCGGCCCCGTGGTGGCCTTCACGCATGCCGGCAAATGTGAAGATGAAAGTATTTTTTTTATCAATGGGTCATCCGGTTCGATAAGCGATTATGTGTGGGATTTTGGAGATGGCATCATCAGCTCAATACAGAATCCAATTCATGTGTTTCGCGATCCGGGCAAGTATTCTGTCTTATTACAAGTCAATGGAACCAATGGCTGTACCAGCAACCTCTCAAAAATAGTTGACATCTATTCAGTTCCTCAAACCAATTTTTCGCTGGATCTCCCACCCTTTGCGTGTAGCGGATATCTTTCGCAATTCAATGATCTGACACCATCAATGCCGGATAGCAACATCGCAACATGGGCGTGGTCGTTTGGTGATCTGCCGGTAGGCACTTCTTCACAAAAAAATCCTTTGTATACGTATTCCCTTGCCGGGGATTATTCAGTTTCCCTCACGACCACATCAAATTTTGGATGTAGTAATTCAATACAAAAGACAGTAACAATATATCCTTCACCAAAGGCAGATTTTTCATTCGATATTGCGTGTGTCAATCAGGGCACACAATTTACTGACGCATCTACCGGGGATATTAAGTCATGGTTGTGGTCAATTCAAAGTGCTACGTATTCAGTAAAAGATCCTGTTCATATTTTTAAATCATCAGCCACGCACACGGCTTTACTTACTGTGACAGGCAAAAATAATTGCATCAGCCAGATTTCAAAAAATGTGAGTGTGCCTGTTCCGATAGTGGCTGATTTTACTTCGCAAAGTACGTGTGCCACAAAGCCGGCCTTGTTTGATGAGATCAATAAAGGGGGTGCAGATCCTGCTGTATCATGGAAGTGGGACTTTGGTGATCAGAGTTCAGGCACTGGCTCACCAGCGCAGCATGTTTTTACTTCAGCGGGAAATCCCTCAGTGACGATGAGTACCAAGAGACGGTCGGGATGCATCTATTCGATAACTAAAACCATTCCGATTATTGAACCACCCAAGGCCCAGTTTACTATTTTTCTAAATGCTGGCGCAGGTCCGTTTCCAGTTGATTTTGTAAATACATCTCTGCGGACGTCTTCCTATACCTGGAAGTTCGGTGATGCACTCAATTCTACCAGCACTGAATTTTCACCTTCGTTTACGTATACAGAGTTGGGTAACTATACGGCTAAGTTAACGGTTGAAAATGCATGGAAGTGCAAGGATAGTTACAGCGAGATTATTAGTGTGGTAATACCTCAGATTAATGCGGCCATTTCGGATTTTAAGTTGGAAAAAATTCCAGGCAGCGATACTTGGAATTCACTAGTTACCATTGAAAACAAAAGTAACGTAGCCTTGATTAATCCGGAGGTTTTTTTGGATATCTCTGGCAACGCGCTGATAAGCGAGAAGATCATGGGAGTGATAAAGCCCAACGAATTAATTACGCACACCTTCACGGCTGGCCTTGCGCCCCGCTCGGTTGACTTTGCCTGTGCGGAAATCAGAATTAATTCTGATGACTATTTCTTTGACAATCGTCAATGTGTCAATGTTGCTGAGCAATTTACTTCGCGGGCTCCGTATCCCAACCCTGCCAATGATTATCTGATCTTGGAATGGATAAGTACAAGCAGTGAGCCTATGGAAGTGATTATTTATAATGCATCGGGGCAGGTAATCAGTAGCAGACTGTATTCTCCAACACTAAAAGGCTTGAATCAGGTAAAAGTGGACGTAACTCAATTGACAGCGGGCATTTACTTTGTATCCTACTCGGTGGATAATAAGACCCGGAATTTTAGATTTTCTATCATCCGTTAGGTTTTGATATTAAGAATAATCTTCCGGTTATGTGATTGATGCCGGAATTTTATTTTAATTTTACTATGTTCACAAACTCCATTTTACCTAATCTTTTGATGAAGCCAAAACTTGACCCTACCGACCGAAAGATTTTAGAAATCCTTCAGTCCAACTCAAATATCACCAATGCGCAACTTGCCCTCGAGATCGGGTTGTCACCAGCGCCAACCTTGGAGCGGGTTAAAAAACTGGAGAACTCGGGAATCATAAAAAGTTATCATGCCGTGATTGATATGGCCAGTGTGGGCCTTGGTGTTTCCACGTTTGTGATGGTGTCGTTGAAAGGGCATAATAAAGAGAACATTGCCAAGTTTATGACCGCCATTCAGAAAATTGATGAAGTGGTAGAGTGTCATCATGTGACGGGCCAGGCAGATTTTATTTTAAAAATTGTGGCTTCTGATATTCCGGCTTATCAAAACCTGATGTTGGAAAAAGTTACGAATATTGAAGTGGTGGATAATATGCATACAACGGTGATTCTCTCCACCTTTAAAGACAGCAAAGTAGTGCCAATACCATGAGTGCAACCGATACATCAAATCGTGTGCTGGATGCCGCTAAGGTAAATCAAAAGATCACACGCATTGCTTACGAGATTATTGAGAATAATTTCAAACAGAAAACCATTGTGATAGCTGGCATAGACGGTCAGGGATATTTACTCGCCAAGCAGATTGCTGCTGAATTGGGAAAAATATCATCGGTTAAAATTAACCTTGTTAAAGTATCATTGGATAAATTTTCACCACAGCAAAGTGAAGTAAAACTTGATGTGGAAAGCAAAGACATCAAAAAGAAATGTATTGTATTGGTCGATGATGTATTGAATACCGGTCGTACCCTCGCCTATGGAATGAAACCGTTCTTGAATATTGAGGTAAAAAAAATTGAAGTAGCCGTATTGGTGAATCGAAGCAACACGCTATTTCCAATTACACCCACCTACACAGGTTATGAATTGGCAACCACATTAACCGATCATGTTGAAGTAGTGCTCGGCAAGAACGCTTCAGTTTTTCTGAAGTAATTTTATATCCAGGATCACGTATCCAGAATCCACTTTAAAAATGTCAAGCTACAAACAACAGGACATAAAGAAGATCACTACCCATCAGCTTCAGGAGATGAAGAACCGTGGTGAGAAAATTTCCATGCTTACTGCCTATGATTATAGCATGGCTAAGATTATTGATGGTGCTGGCATGGATGTGATTCTGGTGGGCGACTCTGCTTCGAATGTGATGGCAGGAAACGAAACCACGTTACCCATTACGTTGGATCAAATGATTTATCACGCTACTTCGGTGGTGAAGGCTGTTAAGCGCGCCTTGGTGGTGGTGGATATTCCGTTCGGCCATTATCAGGGAAGTTCGGGAGAGGCGCTTCGATCAGCCATACGGATCATGAAAGAATCAGGTGCACACTCAGTAAAGTTGGAAGGCGGAAGTGAGATAAAAGACTCCGTCCTGAGAATTTTGAGTGCCGGTGTGCCCGTGATGGGCCATCTTGGCTTAACGCCCCAGTCCATTTACAAGTTTGGAACGTATACGGTGCGGGCTAAGGAAGAGGCAGAAGCAAACAAACTCATCGAAGATGCTTTGCTGCTTCAGGAATGTGGCTGTTTTGCCCTGGTATTAGAGAAAATTCCTGCCGAGCTGGCCAAAAAAGTAGCGTCTCAATTACAAATACCCGTGATTGGCATTGGTGCCGGCTCGGATGTAGACGGTCAGGTGCTGGTTATGCAGGATATGCTGGGGATCAACAAAGAATTTAAACCCCGTTTTTTACGCAGATATGCCGATTTACATACAATCATTACCGAAGCTGTGCAGAAATACATCAGCGACATTAAAGCCCGCGATTTCCCGAATCAGGATGAGAAGTATTAGTGGTAGTTTTAAATACCTCGATAATTTTTAATTTCACGGTAGTTTTGAACCCTTTATAATTTTAATCAGTATAAAATGAGCGATCAAAAAATTACCATCACCAATGGAAAGTTGAATGTTCCTGACAACCCTATCATCCCTTTTATTGAAGGTGACGGTACAGGACGAGATATCTGGCGTGCTTCACAACACGTATTTGATTCAGCAGTAGCGAAAGCTTATGGCGACAAGAAAAAAATAAACTGGAAAGAAGTACTGGCTGGAGAAAAATCCTTTACCAAAACTGGCAACTGGCTCCCTGATGAAACCCTCGATGCTTTCAGAGAATATTTGGTTGGAATAAAAGGCCCGCTCACCACCCCGATCGGTGGCGGCATTCGTTCTTTGAACGTTGCCCTTCGTCAGATTTTGGATTTGTATGTTTGCCTCCGTCCGGTGAGATGGTACCAGGGCGTTCCATCACCGGTTAAAAATCCGAGTGCTGTTGACATGGTTATCTTCCGCGAGAATACCGAAGATATCTATGCAGGTATCGAGTTTGCGGCAGGTTCCCCTGAGGCGCAAAAGGTGTTGGATTTTATTGAGAAAGAGTTTCCTAAAGAGTTCAAAAAGATTCGTTTCAACACGAAAGAGAAATCAGAAGAATTTTGGAAGATGGTTGGCGCTACCAATATAAATAACGATGTGCAGGTGGGCCTTGGTATTAAGGCAGTAAGTTATAGCGGTAGCGTTCGCTTGATTCATAGTGCTATTGCCTATGCCATTAAGTTCAACAGAAAGTCGGTAACGTTGGTGCACAAGGGTAACATTATGAAATATACCGAAGGTGCTTTCCGCGATTGGGGATACGGTGTTGCGGAAGAATATTTTGGCGACAAAGTATACAGCTGGAGCAAGTGGGAAAAGACCAAGAAGGAAAAAGGTGAAGAAGCAGCAAATGCTGAGCAGAAGGCAGCGATTGCAGCGGGTAAAATCATCATCAAAGATTCAATCGCGGACATCGCATTGCAGCAGGTATTAACCCGCCCTGAAGAATTTGAAGTAATTGCTACATTGAATTTGAACGGTGATTATTTGAGTGATGCTCTTGCTGCCCAGGTAGGTGGTATTGGTATTGCACCAGGCGCTAACATCAACTACATCACCGGACATGCAATTTTTGAAGCGACCCACGGCACCGCCCCTAAGTATGCTGATCAGGATAAAGTGAATCCGGGATCGCTAATTCTTTCTGGTGTGATGATGCTTGAATACATGGGTTGGCAGGAAGCCGCTGATCTTATTAGCAAGGGTCTTGAAAAAGCAATTTCTAACAAACGCGTAACGTATGATTTCCATCGCCAGATGGAAGGAGCAACGTTGCTGAAGTGTTCAGAGTTTGCCAATGAGATTGTGAAGAATATGTAATAAGCTTTGTTCTTAAAATAAAAAGCCGCCTCGTTTATCGGGGCGGCTTTTTTTACGGTCTTTGATGATGATTACATCTTTCTCACCTTGCCACTGCCTGACGAATGACTATTCACCTGCGAGGGATTGCCTTTGTAGGAAACACTTCCGCTTCCTGAAATGGTGGCATCCAATGAATTCTTCACATTCACTTCTACATCACCTGATCCTGAGATACGGATTTCGCAAGCGTCCACCTGTAATTCAGCGGCAAGTACTTCACCGGAGCCACTGATGTTTGCTCTGATTTCTTTCGCGTTACCATTAGCAATTATTTTTCCTGAGCCCGATACACCCACCACCACTTTGTTCGCAGAAGCTAATCCAACAGTAACTTTACCTGATCCGCTTACTTTACTATCGACATCCTTGCAGGTGCCTTTGAAATCAACACGACCCGAACCAGAAACATTTGCATAGAGATCCCCACTTGCATCCGCTTCCAAAACCAGCGAACCAGAACCACTTACATTCAAATCGAGATTGTTGGTTTTAAATTTACTTTCTCCTATCAAATCCCCCGAGCCACTTACGCTGACTCCTTCCAGATCTTTAACCGTTACGTAAACCACAATTTTATCGTCATTATCCCAATCCCACATTTTCCAGTTTTCATTTTCGCGGCCAATGCTTAGGCGACCGCCACTTACTTCGGTTTCAATTTTAGATAGAATTTCTTTGCTTCCTTCTAATTCAACTTTTTGTTCAGGGCCTTGCTTTAGATATAATTTGCCAGGCACGCGAAAGGCAATTTTTGTGAAGGTGTCTACTTTACGGCTTTCTTTTGTTTGAGCAAAGGAAAAAGTCAATGCAAAAAAGAGAGCGAAATAAGTGATCAGTATTTTTTTCATGGTTTATAAATTTTGAGCTTCATAATTACATCAACAGAGACTGAACAGAATCCATTTGGTTGCTTACCTTTAAAAATATTTTAATTAGTGCCAGACTCACCACCTTAGGACGCAAAAATGTAGGTTTGCGTTACAAATGGAAGTGTTTTCTTTTCGCACGATTGATGGCCCCTCAGAAGGCAATTACAAAGAGTTGGGTAGCAAATTCCTTGCTTTTGCATATCCGGTTGGTTCTGAAGATGACGTTAAAATCAAAATTGAAGGCTTAAAGAAGAAATACTTTGATGCCCGTCACCATTGTTTTGCCTGGATTTTGGGTGAAGATAAAAGCCGATACCGGGCATTTGATGATGGTGAACCCAATCATTCAGCGGGCGACCCCATTCTGGGTCAGATTAAGTCGATGAATCTCACCAATGTTTTGGTCGTGGTGGTGCGTTATTTTGGTGGAGTTAAACTTGGAGTAGGTGGTTTGATTCAAGCCTACAAAACGGCTGCTGAAGATGCGTTGAATAATGCCACCATCATTGAACGAGAGGTTACCCATTCAGTAACGCTTCGCTATCCGTATGAATCCACCACGGATGTAATGCGAATGGGTAAAGATTTTGAATTGATAATTATCCGCCAGGAGTTTTTGGAAGAGTGTGTTCTTCAGGCAGAAGTAAAGCGAAGGTTTTTCGATTTATTTAAATCTAAAGTGGAGCTATTGAAGGCAACAGGTCACAAAATTTCTTTTTCAGCAGTCGAATAATTTTTTACCTTTTATCAAACTAATCCTTTATGCGCTCTAACAAGCAGGCGGCTTTGGGTTTCATATTTGTGACGATTCTCATTGATACCATCGGCTTTGGAATTATTATTCCGGTGCTTCCCAATCTGATTATCGAACTAACACGCAGTACTACCAGCGAAGCCGCCCGCATTGGAGGATGGCTTTTATTTGCATTCGCCATCATGCAATTCTTATGCGCCCCTATTTTGGGTGGTCTGAGCGACTGGTATGGCCGCAGGCCTATTTTGCTCGGCTCATTATTTGGCTTCGGCCTCGACTATATTTTTCTGGCACTTGCGCCAACGTTAGGCTGGCTTTTTATTGGACGAATTATTGCCGGTGTGATGGGCGCGAGTTTCACAACAGCAGGTGCCTACATTGCCGACATCAGCACACCCGAAAAGCGTGGTCAGAACTTTGGAATCATTGGCGCTGCCTTTGGTTTGGGATTTATCATTGGGCCTGCCATGGGTGGACTTTTAGGATCGTACGGTTCAAGGGTTCCATTTATGGCGGCTGCTTGTTTGAGTTTGCTTAATTTTCTTTACGGATTTTTTATTTTGCCAGAATCATTAAATCAGGAAAACCGTAGACGCTTCGATTGGAAGCGAGCCAACCCGGTTGGGTCGTTGCTCAATCTTAAACGCTATCCAGTAGTGTTGGGATTAGTGACATCACTCGTACTTATTTATATGGCGGCTCATGCGGTGCAGAGTAACTGGTCTTACTATACCATCGAGAAATTTAAATGGAACAGCGCGATGATAGGAGGTTCATTAGCAGCGGTTGGTGTCATGATTTCTATTGTTCAGGGCGGATTGATCCGCATCATCATTCCCGCCTGGGGACAAAAAATTTCTCTTTATGTGGGACTCGGATTGTATAGCATTGGTCTGGTCTTGTTTGCTTTCGCTACAGAAGGATGGATGATGTTTGCTTTTCTGGTTCCCTATTGCTTAGGTGGAATTGCAGGACCTGCATTGCAAGGAATTATATCTTCTCAGGTGCCCTCCAATGAACAAGGCGAGTTGCAGGGCGCACTAACAAGTCTGATGAGTGTTACTTCCATATTTGGTCCATTACTGATGGCTCAACTGTTCAGTTATTTTACGGCAGCGAATGCTCCTGTTTATTTTCCTGGGGCACCCATGTTAATGGGCGCGCTGCTTACTACAGTAAGTTTGTTGTTGGCCATGCGCGCATTAGCCGGCTTTACCAGCCCTACTAAATAGCATGCACTATTTCTTTGAAAGTTTATTGTAAATCTGCAAACACACCCACGCATCGGTGGCGGCATAGCTGATTTGTTTTTCCTGAAGCACCTCTGCTTCCCAATTAGAAGTTTGCGCACCTTTGGAAATGCGAAATCCTAAAAGCAAGGCTGTTAATTTTTTTACACTTTCAACCTCAAGGCCGGCCTGCTTGCTCATGTGGGCCAGTTCGATAAAGCCACCGGGTTTATAATGTTTTAGTCGTTGCAGCGCTTTGATGTCATCGCGCAAAGCAACGCCTGCTTTGAGAATACGGTCGCTCTCTAAAAATTCAATCAGGTGAGGGGTAATTCCGGTTTGCTTGAGTCGGATGAGGAAGACTTTGTCTGGTAAAGCAACCTGCATCAAGGCAACTTTATTTTGCTGTCCTCTCACAAATACCGGTTTTGTCTCGGTATCAAATCCAACGACTACATGCTCTTTGATTTCATCAAAGGCGTGGATTATTTTTTTCTCTTCCGAAACGATTATAGTTTTTCCTTCAAATGCTCCCAGGGGAAGCGCATTTATTTCTTCATTCGAAATGGTGAGTTTATTATTTTGCAGGGGTAGGGTCATCCAATCTCCGGATTTTAAAGTTCATATAAGCTTGCAGTACGGTCATCAAAGGGCTGATGATACAGAAGAAGCAAAAGGGTGCATAGGCCATGGTCGCTACGCCTAATACGTTGGCTTGTGTAGCGCCACAGGTATTCCATGGAATTAAAACAGAGGTTACGGTGCCTGAGTCCTCCAGTGTGCGACTGAGTACTTCTGGTTTAAGACCTCGCTTGCGATAGGTTTCGGCATACATGCGCCCGGGGATTGCAATGGCCATGTACTGATCAGATGCCGTAAAGTTAAGGAAGATACACGTAGCCGCAGTGGAGGCAACCAATGATCCTGTTGAATGCGCGAACTGAATAATTCTTTCCGCGATTACTTTGAGTAATCCAGCCGACTCCATCACCCCACCAAAAATCATGGCACATAAAATCAACCAGATGGTATTAAGCATCCCGCTCATTCCTTTGGCAGTAAGTAATTCCGTGATCATGGGGTCACTGGTTTGAATGTGAATAGTGGTGGTCATTGCATTCATCACCGCGATGAAAGAAGATTTGGTATAATGATCCGTGATGCCTGAAATTTCATTAACAACTTGAGGTTGAAAAATAATTGCTGCAACACCACCCAGCAAGGCACCAACTAAAAGAGCAGGAAGAGCGGGTACTTTTTTTACGATCATCACGATCACAAGTACGGGCACTATAAATAAGAGTGGGCTAAGATTAAATTTATTCTCCAATGCCAGCAGCACCGCTGAGCTGTCAGAGGGTGCACCGCTGGTATCCATGACAAATCCCCATACAAAATAAATAACCAGAGTGATGGCTAGCGTTGGCATGGTGGTGTACATCATATATTTGATGTGTGTAAACAAATCGGTGCCGGCCATGGCGGGTGCCAGATTGGTTGTGTCAGACAGAGGTGACATTTTATCACCAAAGTAAGCTCCGGAAATAATCGCTCCGGCTATCACGCCTTCATGAATGTTGAGTGCCTTTCCAATTCCAAGTAAAGCAATACCTACAGTGGCAACCGTTGACCACGAGCTGCCAGTAGCAATCGAGACAATTGAACAGACGATACAGGCGGCAACCAAAAAGATGGTGGGGTTAAGAATCTTCAATCCATAATAAATCATGGAGGGAACAATACCGCTAAGCAACCAGGTGCCCGAAAGTGAGCCGATGGCAAGCAGGATAAGCATGGCTGGCATAGCGGAACTTATACTTCTAACAATGCTGTGTTCAATTTCTTCCCACGTGTTGCCCAATCGAAATGAAATGATGCCGGCCAGACCACCTGCCAGTAACAAAGCAATTTGATTCGCACCAGATATCGCATCGGAACCCAGAATGATCACATTGGTAGTGAGAAGCAAAATCAGAAACACAATGGGCATCAATGCAAGGAGCAGAGTGGGTTGCTTTTTTTGTAAAGTCATTCGCGAAGAGTTTCGGGTGGTAAATTACGGTTATTGATTTGAACGGAAATTAATAGAGTTTAAAAACCAGCAGCTTTATAAAGTACTCCTCTCTCTTTCAGAAAATTCACAATGAACTGGAAGTTGCTTTCTTCCTCACCTAAATACTCCGGAGGGCTTATGCCTTTGCGCGCATACTTTCCATCTACTACCAGACTTACTACCGCGGTGCAGGTATACCCGGTGGTGCGGGCCATTGAGAGTGTTCCAGATGATTTTTCTGTTCGGTCATACAGGTTGTATTGGATGTTTCTTTTTTGACCATTTTCTTCTCCGGCAATACGGATTCTCATGATCGTATATTCTTCTTCTCCGGGTTTTAATTTCCATTTTGGAAACAATAGTTTGGCCGTAAGATCAATGGGCCTCACCTTCACTCCCTTCACATCTACTTCTTCATACGAAAAGAAACCTGTTTCGCGAAGCACACGCAGATATTCTACACAACCCGGATAGCGCAATGTTTTCTCAATCATGTCTGGAATGTGCGGCATAGTTTTGATGAGTGAGCGAAGTCCATCTGAGTTCCATGACTCTAATGTTCCTACTTCTTCAAATTGAATGAGTTCTGTATCAGACAATGCTTCCTTTATCACGACAGCACCATTTTGAACGTAACGCGCGGGACGAGTATATTCTTCAATGACATCAATGGGAGAAAAGACCGCCTTATATTCATAGGGCCACTCGCGCACTACGGGCAATCCACCCACCAGGCATTCATAGGAATCGATTTTCATTTTCTTATTGTGATAACCTAAAATGATATTGCCCATGCCGGGAGCCACACCACAATCCGTCACGATGGTTACATTATTTTTTTTAGCCAGTTCATCCAGCAAAAAGGGATCTTCGGGGAAAAAGGAAATATCCACCATGTTTTTCCCTGCTTCGATCACGGTTTTGCAGGTTTCAAAACCCATGAATCCGGGCACGGAACCCACTACTAAATCAAAAGGGTGAAGTAATGCCGACAAAATCGTAGCATTCGAAATGTCTGCCTTTTGTGTTTTTATCCCCAAGCTATTTAATTCAGAAAGAGCCTGTTCATTAATATCAACGGATGTGACATCGAATTTTTTAGACAGGTCGATGGCCATTGCTTTCCCCACCAACCCCGCCCCCAGAACAACTATTTTTTTCATGTGCTAATATTTTTTGTTTTTTGTCACATGGAATTCGCCTGATAAATTATCATCCCATAGGGTGAATGCAAATCATGGCTCATTTCATCCTAATTTGAGTTAAAAATCGTAAATCGTAAATGTAAAAATCTCCTCTATGTTTGACGCTGCCAAAATACTCCAAAAAGCAAAACATTCATCGTTTTATTTGAAACTGCTGAATTGGTCTCTGAACCGCATGATTCCTTTCAATAAGCCTCATGGTTTTAGAGTGGTGGAGATTGGTGATTACCGGCTAAAAACCTTGATGCCCTATCGCAAAAGCAACTTCAATCATATTCGGGGTTTGCATGCCTGCGGCCTGGCCACGATCTCGGAGTTCACCACGGGCTTTCTGTTACTGAGCAGTTTAGATATGAAGAAGTATCGCATCATCATGCAGCGCATGGAGATGAATTATCATTACCAGGGAAAAATGGATGCCATCGCGGAGTTCATTATTTCAAAAGAGTGGCTGGAAGAACAGGTGATCAAGCCATTACAGACACAGGAGACCGTAGTGGTGCCCTGCGAAGTGAAGATTCATGATATAAAAGGAAATCATCTCACTACCGGAACCATCTTCTGGCAGTTTAAAGATTGGGCAAAAGTGAAAACGAAGGCTTGATGCGAAAAACGGAAACTCACCTGTTTCATTCTTACGATTTTCACCGGGAATCATCTTTAACGCCTACCCGGTTCTTATTCAATAACGCGAAGCATCTTCGGCTGCAGTCAGAAAAAAACTGGCGTATATATGAAACGCTGGAAGAAGACACACGTGCCGTTAAAGCGCGTATCGCATTTCATGTAAAAGCAGTGGATGCGGTGAGCCCCTTTAGTGCACCCTTTGGTTTTCTTGAGATATATAAAAAAATAAATACTGGTGAATTGAATAGTTTTTTTTCATTCATAGAAGACGATTTAAAAACCCGCGGGGTAAAGAGGATTTATTTAAAAAGTTATCCGGAAGCGTACGATAAAAATGTTAGCCTGATGGATGGAGTGCTGAAGAAGTTACACTATTCAAGCAGGCAGGAAGTATCAAGCATCATTCAGGTTGACCATACACCTTTTGAAAAGAAAATCAAAGCTTCAGAACTTCAAAAGCTAAGAAAGGCAGTGCCGGTGTTTTCATTTGCCACCGTACATTCAGATCGTGCAAAAGAGATATATTCATTTATTGACGCGTGCAGGGAAGAAAAAAATCAATCGCTGTCCATGAGTTTTTCGGAGTTAAAGAAAGTGATAGTGGAGTTTCCCGGAAATTTCTTTTTCTATCGCGTATTTGATGCAAGCGGTACGGCTGCAGCTGCGATCGTAATTAAAACCAGCTCAGAAATTCTATATACCTTTTATTACGCTCATGCACGAAGATTTGACAAAGTCAGTCCGATGGTTTTTTTAATCTCTAAACTTTATGAGGTTGCATACCATGAGGGTATAGAGATGATTGATCTGGGTACTTCCATGGTAAACGGAAAAGTAAATCGCTCACTCCTGCATTTTAAAACAAGTATCGGAGGGCAAAGCAGTCGTAAACTTATTTTTGAGAAGGAACTGGTATGACATCTCCGCTGGTTACGGTTATTTGTGTTTGCTACAATCACGCCCGTTTTGTTACGGATGCGTTGGACTCAGTAGTCAATCAAACGTATCCAAATGTAGAATTGATTGTGATTGACGATGGCAGCACTGATGGCAGCGGCAAAGTGATCAAGAAATGGATGGCAACTCACCAGGATGCTACATTGATCATGAATGGTAAAAACCTGGGTTATTGTAAAACCTTTAATAAGGCTTTTCAAATCTCGAAGGGTACATTCTACATTGACTTGTCTGCCGATGACGTATTGATGCCCAGGCGCATCGAAGAAGGTGTTAATCTGCTTGAGAAATCGGGAGCGGATTTTGGGGTAACCTTTTCCGATGCGCAGTACATGGATGAACAGGGCAAACCAATCCGACTTCATTCAGAAAAATATCCTCACGCAACCATTCCGAGTGGAGATATTTATGAGGAAGTGGTACAACGTTACTTTATTTGTTCGCCCACCATGATGTTTCGCAGGTCGGTGTTGGACTCGCTACAAGGCTATGACGAATTGCTTGCGTTTGAAGATTTTGATTTCTGGATACGCGCCTCACGTAACTTCAAATTTATTTATTCACCAGAAGTCCTGGTAAAGAAGAGAGTAGTGGTTACTTCAATGTCAGCGAAACAATTCGAGCGTTCGGATCCGCAACGGTGGTCAACTCTGGAGGTCTGTAAAAAAATTAAACTACTCAATCGTGATGAGAAGGAGGTATTTGCCTTAAGGAAAAGGATCCGGTATGAGTTACGGGTTTCACTTAAGTCATTCGATTTGAAACTTGCACATTCATTTTGGAAATTACTGCGTTCGATTTAGCTCAGTTACTTTCTGTTGTCCATGCCGAGGGCCATACTCAAATAACTTTCATACCGGGATAATGCAATCTGATTTTTTTCAACGGCTTCTATGATGGCGCATTTGGGTTCGTTGATGTGCAGACACCGCGCTCCAAATTTGCAGTTCAATCGCAGGTCTCTCATTTCAGGAAAGTAATCTGAAATCTCCTGGGGTTCCATGTCTACGAGTCCCCATTCTTTAATGCCGGGCGTGTCAATGATAAAGGTGGCCTCATTCAATTGAAACATTTCTGCAAAAGTGGTGGTGTGCGTACCCTTGTCAGAGAAGTCCGATATGATGCCCGTGGCCTGAACAATTTCGGGTGAAAGCCGGTTGAGCAAAGTAGACTTGCCAACACCCGAATGGCCGGCAACAAGTGTGGTCTTTCCATCCAGAACTTTTTCAACACTCGAAATATCGGAGTCAAAGCCTGCCGAGATCACTTGTGTAGCAACGCCAAAGGATTCGTACCGATTAAGCATGGGGAGCAGTTCTTCAAGCTGATCCTGGGTGAGAATATCCCTTTTGTTAAACACCAACACCTGGGGAATCCGGAATGATTCGGCTGCTACCAAAAAGCGATCAATGAATCCCCACGAAGTGCGGGGTTGTTTAAAGGTGGCCACCAACATCACCTGATCTACATTGGCAGCGAGCACACTGGCGTGACCGGTTTTCTTTACCGACTGACGAAGGATGTGATTTTGCCGCGGAAGAATTTCGGTGATGGAGCCTACTTCGTTTTCCAATTCAATCATCACATAATCACCTACGGCTACCGGGTTCGATTCTTTCTTTTCATCTAATCGGAATTTGCCCCTTATCCGACAGGCATATTTTTTCTTATCTTCGGCCAGCACTTCATACCAGGATCCGGTTGATTTGAATATGCGGCCCTTCATAAAGACAGTAGTTTTTTGCAGTAAGAAACAATTTTTGTGGTGGCCCCCAGGTTTTCTTTTACATACGAGTGGGTAACCTCACACGCCAGCAAAAAACTTTCGGGCCGGTTGATGAGCAATTCGAAATTCCTTTTCAAATCGGTATAATCACCAATTGCAAATGCACCACCTCTCATGATCAGTTCATTAGCCTCCTGAAACTTTTGGTAATTTTTATTTCCAAAGAAAATGGGAACACCATAACAAGCGGCCTCGAGAATATTGTGAAGTCCTTTGCCAAAGGCTCCTCCCACGTAAGCAAATTCGCCATAGCGATAAAGTTTTGAAAGCATGCCGATGTTGTCGATGATCAACACGGTGTAAGCTTCAAGGTTTTCGGTGGCTTGGGAATAGCGAATTGTTTTTGCGTTTAGGGATTGTTCAATCTGGGTAATAAATCGCTCGCTGATTTCATGGGGTGCCAGAATAAATTTTAATGAGTGCCTGTATTCATTGATCAGTGGAGCCAGCACCTCAAGGTCTTCAGGCCAGAGACTGCCCACTACAATTGTTTTTTCATTTGCTTTAAACGCGCGGGCGATTTCAATTTCCGTTGCTTGTTGTGTGACTTCAAAGACACGATCAAAACGCGTGTCTCCCGCCAGGGTGGTTTGAGTTATTTCAATTTGTCTGAGTAGTTCAATACTTTGCGGAGTTTGTACAAAGAAATGAGTGAATTTTTTTAGGATACCCCTAAAGAAGGAGCCATACCATTTAAAAAAGATCTGATCAGGACGAAAGATGCTGGAAGCTGAGATAATCGGAATGCCATTCTTTTTTAATTCACAGGTGTAGTTATGCCAGAATTCATACTTGATGAAGATGGCAAGAGATGGCCTGGTGATGTTTATGAACTCCTTCGCGTTGTGCGCGGTATCCCACGGTAGATAAAAAATATAATCAGCATGCGCATAGTTTTTTCGCACTTCATATCCGGAAGGCGAAAAGAACGTGAGGAGTATTTTAAGTGATGGATTTTGTTTTTTGAGCGCCTCTATGATCGGCCTTCCTTGTTCAAACTCACCGAGGGAAGCACAATGTATCCAAACAAGCTGGTTTTTATTTTCGCCAATTGCCGCTTTCAATCTTTCAAAAATCCCTGTTCGTCCGTTCACAAAAAGCCTTGCTTTTTGATGAAAGAATGCGGCTAAACGATAAAGCAACTGAAGGAGCCAAATGGAAAGGGTATAAAAAACCAATGGTAAAATTTTTGTGTAAAAATAGTTTAAAGAGACGGATAATCGGGGCTTCTAAATCTACCTCATTACCAATAGGTCAATAATTTCAATTAAATTGCGTTATTAATAAAACCTGGTACCTATGAGAAAAACAGCTTTACTCTATTTATTTACGATGCTAATTTTTTCCGGAGCATCTGCACAGGACGACATCGGAGATTTGCTTAAGGGTAGTATTAAAGATGCAAACATCTTACTAGAAGGCTACGCAGGCCCTGCCATGAAAGCCATTGGCAGCGGTTTGAACCAAGGCTGGTATAACACAGCTAAACCACACAAAAAGTTCGGGGTGGATTTAACCGTTACAACGAGTTTAATGTATGTACCCAGTTCGGATCAGTTTTACCTGGTGGATAACACTAAGCTGACCGATATTAGTTTAGTTGCATATGATAACAAGCAGATTGATCCTAATACCGGATCAGCGAATGTCCCAACCATATTTGGACCTGATAAGTCTCCATCCTACCAGGTAAGTGGATCCAGTACAATCATAGACGGGCCAGGAGGCATTGATCTGAAGGATGCACTAAAGGTTACGAGCGCAATGCCGGTGCCCATGTATCACTTGGGTATTGGTTTGCCAAAAGGTTTTGATCTAAAGGTCAGGTTTGCGCCAACGTTAACTTTTAAGGATTTTAAATTTAATCTGTTAGGTGTGGGTATCATGCATGATGTAGGTCAGTACATTCCGGTAGTCAAAGCATTGCCGGTAGATATTTCTTTGTTTGCTGGATATACCAAGGTGAAAGCTGAGCAGGGGCTTACAGGAACATCGGCAGGCCAGAATCAAAAAGGAGTCTTGGAATTTAACTCCACAACGATTCAGGCATTGATTTCAAAGAAAATAGCGGTACTCACACTTTATGGAGGCGTGGGTTATAATTTTGCAAACTCCAAGCTCCAGATGAAGGGGACATATGATTTAGATGATGATGGGACGGTAGACGCTACAGACCCTGTGAATCTTGATTTCTCTACCTCCGGGCCGCGCGCTACGGGAGGGTTACGTTTGAAACTGGCAGTGTTCACGCTTCATGGTGATTATACACTCTCAAAGTATAATGCTCTCACCGTGGGCTTTGGTATTAACGTGAGGTAATGGAAAGCATTCGTTTAGAAATAAAAAACCCGGCCATGAACCGGGTTTTTTATTTTACCTGCCTTGGAAATCCGCCTTTCGTTTTTCAACAAATGCTTTCATTCCTTCTTTCTGATCTTCAGAGGCGAACGTGAGGTAGAAGTTCTTTCTCTCAAATGCCAGGCCTTCATCCAGGTGAGTTTCGAATGAACGATTCACCGCTTCTTTGGCAAGTTGAACGGCTACGGGCGATAACTGTGCGATTTCTTTAGCGAGTTGTAAGGCTTCGTACATGTACATTTCTTTCGGCACCACTTTATTCACTAATCCATAAAAGTGCGCTTCCTCAGCGGATAAAAATCTTCCGGTGAGAATCAATTCCATGGATTTGGCTTTGCCAATGGCTCGAGTAAGTCGTTGGGTGCCACCGGCTCCGGGTATCGTTCCTATTTTTATTTCTGGTTGACCAAACTTTGCCGTTTCCGATGCGATGATCATATCGCAGGTCATAGCAAATTCACATCCACCACCTAATGCAAAGCCTGATACGGCAGCGATGATTGGCTTCTTCGTTTTTCGTATCTGGTCCCACGTGCTAAACTGATCAATCAGCAACATATCAATTGCCGACTTGTCGGCCATTTGTTTGATATCGGCACCAGCGGCAAAGGCCTGCTCATTACCGGTGATAATAATTACCCGAACCTGATCATTTTTATCAAGTGCCTGTAATGCATCGCGCACTTCTTCCATCAGCTGCTTGTTCAACGCATTCAACTCCTTGGGGCGGTTGAGTTCTATCAACGCGATAAAGGGTTCTTTTTGCTCAGTAACTTTTATGAATTCCATTTTTGGATTTTATAATATGACAAAGCTAAAGAAATGTGCCAGTCAATATATAAAGTGGGGTGCCTAAAAAAAGAAAGGCCCCATCTCGTTTGATGGGGCCGTTTCTAACCAAAAGGCGGATAAAATATGTGCTATGCGCTTCTATATCCAGACCATGAATTTGAAGTAACCTTCCGTTGATATAATTTTGGAACGCATGAAAAAAATTTTATTCGTATGCCTTGGCAACATTTGCCGATCTCCGCAGGCAGAAGCCATTTTTAATCATAAAATCAAAGTAAAAGGACTTGTCCATGTATATCAGGGCGATTCTTGTGGCACTTCTAATTATCATATCGGATGCACCGCTGATCATCGAACCATACAGAATTCTCTAAAAAATGGGGTGCCTATTTATCATGCGGCCCGCCAGTTGGCAGATCATGATCTGGTAAACTTTGATATTATTCTGGCCATGGACGAAAGCAACTACCATAACATTCTCACGTTGTCGTCAGCAACGATCCACCAACACAAAATTAAATTGATGAGAGATTTTGATCCTCATGCGAATGGTGATGTGCCCGATCCGTACTATGGAACTGAGCAGAATTTTCAGGAAGTGTTTGATATTCTTAACCGGTCTATCGAAAATCTGATAAACACAATCTCCGAAGTCAACAATTAAATTTTCACTAGTACCTGCAGCGTGGAGCGCGAATATTGCTCGAGAATGACACCGGCTTTGTTTCTGTACTCACCGAACGAAACCGCATCATAATTCTTGATGGTGATCAGGGTTAACCCGGTGTTGTAATACACTTCGAAATGTTTGCTGAGTTCGTGAATCAACTTCAGAATTTTTTGATCCCGGAAATCTACACAGAAAGAAAAAGAGATGGCTGAGTTTTGCATCACGTTGATGTGCACATCATGATTCATCAGCGACTGAAAGATGAAACTCATCTGCTGCTCAGTCACGAATGTGTAGTCAGTTACTTTGCACGAAATCAAACATTGATTGTCTTTGAATACAATGAGCGGAGGCAACCGGTCTATTTTACAATCATGAATTCGCGTGCCGGGTAGGGAGGGGTCATCAAAGTTTTTTACAAGCAGCGGAATTTTTGAATTGGCGAGTGGCTTGATCGTTTTTGGGTGAATCACAGAAGCACCATAGTAGGTCATCTCAGCGGCCTCCTGATAGGGGAGTTCATCAAAGACAACGGCATTGGGCAATCGCTTGGGATCAGCGCTCATCACGCCCGGTACATCTTTCCAGATGGTGACGGATTGCGCCCCCAGGCAAGAAGCAAAAATGGCGGCACTGTAATCAGAACCTTCACGACCAAGTGTGGTGGTGAAGCCCGTTGACGTGGCACCAATAAAACCTTGTGTGACGATTATTTTTTTCTCAAGAATCTTTTTTAATGGTTGCGTAGCTGCTTTTGTTTTGTTCCAGTTGATCTTCCCTTCGCGGTAGGTTTCATCGGTGATGATAAACTTTCTGGCATCAACCCATGCAATAGTAAGTCCGGCTGAGTGTAAATAGTTACTTAAAATAAGAGACGAAAGAACTTCGCCCTGCGAAACTACCTGATCATAGATCTGATCATAATCGCCTGCCTTGATTGCTTCGGAGGCAATCTTTTGAACAACTTCTTCAATTAGTTTTTGTGCCGATGTATCTGTTAAGTTGAGATTTTTAAGCGCCTGAAGGTGATAGGATTTTATGTCTTCCAGCTCATTCTTAAAGTCATTGTTTCCCTGCCCCAGGGCAACGATGCGCTCCAGTGCGTTTGTGGTTTTGCCCATGGCAGACACAACTACAAGAAGTTCGTCCTGAGAATAGCGCTTTAGAATAAAAGCAACATTTTTAATTGCATCTGCACTTTTTATGGATGCCCCCCCAAACTTAAAGACCTTCATAAGTTGAATTTTATTGATTTCAAACGATTGCATGGTATATTTGCACTCGGTTAGGCTCAAAGCCGGGCCGAATTTAACAATCCCTGTTCAAACACCATTTAGCATGACTAATTTCATGGAAGCGTCCCGTATCGCACTGCCCATTGGTACGGCACTCGATCGGTTCATAAAAAATAATCAGGACCAGTTTCAATACGCCACGGGAGAGTTGTCGCAATTACTGCGCGACATCGCCCTGGCCTCCAAAGTGGTAAACCGGGAAATCAATAAGGCGGGCCTGATCGATATTATGGGTGCGATGGGCTCGCAAAACAGTGGAGGTGAGCAACAGCAAAAACTGGATGTGCTGGCCAACATTCGTTTTACACGGGCCCTTACAAAAGGGGGCGAAGCGTGCGCTCTGATCTCTGAGGAATCTGAATCCTATCTCGACCTCAACAACCAGGGCAATTATGTGATAGCTATTGATCCGCTGGATGGTTCGTCCAACATCGATGTAAATGTTTCCATTGGAACGATCTTTTCTGTGTATCACAGAAAGAGTGAAGTGGGCCAACCCATTCAGGAAGCAGATATTTTGCAATATGGATCAGAGCAGGTGGCTGCAGGATATATTTTGTATGGATCATCCACCATGCTGGTGTACACCACGGGCCACGGTGTAAATGGATTTACCTATGAAAGCACACTGGGGGAATATGTTCTCTCGCATCTGAATATGAGAATGCCCGAAGATGGAGTGATTTACTCCATCAACGAAGGTTCTGCCAATTCCTTTTCACCAGCCGTAAAATCCTATCTCGAATTTTGTAAGGATGAAAATTATACGGCCCGTTACATAGGCTCACTGGTTGCCGATTTTCATCGCAACCTTCTCAAGGGTGGCATTTATATATATCCGGCCACAGCCAAAAACCCCAATGGAAAACTCCGGTTGATGTATGAATGCAATGCATTGGCTTATCTGGCAGAGCAAGCCGGAGGTAAAGCCACCGATGGAAAGAATAGGATATTAGATATCAAACCCCAGGACCTGCATCAGCGCACGGCCTTTTATGTAGGCTCAAAAAATATGGTGGAGAAAGCCGAGAGTTTTATTTAGCCGGCTCTTCCAACTTTTCAACAAAAACTTCTGGCGCATATTCGTGTAATATGCTGTACCACTTTACCAATTTCTTGATGTCGGAAACATAGACACGATCCTGATCATATTCTGGCAACACTGACTTCAGAAATGATTTCAACTCATTTGAATCCGAATTAGCATCTACACCCAGGTCAGTGCCGAAATCTTTATTTATTTTCATCAACACATCCTGCAAGGCAGCGGTGCCTTCTTTGGTGGTCGTGTAAATGGATATTTCATTCAGCAGCGACATGCGTTGTGAAGCACCCACCACTACTTTGGTTTTGGTAACATCGAGTGATTCCAACAACACACCTGTTTTTCCAGGCTTTACAACTTTGAAAAGACCTCCTTTTCCACTGATCGATGCAATTTCCGATAATTCCATAATGCGTTAATTAGCGCGCAAAACTAATTCTACTTTATCAACTTAACAAAGTGGATAAAGAAAGATGTTTGCGTCTTATTTTTTGATGGCTTGTTCAATAAAATCCAATAAATGATCTCGCCCGGTCTTCTTCTCGGCCGAGGTGATGAAAATGGGTGGCAACTCTTCCCAATCTTTCAGCAATCTATTTTCAAAGTTCTTTTTTGATTTCGCCAATTCAGATTGTTTGATCTTATCAATTTTGGTGAGCACCAAAGCGATGGGAATTCCCAGACCACCCAGCCAGTTGATAAACTCAATGTCTTTTTTTTGCGGCTCAAGGCGTGAGTCAATCAGAATAAAGGTGCAATACACATTTTCACGTTGCGTAAAATAGGACGTAATCATCTGTGACCAACCTTCTTTGGTGGTTTTACTAACCGTTGCATAGCCGTATCCGGGGAGATCCACCAGGTACCATTTCTGATTGATCAGAAAATGATTTATCGTTTGGGTTTTCCCTGGGGTTGATGAAGTCTTCGCGAGGCTTTTGCGCTGTGTGAGCATATTAATCAACGATGATTTTCCTACGTTTGACCGGCCAATAAAAGCAAATTCAGGTTTACCAGGCTCGGGGCACTTGCTCACCTGAGTGTTGCTAATGATAAACTCTGCAGATGTTATTTCCATAGTGCCTGTTGTAATGACAGTGTATGATAAACCACAAAATTACTGAATGAACTTTACCGATCCTGTATTTATCGGGTATAACTCATTTTGAAGTAGGTATATTTTGTTATCTTGCCTATTGCAAATGGCTATTTTTTAGCAGTTAACAAAACCTTCGTGTCTATGCACCAATTTGTCAGGGCGTTAGTCTTTTTACCAGTACTTTTTTTCTCCTTGCAATATGGGCAGGCCCAGGAGCAAGACAAAGCTGAATCTCAGCAATATTTTGAATTAGCGAAAGAGATGGTAACGGCCACCAAAGCCGTTGACGATGCGCGCGACCTGATGGTGATAGCAGCTAACTTTGACACCACCAATGTGAAGGCCAACTTCGAGGCAGGTTACATGTACATAACCACCATAAACAAAGAGTTGGCTGAAAAATTTTTTAATCGGGTGTATCGCCAGCAACCAACCCACCGGTTTGACCTTGAGTATTGGATTGGTCGCAGTTACCAATACGGCTTGCAGTTCGATAAAGCACTTGATTTTTACAATCGATATAAGACCAAACTTGAAAAGACGAGTACCAACTATTCAGGTAAGGATAAAGTGCCGGTGAAGGAAGTGGACCGCAGGATTGAAGAGTGCAACAATGGGAAGGAGTTTGTTGCTCAGCCGAAAGCATTTTCTATAACTAACTTAGGAAGTGAGATCAATTCGGAGTTTGATGACTACGGACCCGTGGTCAATTCAGATGAAACAGAAATTATTTTCACCACCCGAAGAAGGGATGGTAACATCAACGAAAATGTATGGGATGACAACAAGCCCTATGAAGATATTTTCGTCAGCAAAAAAGCCGTTGGCAAGTGGGAGCCGGCAAAAAATATTGGCACCTCTATTAACACCCGTTTTAATAACTCTAACCTTACGTTATCACCCAATGGAAACACACTTTTCATTTACAAGGATGGAGTAGGTGAAGGAGATATTTTCTTTAGTGAACGTCAACCGGATGGGAGTTGGACAACCCCCAAGCCGCTGCCCGGCACCATCAATTCTCCGTATCGTGAATCATCGGTATCGATGACCCATGATGAATCCATTATCTACTTTGCCAGTGAGAGACCCGGAGGCTTGGGCATTTCCGATATTTATTCGGCACGTAAGAATCCAAAAGGCGCCTGGAGTATCATAAAAAATCTCGGCCCCGGCATTAACACCGAGTATGAAGAAGATTCGCCATACATCAATTACGATGGTAAGACGTTATACTTCAGCTCAATGGGGAGAAAAGGCATGGGTGGCCGTGATTTATTTAAGGCCACGTTGCTGGATGTCGAAAAAAATCAGTGGTCGGAACCGGAAAATCTGGGCTATCCCATCAACACACCTGATGATGATGTATTCATCACGGGCACCTCGACTCCCAATCGATTTTATTTTGCTTCGGAGAGAGCGGGAGGCTTTGGCTATTCTGATATCTATCTCGTATCCGATAGTGTGAAAAAAGATGAGCCGGTTATTGTGCGTGAGCCCGTTAAGAAGGAAACTCAGATTCATAAGTTTATTCTTACGGTAGTGGACGCTGAAACAAAGGAGCCTGTGAAGGCGAAGGTGCGGATGCGGGGAAAGGATAACACCACCGTTGGGTCGCTGACTATAGCAGACGGTATGTATGAGTTTGTGATCATGTCGCCCACAGCGAAAAGTTATATCGTTTATGTGGAGATGGAAGGATACTTGTTTGAGAACCTGGGGATATTATTAGGTGGAGCCACCGGAAGCGCTACCGAAGAGACGAAAACAATTATGCTAAGGAAAATAAAAGCCGGAGAGATATCAGTTCTTCGCCACGTTTTTTTTGACACGGGTAAGGCCACTCTTACACCCGAATCATCGGATGAATTAGATAAGTTTTTGCTCATGATGCAGCAAAACACAAAGGTTAGAGTTGAAATTGGTGGTCATACGGATGACGTAGGTAGTCATGATATCAATATCCAACTTTCGCAGCGCAGGGCCGTTGCGGTAAAAAATTACCTTACCTCTAAAGGGATTGAGTCAAAACGGATAACGGCCGTGGGTTATGGTGAAACCAAGCCGATTGTCTCCAATGATGACGAAGAGGGGGGCAGGGCCATTAACCGAAGAGTGGAGTTTAAAATACTGCAAAACTAATTTTACACGCAGATTAACTATCCTTCCTTAAATTTGTTTCTTATAAACGAAACTCAATTATTTCTTTTAAACCATACATCCATTGACAGTAGTTCCATATAAAGAAGATCGCAGCGGGAAGAAGGAGCAGGTGGCGCGCATGTTTGATTCAATCAGCGGCAACTACGATTTTCTAAATCATTTTCTCAGTTTAGGCATTGATATTCGCTGGAGAAAGAAAGCTGTAAAACTGCTGGCCCCGGGCAAACCTAAATTAATTCTGGATGTAGCCACGGGAACGGGAGATTTTGCTGTGGAAACACTCAAACTCAATCCAGACAAGGTAATCGGCATCGATATCTCAGAAGGTATGCTGGAGGTAGGCAGGAAAAAAATGAAGGACCGTGGATATGACTCTATAATAGAGTTACTGTCAGGAGATTCAGAGAATTTGCCCTTCGAAGAAAATAAATTTGATGCGGTGGTCGTTGCCTTTGGTGTGCGCAACTTTGAAAATATGGAGAAAGGCCTTGCCGAAATGTACCGGGTGTTGAAACCCGGTGGCCGCATGGTGGTATTGGAGTTTTCCAAGCCTAAGATGTTTCCCTTTAAACAGTTGTATAACTTCTACTTTAATTTCATATTACCGAAAATAGGAAAGTTGATTTCGCGCGACCCAGCCGCCTATACATATCTGCCCGAGTCGGTGCAGGCGTTTCCGGATGGGGATAGTTTTGTTGGCATTTTAAACCGGATTGGTTTTAAAGACACTTTATGCAAGCCTTTGACATTGGGAATAAGCTCCTTATACACCGGAATAAAATAGTCCTCCTGGTGCTTCTGATTGGCTTGCCTTTTATTTCAAATGGCCAGCGGTTTAAGTGGGCGCGTCAGCACAATCCAAACTATGATTCTCGATTAGTCAGTTATGGTTTCATGATTGGGTTGCACACCTCTGCCTACCAGGTAAACTATGCCGATGAGTTTGTTACTCCTCAGTATGATACTGTGAGTTCAGTGATGGCTGCATTTTCTCCGGGCTTCTCACTCGGTTTTCTCGTGAACTATCGGTTAAATGAATTTCTGGATTTGCGCATCATGCCCAAGGCTGGGTTTTATACGCACAAATTGCAATACACCTATACGGATGAATCTACCGATGAACAGTTCGTTGAGTCAACACACGTAGAGCTTCCTTTGTTACTTAAATATAAATCCATGCGCAGGGGCAATGTGCGCATGTATATGGTCGGTGGCATTACTCCGGGGCTCCAGCTTTCCGGAAAGAATGAAATCCAATCTTCCGGGCTGGACATCCTCAAGAGCAATGTGCAACTGGAAGGTGGTATCGGTTTTGATTTTTATTTTCCACTCTTTAAGTTTTCACAGGAAATTCGCTTTGCACGAGGCATCGTCAACATGTTGGGCGATGAACCCAGTGTTTATTCGGACCCACTGAAGCGGTTAAACACCAACACCATAGCGGTGTATTTTGTGTTTCAGTAAACGGCCTCGGATTTTGGCTGCAAGCTTCAGGCTTTCTGCTCCAAGCTTGTTTTATCAACCATGATGGCATTTGAGTAGTAATTTTGATGTCATAAATATTTGCCTATAGCCAGCAGCCTGTGGCTTGCAGCCCTTACCTTTGTGGTGCTACATCACCAATCTCATCCATGTCACCTAAACGCATCGCACTCATTACCGGATCTACCTCCGGCATTGGAGAAGCCACCGCCCGCTTGCTGGCTACCAATAATTTCAAACTCATTCTTTGCGGAAGAAGAAAAGATCGTCTGCAGAAACTGGCAGAAGAATTAAATAAGCACACAGAAGTGGTCACACTATCTTTTGAAGTGCGCAACCAAAAAGAAGTGGCTGAAGCGATTGCTTCGCTGCCACCGGAATGGAAAGAAATGGATGTGCTCATCAACAATGCCGGCAACGCACATGGCCTGGACCCAATTCAAACCGGCAGCATCGATGACTGGGATGCGATGATTGACATCAACGTGAAGGGATTATTATATGTAACAAAAGAAGTGCTGCCCGTGATGATCAAACGCAATGCGGGACACATCATTAACATTGGTTCGATTGCGGGCAAAGAAGTGTATGCCAATGGCAATGTCTATTGCGCCAGCAAGTTTGCCGTGGATGCGCTCACCAAAGGCATGCGTATTGATTTGAATGCACACAGCATTAAAGTCACGGCCATTCATCCCGGCCTGGTAGAAACGGAGTTTTCATTGGTGAGGTTTAAGGGCGATGAAACCCGCGCCACCAACGTATATAAAGGGCTTGACGCTTTGAAAGGACAAGATATTGCTGATTTGATTTTGTTTGCGCTCACACGACCGGCACATGTAGTGATCGCTGATCTGGTAGTGTTGCCAACGGCACAGGCAAGTGCCACTGTAGTGAAGCGGAATGGGTAGCTAATCCAGCAGTTTGAGTCATAATGAAATTCAGTGGTCACTAAATTTAAAATTTACACTGAACCCCAGGCTTCACCTTTCAGTGTAATGTCCATCGGTATTATTTATTTTATGTTCGGCATTCGAGTTATGTCCTCTATGTGAATTAGAGTTAACTTCCAGTCAATAGTACCTATCTAAAGCTTGTCCAAGTTCCCAACCTGAAATATTTCCTTTTTTAAATTCATTAATAAATAGTTCATAATTTTCTTTCTCAATGAGTCTGTCAGGATTATGAAGTAATATTCTACTATTTTAGTTCAATAGGGAATTCTGTAGTGCCATAAAGCCACGCATTGGAAAAAGCAGTTCCTCCATTATAAGGACCGTCTCTTTCCGTCTGTTCATTGTATTGCAAAACAAGTTGCCATTTGTTTATACCAGAAAAATATTCAGTAGTAAATTGATAGGTAACTTTTTCCAGTGTCCTTTTTTGACTTGATTTCAAAGCGCCTAGTTTATCCAGATAAACAACATTGCCATTAGCGTCAAGAATAGAACCCTTGCTCCAGGTTTCGAAAACGCTTGCTTGTGGAATAATAGTAATCGAATTGCCTTGAATTTTGTATGTCCCGTTTTCTTTAGCCGTATAAATATCGGGTAAGTAAGAAAAGCTCCTATATAAAAAGCTATACGTTTCGTCTGGATTAAACTCGTATTGCATTTTATGGTATTGATGAAGGCCGTTGCTTACTGCGTAATTTGAATTGCTGGTAGAAGTTTTCAGCCATTTTCCAATAACAGAAGGCGCAATTGTATTATCATCTGTCTGTGAATTATTCTGCGGTTGGTACACAGTTGTCTCAGGTTTTATCAGATCAACAGATGCTATTAATTCCTGCACATCTTTCAAATAATCGGGGTTGTTGGTAACAGCTACAATACTTACACATCTGTCATATCCGCTTGCTGTAGTAAGCATAGCCATAGCTTCGCTGTTGCCAAAAGTAAATTTGCTGCTGCCTGTTTTTATTTTCCAGCCATCAGCTTCCTGCACTTCATTTTCCTTTCTTTCAGCTGCCGGCTTATAATTTCTTACAATTAAATCCTGCCATTCGCTTTCAAAATCAGCTTGAATGGTTCCTTTACTTATCGTACTTTTTATAATATTAATCCTGCACCAGCTATCTTTTTTGTTATCAGTAATTGTATAGCTCACTAACGTTTCTTCCACATTTTTTGTCCATCCTTGTGGTGGAGAGTAAGTAATAAGGTCAAAGGTTTCTTTTTGTGCAAATGTTTTTTCAATAAAAGTACATAGCATAGAAAGCAGCATTATTTTTTTCATGATTTTATTTTATAGTGTAAATAAGTAATATAATAAATGGGTCAACGCTACAGTCATTCTCACCGATTCTTTTTCTGTCTGGATACCCGAACTTTTTTGTAATCGCTGTCAACTGATAAAAATGAATTGAGTCAATTTGCTTTTGATTTCTTTTGTCTTCCAATCCCTTTCTTTGGTCTTGGTCTACTGATAGGATTTTACAAATGACAATTCTCAACGAATCTTTAGTCGAGTTATTAATAGATTGTGCATGACTCGTTAAGGAGCAAAATGTCAATGCCAGAATTTCAATTTGCATACGCATAAAAATTGTCCCTAAGGGCTGCTTTATAAAATGTATTCTCAAAATACCGTTATTATTAAATAGTCTTGAAATAGTTCGATGGTGTTCTGAGTCGTCAACAAAACTTGCCGCTAACG
>CAZIOY010000004.1:0-59358 GCA_964540915.1 uncultured Ohtaekwangia sp.
CGGTGAGGTGTAAGCTATAAGTTTTTATCTTCGTTCCACGTTTGGTTTCGTGGGATCTCTTCATACTAAATAATGCTTCTATTAAATCAGACTCTGGCAGCGCCAAAGCTTCGTCAGGCTATGCCAGGTCGAAGCGGTCAAGGTTCATCACCTTGCTCCACGCTGCTACAAAGTCCTTAACGAACTTCTCTTGGGAATCAATACATCCATAAACTTCAGCAACGGCACGCAACTCTGAATTAGAACCGAAGACGAGATCGACTCGGGTTGCAGTCCACTTCACCGCACCTGTCTTACGATCGCGACCTTCAAATTCGTTTTGAGCTTCCGAAGTCGCCATCCAGGTAGTACCCATATCGAGTAAGTTCAGGAAGAAATCATTGGTAAGTGCTTCCGGGCGCTTGGTGAACACTCCATGTTTAGACTGATCAAAGTTGGTATTCAGCACACGCATGCCACCTACCAGCACCGTAAGTTCAGGAGCACTCAGCGTCAACAATTGTGCTTTATCAACGAGCAATTCTTCTGCGGATATCGAATACTGTTTTTTCATGTAGTTACGGAATCCGTCAGCAACCGGCTCGAGCGCCTCGAATGATTCTACGTCCGTCTGCTCTTGCGATGTATCACCACGTCCGGGCGTGAAAGGAACTGTAATCGAACTACCAGCATTCTTCGCTGCCTTTTCAACACCGGCACATCCTGCCAGAACAATCACATCAGCAAGTGAAACCTGCTTACCACCCGACAGAGTACTGTTAAACTCTTTTTGAATATTTCCCAATGTCTGCAGCACTTTTGTTAGTTGAACCGGATTGTTCACATCCCAATTCTTCTGTGGTGCAAGACGAATGCGTGCACCATTTGCGCCACCGCGCTTATCAGAACCACGGAAAGTAGATGCTGAAGCCCAGGCAATAGATACCAGTTGAGACACAGTCAATCCTGAAGCCAGTATGTTGGTTTTCAGTGCAGCGATGTCTTTATCGTCAATTAGTGTATGCTTTACAACCGGAATAGGATCTTGCCAGATCAGTTCTTCGTTAGGCACTTCGGCACCGAGGTAACGTGCAATCGGACCCATATCGCGGTGCGTAAGTTTAAACCATGCACGAGCAAAAGCATCGGCAAACGCTTCCGGATTTTCGAAGAAGTGTCTTGAAATTTTCTCGTAAGAAGAATCAAATCTTAACGCAAGATCAGTAGTCAACATGCGTGGTTCATGACGCTTTGATTTATCATGTGCATCCGGTACGGTACCCGCACCAGCACCATGCTTCGGTTTCCATTGATGAGCACCGGCCGGGCTCTTGGTTAGTTCCCAATCGTAGCCAAACAGGTTAGAGAAGAAGTTGTTACTCCACTTTGTTGGCGTACTGCTCCACGTTACTTCCAGACCGCTGGTGATGGTGTCACCACCTTTGCCTGAGCCATAGCTGCTCTTCCATGCGAGGGCTTGCTCTTCGATACCAACAGCCTCCGGATCAGGACCAACATGAGATGACGGAGCAGCGCCATGAGTTTTGCCGAAGGTGTGTCCGCCTGCAATCAGTGCAACCGTTTCTTCGTCATTCATCGCCATGCGTTTGAATGTCTCGCGAATATCAATGGCAGACTTTATCGGATCAGGATTTCCGTCTGGTCCTTCGGGGTTTACATAAATCAACCCCATTTGCACAGCAGCCAAAGGATTTTCTAAATTACGATCATGTATTTTTCCATCTGCATTGTCATCTGAAACCACTACACCCTCTTTCTTTTCAACACCTTTAGATCCATTCGCGTAACGTATGTCTCCACCCAACCACTTGGTTTCAGATCCCCAATACACATCCTCTTGTGGTTCCCAGACATCCTCACGTCCACCTGCGAAACCGAAAGTTTTGAAGCCCATCGACTCCAGTGCAACATTGCCGGTAAGGATCATGAGATCGGCCCATGAAATTCTATTACCATACTTCTGTTTGATCGGCCAAAGCAACCTGCGTGCCTTGTCGAGGTTAACGTTATCAGGCCAACTGTTGAGTGGTGCAAAGCGCTGCTGACCAGCACCCGCGCCACCACGACCGTCACCGGTGCGATATGTGCCGGCACTATGCCATGCCATTCGAATAAACAAGCCACCATAATGTCCGAAGTCGGCAGGCCACCAGTCCTGAGAGTCGGTCATTAATGCAGTAAGGTCTTTTTTCAGTGCCGCCAGGTCAAGTTTTTTGAACTCTTCCGTATAGTTGAATTTGTCGCCCATTGGATTAGACAATGAGGAGTGTTGCCGGAGGATGTTAAGCTTCAACTGATTGGGCCACCAGTCACGGTTTCTGGCTCCACCACCTGCTGTTTGGTTAAGAACTCCTCCATGAAACGGGCACTTACCTGTGTCGGTAGATATTTTATTTTCCATTTTTATTGATTATTAATTATGAGTAATAATTTATTAATGATAAGCTTGATTTAGTTCTTCGGCAATGACCATGGTCATGTTTTTTATAGACAACAGGGTGGTCAAACACCTATTCTGCATCAAGTTTACCCCATAAACAATAATAAATCAAATTGATTATCTTTATAAAGATATAGCTAATCTCTATGACATTAACCCAACTGGAATACATTATAACCCTTGACACCTACCGGCATTTCGTATTGGCCTCCGAAAAGTGTTTTGTAACCCAACCCACCCTCAGCATGCAAATTCAAAAACTGGAAGAAGAGTTGGGTGTGAAGATTTTTGACCGTACGAAACAACCAGTTATCCCCACCGAAATTGGCGCGCGCATAGTCGCGCAGGCGCGGATTATTCTTCGGGAAGCCAAGATGGTCCAACAACTCATTAATGATCAAAAAGACACGATGACCGGTGAGCTTCGAATCGGTATTATTCCTACACTGGCTCCTTATTTGTTGCCACCACTCTTTAAGCATATGCGTGAAAAATATCCGCAAGTCAACCTGAATATTAAGGAGACCATCACCGAAGAGGTAATTCACGAATTAAAAAACAACCGCCTGGATTGCGGATTGGTGGTAACTCCGTTGAAGGACTCTTCTATTAAAGAAGATATACTCTTTTATGAAGAACTGTTTGTGTATGTATCTAAAAGAAATTCACTCTACAACAAAAAGTATGTGTTAGCTACGGAAATTGAACCTGATCAACTTTGGCTGCTGGAAGAAGGGCATTGTTTCCGTTCGCAGATTTTGAACTTATGCGAACTAAGAAAGAGTTCGGATTTTCATTTTAAATACGAAACCGGCAACATTGAAACATTGAAACGCATGGTGGACAAGAGTGATGGTCTTACCATTTTACCTGAACTGGCTGTGATGGAATTTACAAAAACGCAAATGAAGTTTGTGAAGAAACTTAGGGGGCCCTGCCCCGCCCGGGAAGTAAGCCTGGTGACACACCGCGACCACATCAAAACCAAACTTATCAAAATATTAAAAGAAGAGATTCTCAACATTGTACCAAAGCAGATGCAGAAACTCCAAAATAAAAAGGTAGTTGAGATTACTTACTGATGATCAGTCGGGCAATTGAATTCTATCCCCACGGAATCTCCTAGAGCTATACCATGTAGGTTGGCAAGACCACCCAACAAAAAAATATTCTAAAACTGCTTCCTGCAGAAAAATTAGGTCGAGAAAATGCGATTTAATTTTGATGTGAACAAGGGATTTTAGAAAAACCGAGGGCGTGTCAATTTTTATTTTCACTACATTTAAAGGCTCATAAACTTGTTTTATTGGATCTCAGAATGAAAAGTGAATTTGAAGGTAAATGGGAAAAGCGATGGCATCCGCTGCGCGAAGAGTGGGTGGTGTACTCGGCCCATCGCAACAACCGTCCCTGGCAAGGCGCTGAACGGATCAAGCCTAAAGAATCTCCGCTCTATGATCCTACTTGTTATCTCTGTCCCGGCAATGCGAGGGTCCATGGTAGTGCTAATCCGGATTACACCGATGTTTTTATTTTTGAAAACGATCATCCGGTTGTGAGCATGCACGCTCCGCAGGTTTCACTTTCCAAGACGGATGACATATATAAAAAAGAGCAAGCGCTGGGCATCGCCAAGGTAGTGTGCTATGATCCGCGACATAACATCACGCTTTCGCAGATGAAAGTTGAGCAAGTGACGAAAGTATTTGCGGCCTTCCAACAAGAGATGGTTGCCTTTGAAAAAAATCCTGCGATTAAATCCGTCTTAATTTTTGAAAACAAGGGCGAAGCGGTAGGCGTAAGCAATTCACACCCGCATTGCCAGATTTACGCCACTGACTTTTCGTTTAAATTAGTGGAGCAACAAATCCGGATTGCCGATCACTATCAAAAGAGTCATCACAAAAATATTTTTCAGGAAATCATCCACCATGAAAAAAAAGATGGCATTCGGGTAATCGCAGAAAACGAAAATGCAATTGCATTCATACCCTTCTTTGCACGGTATGCCTATGAAGTGATGATCTTTCCAAAAAAGAATCATCAGAGTTTAATTACAGTATCAGCGCACGAGTTATCCGATCTTGCTGCTGTGTTTCATCAGGTGGCTCGCAGAATGGATATGAACTTCCACATGGACTTCCCCTACGTAATGTCGATCATGCAAGCCCCGGTTGACGGAAATACCTATCCGGATTTCCACATGCACCTTTGGCTGCAACCTCCCTATCGGCAACCCGGCTTAATTAAATACCTGGCGGGGCCAGAAATTGGTGCCGGAAATTTTATGGCCGACACGATGCCCGAAGACAAGGCAGCAGAATTATTAAAAGTCAATCTCAATGAATATGCGTTGGAGCGTTGAAAAAGTTTCTTGTAACCCATCAAAGACTTCATGACCAAAAGATATTTCGAGGCCTCAGCACCGGGCCGGTTGGATGTGATGGGGGGCATTGCCGATTACTCGGGATCGCTCGTATTGCAGATGCCCGTTGCACAGCAAACGAAAATTCAATTAACACTTCGTGATGATTATCAATGTCATATCAAAAGTCAGATCAGTTCAGGAGAGGTGATGATGGCTGATGTTGATTATCGCGATTATCTGAACAATCATGAGGTTGATTATAATTTTGCACAAGAAAAATTCAAACAAAATTCTCAAAACGCATGGATTGCTTACGTCTTGGGATGTGCATTGGTTCTTCAAAAGGAAAAAGGAATCGATTTTAAAGGCGCTGATTTTAATGTGCACTCTGACGTTCCGTTAGGAAAAGGGGTGTCATCTTCTGCGTCAATAGAGGTAGCCACCATGAAAGCATTGGACGGAGCATTTGCTATTCAACTGCAAGGCACACAATTACCAACACTCGCACAACGCGTTGAAAACTTAGTGGTAGGTGCACCGTGCGGTTTGATGGACCAGCTAGCCAGCTATTTTGGTGAACCCAAAAAACTTTTACCTATTCTCTGTCAACCCGACATCATTGATAATCCAATTTCCTTGCCGGAAGACATTTCATTTATTGGAATTGACAGTGGTATACGACATTCGGTAGCAGGAGCCTCCTATAGCGATGTGCGGTGTGCTGCCTTTATGGGCTACTCCATCATTGCTCATGCATCCGGCACATCCTCTTACGAGTTGCAATCCGCAAAAAGTAAGAATGATTTTTCATCTCTTCCTTTCCGGGGATTTCTCTGCAATATTTCGGTTAGCCAGTTTGTGGATTCTCTTCTGCATCGTCTTCCTGCTTCACTGAGTGGAAAAGAATTTCTTGAGCAGTATTTCATATCTATCGATCACGTTACTTCGATTGATGAGCAAAAGAATTATTATATCCGTCAGTGCACGTTGCATCCGGTATATGAGCACGATCGTGTGCAACGCTTTAAAGCATGCCTCCTCGCGCTAAATGATTCAACTTCCGGTTCAGCCAAATCAACTATTTTAAAAAATATGGGAGAACTGATGTACCAATCGCATGAAAGTTATTCACGATGCGGATTGGGATCATACCGAACAGATGAGATTGTAACCCTTGCTAAAAATGCACCGGGAGTTTATGGAGCAAAAATCACCGGGGGTGGAAACGGAGGTACGGTATGCCTGCTTGTTGATGAGCAAGGAAAAAAGTCAGTGCGCCAAATTCATCAGCAGTTTTGTGAAAAATATAAGGGAGACTTTATGCTGTTTGAATCATAAAGTCTCCCCTGAAAAAATCCTTTCTATAATAACTAGGGAGCCGGTGCTCTCAACGAATTAATCCACGAAGCAATTTTCAATGCCTCAACCTTTGGCACCTGCGGCATAGCGGCCATGGGCGTTTCGTGTTCCGGCCAGTTTTTTGGTTCCGGTTTATAAATCAATTCCACAATGCGTTCGTTGCTATACTTGCGTTTGGCAATATCGGTAAACGATGGGCCAACTTGTCTTTTGTTTACCTGATGACAAGCCGTGCATGTATTCTTTACCAGCAAGGGTTCAATCTCCGCATAGGTTAACGTCTTTGAGTTGGCCCCTGCTGTTTTTGCAACTGGTTTTTTCACAGCGGGTTTGGCAATGGCCGCTGACCGTTTTGTGCTCAGCTCACTCACCGGAAGTTTGTCACCATCCGGAATATTGTTCAACGTATAATAAGCCGTACTATGAAGCACGGGCAGTCCATCTTTCGAGCGGATTCCGGCAACCATAATTTCATGCAGATAATACGGACGAAGATTTTCCATCACCACCCTTACCTTCAAGCCATCTTCAGAAACCTTCACTCCTTTGATATTCAATTTCTCTTCATTTGTGGTGGGGCTTCCATATACCGGCTGATACTTATAGATGTAGCTCCTGGCAAAATATGAATCCAGGTCTTCAGCGGTCTTCTTATCTACCGGGTAGGTGAACTCAATTTCAAATCCATCGGGACGCGCACCCACGGTTTTCATTTCCATCGGCACCTTGCCGGTCCAGATCAATCTCTGCAAACCTGCGGTGGTGGTTCCTGCTGAACCCCAACCACGGTTGGTGAGTCCTGCATACAGTGACCCATCATGGCCCCAGTTCATGCGAAGCACTCCCGATTGAAATCCGGATTTGAAATCGAAAGCAACTCCCTGGAATTCTCCTTTTACTTTCTCCATCACCACCCGCATGATTTTACTTTGGCCCTGGTCGCCCACAAAAATCTGCCCGGCAAAAGGACCAAACTTGCCACCGGTTTCATCGCGAATGATTTCAGAGTTTGAAATTCCCAAAACACCATGGGGCAACCATACGGCTGGCGTTCGCACCTGAGGAAAATCATTCTTCAGTGTATAGAAAAGATTCGGGTTCTTTTCATCCGCAATATTTTCAGGTTTGACGTATTGGCCTTCCATTTTGATCTGACGGGGATCTGCCTTCGCATAGAGTTGTTCCGTAGTAATTTTCACCGGAGAATTTTCGCGACCCGCCCAACGCAATCCTGCGGGATGTCCTGTAAAGCTTCCCTTGGTAAGATGAAATATTCCACCCGATCCCTGCCAGTCGCCCTGATTATCATCATAAAAAAATTCACCATCAATCATTCCTAATCCGCAAGGCGAGCGCATGCCGGTAGCCCACGGCTCCATCGTGCCATCGGGACTAATCTTCATCGTCCATCCGCGCCATGGCACCCGACTTTCACCGCGCCACCATTCTTCATCGCCAAACGCCACGTTGCCTGTTACAAAAAAACTTCCATCGGGTGCAATCTTGGGGCCAAAGGAATATTCATGATAGTGACCCGATAACGGCCACGCATAAACGGTTTCATATACATCGGCTTTGCCATCACCATTCTTGTCCATCAGTTTGGTGAGTTCACCGCGCTGCGCCACATACAACGCTTCTTCTTTATATACCAGGCCGAGCGCTTCGTGCAAGCCCGATGCATACAAGGTATATTTCGGAGGAGCCCCGTTTTCCATTGCAGGATTTTCCACCATCCACACATCTCCTCTGCGCGTGCTCACCGCAATTCTTCCATCCGGCAACGTGGCCACACCTCCTACTTCCAGCAAAATTCCTTCTGGTGTTGGGAGTGTAAGGATTTTATAATAGTCATCTTCACTGGGAGTCTTGTTAAGTTGCGCAAACACATTCGATGACGCAATTGTAAATAGGCTTATCAAAAGAGCGATATAATTACTTTTCATTGTTCTCATAGTATTCGTTGAAACTTACCAGGTGATTGAATAGGAAAAAGAACCTTCTACCGGCACAAACAATTCCTGCTTGCCGTCTACCACACGCACCTTTGGACTTGCACCACTGATCACGCGTATGTAATAACTCTTATCATCGATCGCATAGGATCCATTGGGATTTTGCTGAATGGATTTTCCCTCCGCCAGTTTATAATACAACCCCGTTTTTGTTCCGCGATTCTTGATATTGATGTCATGCATGATGCTACCTTGCGCATCGGGATAGATTTTATCTTCCACATCGATGCCTTGATACGTGTATTTAAATATCGGCCTGCCGGAAGCTTCTTCAATTTCATATCCTTTACCACGATATTCCTCCGCTTTGATTTCCGCTTCGCGTGTAATCACAGGAAAGGAAACCGTCTCGGAAGAAAGAAAAGCAAGAGGTTGATTGGCAAATAAATATTGAGTGGCTCCCATCGGACGGAAAGAGCCGTCACCGCGGTCGTGCCACATCGGTGTAGCATCCACAAAATCGCCATGCCACATACACACAAGATTACCGGCCTTCAAATCGTACACATAATGTGTGCCGCTGGGATCGCCCACGCCCATGATGTGCGTTAATCGTTGTTTATAATCACCGTTAAAATCTAAAAACGCACGCAGCATTTTTGGTTCGCTTCCTGGATTGATCAGGATCGGTGACACGGGTTGATCGTCTGGAGGGAATGAATTATATGCATGCAACGCTTTGGGTGTGGATCCTGTTTGAACAAAAAATCCCAACCGGGGCGGCAACCACGAAGCATTTTTATAATTATAAATTTCAAATGGATAAGAACCCGCCTTCAAGGTAAGCGAGGCTTCTTCTCTTCGCCACCAGCCATCACCGCTTTGATAATTGACGAGTTGCTGGTTGTTTACAATCAATCTGCCTCCACCATTGTAAACCAATATGAATTTGTAGGCACCCTCTTCCGAAACGGTAAGAGTTCCCTTATAACTTGATCCGTATGCATCTTCGTTTTCCAACACCTCGTAAGTCAATTCAGGAATGGAACCAGAAGCATCAGGCTTTAAAGCTGTGAAATCAGAAATCAGTTTGAAGTTTCCATACCAGGTTTGGTACGTGATGTCGCTGACAGAAACGGTAATCTCTTTAAGCAGTTTATATTTTACATGGCGAAAGGCTACCGGACCGTGATCACCCTGAATCATGAGTGGCCCCAATGGCTTCTCATTATTTTCTATCGGGCCACCGGTTGGTAAAGGCACTTCTACGTTATCATGAATTCTCACGCCATTTAAGTCGACATAGATAAAGCGTGCATTTTCAATTTTCTCACCCGCTGCATTAAAGCGTGGAGCACGAAAAGAGATTTTCATCTTCTGCCACAAGCCAGGGGCCTTGGCGGGATTGCTCAACGGGGCTTTGCCCATGTAAATTTTCCCTTTCTCATTTTCCCAGTTTCTGTAAATCCCTCCGATGTCGGAATACTTAGGGTCTTTCACTCCCCAGCTATCCAGCAGTTGCACTTCGTAGCGGCCTTGCAAGTAGATGCCGGAGTTTGACCCTTTGGGCAACATCACTTCCAGTTCAAGCTCGATATCGCTGTGCTCAAAGACGGTGAGCAGATGACTCTTCTTCACATCATCATTCATGTTCAGCAAAATGCCAGTGCCCGGTTGATAGGTTACGGGGTATGGTTTCTGCTCTACAATGGGTGAAGTTGATTTTTTATTTTTCTTTGAGACTGCGGGCTGAACCACTTCCTGTTTTTCATGAATATCCACATCGGGATTCATGGTTACATCCCCCACGATCAGCCAATTGCCGGCCTGGGGTCGGAATTCAGAAAGATCCTGCAGCGGCCACGAATTGACCGTCTCCTGCGCATAGCCCATGGTAACACCACCGACTATAGCCAAAATCGAAAGTATAGGTTTGAAGTTTTGCATGTAAATTAAATAGTGGGTAAGAAGTAAACCTCTAATATCTGCTTCCCGAAGAGCAATTGCAAACCGGGGTTCAATGATTGGGGATGGATTAAATGCTTAACTGTTTTAATAATATCAGCTTAACAATGATATTAATCATGTGACCAAACCGTAATAATTGATAGCTTATCAAAAAAACAAACACCTATGAAAAAGGCCTCACCCATTTTGATTGCGGGTTTACTGGTTTTACTGGTAAGCCTCGCATTGCTTTATTCCTTCATTTATCTACTACCCTCTATCATGGACGAGTATTATAATCCTGTTTTTCGCTCTTCCTCTTTTCAGACCGACTGGCTGTTTTATGCGCACCCTTTTGTACTCAGTATTTCACTATATTGGTTTTGGGATCGCTTCAAAACAACAATCAAAGGCTCATTGACCCAGAGAGCATTTCAGATTTCTCTGGCTTTTGGCATCATCGCCATGTTGCCCGTTTTGTGGCTTACGTTCAGCGCGGTTGATATTTCCTTAATAATGGTTGCAACCTGGATGGCCTATGGAATTCTGCAAGCATTTGTGGCGGGTTTGGTGTTCGCCAAAATGAGTCCTTGATTCAACTCAAATAATACTAATTGTTTGGAGTACCATCTTCCACCCAACAGCGGATAAAATCAATTTGTTGTTGGGGCAGTGGCGGCTGCCTGTGTTGCATGCTGGCATACCGGACTAAAATCAAACCATACCTCTTCACAATATTAAACTGGGTAAAGTTGGTGGTGGCGCCTGCATCTCCATTATGACAGCCGGTCATGGAGCAATATTGATTGATTACCGGCTGCACTTTGTTGAGATAGCTGATTCCGGTATCACCATGCTCTATACGTGCGAAAAGCTGATAGAAGCATCCGCTTGCATCACTTACCCTGATTTGATAAATGCCTTTATCAAGATGGTAAAAGACAGAATCGGTTTGGAAGGGTCTTTCTTCGAGTTGATAGTGAAATGGTTTGACTCCCCCACGCGCGTTCACTAAAATACTTCCAGAGTTAGTTAAACAACCGTTATCCGGATAAACAACTGCGTTAGCTTGAAATACCCACAGTGCTGCGGGGACTTTCACATTTAAAAATCCCTCGCAGTTATTGGCATCCGTTACCTTTACTTTGTATTCCCCGGCAAATAATTTTTTGAATATTCCTTCGAATTGCAACTTCTCATCATCTATTGAAAATCGAAACGGCCCCTTGCCTGTTATCGCTTTCACCTCAAACTCCCCATCCGGACTACTGCATTGTGTTGCCGCCTTACTATTAATAATTTTTAGGGTCGGCTTGATCCCCAGCGGGTTGCACACCGGTGGTGAAACAGGACCAAACAGATCGCAGGCGGAAAAAATTAATGATATGAATATCAACCTCACGCTGCTCACACTACACTGATTTAATGATTTGAATTAATCGGGCATATACTAATAATACCTGGTAAGATTCACCTGGCTTATACACGTAATAAACTACACGAATGTCTTTGACTAACTGACTACCCCTTTCACATTTGAAGAAAGCGCTGCGATAGGAACTTCCCTGGCTTCTCTGTGTTTGCAGTAGCTGCAGCGGTAATGCTCAAGCAGTATTCCAGGTTCTTGAAGGCTTGGCTTCTTCACTACCTCCTCGGTATGGATCTTCATCGTGAAAAAACCACATTCACCGCACTTTTCGGTATGCTGATAGGCCATGTATTTTTCCACTTTCTTTGTTCCGGTTTTCTCATCCAGCCATACATCATATTCAACAGAATGAATATCACCGGTGTGTTCGGCAAACTGACTTTCTTCCAGATGCACCGAGCCTTCTTCGGCTGAAAGTTTTCTCATTATATTTCCCGCTGCGGATACACGCGGCTTATTGCGAATGCGCATTAACCTGTTTTCCAGAAAGCGCGGATATAAAATGCGCACCATGCTAGATAGTATCAGGTATGTGATCACTACAAAGCCTCCTAAAAAGAAAACGCTTACATATACCTTCAGGGAATTATCGATCGGAACCAATGGGGTAATTACCGCTGAAAAATATAATGAAACACCGGCTATGAATGCGACAATGGCATACCAGAAAAACCGTATTTCATGTTGATTAACATAATCATAACGGTCTTTTTCATTGGCGGTCATCATTATTTTTACTTCATGAAACAAGATGATAAGCAAGGCTATTCCAAAACAGACATAGGATCCCAAGATCAGGTAGGAATCCCATGTTTCAATAAAAGTAGCAGTAATGTTTTCCATATTATGAGTTTTAAACGCAGGAATTTCGCAATAAATCGTGGAGTGTTCAAATGCTATTGTCAGTTTAATTTTTATGGGATAAAAACGTATCAAAACAGCCTAAAAACCGATTTTTTCAACAATAAAGAACCCTTCAATAATCACTTCCAACACATCGCTTAGCCTTCATCCTAATTAAAACTTAGTAGTACCTTTGGCTTTATATCTATATATAAATGAGTTTGTTGAAAAAAATCAAGGCACTTTCAGAATCATACAGTAAGGAGATTGTTGACCTGCGCAGGCATTTGCATGCGAATCCTGAACTTTCCTATGAGGAATTTAATACGGCAAAATTTGTAGCTGCCAAACTTCGCAGCTATGGCATTGAACCAAAGGAAGGAGTAGCCACCACCGGCATCGTAGCCCTTATAAAAGGGAAAAATCCAGATAAAAAAACGGTGGCGCTTCGTGCGGATATGGATGCATTGCCGATTGAAGAAGCCAACCAGGTGTCGTATAAATCAACGCGGCCGGGTGTCATGCATGCCTGTGGTCATGATGTGCATACCTCTTCGCTGCTGGGCACCGCCAAAATTCTAAGCGAAATCAGTGATCAGTTTGAAGGCACAGTGAAACTCATCTTTCAACCGGGCGAAGAAAAAAACCCCGGAGGTGCCTCCTATATGATCCGCGATGGTGCACTAAAAAACCCAATACCAGCCTCTATCATTGGTCAGCATGTGATGCCTCTTGTGCCCGTAGGCAAAGTAGGCTTTCGCGAAGGCATGTATATGGCTAGCAGTGATGAAATTTATCTGAAGGTAATTGGAAAGGGTGGCCACGGGGCTACTCCGGAACTTACCATCGATCCGATTGTAATCGCCTCACATATCATTATCGCATTGCAGCAAATTATCAGTCGCAACGCAAGCCCTAAACAACCAACAGTGCTTACGTTTGGCTATATTATCGGTGAGGGTGCCACCAACATTATTCCAAATGAAGTAAAAATTGCCGGCACCTTTCGCGCGCTTAACGAAGAGTGGCGTGCCAGTGGGTTGGAGAAAATCAAAAAAATGGCAGAATCAATAGCCGAAGGCATGGGTGGAAAATGTGAAGTGACAATTTCACATGGCTACCCTTACCTGGAAAACAATCCCGAACTCACCAGAAGAATACGCCACGCTGCGGAGGAATATGTGGGAAAAGAAAACGTGGTGGACATTGACCTCACCCTGGGCTCTGAAGATTTCGCTTATTATTCACATGTTGTTCCGGCATCGTTTTACCGACTTGGCACACGCAACGAAGCAAAGGGCATTACTTCGTATGTACACACGCCTACTTTCGACATTGATGAGGATGCGTTGAAAATCGGCCCCGGCTTGATGGCCTGGATGGCGGTAAGTGAGTTGAGCGCAGGCCATTAATCATCACTTTGCCCAACATTAAGTAATTGTTATTTCCTTTCTTCTTCACGGGTGGTAACTATCTTTACAGCTACGTGATGGAGAACGCTCAAGAGCCAGAAAAAATACAGCCGGTTGCAACAGGACAATGGAAGATCGTGCTCCGGAATACGGCTTATATACTTTTTGCGCTGCTGATTTTTCTTTTTACCCTCGATCTGATGATCGCATCGTTGCAGCATCTTGGAAAGGATGCCGCAGAAATCATTATCCTGGCCACCTCCAATCCATTTACCGGTTTATTCATCGGGCTTTTAGTTACTGCCATCATTCAAAGTAGTTCAGCTACCACCTCGATGGTTGTTGCCCTGGTTGCTTCCGGAGCCATTACCCTGGAGGGTGCAATTCCCATTCTCATGGGGGCCAACGTTGGCACCACCATCACCAGCACCATTGTGTCGCTGGGATTTATCACTAAGAAAAAAGAATTCAGACGTGCCGTAACGATTGGTACCTATCATGACTTTTTTAATATTCTCACGGTCCTCATTCTTTTTCCACTTGAATACTACTTCGGGTTCCTTTCCGGGTTGGCACAGTATATTGCTACCTCTTTCTTCAATGAGCCCATCGGGATCGCGCAAAAACAATTCAACTTACTTGGTGATCGCTTTGGTTTCATTATAAATTTCATTGTTGCAACCATCGACAATGGTTTTGTCCTGGCCTTATTGTCAATCGGTTTGCTGTTTGGCTCTATCCTCTTTTTCCGTAAAGTACTTTCCAATACGTTGGGGTTTGGTTCACAAGAACGCTTTCAACAATTCTTCTTTAAAAGTCCGCTGAAATCTTTTGCCTGGGGATTGCTCACAACAGCGGCCATCCGGTCCAGTACGGTTACTACATCATTGGTGGTGCCGCTGGTCGCAAAGAAGGTGGTGAAAATAAAATCTGCCTTTCCTTTTATCCTAGGCGCAAACATAGGAACCACCATTACCGCGTTCATTGCAGCGTTGTTCAACTCCAATGCTGCCATCAGTATTGCCATTGCCCATTTTCTTTTCAACCTGATTGGAGTGCTGATCTTTTTTCCGATACCCTATCTCAATCAACTACCCGTAAAACTTGCCGATAGCCTTGGACGAATTACGTTGAAATATCGTTTAGCAGGATTTCTTTACGTGTTGCTCACTTTCTTTTTCATTCCATTCTCTCTCATCTATCTGAACAAAGATTCGGTCACCGTTCAGGAACTTACTTATCAGAATGAAAATCTGCTGACAGGCGAAAAAAAATCATACACCATCATCAATAAAACCTATCTGAATCAGCCAATCACAAACTGGATTCAGTATGAGCCTGCCAAAGATCTTGAGCCTGACCCATTAAAAATTCGCACCGTCTACCGCAGAAAGAATCTGCTTCTGATCAACAATGAATTGTTTGAATTGAATAAACCAGGATTTTGTCGCGATGGCGAAGATGAAAATGGAAAATTCAACACCTGTATTCGCGAAATATTGCCGGTGTTTTCCATGAGTCCTTCGCTGTCCCTCGACTCAGTATACGTCTTTGAAAGGGCCTGGTATCAGCCTGCACGGGTTGATTCTGCAACGATGATTATCTATATCAGCGCCAGCCAGAATGTATTGGCAAAAAAAGAGATGATTGGTCCGAATGGAAGATCATCCTGGAAAGAAGAACTCGTGCAGATCAATGAAAAATAGGCGTTTCCTTTGGTGAACTATCCCAGTTTATAGCGACCAAAACCTTCGCAGAAGAAACCAAAATTGCTATATTGCCTCATCGTACAATATGGAAAGCATCAAGGATACAATATTTAAATTTTTGCGACTGGATAACCTGATGGAAAATCTGTCTGGATATGTAGAGGCCCGAATTGAACTGTTGAAGATTGAAATTAAAGAAGATGTTGCCAAAGTACTTGCCAGTGCGATGATGATTATTATTGTGGTGTTTCTGGCATCGATCTTTTTATTGTTTTTAAGTATCGGGTTAGCCCATTATCTGAATAACTTCTTTGACAAGCCACAAGTGGGCTATTGGATTGTTGCCGGTATTTACGGAATACCTTGCCTGCTCTTCATCTTATTCCGAAAAAATATCAGTCACTCCATGGAAACGCATTTGATGACGATGATCAAACGCAAAAAAAAATAAGCATGGAATTGTTAGAAACACAAGACCCGGAGAAGAAGCGACTCATAGAAACTTCCGATCGTCATAAGCAGGAACTGGAAAAGGAAGTGAAGGCGCTCTCTGACAAAACGGAACGCATCGTAAAAAATGCCTTGATCATCGGTGCCACGCTGGCGGTTACCTACCTGATAGTAAGTCAGCTAAGTTCTTCCAAAAAGAAAAGAAAGAAAGCCAAACCCAAACAAAATGATGAGGACGAAACACCGGATTCTATACTGGAAGATGTGAGCGGGCCGAATTCATCACCTTCATTTCTTTCACAATTAGGCGAACGTGTGACCACCGGAGCCACTGCCATATTGCTGGGCATCGCAAAAGATAAACTGGCAGAGTATCTTAGCAACCGCAAACAGAAAGATGAAAATTCTTAATACCCTGCAAGAGCGTCATCAGGCGGGCAAAAAAAGTATTGCCGTGTTGGTTGATCCCGACAAAATTGATGACCCTGCTCGTCTTAACAACTTACTGCGGCTGGCGAGTGAAAATTGTGTTGATTATTTTTTTGTTGGCGGAAGTCTGATCACCACTACCAATCTGACCGATGTAGTGAGTCAGATAAAAGAAACCGTGTCTATTCCGGTTGTATTGTTTCCAGGCAGTTCATTGCAGATTGATTCCTCCGCTGACGCGATATTGTTTTTATCACTCATTTCAGGGCGCAACCCCGACTTGCTGATTGGTCAACATGTATTGGCTGCTCCGATTCTAAAAAACAACCGGCTTGAAGTAATGCCTACCGGGTACATCCTGATCAATTCGGGAAGAACAACATCCGTGGCATACATCAGCAATACCACACCCATTCCAGAAGATAAGTATTCACTCGCAGCCTGCACGGCACTGGCCGGAGAAATGCTGGGGCTTAGATTAATCTACTTAGATGCCGGCAGTGGTGCCGAACGCGAAATCAATACGAAGATGATCAACACCGTGCGCAAAGCCGTGGATGTGCCACTTATTGTTGGTGGTGGAATTAACACCAGTCAAAAAGCATTCAATGCGTTGGAAGCTGGTGCCGATTTGATTGTTATTGGCAATGCCTTAGAAAAAAATCCTGACTTGCTTATCGAAATCAGCGACAGGGTATATGATTGGAATCAAAGTATTGAAGCGAGGAAGTAATCTTCTCTTCTGATTTTATCTCCTTATCTCAAACGTTGTAAATCCAACCAACTCACCGGGCATCACCTCAATGTGATCTACTTTTGAGCGGGCAGGCCCCAGGTTACACCATTTTATAAACTTATAGAGATCCTCCTCTTCTGCTTCTGCTTCGATATAAACATCGCCATTGGGTTCGTTACGAACAAAGCCTCTAATATTCAGCTCCGCGGCCTTTTCTTTTGCAACCGCTCTGTAAAAAACACCTTGAACTTGCCCCGAAACAATAATTTTGAAATGCTTTAATTCCACGTGCTGCGCTTTATTAAAGCACTACATTAGAAAATATAATCCGTACTTAAAAAGGATGATTCACGATTCCGGATGATATCACTGATTATTTTTTTGTTGGAGTCAGTGCTTTTGGTAGCCACCAGAGTGCGAATGGAAAATACACGCAAAGCATCGGCTACAGAAAGCGTTCCTTCCGCAGAGTCCTTTCTTCCATTGAATGGAAATAAATCCGGCCCCCGCTGACACTGAGTATTTAAGTTGATGCGACCCACCTGACTTGAAAATAAATCGATCAGCCTGGCTATCACTTTAGAATCCTTTCCAAAAATGCTTAGCTGCTGACCAAAGTTTGAGTTCACCACATAATCAATCGCATCTTCTTCGCTATCAAAAGGAACAATCGGCACCACAGGTCCAAACTGTTCTTCATAATAAACTTTCATTTTGTTATTGACCGGATATAACACAGCCGGATAGAAAAACGTGTTCGATGTTTCACCTCCATGCTCATTCATAATGTTGGCACCATGCAACTTGGCGTCTTCTACCAACCCTGTTAGATAAACAGTCTTGCCCGGCTCTGGTAAAGGTGTAAGTGATACACCTACTTCCCATGGCATCCCAAATTTCAGTTTGGCAATCTCTGCGGATAGTTTCTTAATAAATTCATCCACAATACTTTTATGAACAAATAAAATCTTAAGTGCGGTGCATCGCTGGCCATTGAACGACAGCGATCCCAACACACATTCGCTTACCGCATTATCAATGTCAGCATCGGGCAATACGATCGCTGGATTTTTCGCATCCAATCCTAAAATGGCTTTAAGTCGATGCGGCTTGGGGTGAAGTTTCTTTAACTCATTCGCTCCCTTGTTTGTGCCGATGAATGCAAACACATCTACTTTGCCTGTCTCCATCAATGAACCCACCGTCTCGCGGCCACGACCATAAATAATATTAATTACTCCGGGCGGGAAACTTTGCTGAAAATCTTCTAATAAAGGACGGATTAGCAACACGCCATACTTGGCTGGTTTAAACACTACCGTGTTACCCATGATCAGAGCCGGGAACAATGTGCTGAAGGTTTCGTTGAGCGGATAGTTGTAAGGGCCCATGCAAAGCGCGACACCCAATGGCACACGTCTGATTTGCGCCATGATCCCCTGCTCATGAACAAAGCCGGATGAGTTTCTATCTAATTGCTTGAGTGAATTAATCGTATCGACAATATAATCGCAGGTGCGATCAAATTCCTTTTCAGAATCTTTCAACGTTTTACCAATCTCCCACATCAGCAGGTTCACCACTTGCTGGCGTTTCTCACGCATCTTACTTAAAAATAATTCTATACGCTGGATCCGCTCCGCTACAGACATCATCGGCCACACACCGTGACCCAGATCATAAGCACGTACCGCAGCGTCCAATGCTTCGAGTGCTTCTTTGGCGGTGAGTAGTGGAGTGCTTCCAATTATCTTTTGTTTTGATTCATTTCCTTCGCGAACACATACGGGGCTGGCCACCGGGCTCATGTCACCTTGCCACGTTACCATTTTTCCGTCAATCAAATATTCGCGCTGCTCCATATAGGCCGGAAGCTTTACAGAAGCAGGAATAGTTTTTTCCTCCGGAAATAAATTGGATAATACTTCACTCATGATTATAGATTGGTTTGTGCGGTTACGATTAAAATTCCAGATGAAGTGCCAAGGCGATCGGCACCTGCTTCGATCATTTGCAGGGCTTGCTCCAGTGTTTTAATTCCACCTGATGCTTTTATGCCTACATGAGCCGGAACAGACTTCCGTATAATTCTTATGAGTTCCACTTTGGCACCGCTGGGTGCAAAACCCGTTGACGTTTTTACAAAATCAGCACCGGCATCAGCACAAAGTATACTAGCCTGGGCAATCTCTTCATCGGAGAGATAAGCCGTTTCGATAATTACTTTTAAATTCTTTTGATAATCATGCGCCAGTTTACCGCACTTGGCGATTTCTATTTTCGTCCAGGGATTGCCCGTTTTAAATGATGAAACATTTAAAACTACATCGATCTCATCGGCACCATTATCGATTGCACGCTGTATTTCATCCAGTTTTGTTTCGGTCATGTTGTAACCAAGCGGGAAACCGGCAACGGTTACAAGAGTAATTTTATCCTTTCCGATTTCGCGTTGAGCACGCTTCACCCAAAACGGAGGAACACATACGCCAAGTAAATTATATTTTCTTGCTTCGTCCACTAACCGATCAATGTCGTTGATGGTGAGTGTAGGACTCAGATTGGTATGCTCTATATAACGGGCGATATCTTCCACTTCGTTTCAAATAAAAACGAAATTAATTCATTGCACTCACATTTAATATGGAGAAGCGGAGTAAATAATTTTTAGTGTCTGATCCCACATTCTTTACAATATCGCATCTTGTGGACAGCATGTCGCTTTGGCGGGCGCTTATGCCCATAATACAAAGGATTTGTGTACTGCGGCTCATCCATTTTTCTCATTATGCGTTGCTTTTCCTTTGCCACTTTCTCTACGCGCGCATAATATTCATAACGTGGGGTGTGTTTTACGTTCACTTTCTTTGACCTTACCGAACGTTCCTTAGTAGGCTTATGAGCACGTTTAGTTTGAACATTTACTTGTTCCTCCGGTAAACTCTTATCGCCCAGTGTAGTTTGAGCAAGTGTGAGTAATGGTGAGCAGATTGCCAACAGACAAACGAAAAATCGCAGAGTTGATTTTTGCATAGTGTAAACAAAACGGTAGCATCTGAAAATTATTTTAAAATAATCTGGTTAAAATAAAATCCGCTACCAAAATCAATTGTGTGTTTAATTAACAGAATTTTTTTATTAATGTTGAGTCACGATAAAAGTCCGAAGGGCTGATATTATTATAGAAAAAAAAGAATTAAGTCGAGAACCCCGAAGGTGTGGAATATTTTACCCCTTCGGGGTTCTTAACCAATATAAATGTGATTTCTATAATCATACCATCCCTTCGGGATTTTATGAATTTAAAGCTGAAAGCCTTTGATCTTTCTGTAGAGCGACAACGCATGCCGATCGGTCATTCCCGAAACAAAATCAATTACCTCACGCAAATGCAAATACGTATTGTCAGGATTTGATTGAATTATCTGAAGTGTCTCTGGTGGCAGCAGGCGCATTAAGTTTGAATATTTTTTTGCTTGATTGTTTTTTATGGCATGCTCCGCGGCTTTCGCAAACTCGTTTAACAAACCAGGCAATACTTCAAAGCCTGCTGATTCAATTTCTACCACATGGCGGGCACGATAAATTTTTTCAATAGAGATATCTATGATTTGCCTCAACTGATTTTTATAGGAGCCTAAATCCGTGAGTGCCTGATCAAACTTACCGTTTAGAATATCTTCTTCGTGTTGTAAAAAAACATCTACCACATCTGTGATGAGTTTGCCAATCGCCATAGCGCGCAAGACACCAATTTTTTCATCGGCACTTTTTATACGGGCAGCCTTTTCGGGATTAAAATCATTACCTAAAATATTTGCCAGCAATTCAATGGTTTGGTCTAATGAGATCAGCCCTAACCGGCAACCATCTTCCAGGTCAATAATATTATAACAAATATCATCAGCCGCCTCCACTAAAAATGCCAGCGGATGACGGCACCATACGTGCTCATGTTGTTTTATTAATCCAAGTTGAGTGGCAGTCTCATCAAATAACGATTGCTCCGTTTGAAAGAATCCAAACTTCTTCTGACTCTTCCTGGATTTATCCCTTCCATCAAAACTAGAAGGACAGGGATACTTGGTAAACGCTCCTAACGTAGCAGCCGTAAGCCGAAGCCCTTGATATTGGGACTTATTTAAAATGCGAAACCCTTGTGCATTACCTTCAAATGAAGTGAGATCAGCCCACTCAAGCTCTGAGAAAAAAGGTTTGTATTGCTGACCTTCATGATGCTTAAAAAAATCACTCAGTCCTTCTTCACCCGAATGACCAAAAGGAGGATTGCCGAGATCATGCGCTAGCGAAGCCGATGCTACAATAGTTCCGAAATCGTGCGAGGTATAATTGCTTTTTAAATCTGCATGGCGTTCAATGATTACTTCGCCCACTCGTCTTCCCAAGGACCGACCAACACTCGAAACTTCAAGGCTGTGGGTAAGTCGTGTGTGCACAAAATCATGCTCTGGCAGTGGATGCACTTGTGTTTTATCCTGTAGTCTGCGAAATGGATGTGAGAAAATAATGCGGTCAAAGTCCTGTTCAAACGCACTGCGGTTCTGCTCAGGGGAAATAGTGTATTGCCCGAGTCGATATGGTGATAAAAGTTTAAGCCAATTCATGCTACATTAATTTTTTCTCACACTCTTAATGATCTTCATAATATCGCTATGCTCCGGAAAAATAGCTGGCTGTTCTGAAATTGTTAAACCAACTAATCCACGATACAATCGTAGTAAACCAGCATTTCGTAACTCTATACTATGTCTATAAAATTTTCTCAGAAGTTTATTGTCAGGCAACAAACCATGTTTGAGCAAATCATCACCGCTTAGTTGTGAATCAGCTATACACTTTAGATAAAAATCAATTCGAGAATACAAAGGCTTTCTCACCATAAAATAATGAGCCGCAAACATTAGGAGAGCCATTAAAACAAAGCTGACCACATTCATCCATTGAGCCTGCTCCGCTTGCTGGGAAATAAAATACAGGACTACAAATTGAGAAACGCCAATAATCACAAGTATCAGGTAGAATAGAGCAAGCGTCTTGCTTAATTCCATTTTCAACCGAACGGATGCCTTCTTTATGTTTTCCTTTTTATCCATTTAGGATTACTCTTTCAAAACTAAATCAATACACATAACCGCAGCCATGATCAACATTCGCAAAGCATGATCGGTGGGCACTTCTGGATTGATTTGTAAAATATAATTATCGGCTGATGTGAAAAGTTCTTTGCCAATGCCGCTCCACTTTTTCGTTACGGTGGCAAATTCCTTTCCATCATTTGCAATAAATTTAAAATCCCAGCTGGTCCATTTACCTTTCAATGTACACAAGGTGCGCTCACTGGCATCGAGCACTTCAAACTTTCCACCGATGCTGAAAAACTTCTGTTTGAATTTACCAATCAATTGATTTTGTTCATCGATCACCTCCACGGTGGAAAGAAACCATGAAACACCTCTCCGCACAGTGAGTATCGTTGCTCCGCTTGGCGTTTTGATCTCCATATTGAAAGGGGTCATTCTTTTATAATCCGTAAATCGAAACATCTTGGTAAAGAATCCAAGGTTTTCCTCACGGCATTGCAAAATCAATTCACTTGTTTGCGGATCAAAAACATCAAAGCTGTTAGCGGCTTTGAACATCTTTACGTGTTCTTTAACGAAATAGAGATTTTTGTTGAGTGCGGGATGCATAGAGTTTTATGGGGTCTTGTTTAAAAAGCTGCGTTAAAATACGGTAAAGTTCAGGTTGCTCCTGTTGAAATTGTAGTGATCTTTCAAAAAAGTTCTCAACGGCCACCGCAAAAAATTCTTCCGTGTTCCCGAAGGCATATCTCCGGAAAAAATGTTTCTCATTGGCATTGAGGTTTGCCATTTCTTTTTGCGCATACCTTTCAAACTGTTCTATCCAATGTGGGTCCAGCACCGTGTATTGATGCCCTACTAATTTGTGTTCCAGCCAAAGGGCATGGGCAAATTCATGGAGCAGGAGATTGATACCGTCATCGAGCACTTTCATTCCCTCGGCAATACCGCGCCAGCTAAAGGCAATGATTCGGAGGCCTGGGTTTACTTCTCCTTTGTGTTTCTTTCTGGTGATGCGCGAACTGTAATAATCCGGATATACGATGATTCGTGTGAAGTACGTAAGGCCCTGACTCTTTCCCGGCAAAAACAATAGGAGTTGCGCTGCAGCACAGGAGATAATGGCCTTCATAGCACGCGTCAATTTTATTTTTTCGCGCGGCACAAATTCAAAATATTCATAATGATCGCGTGCCAGGCGAAGAAACTTTATCTTCAACGACCAAGGCAATGCGGTGTAGTACGCATACTTGTGATTGAGGAAGCGATGAAAGATGGGGCCATAATAAAAACGAAAGCGCAGCTCCTGATAACTTACGTACAGAAGCCGCGCTGCAGCTGCCAATAGAGCAGCAAACATTTATATTTTCTTTAGTAATTCTGACATTGAAACTGAATCCTGAATAATTGACTTTACTTCACTGATGGCCACCCGTTCTTGCTTCATGGTGTCGCGATCACGGATGGTAACCGTGTTGTCCTGAAGAGTCTGATGATCGATCGTGATGCAATACGGAGTTCCGATGGCATCCTGTCTGCGATAGCGCTTTCCAATGGCATCTTTCTCTTCATAGAAGCAGCGGAAATCAAACTTCAATAAATTCATGATTTCATGTGCCTTCTCGGGCAGACCATCTTTCTTCATCAATGGAAGAATGGCCACTTTGTTGGGGGCCAATGCCGGATGTATTCTGAGCACAACACGATCACTTCCATCTTCCAGCTTCTCTTCTTTATATGCCGTAGCCAATACAGAAAGGAACATACGGTCTAATCCTACCGAAGTTTCCACTACATAAGGAATATAGTTTTGATTATCCTCTGAATCGAAGTACTGTAATTTCTTACCAGAGAATTTTTCATGACTCTTTAAGTCAAAATCGGTGCGGGAGTGAATGCCTTCCAGTTCTCTAAAGCCCATTGGGAAGTTAAATTGAATATCACAGGCGGCATTGGCATAGTGAGCCAGATTCAAATGATCGTGGAAGCGATAATTATTGTCGCCAAGCCCAAGAGTCTTGTGCCATCTCAATCTCTTTTCTTTCCAGAATTCATACCACTTCATCTCTTCACCCGGCTTCACAAAAAACTGCATCTCCATCTGTTCAAACTCACGCATTCGAAAGATGAACTGACGCGCCACAATTTCATTTCGAAATGCCTTACCAATTTGTGCAATGCCAAAAGGAATTTTCATCCTTCCTGTTTTTTGCACATTCAAAAAGTTTACGAAAATGCCTTGAGCCGTTTCAGGTCGCAAATAAATTTTATTCGTGTCTTCGGCTAGCGATCCCATTTCCGTTGAAAACATCAGGTTAAACTGACGTACTTCTGTCCAGTTTTTTGTGCCCGATATCGGATCCGTTATTTCAAGATCATCTATCAATTGCTTTAGAGCAGCCATATCGCCATTTCCCAGCGAAGTCTTCATGCGCTCATTAATCTCATCGATTTTCTTTTGATACTCCACCACTCTTTGGTTAGTGCTCAAAAACATAGCGCGATCAAAATTTTCGAAACGCTTCGCAGCCTTCTCTGCTTCCTTCTCGATTTTTTCTTCGAGTTTTTCAATCACGCCTTCAATAAGTTGGTCGGCACGATAGCGTTTCTTTGAGTCTTTGTTGTCGATCATCGGGTCGTTAAAAGCATCTACGTGACCGGATGCCTTCCAAGTGGTGGGGTGCATGAATATAGCTGCATCAATACCAACGATATTATCGTGCAACAGGGTCATAAACTTCCACCAATATTCTTTGATGTTGTTTTTTAGTTCTGATCCGTTTTGCCCGTAATCATAGACCGCACTGAGGCCGTCATAAATTTCACTGGATGGAAAAATAAACCCATACTCCTTGGCATGGGATATCACGTTTTTGAAAAGATTGTCTTCCTGGTTCGCCATAAGCGGCAAAGATAGAAATTAAGTGTTAGCTCAGGACAAGGGGCTGTATCAAAAAAATTAAATCACATCGGAATAAAAACGGTAAATACCGACCCTATTCCTACTTTCGAGCGGCATTGAACAACGCCATTCAGCTTTTCCAAAGATTCCTTCACAATATATAAACCCAGCCCTGAACCAGTAGCCTTGTCGGATGCCCGATAAAACATACTGAAAATTTTATCCTGATGCTCTTCCGCTATGCCTATGCCATTATCCTCAATGGAAAAGCTAAAAGAGTTATTGCTTCTGGATGCATTAATCGTAATGATCAACACTTCCTTATTATGGTCAGCATACTTTATGGCATTGCTCAAAAGATTATTCAGAACAACCCTTAACCGGGATGGGTCTGTGAAAATGTTAAAATCCGCAGCGACCATCAGATTGATCTGAGGTTTTTTTTCATCCACATATTTCAATAGTTCAACCACCTCAAGCATGAGATCATATAAATTCACCGCTTCGCGGGCTGCGGGTATGCGGGAATTTCGGGAGTAGTCGATAATATCGTGGATGAGCTTATCCATAACAAGAATCCGGTTTTTCATTAAATTCAAATATTCTTCACTCCCTGAAGCATCTCGCTTAATTAATTCAATCAAACCGGCAATCGAGCTTAGGGGAGATCGCAAGTCATGCGAAGCACTGTATACAAATCTGTCTAACTCCCGGTTTGCCTTAATCAGTTCCTTGTTTTTTTCAACGAGGGTTTGCTCTGATTTTGTTACCATACGATCGAAAAAAATGATGATGAGCAATCCAATGATCAGAACGATTGAAAAACTGACGATCAAATAAAAATGTGCCTGGTCAGGACTAAATTCAGCAGGCTTAAAAATCGCGATCAGAAACAGAACAAAGCTGACGACCGTGAATCCGATGCCTATCCACCGTTCACGATAACCAAATACGGCCAAAGCGCCCAGGCTGGATGGAATAAAATACAAATAAGAGCCAGTTTGAATAGGGTCCACATCCAAATAAGAAAAGTAGAAGGCAAAGGCAATACCTCGTATGAGATGCAAGAAAATAGCGAGGTTCACCTGCTTCCATCGCAAAAGCAAAATGCAAACCATGGAGATCAAAAAACCAACAAAAAGTGATGTGGGATGTCCTTTCGGGTTGAAGAGATTGACAATGAGGAAAAATAAATCAACTCCTATATAAATAAGAATGAGATAGACCCCAAGGGTAATTTTTCTATTTTGACTTTCTGATTCAACAGCATTAGTCCCTAAAATAAATCGCGTAAAATTCATTATCCTGCTTATTTCATTGATACCCTGTCATCCTCTTAAATAAATGCAAAAGATAATAATAAGATTATCCTAAACAGATCGATGCATTCGTTATTTTTAAAGTTAATGAGTAGGTCTTTTAAGCTAATTGGGTTAGCGGTTTCCTTTTCTCCCACCACGCTGGCCATGGTGGCGGAAGCAGCCCGACTCGTGAAATGGTTTCAATCTGACCTGGTATTAATCCACGTTGGCAAAAAAGATTCAGAGAAAACCGAAGCCATGCAAAAATTGATGGATGGCTCCGGAGTTGAACCAACCAGAATAAAAATATTCTGGGTAGAAGGTGAGCCTGCTGAACAGATATTAAAAGTATGCAATGGTGAGAAGATTGACCTGCTGGTGGCAGGGGCATTAAAAAAAGAAAACCTGGTAAACCATTACCTCGGCACCGTGGCGCGCAAGATTATGCGCAAAGCCAAATGCTCCATCTGGATGATTACCGATCCTTCGGTTGATCTAAAACCGCTGAAAAATATTGTAGTAGATGCAGAGAGTAACAGCATGCAAGACATCATAACGCTTGCCTGCTATCTGGCGAATAAAGAAAGGGGAACGTGGGTACATGTGGTGCGTGAATTAAAACTGTTGGGGCTAGCCCTTTCGGCCCGTGATCAATGTACTGAGGCAGAGTATGATGAGCTACAAAAAAACATGGTGCATGAAGAAACGTCTGTCGTGCAAAAGATGCTGGAGCGAATTCCACACCAGCATAGTAAAATAAATATCAAACTCCTTTCCGGAAAATCGGGATTTGAATTGGCTCAATTTGCAAAACGCAAATCTGCTGACTTGCTCATTATTAATGCAAGCCAAAGAAAGTTTTCGTTCTTTGATCGAATATTCACGCATGATCAGGAATACATATTCTCCGATTTGCCCTGCAATCTTTTAATCGTTCAATCACCCCGCAAAGCATGAACAAGCTAAGTCAGCATGAGATCATGAATTTGTTGGTACAATTAAGTGTCATGCTGATGGTGGGCCGGCTCTTCGCAGAAATGGCGCGTAAAATAAAACAGCCCGCAGTAATAGGCGAAATCCTTGCGGGAATTATCCTTGGCCCCACCATTCTGGGAATGATTCAACCCGACTGGTTTCATGGTTTGTTTCCTGCCGGTTCCTCTTCACTGGTGCTGGATGGATTTGTTCAGGTGGCGGTGGTGATGCTCTTATTTATTGCGGGGCTTGAAGTGGATCTTCACATTGTTCTTCAACAAGGGCGACAAGCTTTTTATACCAGCACACTCGGTTTAATTATTCCGTTTGCTATCGGCTTTATTTTCCCTTACTTCTTTCCAGAATTTTTTGGAAGCGAAGACAGTTCGCGTCACCTCGCCTATTCTCTTTTCATGGGCACATCGATGGCAATCACCGCGTTGCCGGTTATCGCAAGAATCCTGATGGACTTAAATATTTTCAAGTCGCGCATGGGCATGCTGGTCATCTCATCGGCCATGATTAACGACTTGATTGGCTGGCTGATTTTTTCCGTTGTCCTGGGCATGATTGGAAAAGAACAAAACATGTCGTTATGGAATACGATCTTGCTAACAACCGGGTTTACGGTGATCATGCTTACCATCGGCAGGGGTTTGATAAATCGCGGCTTGCCATGGGTAAACAGAAAACTGGCATGGCCGGGTGGCCTCCTCTCATTGGCATTGGCACTCTGTTTTTTGGCGGCTGCGTTCACTGAATACATTGGCATACATGCCGTGTTTGGTGCCTTTATCGTAGGTGTGGCTTTGGGAGATTCGGAACACATGAGCGAACGTGCTAAAGAAATTATCCATCAGTTTATCAATAACATCTTTGCTCCCCTGTTTTTTGTGTCCATCGGATTGAAGGTGAATTTCATTGCCAACTTCGACTGGCAACTAACGCTGGCAATCATTGTCATCGCTTTCGCGGGAAAAATTATCGGTAGTGGATGGGGCACACGCCTTGGCGGGTTCACCTGGCGAGAATCATTGGCTGCCGCATTCGGCATGAATGCCCGCGGTGCAATGGAAATTATTCTGGGATTGGTGGCACTTGAAAACGGCTTGATTAATGAAAAAGTCTTCGTTTCACTTGTCATCATGGCGTTGGTCACCAGCATGAGCAGCGGGCCGTTGATGAAGTGGATGCTAAAGTTAAAACCTAAGCAATCGCTTCCTTCAGAAAATCATTAAGCGACTTCAATACCTTCGCTACCTCAGCGGCCTTCTTCGGGAATTTTTTATCCAGCACTTCCCTGTCAGTGAAATAATGGGACACAACATAACTCTTGTGCTTGAGTAAATCGATCTGCGGATGGTCTTTCAGATATCCCCTGGGCGCTGTTTTGAGTTTGTCAAAATCATCGAGAGAAGGGAATAGTTTTTTGAATTTTTTGTCATTCAAAATTTTCAAAAACACTTCCGCGTTGTAATCTATTTCTTGTCGGATTTTGGAAAGCTCATCTGCATCCGGCATATACAATCCTCCCGCTAGAAAACTTTTTCCTGGCTCGATATGAATGTAGTATCCTGGCTCTTGCTCCATCTTGCCATGTTCAGAAAAACCGGCTCCCATGTTTACTTTATAAGGTCGCTTATCCTTACTAAAGCGTACATCACGATAAATCCGAAAGCCCATCTTGCGCGGATTCAATCCCGCCAGGCTTTCATCAAACGTGAGCAACTCTTTGTGAAACGCTTCCAGAAATTCCTCGAAGGTCAATTTCGCTTCGAGATATTTTGGTTTATTCTTTTCAAACCACGCGCGATTATTATTTTTCGCAATGCTTTTAAGAAACTTAATGATGAGGTTCAAATCCATGGCGTCTCAATATTGGTCAAACAATTATTTCTCTAACAATCCCTTCGCCCTGATTGTTGCCGGCTAAGAAGATAAAAAAATACGGGTTGCTTTCATTGGGGTTTCGATTGTATCCACTAAAGATAATCAACGATTGTTTCAAGCCCAATGCCTCTGGATGCTTTTACAAGAATGGTCGAATCTGATATGGGATTTGCTTTGAGCTCTGCCATCAGTAAATCCTTACTTTCAAAATAACGCGCCTCTGCAAAGGTTGCTTTCGCTGATTTCATCAACTGGCCGCACAAATAAGCACGATTAAACTTTTTCTCATGAAGCAATTCTCCAATTCGCTGATGTTCTTTTTCTGCTTCCTCCTCCAATTCAAACATATCACCCAGAATAACAACCTTCTTTGGCGCCTGCATTGCAGCAAGATTTAAAATGGCCGCTTCCATGGAACTGGGATTCGCATTATAGGCATCCAGAATAACGGTGTTGCTATTCTTCTTCACAATTTGCGAACGCATGTTGCCCGGCACATATTCCGCCACGGCACGATTGGCATCTTTGGCATCCACTCCAAAATATTTTCCAATACACAATGCTGCCGCAATGTTTTCAAAATTATAAGCACCCATCAATTGGGTTTGAACTTCCTCACCATTCTCAGCCTTAAACCGGATGAACGGGTCTGCATCCATTAACTGAGCATGATAATAATCAGCAACAGCCGGATAAAAGTAGGGATGTTTAAATCTCTTCGCCATATTAGTCAAAATCGAATTCTGCGAATTGATGAACACCACTCCTTCATGCGTGATCAGATGTTGAAACAACTCCGACTTACCCCGGATAATATTTTCAAATCCACCAAACGTGCCGATATGAGCCTTACCGATGTTGGTGATAAATCCATGCGTGGGATTGGCGATTGAACTTAATAACGCAATTTCGCCCAGGTGATTGGCTCCCATCTCCACTACGGCCATTTCACAGGATGAGTCGATGGCCAAAATGGTTAAGGGCACACCAATGTGATTGTTCAGATTTTCTTTAGTAGCATAGGTTCTGAATTTTTTACTGAGCACAGCACTCACCAATTCCTTAGTGGTCGTTTTTCCATTGGAACCCGTAAGACCGATAACCGGAATGGTAAGTTTGGACCGATGATGTTTCGCCAATGCCTGCAAGGTATCCAGCGTGTTCTTTACCAAAATGCACCGTTCACTTACTGCATATTTTGGATCATCAACTACTGCATAGCTGGCACCTTTTTCTAATGCCTGTGCCGCGAATTCGTTGGCGTTAAATTTATCTCCGCGTAAAGCGATAAAAATTGAGGCCGTAGCAATCTGGCGGGTATCGGTAGAAATCTTTCCGGATTCCTTAAATCTTTCGTATAGCTTTTCAATTTGCATAATCATATATACCCAAAGGTAAAGTATCTTGCCGGCAAAATAACACGTGAGCATGACTCACCGTTATAAGTGTGTGAACATTTTTCAATGAAGTCTATTTTCTCCATCCTGTTTGTTTTTATTGTATCCTGTGCACAGGCTCAGTTTACCTATGAATTGCATCAGGAAATCGAGGTGGAAGTAGACGGAAAACAACTAACCCTGCCCTGGTCGGGTGGTTTAAATTCTGTTCAGGTAAACACCATGGACCTGAACGGAGACACGAAGGAAGATCTTGTTTTGTTTGATCGCACTGCTAACAAGCTCATTACATTTCTCAATCAGAACAACCGGTTTGTTTTTGCTCCGGATTATGAAGAACTATTTCCGGCAGAAGTAACGCAATGGATTTTACTTCGTGATTTTAACTGTGACGGCAAAAAAGATATTTTTACTAGCGACCCTTTTGGGATGACTGTATTTGTCAACATCACCAAGCCCGGAGAAAAATTAGCCTGGCGTTCTTATAATCCCGGACTTCCGTTGCTCACCAAAGGGTTTACCAGCAATATCAACTTAAAAGTAAATGAATCTGACATTCCGGCCATTGATGATATTGATGGAGATGGTGACCTTGACATTCTGACTGTGCGGTTTGTTGGGATCGGCAGTGTGGAGTGGCACAAAAATCTTAGCAAAGAACGCACAGGCACCTGCGACTCCCTTCAGCTGGAACGTGTAACACAAAACTTTGGAAATTTTGAAGAATGTGAATGCGGAATATTTGCCTTTGGAGAAACGTGCGCTGAACTAAACGGTGGCCGCACTCAACATGCCGGAGGCAAAGGGTTGCTTTCACTCGACCTCGACAATGACGGAGATCGTGAAATACTGTTTTCTGAAGAGGATTGCGCGCGCGTTTACATGCTTGAAAACAAGGGAACCAAAGAGGAAGCTCTTATGAGCACGTCCGTTCGATATCCGATTACGGCTCCCGTTGCTTTTCTCAATTTTCCGACTCCCTATCTTGAAGATGTTGATCAAGATGGATTAAAAGATCTGATTGCATCACCCAACTTATATACGCGCAATACCTTGAGCACAGACTTTAAAAATTCGATGTGGTTTTATAAAAACACTGGCACCAATCAAGTGCCCCAGTTTACTTTTCAAAAAACAAATTTTTTGCAAGACCAAATGATTGATGTGGGCGACTATGCAGTGCCCGCCATGATCGATGGGGATGGCGATAGTGATCTGGATCTGTTTATCAGCAACTATACCAACGCTGATTTTTCCAGTTCGGTTATCTTTTTTGAAAATACCGGAACTCCCTCGGCACCAACATTCAAATTCATCACTTCCGATTACATCGGATTTTCATCCGCCAATTATTACAACGCGAAACTTCAGTTTGCTGATCTTGACGGTGATGGCACCTCCGATTTTACATTCACAGGCACCAGCCGCCAGACTGGCATTACAGCACTGATGTTTGTTCCTAATCGCAACTCCAATAGCCTTGATTTTTCAGGGCAGTCGTTACAATCCGCCAACTTCAGTATCGGGCAAACGGAGAACATTCTTATTGTCGATATAAATCAAGATGGGCTTCATGATTTATTGGTTGGCAAATCAAATGGTGCTCTGGAATACTGGCGGAATCAGGGACCCGCTGGTGAATTTAACTACACACTGGAGGACAAAAGCTATTATGGACTTGGTTCCAGCCTCGAAAGACAAAGCCCCTCATTGGCTGTCGGTGACCTCGATGCCGATGGACGTGCCGATCTCATCGTGGGCGATCAAAAAGGATTTCTATCGATCTACGGTGATTTTCGCTCGCAGGATCCTAACGTTGAGCCAGTAAAAAACCTGGTCTATAATCCCCAAACAGAAACCTATATAAAAAAGAATTTAGGTGGCAGGGCCTGGCCGATTATTGTAAATCTATTTAATACTGATAAGCCATCCATCATGGTTGGCAACACAATGGGTGGGGTACAAATTCTAAGAAATGACGGAGGCAAAGATCTTCCGGAAGATCCGGTCATCGATATTTTTCCTAATCCGGTGGCCAGGCAAGGAGAATTTAAAATCAAGGCTGACCGAAATGTGATTGTTCAGTTTTACACCGTGTTGGGCCAAAAAATTTCTGAATCATATTTTATTCCAGCCAACCAGGAATATCCCATTTTGATTTCAGGATTACCAGCAGGAATGTACATAGCGCACTTTTCGGCTAATGGGAAAATAGTAGGCAAGAAATTTATTGTGCAATAATCCTTTTCTGACATGAATTCATTCGCGGTAATCTTTGACATGGATGGTGTAATCATCGACAGCAATCCATTTCACAAAATTTCACTTCGCCAGTTCTGCGAAAAATATGGATATCATCTGAGCGACCAGGAATTGATCAGCAAAATTTACGGCCGCACCAATAAGGAATGGATCGCCAATTTATTTGGAACACTCACGAAAGAAGAGTTGGAACATTATGGTGAAGAAAAGGAAGCCTTGTTTCGTGAGATTTATAAGAATGATATTCGCGCATTGAAGGGGCTACCTGAATTTTTAAGAAGCCTTGAAGAAAAGAACATTCCCATTGCCATCGGCACCTCAGCACCAAGAAGTAATGTTGACTTCGTGCTTTCACATATCCACCTCGGAAAGTACTTCACTGTAATTTTAGATGAATCGGATGTAGAGCATGGCAAGCCCAATCCTGAAATTTATTTAAAGGTAGCCGCAAGGCTTGGCGTTGAACCCAGCCGGTGCATCGTGTTTGAAGATTCTTTGTCCGGGGTGGAATCTGCCCGCAGGGCCGGGGCAAAAGTGGTAGGCGTTGCCACTACGCACTCATTCGAAGAACTCAGCCATACCGATTTTGTGATTCAGGATTTTACCGATGTAGATGCCGGCTCTCTCTTTTCAGCAATTCTTAAAGAAAATTGATCAGCTGATCAGGTTTTTGGCAAACGCATATTTGATAAGGCCAACCAGTGAGGTGGTGCTGGTCTTTCTGAAAATATTTTTACGTTGTGTTTCTACGGTGCGCTCGCTAATGAATAATTTCTCCGCGATTTGTTTATTGGAACATTCCTTGGCAATCAGATTTAATACCTGCCGCTCACGCTCTGAAAGCAGTTCTTCGGGTTGCCCGCTGTTTCAATCCATCCAATACAATGCGATGTATCATCAACAATAAGCAACCTAACAGACCTTTCACCTTGGCATATTCGGCCTGAGCTTTCAACACAAGAGCCTTCATGCCGTATTGACGGGCCGTATCGGCATTGATAAACCGGTATTCCCAATATAATTCAACCAGGGTTTTGGTTGTTTCCTTTGCTGATTGCCCCGATTGTAATATCATTTTTAGGCTGTCGATTTGGATGTTTTGTGCAGTTAAAGACAAAACTGGAAGCCAAAAGAACAAAAACACGATCTTTTCATAAAATGTAAAATATTGCTTTTAAGTCAACTGAATGAAGTTTATTGAGAAAAATAGGCTTAACGCAACCATTTTTCTTCTCCAATGATCAATTCGTTCACCTTTCTTTTCAGTGGGCTTGGATTATTAGAAGGCTTTTCCCGATATTTGCAATCCCTTTTTAAGAGGGGCTAAATCAATAAGTTTTATGGCAAGAGTTTGTCAAATCACCGGAAAGAGACCACAGGTAGGGAACAATGTTTCACACTCAAACAATAAGACGAAGCGCAGGTTCTATCCTAACCTTCAGAAGAAGCGTTTTTTCATTCCTGAGGAAAACAAGTGGGTTACCATAAAGTTATCTACCAAAGCTCTCAAAACGATCAATTTGAAAGGAATCAGTGTAGTGCTGAAAGAAGCACGCGAAAAAGGCACCCTTGCCATCTAATCTTTAAAAATCTGCTTTATGGCAAAGAAAGGAAACAGAATACAGGTAATTTTAGAGTGCACCGAGCACAAAAACAGCGGTATGTCAGGCATGAGCCGTCATATTACCACCAAAAACCGGAAAAATACTACCGAGCGCATTGAGCTGAAGAAGTACAATCCGATTTTAAAGAAATATACCCTCCACAAAGAAATTAAGTAATCATGGCAAAGAAAGTTGTTGCTTCCCTTAAGAAAACAGACGGTAAGAACTACGCAAAAGTAATCCGTGCTGTGAAATCCGAAAAAACCGGTGCTTACGTTTTTAAAGAAGAAATTGTAGCTTCTGATCTCATAAAAGAGACCCTCGCCAAGAAGTAATTCATAGAATTATATAATAAAAAAGTCCCTTGATGAGGGACTTTTTTATTTCTGTTACTTTTATAGACACTTTTGATAATTCACTATGTCAATCTTTTCTGATTTTTTTTCCAAAGAGAAAAAAGATAGTCTCGACCACGGCCTTCAAAAGTCGAAGGAAAGTTTTTTTGGTAAACTGACGAAAGCAATTGCGGGAAAATCTACCGTTGATGATGATGTACTTGACCAATTGGAAGAAATTCTCATTTCTTCGGATGTTGGGGTTGAGACTACTTTAAAAATTATTGGCCGCATTCAGGAAAGAGTTGCACGCGACAAATACCTGAGCACTTCCGAACTCGATCGTATTCTCAGAGAGGAAATAGCTTCCTTATTATCTGAAAACAATTCGCAGGACCTTGCGGATTTTGAGGTGCCGAAAGGCATCAAGCCCTATGTGATAATGGTAGTTGGCGTAAACGGTGTTGGCAAAACCACCACCATCGGAAAACTTGCTGCACAGTACAAGAAGAAAGGGAAATCAGTAGTGCTGGGTGCCGCAGATACATTTCGCGCTGCAGCCGTAGAGCAATTGAAGCTTTGGGGCCTGCGCATCGGTGTGCCCGTGGTTGAAAAAGGGATGAACACGGATCCCTCAGCGGTTGCCTTCGATACACTTAAGCATGGCGTTGAAATGGATGCCGATGTGATCATTATTGATACGGCTGGCAGACTTCATACCAAAATAAACCTGATGGCTGAACTGACAAAAATAAAGCGGGTGATGGAAAAAGTAATTCCCGATGCCCCTCATGATGTCATGCTCGTGTTAGACGGAAGCACCGGACAAAATGCCGTGATTCAGGCCCGTGAGTTTACAAAAGCAACCGAGGTAACATGCCTGGCTATTACCAAGCTAGACGGCACGGCCAAAGGTGGAGTCGTGATTGGAATTTCGGATGAGTTTAAAATTCCGGTTAAATATATTGGCGTAGGTGAGAAGGTAGAAGACCTTCAGGTTTTTAACAAAATGGAGTTCGTGAACTCACTCTTTCAACAAAGGTGATTTTTTAGTTCTGAAAGCAGCCCACAATGAGCCAATAACAGCCAATGGGGTGATAACGATGCTGATGAAAAAGACCGTCCAGAAATCCCTTCCTCTTTCGGCAGCCCACTTAGCAGCCAGCACGGATAGCATCAGGTAAAGTACCATAAAACCGATCATAGGTATTTTCTTTATATACTAAAGTAACCATTTTTTACTTCTCCCTTTGAAAAGGTATCCGGTAAAAAATCTGGAAGTTAAATCCCCAATACGTGCCCTTTGAAGTTCTTCCATAGCCAGGGATGTCATACGTTTCTAACTCAGGATTACCTTTGACGCCAGGTAAAAATTTTAACCTTCCCGTATACCCCATCCAAATGGACTTCCACATTTTTACTCGTAAACCCGTGATTAATTCTCCCCACCCAGCCCTGGCATTCGGGTTGGAGAGTTCTTTTAGAACAGGGCCAAATTCATCCGCAGTAAATTCATAACTCAATTGCTCATTAAACGATGATCGCCCGTATCTGAAACCAAAAAAGACCATGTTCTTGTCCGGATCCTTTAATAGAAAGTTTACATCCACACCCGCGCGAAAGTAGCGGCCATCATTTGAATAGTAACCATTGTCCAGACTATCCTTGAGTGACGATGATCCATAATCCACTGCCAGGTAGTAACGACCAAAGTCGACATCGGCATTTACCTCCCATCCCGTTAGCGGGCTATCAAAAATGGTTTTTCCAATCGCTATCAAATCAGTGCCTATGCGCACACTGGTAGGCTTCCGAATTCTTTTCAGAGAATCACTTGCTTCTTTCTTATCCTGAGCGTGTGTGCTCACAAATAAGAACAACAGCACGCTACTCAACAAATACTTCAAGGTTGCTTGCCGCATTAATCACTAATTGTCTATTGGTAAGGGTGAATAATTCAAATGATGACTCAGGAACAGACAAGTCGGAATAATTTGTAAAGGCTCCGCAAGAAGGAGATATCACCTCCGACTGCCTGCTATAAGTAAGGCGTATGGTTTCCGTGCGACCCTCAAACTCGAAGGTAAAGGTCGCCTCGTTGTCATCGGGGCTTACCGGCAATTCCACAGAAGAAACGGAAGCCCCGGAATAAAAATCCCTCGTCAGGCCGGATACATTGATCTTTGTAAAGCTGATTACACGCGCAGTTTTTGAGTCTATTTTAAAGTTGATTTTAACCAGATTGGTGCTCGTAATGATGCAATCCTGCTCATCCAGGCAGCCTGTCAATAGAAAAATCAATGATATGATCTGAACAATTCTCACCCGGCATTAGTTGAAGTTGCAAATATAACCCTTACTCCCCCGCGGGGAGGAATCTCACGGAGTGTATTTTTAGTAAATTCGCACCTTATTTAATCAAGTTGAAAACAAAAGGTACCAAAAAGACGAAAGTCAACATTGTAACACTTGGATGTTCAAAAAACCAGGTAGACTCCGAAGTGCTGCTCACACAGTTGCGCGGCAATGGAATTGAAACCACCCATGAATCCAAAAAAGATGATGCGAATATTGTGGTCATCAATACCTGCGGATTTATCGATAACGCCAAGCAAGAATCCATTGATACTATTTTACGGTATGTCGATGCCAAAGACGAAGGCTTAGTTGAAAAAGTGTATGTGACCGGTTGCCTTAGTGAACGATATAAAACCGATCTTGAAAAAGAGATACCCGCGGTAGATGCCTGGTTTGGCACGCGCGACCTTTCACGTTTACTCAAACAACTCAATGCAAATTATAAACATGAGTTGGTGGGCGAGCGAATACTTACCAACCCAAGTCATTTTGCCTATCTGAAAATTTCGGAAGGATGCGATCGCCCCTGTTCGTTCTGCGCCATTCCTATTATGCGGGGCAAGCACATTTCAAGACCCATGGAAGAATTGGTGCTCGAAGCAAAGAACCTTGCCAAAAAGGGAACAAAGGAATTATTATTGATCGCACAGGACTCTACGTATTACGGTCTTGATCTTTATAAAAAAAGAAATCTTGCCGAACTGCTAGAGCGACTATCAGACGTTGAAGGCATTGAATGGATTCGCCTTCATTACGCATTCCCGACCGGCTTCCCGATGGACGCACTGGATGTGATGGCACAGCGATCAAACATCTGCAAGTATTTGGATATTCCATTACAACATGGTTCCAGCAGGATACTTCAACTCATGAGACGCGGCACCACACGCGAAAAAACAGAAGCCCTTTTAAATACGATTCGCGAAAAAGTACCAGGCATTGCTATACGCACCACGCTCATCGCAGGCCACCCGGGCGAAACAGAACAAGACTTCAATGAGATGATGAAGTTTGTCGAAGACATGCGTTTCGATCGACTGGGTGTTTTCCCTTACTCACATGAAGACAACACGCATTCATTTTCAATGGTCGATGATGCTTCCGAAGAACTGAAGCAAGAACGTGTAGATCGATTAATGGATTTACAACAAGGGATATCGCTTGAACTAAATCGCGCCAAAATCGGCAACACGTACAAAGTGCTGATCGACCGTAAAGAATCCGGCAACTTCATTGGCCGCACAGAATTTGACTCACCAGAAGTTGACAACGAAGTGTTACTCGATGGCACTAAAGAATATCTGAGAGTGGGTGATTTCGTTCAGGCCAAAGTGACCAGTGCCACAGAATTTGATCTGATTGCCGAACCCATTTAACAACTTGTTAACAGCTCAGACCAGTGATGGAAATTTTCAAACTTTATCAGAACTTAGCCGTTATTCCGGTCATGCATTTTTCTAAACTCACCTGTTGTTAATCATGCGCGTTCAAAAACTTTCTTTTGCAGAAACACATTCCTTCTCCACTTTCTTTCTCGATTACATCCAGCAAAAGGAAACGCTAAAAAAATTCTATTCACAGTTCCCGGAACTGAAGAATTTTGAAACCCAAATTCAACAAAAAAAACAATCGTATCCCGCTTCGCATCGCAGTGTCTTAACAAGCACCCTGCAAAAGCAATACAAAAATCTATCTCAGAAAGATTCGGTAAAGAAAAACCTAACCTTACTTTCAGAATCGAATACGTTTACAATCACCACCGGTCACCAACTTAATATCTTTACCGGCCCCTTATATTTCATTTACAAAATCATAACAGTAATTAATACCTGTAAAGAATTAAAAAAGCAATTTCCCCAATCCAATTTCGTACCCGTCTATTGGATGGCCTCGGAAGATCACGATTATGATGAAATAAAATACTTTAAACTCTACGGCAAAAAGCACACCTGGGAAACAGACCAGCAAGGAGCCGTTGGACATTTTAATCCGAAGTCGATTGAAAAATTATTTGCTAACATTCCGGGTGAAATCAGTTTGTTCAAAAATGCATATCTGAAACACAACACCTTAAGTGAAGCCGTACGGTATTATGTAAACGAGCTCTTTGGCGTAGAAGGCCTTATTGTGGTAGATGCCGATGATCGTGAATTGAAAAAACTCTTTCAGCCGGTGATTAAAGAGGATGTTTTCAATCATACTCCTAAAAAACTCGTAGAGGAACAAAATCAACAACTGGAGTCGCTGGGCTATCATCCGAAGGTTTTTGCACGCGACATAAACTTTTTCTTCCTCGATAAAAATCTCCGAAGCCGGATCGAAGAAAAGGAAAGCCGCTTCCAGGTTGTGGATTCACCGATTCAATTCTCCAAAGAAGAAGTCGCCAGATTAATTGAAACGGAGCCCGAGAAATTCAGTCCCAATGTAATACTAAGGCCACTCTACCAGGAAGTCATTCTTCCCAACCTCGCCTACGCAGGCGGGCCCGCTGAAGTAGTTTATTGGCTGCAACTAAAAGGAGTATTCGATCATTTCAATATTCCTTTCCCTATGTTGATGCCAAGAAATTTTGCGTTGGTAGTAGAAAAGACGGTGGCTACAAAATTCGAAAAGGCGGGTCTCGACTATAAACATCTGTTTGAAGAAAAGAACTATCTGTTCAATCAATGGGTCGTAAAAAACTCCACCCATGATCTTTCACTGGGAAAAGAACTAACGCTTTTCGCTGAGCAGTTTGCCGCTATTCGCAATCGGGCCAGTCATATCGACCCCACATTAGTAAAATTTGTGGAGGCACAGGCAACACGCAGCGCCAATAGTCTTGAAAAAATCGAACAGAAAATACTTCGTGCTGAAAAACGTGTTCATCGCGAAAAATTAGGTCAGCTGGAATCCGTGAAAGACGCTCTCTTTCCAAACGGAAGTCCACAAGAACGAGTAGATAACTTCCTGAATTTCTATCAGAAGGATCCGCAATTCATTCAAAAACTATTGGAGGTATTTGACCCGTTTGATTACAAGTTCAATCTTTTGTTCTATGAATAAAGATGAGCTCAGAAAGATATACCTCACCAAACGATTGGCGTTAACCGAACGTGAACATCGTGAGTTAAGCCAGAACTTGGCCGATCTTTTCTTTCAGGCCGTAGATCTTTCCAACATCAAAACCCTTCATGTCTTTTTGCCAATCGAATCAAAACGTGAGCCCAATACCTGGTTGATAATTGAACGAATACAAAAAGAATTTTCTAACATTCGTTTAGTGGTTCCCAAAGTGAATGAGGAGGCGATGGAAAATTTTTTTTTTGAAGGCGCTCATCAACTTGAAAAAACCAAGTGGGGGATGGTGGAGCCAAAACAAGGTATAAAAGCAGAGGTAAAAGATATCGACATGGTTATCGTACCACTCCTTGCCATCGATAAACAAGGACATCGCATTGGTTATGGCAAAGGCTATTACGATCGATTCCTATCTTTATGCCGGAGGGATTGTAAGAAAATCGGAATCTCTTTTTTTGAAAGTGAAGAAACCGTTGAAGATAAATCAACGTCAGACATCATACTGAATGGCTGCATCACTCCAACCGAATTGCTTTTCTTCTAGTTTTTATTAAAGGTAACTTGAATGGAATCTAGTTTCGAAAATGGTCGACCGTCTAAGGTCATTCCCTGAACCTGGATCAAAAAATTTCCTACATCATCGGATGCTGAAAAACTAATCGTTCCCTCACCGCGAGAGTTGGTCATCATGGAAGGATTCCAATATAAAGTAGATCTAAAATCAGGAATACGCTGATTCGATGACGCTGCATGGGTCGGCACATGAAAAGGTATTGACCTATTTAAACCCTTCACACTGATTACGGTGTTCTCCATCTTCAGCTTTTTATGGTCAAGTCCTTTTGTGTAAACCAAAACGATACCATTTCGGCCCATCGTTCCAAACCGGTTGAGTTTATTCACTGTTCTTACAATTTTAATGGAGATCACATCCGAAGGTTTTAGCTGTAAAAAATATTCGGTACTCTTTGTCATGATTCCATCAATAATATAAAGTGGGTTATCATTGGGTATGGCTCCGTCTGGGAGAATCACTCTAACCAGAGCATTACCTCTTGCCTTGCGGTGTTGCAAAGACGGCACTACTTCTCTGATCAATTCCTCCATGGTTGGGAAAACAACGTACTCGTCTACCTTCACTGAATAATCTACACCGGTTAGTTCGTCCTCAAAATCACGATTCGGATCTTCCGCAACGGATGTCTTTACTGCAGCCTCCGACTTATTGTAAAAGTTATAAGATCGATCGACTAGTGTTTTGCGGTTGATGAAATCGGCATAGCTGTTGGCTTCCTCATTCTCAATCATAGGAGTGAAAGCCGCATGAGAAGAAGAGTCCAATTCCCATACTACCTTGGCATTAAGTTCTTTTCCCTTTTTTGTTTCTACCGTATAGAAAATTTCATCATCGTTCCAGAAGTCGAAAAGAAAAGCGAGATCAAAATTTCCATCCTTTCTGGTTATGGCTTCATAACCCATCATACTTTTTTGTAGATAAGCAACAACACGTGATGAGTCAGGCACAGGCTGTCCGTTTTCTTTATTCACCACACGACCCGAATATTGAATTAATCTCTTAAAAGAATGACTTCCTTTCATCTTTCCATTCGTGATGGTCTTCCAATCAAGTCTTCTATTGCTTTGGGTGATTAATAAAAGATCTAACCCTTCTGCTGAAGAATAATCCTTACCTACTCCATCTGACTGGATATGTAAGTACTCATCCATGAGAGAGTGTGCCACCTGGTTTGTGAACAAGCGCTGATTGAAAACTGACACAGCAAACTCACCTTGTATCGGATTACCAAAATCATCTTTTAACGAAACCTGAAGTTCAACACCAGATCGTGTGTTGTATATCTTTTGATTCTTTGAAATTGTTGTTTCTAATTTTTTTGTGGGATTGCTCATGAAAAGTCGCTCTGCCAAAACATCTCCTTGTTCATTAAACAACGTGGCATAGCAAATTCCTGCTGGTAATTCTTTAGAGGAAAATTGAACCGTAATCAATTCACGATCATCAAAACGAACCGGTGCAGAGAAGTAAACTTCTGAACGTGCTGTGATCACCAGCCACAGATTTTCTTTTCTAACCTTTGAATCGCGGGGTGTTCTTATATCCACCTTCCAAGGCTCTTGTGAAGCTGACATCATCATGGAGAATCCCTGAAGGGAAACTGACGGCAGACTCACCTTTACTTCTTTGTCAAACTGTTGCGTTGTGGCATAATAGGAATTTGTTGCTACAGGAGTAAAATTAAAATGTCCACGTCCTGATTCGTTCAACTGAATTTGTGCTACTTCATTGCCCGCCTGATCCATGATTCTAACAGGAGAAGTGATTTTAGAGTTACCCGCTATCACTACCTTATTGGGAACAGAAGAAATCAATGAACCTCCTTCCGGATAAAATTTGAAATCTACCTGATCAACCTTCTTTCCAGCAACCAGGTTATTCTTTTCAACCAAAAGGAAATCCTGACGGAAATATAACCCAGGATTAAAGTTCTTCATCCAATCGCTATAAGCCACCCACTGATAAACTCCTGCTTTCAATCCGGCAGGAATGGCCACCTGATTAGCACCTTTACCATCTTTCAATGCTACGTTCTCAAAAAACACCAATGTTCCGTTTTGATCAATCAAATCTACCCGTACAATCTGGCGTCCGGCAATTCTATCCATATCCTCAGAAAGAAAATGCGCTGAAAAATATGCAGTGTCACCCGTTGCATACACGTTTTGATTAAAAAACAGAAACACTTTCACGTGGGGTGATTGTGTTTTATACTGTTGCAATTTTTTGGTGAGCACTTGAATGAAGTCAGCATCGATTTGCACGAACGCAGTCGTGATCACAAACAGAAAAAAGAGGGCGGCCCATTTTATTTTCATTGCCAAAAGGAAGGTTTTTGATTTGTGCTATTTGTATAAAACTGACAAGGAACGGCTAATGTATCAATGGGCTGGACTATATAGGGCAAACTTTTCTTGTCGATATAAATCGACTTCTTATGAATGCCTGCAGCCCAAAAAATTCCAAGTACTTCCTCTGAAGAATCTAATGCTCTCACATTTCCCTTGATATCCGCGGAAGGCGGTTGAAAAATATTACTCACACCTTCCTTTTGAGCTTTCACTAACTTCCAGAATAAGTAGGTCTCGGGTGTTAAGCTCAGCTCCTGAATTTCTACATGAACTTTATCATACATTGTTTGGCGACTGGCCGGAACGAATCCCACTTCTTCCGCTCTGAAAATATCGTTGGTCGTGAACTTCTCATCCGTAATCGATGGCACTTGATCATATTGACTAACCCAGCACGTGCAACACGTACAATCACTCACTTTAACCAAACGGTTTTCTACATTAACATATCCACTGCACGGATAAGGATCAGGAATTACTGCTAATTCCACCCGCTTGGTTCTTCGCTCGGGAAATGTTTCCACTTTGTAGGTGGCCACCATGCGCAGCCTCACTAAATCATCAAGGCCAGGAACGCCTGTTGCATCGGCAAAAATTCTGAAGCCATCGCCTTCGCGAAACGCATCACCTTTGCCTTCTACAAATTCAAAATTAATAGCCGTTACTTCTCCAACCGGTTTTATTTCATCGGGCGTTGACTCATACCGCTTTCCGGATATAGAAGTAATCTCAACATGATATTTTCTTCCAGTCACTCCTCGAATTCCGTTCAGGGCAGTCTGGTATGCTCCTCCTTCAATTTCGGTTAGCTGTTCCGAATTTCCCTGATCATCTTTAATCCAAACCTTAGCAAATCGTTCTGGAATTAACCGATCCAAATCAGCCGTGCCCAATGGTCTTGATCGGTATAACTTTACCACGTATGGGCCCGGATCTGTGGTGATGTATCCATCTACCACAATCTGATATTGAAATGCCGGAATGTCAATGTTGGCAGGATCAACACAGCCATCAATTAGCATCAGCAGGATCAGAACAAATCCAAAAATTCTCATAGCCTAAAACTTAAAGGAATAACTTAACGATGGAAGAATAGTGCCCAAAATAGAAAGCTGATAGGGTCTTAAAAAACCATTTCCATCATCTCTAAAGAAAACGGTGTAAGGATTCTTTCTCGCATACACATTATAAAAAGATAATGCCCACGTGCCATCCCAGAATTTTTTGCGCTTGTGATTGCCTTCCAATACAAAAGCAATGTCAAGACGGTGATAATCAGCAATGCGATATTGATTGCGCTCCGAAAAACTAGCCACCTTCATATTATCAACCAGAAAACCAGAGAGCGGTGTAGTTACCGGTCGTCCGGTGTGGTAAGTGAAGTTTCCTGTGAAAAAATATCTGCGGGAGATATTATACTTCCAAACCAGATTTACAATGTGGGGTTGATCAAAGTTTGAGGCGTACGTGCTTCCGTTGTTGATGCGCTCGGATTCATTAAGTCCATTAATTGTGCGTAATGATCTTGAATAGGTATAGTTAATCGATCCGGTAAGTCTGCCTTCATTTTTCGCAATGGAAGTTTCCACACCATACGCATCGCCTTTACCCTGAAGTAAATCGGCCTCCAGTCGGTCGTTAAGGATAAGGTCAGCGCCATCTTTAAAGTCAAGGATGTTATTGATCTTTTTGTAATACACTTCCGCAAACGCTTCATATGTTTTCTCCTTGAAGTTTTTGAAATAGCCAATAGACACCTGATCGGCTACTTGTGGTTTGAAATGATAATTGCTCGGTTGCCAGATATCCACCGGGGTGATGGCTGTGGTGTTGGAAACCAAATGCAGATATTGATAGATTCTGTTATACCCTGCTTTGATGGAAGTGTTCGGATTAATCGTATATCGTAAGGAAAGGCGCGGCTCTAAACCAGTATACGTTTTTATCTTTTCGCCAGCACCATATTCAATCAAATCGGTTTGAGTTGATGATGATTTGGGCATCCCATTTTCATAGATATTCACTTTGCCCGGGCCATAGGCTGTGAACATGGAGAATCGAACTCCTCCCTCTAAAAAATACTTATCGTTAATCGTAACTCCATCACTTAGATATAAGGCACTTTCCAGCGACTTCTGTTTATCCATTTGAACGGGAATGATGTTTGAGGTTGTCGAAGTAGGCTCCAGCGTGCCTGGGTTAAAAAGATAATAGGTTGACTGTGCTCCAAATGAAATTTTATGAATACCTCCCTGATAATTAAAATCAGCTTTCGCGGATGGGTATGTAATCTTGTAGGCTAAATTAAATCCTGTGCGTGGATCGCGATCATTTACTTCATACTGATACGTGCCTGATCCAAGAGTAAAGGTGGATGAAAAGCGTGATGAAAAGGAATGATCCAAACGAAGTGAACCTAACAAGTTATCCCACTGGTAGGTGGAATCACCTTGCAAACGAAACTGGTCATGACTCGCATAACCTGAAAACGTGATTTTAGTTTTGTCACTGAACTTATGCGTGAGCTTGGCAGCACCATCATAAAAAGAAACCGAACTATTTGAAAGATCAACATAGTTGGTGCGGATGGTATTAATTAACCAATCCGAATAGGTAGATCTCAATGAAACTGAAATGGAGCTTTTATTCTTCTTAATCGGGCCACTCAGCAGAAAATTACTTGAGATGATTCCTATGCCGCCACTGCCGGTCCATTTTTCATAGTCACCTTCACGCGAAGTAATGTCTAATACCGATGACACTCTTCCTCCAAACTCAGCAGGAATGCCACCCCGATAAAAAGTAACATCCCGTATGGCTTCTGCATTAAACGTGGAGAAAAAACCAAACACATGTGAACTGTTAAACACCGGCATGCCATCATACAAAATCAGGTTTTGATCCACGCCACCTCCACGCACGTTAAACCCAGAGGCCGCCTCCCCTGCCGTAGTTACTCCCGGTTGAATTTGTATTTGCCTTATCAGATCCACTTCACCCATGAAGGCAGGCTGACGCTTGATTTCCTTCATGGTAAACTGAGTTTGCCCGATGCGACTCGTTGTTACTTCGCGGGCGGCACGATCCATGACCACAATTTCATCCAGCATGCGCGGAGCTTCCTCCAACACCAGGTTAATCTCGCCATCTTTATAGGCTGCTAAATCAATCACACGCTCTTCATAATTTATATAATTCACGGTAACGATATGCTCACCGGCCGGAATGGATAGAGAAAATTTTCCTTCCGGATCGGTGGTAGCACCTACCTGCAAATCACTTACGTACACACTGGCACCGGCAAGGGGCTCATTATTTTTTCCATCTTTGATCTGGCCCTGAATCTGAATTTTCACATTTCGTCTTCCCGTCTCCAGGCTGCCCAAGCTTACTTTTTCAATTTTCTTTCTCTCTTTGATTGCTGTGTTTATGGAGTTAATTCGTTGAATCGCCATGGTAGGATCTTTTACAAACACAATAGCATGTGCATCCATCTCAAGGTAATTCAAATCAGTTCCTAAGAACAAATTATCTAACGCAAGCCGTAGGGGTTGACCTTTATAATCCTGATCGAAAACAATTCCCTCCAGCCAGGAGGGTAAAAAGTAAAATCGAACCGGTTGGTTCTTTTCAATATCCTGAAGGATGGTGATCAATGACTTTCCTTGTTCGCCACCGCTCAACTTACTATCCAAAATAGATTGCGCTGACAGGGACACCGAACTCAGAAGAAAAAGTAGTAGTAAATATCGTCTCAAGCTCAACTCGTTAAATGGCCAATCCTAAAAATAATCAAATTGGAAAACATTAAAAACAAAAAAGGTCAGATGTTTAGCCTTTCAAAGTGCTGGCTCTTGTTGACTCAGGCAGTGAAATGAACCCAACCCCCAGATGATATCTATTGAATCGAGCCCAATCACCTTTCTGTCTGCAAAGCATTGTTGAAGAATATCTAACGCACGGTCATCATTTTTATCGCGAAACGTAGGCACAATCACATACTTATTGCTGATATAGAAATTTGCATACGAAGCCGGCAATCGCATATCCTCATAAACTATGGCAGTCGGCATTGGCAATTCAACGATATTCATCTGCTTGCCATTCTCCAGACGCAATTTTTTTAAGGTCTTCAGATTTTCCTGAAGCAGTTCGTAATTTTCATCCCGCTTATTTGATTCAACGATCGTTGCTACCGTATCCTCATTGACAAAGCGAGTCAGGTCATCAATATGTCCATCGGTGTCGTCCCCGACAATGCCATCGCCCAGCCAGAGAATGTGATTCACTCCGTAATAATTGTATAAATACTCTTCAATCTGTGTCTGATTGAGATTAGGATTTCTGTTGGGATTCAAAAGACACGCACTGGTTGTTAATAAAGTTCCTTTGCCATTAAATTCTACAGATCCTCCTTCCATCACAATGCCAGGATGAACAACCGGAATATTATACTGCTTCGCTATCAGGGTTGGAATTACATCATCCAGATCAAATGGCGGATACTTTCCACCCCAGGCGTTGTAGCCCCAATCCACAATCATTTTTTTCTTCTCGTTCGGGTTAATCAAAAAAGCAGGGCCATGATCGCGGCACCACGCATCATTGGTAGGATGAAAAAAGAATTCGACTTGTGATAGATCCGCCTCTGCTTTTTGTAAATGGCCTAACGCTTTTTGCTTCATAGCCTCATCCCGCACATTGATGTTCACTCTTTCTCCTTCCGCTACACGCTTTATAAATTCTGTATATACCGGATAGATCGTTTCAATCTTGCCGGGCCATGATGCTTCTTTGTGCGGCCAGCTTAACCAAGTGGCGGTATGTTTTGCAAACTCTGCAGGAAAGTAGTAACCTAATTCTTTGGGGGTCATAATAAAATAAATGCTGGCTATTGGGTACTGAATACTGCAATCCTTATCAACGATCAGTCTTCGTCAATATATCTTTTCGTAATGGGCTGATAAGAATCTATTCTTCGATCGCGAAGGAAAGGCCAATGCGTGCGATAGCGATCTGTTTTGCTCAGATCTATTTCCATGATATTTACTTCCTCTTTATCGTGAGAGGCTTTATACAAAATACTTCCAAACGGATTGGAGATGAAAGATCCTCCCCAGAAATTCATGGCTCCGTTTTGCTCGGACCCAACACGGTTCACACTTACCACATGAACACCGTTGGCGATGGCATGACTCCGTTGCATCGTTTGCCATGCATTGTACTGTTCTGTATTGGTGGCTTCATCTTGTGAGGTGGCCCAACCGATAGCGGTTGGATAAAATAATATTTCTGCACCCATCAAGGAGGTAATTCGCGCAGCTTCCGGATACCATTGATCCCAACAGATGAGAACACCCAATGTGGCAAACCTGGTTTTGAAAATTTTATAGCCTAAATCGCCCGGGGTAAAGTAAAATTTCTCATAATAAGCAGGGTCGTCCGGAATGTGCATCTTCCTATACTTGCCAAGATAACTTCCATCGGCATCAATCACCGCAGTGGTATTGTGATAAAGTCCTTCGGTGCGTTTTTCAAAAAGGGAAGCGATAATAACAACACCCAGTTCCTTCGCCACTTTTGAAAGAGCATCGGTGGAGGGACCTGGAATGGATTCAGCTAATTTGAAATTTTCATAATCTTCTACGTCACAGAAATAAAGGGAGGTAAACAATTCCTGAAGGCAAACGATTTGTGCACCCCCTGCAGCCGCTTCAATTACTTTTTGAATAGCCTTTTCTAAATTTTCTTTTGGCTCTTTGGTACAACTCATTTGCACCATACCGATTCTTACTTTTTTCACTCGCTCGGAATTTAAATTCAAGGTGTAAAAATAGGTATTTAAACGTTAAAAGAATCAGGGTTTTATGGCGCGCACCATCTCACGCTTGCCAGGCGGACCGGGCAAAGATTCAACGATCAATCCCAACGATTTCAAATCGCGCTTCAATTGACCTTTGGCGCAATACGTGACAAACATACCACCTGATTTCAATGTCTTGACAACTTTATCCAGCACTGTCAATTCCCACAGTTCAGGCTGCTTGTTTGGCGCAAACGCATCGAAGTAAATCAAGTCATATTGCAGTGGACCCAATTCAACATCCTGAAGGGATTTTTCAAGTTTTAATAGCCTGAGATGTGAATTAATTTGGTTCCAATTCTCCCACTCTGCCTGATGGAGCTTTTTGAACAGATTGTTGTTGTCTGGGTAGTTTAATTTTACCCACACTTCCTGGCTGAGCGGATACGTCTCAAGAGAAGTATACGCCACCGGAATGTTGATTTCAATTGCTTCTGCTACCGTGAGTAGCGCATTGAGCCCGGTGCCAAAGCCTACTTCCAGAATGAAAATTAATTTTGGCTGTTGCGTCTGCACTAAGTGCCTGAATCCGTGCTCAACAAAAACATGCAATGATTCCTGCACAGCTCCATGGCGTGAATGATAGCTTTCGTCCAGCGCTTCATTGAAAAGCGAGTGGCTGCCATCTCCGGTAACAATAATTTTTATCGTATCCAAAACTGATTTAAGTCATCTCAAATTATGAAGTAATATACAAGCGAAATACTATCTTTAAAATGTTATGCAACCAAAGCGTACAGAACACAAACATCTCGTTGTAATCCTGTATATTCTCTTTATTTCCGTCATTCTTTATTTCGGCAGGAGCCTGTTTGTTCCCCTTTCTTTTGCTACACTAATTAGCTGCATGCTCTATCCGGTTTGCGCGTGGCTGGAAAGACATAAATTAAGCAGAATGGGAGCGATCATAGTAAGCATTTCAGCGCTTACAATACTTTTTGGTTTTATCGTGTATTTGCTGGTGAGTCAGTTGATCGGCTTTTTTCAGGAATGGCCAGAATTACAATCGAAACTAGCCGGTGCCACCGAGGATCTAAGCGCCTGGCTTAGTGGCCATTTCAATATTGAACGTGAGCAGCAAATTCAATGGTTAAACAAAACCTTAAATGATTCCGGTGCGAATGCGATGTCCATCATTAGCAAAACCTTATCTGCATCTGCGGTAGGAGCTGTGTTTATCATTCTCATTCCAATTTATGCCGTGCTGATTTTATATTATCGCCACAAGTGGCTTGAAGTCCTTTATCGTTTGTTCCCTGCCGAAGGGCGTGAACGTATTCGGGAAATTGTGATATTAAGCATTCAATCCTACTACAACTTTATTAAGGGAATGGCCGTGGTCTATGTAATAGTCGCCTTCCTTAATAGCACAGGATTATTTTTATTGGGAATACCACACGCCATTCTATTCGGGTCTATTGCCTCTATTCTCACATTCATTCCATATGTAGGCATTTTAGTTGCTTCGCTGTTACCCATATCCATGGCATGGATTACTTATAATTCAATCTGGTATCCGCTGGGTGTCGTTGCCATTTTTGCCTTTGTACAATACCTGGAGGCAAACTTGATTTTTCCATTGGCCGTAAGCAGCCGTTTAAAAATAAATGCCATGGTGACGATCGCCTTCATTTTTGTTGGCGCAATCATCTGGGGCGTTTCCGGTATGATTTTGTTTATCCCATTTTTGGGAATCCTCAAACTGGTGGCTGACCGCACACCATCACTGAAAACGTTGTCAATAATCTTAGGAGACGAAAAGAATTAGACTTACTCTTTTATTATTAAGGCAACGGCATAAGCGTTCACACCTTCTTCCCTACCAATGTAACCAAGCCTTTCGGCCGTGGTCGCTTTTATAGAAATATCTTCTTCGGATATATTCATTAAGGGTGCCAGTACCTTTTTCATTTGCGATATGTGTGGATTCACTTTAGGTGCTTCCAGGCAAAGTGTACAGTCAACATTTTCAACACGCCATCCTTTTTCTGAAAGCATGCGAGTAACATCCTGTAAAAAAAACTTGCTATCCATGCCACTCCACCGTGGATCCGTATTCGAATAGTGAAATCCAATGTCGCGAAGATTGGCTGCGCCCAATAAGGCATCACAAATAGCATGTATAAGAACATCTGCATCCGAGTGCCCTACCGCACCCTTGGCGGCTGGAAGTTTTATTCCACCGAGGTAAAAATCACGTCCCTCTTCTAACTGATGCACGTCAAAACCGAGGCCCACACGTATTTTCATACATTTACTTTTGTTCAAAAATAATCGGATTGACTGGCATACAATACTTAATACCCTATATTTAAAAAAGCAATCTGCATTCATGAGTCTGTTTCGGAATTTTTTGGTTGGTAAAGAGAGTGTCCCTTCTCGTAAAGAATTCAAATACGCCATGCTTCGAGGCCAGTTTGCCTGCCTCATCTGTGCCGTTGCCCTATTTTACACAATCCTGGATACCGTGAATCGAGTGAGTGTTTTTTTGCCTTGGTATTCCCTTCTGGCGGGGATCTCTCTCGTTACACTCTTACTAAATAGAAAAAAATATTACACTGCCGCCACTATCCTTCAATTAGTGCTTTTTAACAGCATGATCTACTTATTTGCTGATATGGATCATCCTTACGGAGGGGTTTTCTTTTACTTCATGACATGCTCCATCGCAGGGCTTATTTTGCTCAACTACTATCATAGCACCTATAGTCTTTTCTTTGCATTACTCCCAATCGTATTAGGATGGCTGGCATACACCACCAATTTGAATCTGGTACCCTCACCCGTTTACGAGGAGTCTATGATTCGAACTAATTTCCTCGCTAACTTAACAATCGGAATATTATCAAACGTATTCGTTGTGTATTTTTTAATCAAGCGCAACTATGAAACCGAAAAATCACTTCGCGACAGTGAAAAGAATCTAATAAAAATTTCTGCTGACCTCAAAGTCAGTGAAGAGCGTTTCGCCATGGCGCTGGAAGGTACGCGGGCCGGAATTTATGAATGGAGGGTTAAAAATAATTCGATCTATGTAAGCCCCTATTGGAAAAACCTGCTGGGTTACCAAGACCATGAATTAAAAGATTTGAACATATCCTTATACATTTCTTTTGTACACCCCCAAGATGTAGCCAGTACATCGCAATGCATTCAAGACCATTTACTTACTCATCACCCCTATCAGAATGAACTTAGGCTTCGAACCAAGAGTGGAGTTTATAAATGGTTTCTGGATAGTGGCATTTCAAAACTTGACGAGGAAGGAAATACCTCTGTAGTGATTGGTTCTATCATTGACATTGATGAAAGAAAAAAGGCCGAAGAACAATTGGCATTGAAGAATGCGCAACTCGCCAAAACCAATGAAGAATTGGATCGATTTGTTTATAGCGCTTCGCACGACATGCGCGCACCGTTAAGTTCCTTACTGGGGTTAATCTTCATTTCAGAAAAGGCAACTGATCCCGAAGACATTAAGGACTGTTTAAACAGAATGAAATCACGCGTGAAGGTGATGGAAGGTTTTATTAAGGAAGTAACTGATTACTCGCGAAACGCCCGCTTTGAAATTGCCTGGCAGCCGATCTCTTTCCTGGAACTCACAAAAGAAATTATTGATTCGCTGAATTATTCCTTTCCCAGCGAAAAGGCGGATGTGCAAATTTCTGCGCCCGAAGATTTTGCAATCAGTTGCGACCCGCACCGACTAAAAATAATCATGAATAATCTGCTTGCCAATGCCTTTAAATATGCTGACGCTTCAAAGTCAAAGCAAGAAATAAAGATCGTTGCCAATTTACATGATACCCATTGGTGTTTTACCATTCAGGACAATGGCGTGGGGATTTCTGAAGAACACCTGCCGCGCATCTTTGAAATGTTTTTCCGGGCTTCCGAAAACTCAGAAGGATCAGGATTGGGTCTTTATATTGTGAAAGAGACCCTTGATAAATTGAACGGGAAAATTTCAGCACAATCAGCACTGCATAAAGGAACCACGTTTACTCTAACGCTGCCGCTTTTGAAAAAAGCCTATTAGTTTTCTGCTTTGTAATACATCACACTCGCATTACTCTCCCTGAAGATTCGATTGGCCATACGGTAAACATCGGCCGTAGTCACTTCCAGTATTTTCTCTTCTTCCTGATTTACAAGATCCGCATTGCCCGAAAGGGCTGCAAAAGCAAGATTCATGGCGCGATTAATAACCTCCACTTCACCAAACTCAAGGGTGGCAAGGGCTTGATTTTTTACCTTTTGTATTTCAGCATCAGTGACACCATTTTTCATAATCTCATCCAGAATCAAATCCACCTCCTGCTCGGCATCGGTCAATGAAATGCCATCTTTTACTCTGCCGCTGATCACGAGCAATCCCGGATCGATAGACCCTGTTGTAAAAGAAGAAATAGAAGTGAATATTTCCTTTTGTTGTACCAGTGTATTATAGAGTCTGCTGGAGTTACCACGACTTAAAATATCGCTCAGCAAATCAGAAGCATAGAAGTCAGCGTCAAACCTTGCCGGCATATGATACGCTTTGTAAAGTGCATTGGCCGGCACTTTGGCTTTCACCTCCAGTTCTCGCTTTGCCAGTTGCATCGGCTCAGCCTGAATTTTTCTCTCCGGCTTGTTACCTGCCGGTATCGGACCAAACCATTTTTCGGCAAGACCCTTAACCTGATCAACAGTAACATTTCCTGCTACCACCAGGATGGCGTTATTAGGAATGTAATATGTAAAAAAGAAATCCCTTACATCGTCCAGGGTCGCGTTTTCAATATGACTGATCTCTTTGCCGATCGTTGCCCACTGATAGGAATGAGTTGTATACACCAACGGTCGGAGTTTTAACCATACATCGCCATAGGGCTGATTGAGATAACGCTGTTTAAATTCTTCAATCACTACTTTCCGCTGCACTTCAAGCACCTGTGGATCAAATGACAAACTCAACATGCGATCGCTTTCAAGCCAGAAGCCCGTTTCAATATTTGCTGCAGGTACGGTTAAATAGTAGTTGGTAATATCTGCGTTGGTAAATGCATTGTTTTCACCACCCACCATCTGCAGGGGCTCATCATAGTTTGGAATATTGATTGATCCGCCAAACATTAAATGCTCAAAAAGATGCGCGAAGCCGGTTTTATCCGGGCTCTCATCACGTGAGCCCACGTCATAGAGAATATTCATGACAGCTATTTGCACGGTAGGGTCTTGGTGCACAAACACGCTGAGGCCATTGCTCAGCACAAATGAAGAATAAGGAATCATAGTCCTACAAAACTAGTAAACTTGACGGTCATCAATTCAAATATAACATCAGGATCAAATTTTGCTATCTTTCTCAAATACTGACTGGGCGATGGCTGTTGAGATCATATTAATTATTTTGAGTTCGTTAGTGGTCTTTTCATACGTGTTTGATCTGGCTGCCAAAAAGTTTAGAATTCCCTCTGTTATTTTGCTCTTACTGAGCGGGATAGGTCTTCGTTATGTGGCAGACTTTTTTAAAATCACCACCATAAATTTTAATTCAGTACTTCCGCTCATCGGCACCATCGGTCTTATCCTGATTGTGCTGGAGGGGTCACTCGAATTAAAACTCGAAAAGAGAAAGGCCCGGCTTATAAAAAGCTCACTTTATTCAGCCTTTTTCATTCTGCTTCTGACCACCGTATCGATTGCCCTGTTTTTTTTCTACATGAGTGGAGATACCTTTCACAAATGTTTTCTCAATGCTGTTCCGCTGGGCATCATCAGTTCAGCCATCGCCATTCCTTCCGCTGCAGTGCTTTCACCAGGGCGGAAGGATTTCATCATCTATGAGTCCTCCCTTTCAGATATTTTTGGAATTATCTTATTCAATTTCATGCTTGCCAATGAAACGATCAGCGGGTATTCTTTTTTTAGCCTGGGTTGGCAAACCATATTGATTCTTGTTTTAGCAGGCATCTTTTGTCTCGCCCTTTTATATCTTTTGAAAAGGATCACACACCACCTCAAATTTTTTCTGATCATCTCCGTTCTCATGCTGGTATATGGAATCGGTAAACTCTTCCATTTACCAACACTGGTAATCGTTCTCGCTTTTGGATTATTCCTTAATAATCTTCAATGGATAAAATATGAATGGTTCAACCGGATTTTCATCTACGAGAATTTCACAAAAGATCTGAATCAGTTAACTCAGCTGAGCGGAGAAAGTGCTTTTATCGTACGCACATTTTTCTTCCTGATTTTTGGATTTTCGCTGAATATCGGAACGCTGCTTCATTTAGAGGTGCTTGAAAGAGGTTTGATTATCGTTGGGCTCATTTATGTCATCCGGGTCACCTATCAGAAATTATTTATTCCAACCGCTTCCTGGGCCCAAATTTTTCTTTCTCCTCGTGGCCTTATTAGCATTCTCCTGTTTTTTAGTATTCCGGAAGAACAAAAACTGGAAGGGTTAACAAACGGCCTCCTGTTTTTCGTCATCTTGACCACCAGCGCAATAATGGCTATGGGGTTATTAAGCAGCAACGAAAAAAAATCCGACACGAACGGACATTCTCATTAGAAGTCATTAATCAAAATTCTAACTTGCCTTTTGTTCCTAATTACTATGAAATTCATACGCAAAAAATATTCTGACGAAACCCTTCGCGGCCTATATAGCGCATTGCTTCATCCTCGACTGATCGAGGAAAAAATGCTTATTCTGCTCAGACAGAATAAAATCAGCAAGTGGTTTAGCGGCATTGGTCAGGAAGCGATTTCGGTAGGCATCACTCAGGCGCTTGATAAGGACGAATACATACTGCCTATGCATCGCAACCTGGGCGTGTTCACGGGTCGTGAATTACCCTTTGTCAGATTATTTGCACAATGGCAAGGCACCATGATGGGTTACACCAAATGCCGCGATCGTTCCTTTCACTTTGGCACCAATGAACATCACATCGTGGGGATGATTTCTCACCTTGGCCCGCAGAACGGTGTAGCCGATGGCATCGCGCTAGCCAGTAAACTCAAAGGCGAGAAAAAAGTAACGGTCGTATTTAACGGAGATGGTGGCACCAGTCAGGGCGATTTTCATGAAGCTGTGAATGTGGCAGCTGTGTGGAATTTGCCTGTGATCTTCGTGATTGAAAATAATGGTTACGGATTATCAACACCCAGCAGCGAACAGTTTAAATGCAAACAGTTTATTGACAAAGCCATTGGATATGGCATTGAAGGGGTGCAGGTAGATGGAAATAATATCCTTGAAGTATATGATACTGTATCGTCTCTGGCTGAAAGCATTCGCAAAAAGCCCAGACCGATATTGTTAGAATGTATGACCTTCCGCATGCGTGGCCACGAGGAGGCATCAGGCACCAAGTATGTTCCTAAAAAACTGATGGAGGAATGGGCCAAAAAAGATCCGGTAGAAAATTTTGAAAGCTATCTGATCAAAGAGAAAGTGATTGATGCCCGGTATGCTGAGGTGATTCGAAAAAAAATAAAAAAAGAAATTGACGAAGGACTGAATGAAGCCTTTCGGGAAACATTACCGGAGGCAAATACAGTAAGGGAACTGAATGATGTATACGCACCCTTCACGCAGCAAGTAGTTACCCCTTCTGAAAAAACATCGGAGAAAAGATTCATTGATGCCATCAGTGACGGCCTTCGCCAAAGTATGGAGAAACATGCCAATCTGGTACTGATGGGTCAGGACATTGCCGATTACGGTGGCGTATTTAAAATTACAGAAGGCTTCGTAGAAAAATTTGGGAAAGATCGGGTCCGCAACACCCCACTTTGCGAGGCTGCCATTGTGGGCGCCAGTCTTGGTCTTTCGATCAAAGGCATGAAAGCTATGGTGGAGATGCAGTTTGCTGATTTCGTGACAGAAGGATTCAATCAGATTGTAAATAATCTGGCAAAGATTCATTGGCGCTGGGGCCAGCCTGCCGATGTGGTGGTCAGAATGCCAACCGGAGCGGGCACGGCTGCTGGTCCGTTTCACAGCCAAAGTAATGAGGCGTGGTTTTTTCACACACCCGGATTAAAAATTGTTTATCCATCTAATCCATACGATGCAAAAGGTTTGCTCTGCGCAGCTTTGGAAGATCCCAATCCATACTTATACTTCGAGCATAAACTTCTGTACCGATCCGTAAAAGATCAGATTCCAGATGACTACTATACTATTGAAATTGGAAAAGCAAAGTTGGTGAATGAAGGTTCTGATCTTTCAATCATCACCTATGGCATGGGCGTGCTGTGGGCTAAGGAAATTATAGGAAGCATGCCCGAAGTAAGTGCCGATATTCTTGACTTGAGAACCTTGCTTCCGTGGGATAAAGAAGCCGTGGTGGAAACAGTGAAAAAGACGAATCGTGTATTAGTGCTCCATGAAGATACGCTTACCGGAGGCATTGGTGCAGAAATTGCCGCTTGGATTAGCGAGCATGCTTTTTCTCATCTTGACGCCCCTGTAAAAAGAGTGGCTAGTTTAGATACCGCCATTCCCTTTGCCTCCACTCTGGAAAATGATTTCTTGCCAAAAGGAAGAATTAAAGGAGCTATTAAAGATCTGTTGAGCTTCTGATTTTAGAACATTCAGCCGGCACCATTTTCAGTAAAAAACAGATCATTGCTTTTTTGCTTATCTTGGCCTGTTTCTTTATCTAAAAATTGATTACAAATAGAAATCATAAAGCACCGATTTTCACATCCATTGGAAAATGGTTTGTGCTGGTGCTCATTATTCTATTTTCGGCACCCACATTTGCGCAGGATAATAAGCCCATAAATAACAAAGGGAAAATCAAACAAACCCGCGCCAAGTCAGTAAAGAAAAAAGAAAAAGGCTCCACCAAAGACATTGCCGGCCGAAGATTAAGAACCAAAAACGCAAACTCCGTTGCGGGCAGAGCGGTGTACTCAAATCCTTCTCCGTATGCGAATGAAAGAAGAGCCGGTAAAGACAAGCCTGCCAAATCTATGGATGGCCGACCTCTTCGTATCCGATCACGGTCGGCAGAATCGGCCAGAAATAATGTTTACCCTCAGAATGGTCCATTCGTAAATCAGTCTTCAAAAAGAACAGAAAGAGGAAGATCTAATCGAAGCCAATTTACCCGATCGGGTAAAAAACTCAGCACCCCGCGTACAACATCCTCAGGTGGAGCAATAACCCTCCCACGTAGTAAAAGTCGTTCGGCTGAATCTTCGCGCTCTAATGCTTATCCGCAAAAGGGACCTTTTGTTAACAGGTCTTCAAAAAACACGGAACGGGTTAGTGCCGGTAAGAACCGTTTCACCCGCACAGGTAAACTAAGCACCAATGCAAGAACAACAAAAAACATTCGTTCGAGTGCGCCACGCAGTCGCTCCACCTCTGCTGAGTCGGCCAAAGGAAAAAGATTTCAGCAAACAGGACCGTTTGTAAATCGGGCATCAAAAAGTACAGAGACTGCTGCCTCCGGCTCAAGTCGATATACCCGAAGAGGCAAGTTAAGTGCGGGACCAAACCCTCCCGGGAAAAAACGCATTGTAACTCCCCGATCTTCTTCACGGCAATATGTAACGCGAGGCAAAAAAGATGTCTACTGGGGTAAGTTTTCAAAGGGTGAAAGGGCTATCACCACCGATGTATCGGGAAATCCTCTTCGCAGACGTAACTATAGAACACCTCCCAACGAAATCATTCAGCAGAAAGATCCCTATGCGGGCCGTAAACGTTCATCCGGAGATCGCGCCTATTCAGGCACCTTCCAGTCAGGCCATGTAAGTACCTCCAGGAGGACAGAAAATCCCTGGAAAGGAGATGTATCAGGGCAATCTCTTCGTAAAAGAAATGAAAGACAAAATCAGGTTGCGGGAGAAAAAGTGGGGCCATCTAAAATGCTTGGGGGGCTTAGCGCTAAAATGCAAAGAACTTTTGATCGAAAAAGAGGCATCAAACCCGAAAGGGGTGGCGGTGGAAGTGTGAGCGGAAAACTCCGTTCCAACAAACCTATCGGTGCAAAGACTCCAGGCATGGGAGCCGTGGCTCAGGCAAAAGGCCAGAGTGGTATGAAGGGGATTAAAACAAAAAGAGGGGGAGGCAGTATAAGCGCATCAGCAAAATATCGTTCCAATGAACCATTCAATGGCAGGCAGCGACCATTAAGTATTAGTAATCAAAATAGAACTTATAGCTTCAAACCAAAGGGAGGGGGTAGTATCAGCGCGTCAGCAAAATATCGTTCGAATAAACCCTTCGATGGCAGACAGCGACCATTAAGTATTAGTAATCAAAATAGAACTTACAGCTTCAAACC
>CAZIOY010000004.1:59458-88298 GCA_964540915.1 uncultured Ohtaekwangia sp.
GCAGACAGCGACCATTAAGTATTAGTAATCAAAATAGAACTTACAGCTTCAAACCGAAGGGAGGAGGTAGTATCAGCGCGTCAGCAAAATATCGTTCGAATAAACCCTTCGATGGCAGACAGCGACCATTAAGTATTAGTAATCAAAATAGAACTTACAGCTTCAAACCAAAGGGAGGGGGAAGCATGAGTGGTAAAATCTGGAATAATAACAATCAACCAATTAGCGCAAGGGTTCCGGGCATAGGAGCAAGCGCCATGGCACAATATCAAAAGAAATTAAATCCAAAAAGGCCAACGAAAACATTTAGCCAGGGAGGTCTTAACTTTTATAAAAACAACGGAGCCGATCGTGCACGCAAGGGAAACATGAGCGCATCAGAAAAATCTCCATGGAATAACAACAATCGCCCTCTTGAAAAAGTTGGCGGTAGCATGAGCGGCAAGCTATGGAATAATAACGGTCAGCCTATACAAGTACGCATCCCAACTGGAGCTCAGGCTGCTGATGTTGGCTATTCAGGAAGAACAAAACTTCCATTTTTCAGGAGAACCTATGTAAGAAATCCGAATGCCGTGGAACAAGCACTGAAAAAGGAAAGCCCTTATGCAACGGTATATATGGCCGATGGATTACAGGTGACTGTAAAGGCTAAAAAAACCGGGACAAAACCTAAGGCAGTAAAAGGTTCTATGCCTGGCTTACCACCAAGCAAAGCAACCGTGAAGGCGAGTGAATATTCCAGTAGCATGAAAGTGTATTGGAAATATAAGCACAATCCCAGCAGTGCAGACGAAGCTCTAAAAACCATTGCTCCTGGCCGGACGCATGCTCGCATCGCTGACTACCAGGGAAACGTGAAAATGGTTAAATACAATGACAAAAGATTTTTACCTGACGCGAAATTTGCCCATGGCAAGCAAAATAATGTAAAGCAGGAACGAACTATCGTGACGGACTTTAAGTTGTTATGGACAAAGATTTTCAAAAAGAACGGAACCCAGCCCAATGCCGTGAAAGAAAAAAGCGTGCGCCCTCGCTATGATAAACGTGAGCGTGAGTTGTGGCCTGGACTTTACGATTAACAAAAAAGAATGAACTGGATTGCACTAAAAAACCCCAATCAGGTAGAAACGTTGCGGGCGGAATCAAAAAATCAACCTGTCATCATTTTCAAACACAGCAGAACTTGCTCCATCAGCAAAACTGCGTTAAACAGACTGGAAAGGAACTGGAAGGAAGAAGATATGACTTCCGTAAAGGCTTACTATTTAGATTTGCTTTCGTATCGTGAAGTATCCCACAGCATTGCAAATCTCTTTGACGTGGAGCATCAGTCACCCCAGGTGATTGTGTTAAAAAATGGCGAGGCCGTGTTTCACAAGTCGCATTTTGATATTGATTTTGCCAGCATCAAGAATGCAGCACTCTCAACGGCTCCAGCTAAAAATTAAATACAATTGTTTGCTTCACGAGATCGGAAAGGCTGAGTGCCACAGGGCAAGTTAATGCAGCATTTTTCAACTTTTGCTTTTGTACATCGGTGGCTTGCAGACTGGAATGATAAAAGGTGATTTGAATCTCACCAATTCTTCTTGGATTTGAAGCCATAATCTTTACTACCTCCGATCGTAACCCTTTCAGATCAACCTCTTCTCTTTCAGCCACCATTCCCATGATGGTCATCATGCAACTGCTTAGCGCTGCGCTGACCAGATCGGTTGGGCTAAAGGCATCACCCCTACCATTATTATCGACCGGAGCATCGGTGACTATCGTATTACCTGATTTTAGATGCTTCGCCAGTGTTCTTAAATTGCCCTGATACTCAACTTCTGCCATTTGATTCATAACAAGATTATTAATTCTGCGTTTCTTACTTTAACTTTAACTTCGAAACAAAGTAAAGGAGTCGGCATGAAGGATGGTATCAAAATTTTGCTTTTTCTTTTTCTTACAGCTGGATTTTATTCGGTGTCGGCTCAAACCGTAGATAGCTACGAATACAATTCTGAGTTTACCTGGGGGATTAATAAGAATTCATCCGGTGGACTTATTGGTGGCTTCACTTTCAAGAAGGCAAAAAAGCGGAGTGATCGAATTCTTGAGACCTATGGTCTCGAAATCATGAACGTTAAGAATCCACAGGAGGTAAGGCACAACTCGGCTTATACAGGCAATTTTTTTATCTACGGAAAAAGCAATTATCTCTATGCGTTGCGCTTTCAATATGGCCGCGACTTTATTCTTTTTACCAAAGCACCGCAGCAGGGTGTTGAAATAAAAGCAGTTTTTGCGGCCGGGCCCACCCTTGGAATTGTGGCACCCTATTATATCGAAAGGACAGTTGACAACAGTTTCTTTTCATCAGTGCACGAACAATACGACCCTGGCAATCCCAATCACTCCTATAATAACATCTTGGGAACGGGCAATCTTTTTGAGGGAATTGGTGAATCCAAAATCCAAATGGGCGGAAATCTTAAAGCGGCCCTAAACTTTGAGTTGGGCTTTCTGAAAAGCCAGGTGACCGGTTTTGAAGTAGGAGTATTAGCCGATGCCTATTTCAATAAGATTATTTTACTACCTACCGCAGAGAACAAATCCATATTCCCAACCGTTTTTTTCACCCTTTTTTACGGGAATCGTAAGTAATCAGCAAATTTTCTTTTGAAATTTTGTGACTGGGAAATCTTTTTTGGATTGTATTGTTATATTTGAAATCCTAAACCGCAATTCTTAACATATGGAAGCGAAAAAGACTGAATCTGCCGATTTGACGAAAAAGACAAGCTTTTTCTTCAGCATTGGCTTGCTGCTAACATTAGCTCTCGTTTTCACCGCCTTTGAGTGGAAACAATATGAAGATAGTCTCATTGATTTAAAGGGTAAAAGCACTAATACTTTTGAAGAAATGTTAGAGGTTCCTCCCACCGAGCAGCCACCTCCACCAGCACCTATTATTCAACAACCACAAATTGTAGAGGTGCCGGATGAAGAAGAAATTAAGGAAGACCTAAACCTCAAGTTTGACGTGGAGGTTACCGAAGAAACGAAGGTTGAAGAGGTAGTTGTGGCTCCCGTTGAAGAAAAAGAAAACGTAGACGAAATCTTCAGCGTAGTTGAAGAGTCTGCCACTCCTAAAGGAGGTTATCCTGCCTTCTATAAGTTTGTAGGAGAGAAAATTAAATATCCTGCCCAGGCGAGAAGGATGGGTATCGAAGGAAAAGTATTCATTGAATTCGTTGTTAACCGTGATGGTTCTATTGTGGATGTGAAATTTATCAAAGGAATTGGAGCTGGTTGTGATGAAGAAGCTGTAAGAATTGTACAAAGTGCTCCGGCATGGAAACCCGGTAAGCAAAGAGGTAAACCAGTAAGACAGAAAATGGTTATTCCGATTACCTTCAAGTTAGGTTAATCAGATTCATAAAATGTGAGAGAGCCCTGACTTCAAGTCAGGGCTTTTTATTTGTTATAGTATCACACCGCAAAGTAAACCGATTACGATCACTGCCCAGGAAGGAATTTTAGTAAACGCCATGAGGCAGAATGTGCCGATGGTAAACCCAAAATTCATAAAAGTATTTTCCAAAGGTTGAAATAACAGGATTGCGGCTGCAGCCACCAAGCCTGCATTTGCCGCATTAATTCCCTCCAGAGAAGCACGTATGGGCCTGAACTTTTTAAGGCTTTCCCAAATGCGAATCATAAAGAAAATCAAAAATGTGCCTGGAAGAAAAAGCCCTGCAGCAGACATTATGCTTCCTAATATCTGACCTCCCACTCCGTAATCACGCATAGACAGCACGCCTAAATAAGAACTGAATGAAAACACCGGTCCCGGCAATGCCTGCGCGAAGGCATATCCGGAAAGGAATTCATCATGCGTAATCGGGTGATGGAGTGGTTTTGAATATTGGACAAACTCCGTATAAAGCATGGGAGTAAGCACCTGACCCCCTCCAAAAATCAAACTGCCGTTTCGATAAAAATTTTCAAAGAGGCGAATGGGCAATGTCAGTTCCGGAATACTTTTGGTCGCCCAACCTAACAATGCGGCAAAGATTAATACTCCAGCCCACAAAAAAAAGTTAGACCAGCTAACGTCAAACTTCTTCTTCTCCTCGCGCGGATGGGCTTTATAATTAAATGCCGTAATCAAACCGGCAATCAGCAATACAATCGGAAAGACCAAAGGTGTTTTAAAGAAATAGGTTGCCACCGCTGCCAACACCATCAGCACAAGCCCGCGTTTGGTAGTGACTGTTTTTAAACTGATGGTATACGCTGCATGGGCTATTATGCCTACGGCCATCGGCTGAATGAATCGGGTGAAATCCAATGAGGTTTGCTTCAAGACAAAACTATTCATCAACATCCCGGCAACGGTCATAATAATCACCGAGGGCAAAAGCCAAATCAGCAATGTCAAATAGGCTAATGAGGGTCCTCCTAATCGATACCCCAGTGCCGACAGTGTTTGTGTAGAGGTGGGGCCTGGTACTACCTGGCACAATGCGTTTAACTCTACTAAATCAGTGTCGCTGAGGTAGCCACGTTTTTTAACCAGTATATTTTGAAAGTGGGCAATATGAGCCTGAGGCCCTCCAAAACTTGTCAGCGACAGTAAGAGAACATCCTTTAAAAAAATGATATAGCGAACGCGCTTGATCAACGTAAGTTGATTATTTCTTTAATCCAATTTCCTTCAATCTTTGATTCAGGAATTCACCTGCCGTTATATCATCCCATAATTTTGGATGAGATGCATCCACGCAAGATGACAAAGCAGCCAAATTCATTTCTGATCTCGGATGCATGAAAAAAGGAATGGAATATCGGGGAAAATTCATAAGATGACGGGGCGGATTTACCACACGATGAATGGTGGACTTAAGCTTTTTGTTAGTCAGGCGCTCTAACATATCACCCACATTTACGACTAACTGCTCAGGCAAAGCTGTGATGGCAATCCACTTGCCATCTCTGCGCAATACCTGCAGACCATCGGCACTGGCTCCCATCAACAGTGTAATTAAATTAATATCTCCATGCTCTGCAGCACGCACAGCATCTGCAGGAACGGTCTCCGGATTTTCTATGGGGAAGTAATGAATCGGGCGAAGGATACTGTTACCATGTTTTACCTTTTCATCAAAATAATTTTCAGGCAGATCAAGATACAAGGCAATTGCCTTTAGCATCTGCACACCGGTCTCCTCAAGTCTTCTATAAACATCGAGCGCAATTTCTTTAAACCCAGGAAGTTCTTCAGGCCATACATTATCGGGGTATTCTTCTTTGATCGTATCATTGTCCAACACCTCCTGGCCCACATGGTAAAATTCTTTCAGGTCTCCGGTGTTGCGGCCTTTGGCATGTTCTTTTCCCTTACCGATATACCCCCGCTGTCCCGCCAACCCCGGGATTTCATATTTCTGCTTAACAGAATCCGGCTGTGCATAAAACTTCTTGATGATACTATACAATCTTGCCGATAATTCATCTGTTAAATAGTGGTTGCGTATGGCTACAAAGCCAATGGTATTATAGGCCTCGCCTAAATCGTGAACAAACTTACTTTTTCTCTGAGTATCGGCACTGGTGAAATCAGCCAGATCGAGGGAAGGAATTGTCTCGTATAATAACTCCGCCATATTACGTGCTTAAGGGGTTATCGCAAGCTAATTATTTTTAGGTAATTTTACCTGATGCGCTATCAGGGGCATGGTTTTAGCTAAGTCAGAAGTTCAACTAAAAAAACATGATATGAAATCCATAAGCAGAAGAAAATTTGTGAATCAATCATTGAAGGCTACCGCCCTCACCGTCATAGGCTCGCAACTTGCTTCCACTGTTGCGTTGGCAGAAGATACACCATTCGTTGCCCTGCAATTTTCTCAGATCCCTCTCCCCTATGCAGCCAATGCCTTGGAGCCCAGTATCGATGCCTTAACGATGGAGATTCATTATGGTAAGCATCATGCTGCTTATATTAAAAACGTGAATGATGCCATTGCTGCTGAAAATATTTCTTTCGGTACAGAGAAAGAGTTCTTCGCAAACACATCAAAACTTTCTGCCAAGGCACGCAACAATGGGGGAGGCGCCTGGAATCATAATTTCTTCTGGCAAGTGATGAAACCCGGCAGTGCAGCGCCCACGGGTAAAGTAGGTGATGCCATCAACGGAACATTTGGCTCTTTTGATAAATTTAAAGAACAGTTTGCACAAGCGGCCATGACACGCTTCGGTTCAGGTTGGGCCTGGTTAGTTAAAGATGGCAATACATTGAAGATTGGCTCGACCCCCAACCAGGATAATCCACTCATGGACATCAGCGATCTTAAAGGATCACCACTGCTTGCGCTGGATGTTTGGGAGCACGCCTACTACTTAAAATACCAAAACAAGAGAAACGAATATGTTGCCAATTGGTGGAATGTAGTAAACTGGGATGAGGTAGCTAAGCGCCTAATTTAATTTTCTGTTGAATGAAGAAATTAGTCTTACTCTCGTTATTCAGTATTTATTTTTATCAAATAAGTGTCGCTCAGGAAATCAAGGCCTACAAAACATTTGGCGGTGTGCGTTTTGAAATGGATACGGTTACACTTAGTCTAAAACAAGTGCTTGAAATTGTTAAGGTAAATCCAAAAGCCTATGCCGAACTAAAAAGAGCGAAAGCAAATTACAGTGCCGCGGGGGTTCTCGGTTTTGCCGGAGGGGTTTTAATTGCTTTCCCATTAGGTACGGCATTAGCCGGAGGAAATCCAGAATGGGGCCTGGCTGCCGGAGGTGCCGGATTGATATTGGCGTCTATTCCCTTTACTACCGCCTTTCGAGGGCACACCATGCAGGCTCTTGATCTTTATAATAACAAAGACCAAACTTCAAGGATAAAACCCGAGTTTCTGTTTTACGGAAGTGGCGCCCGGTTGATTATCCGCTTTTAACTCGTTGAATGTCGATGATAGACTTGAAGGAGATCCGTTGAAATCTGTTCTCCCGAAACAAGATCTCCCTGATGAGCAGGACCTTTAATTCCTTTATAGAATGAGCGGGGTGAGGTGAAAATACGCGCTTCATCCCACAAGCCGGCTTGGATAAAAAACGATAGCGTTTGACTTCCTCCCTCAACGAGTAAGGATTGGATTTTTTCCTTATGTAAATACGTTAGCAATTGCCGAATAAAATCCTTCTCATCTAATCTCACTAATTTCAGATTAGTATGCTCTTCATGTTTGAGCAGATTAAAAAAAATGGTGGGCACCGACTTATCGAACAAATTAAGATTGTCACTAAGTCGTAAAAATCGATCGATCACCAGACGCACTGGATTTCTTCCACTCCACTCACGTACATTAAGCATCGGGTTATCAAGCGCTGCTGTCTTGGTTCCTACCAACACAGCATCTTCTTCGCTCCGCCACTTGTGTACAAGCTGTCTTGAAAAATCATTGCTGATCCACTTCGAGTCATAATTGCTGTGCGCAATAAATCCATCGGCAGTTTGTGCCCACTTTAAAACAATATAAGGCCGCTGCTTTTCATGAAATGTGAAGAAACGCATATTGAGTTCGCGACCTTCCTTTTCCAATACACCCGTCACCACATTAATACCTGCTTCTTTCAATTTTTTTATTCCTTCCCCACCCACTAGTGGATTCGTGTCCAGATTTGAAATCACCACTTTCTTTACTTTATGCTGAATGAGCATGTCAGAACACGGAGGAGTTTTTCCATGATGCGAGCAGGGCTCCAGGTTGACATATACCGTGCTGCCGGAAAGCAGACTCTTATCTGAAACGCTGACCACTGCATTTACCTCAGCATGAGCCTCACCATAGTTGCGATGCCAGCCCTCTCCAATTACTTCACCATCTTTTACAATCACACAACCTACCTGTGGATTTGGGCTCACTGCGCCTGCTCCTAACCGGGCCAGATCAAAGGTACGCTGAATCAAAAGTTCATCAGGTGTCATCAGGAATTAGTAACATTGCAAAGATCATTTTCGCGATGACCAATTCCAAAGAACTTTTCAACGATCTCGTAAGCCGTATTACTCTCGAGGAGGGGAAATCCGAAATTCAGAGCATCGTTTATTTATTTCTTGAAAAGAAACTTAGGCTTACTAAAACTGAAATAGTAGCGGGAAAAGAAATTGCTGTCATGGATCCTGCCATTTTCTATGCATCGATCGATCAAATAAATAATCACACGCCCATTCAATATATATTAAGAGAAGCAGCGTTTTATGGACGCACTTTTCAAGTAAACTCCTCTGTTTTGATTCCCCGTCCTGAAACTGAACTTTTGGTCCACGAAATCAGGTGTGAGTTTTTGAAGCCTGGTTCGGAAGCGCTCAGGATTCTTGACATAGGAACAGGCAGCGGATGTATCGCCATCACGCTCGCTTTGGAAATTCCACGCGCAACTGTACACGCTACGGACATCAGCCAGGAAGCACTAAACATCGCACAACAAAATGCAGAAGCATTATATGCCTCGGTATGTTTGCATGAACACAATATTCTCAGCGATGAAATTTCTTTTGGTCCGTTTGACCTGGTCGTTAGTAATCCTCCCTATATATCCTGGGAAGAAAAGGCCACGATGAAACAAAATGTGCTGATGTACGAACCACACCTTGCATTGTTTGCGCCCGCAGAAGATCCACTGGCTTTTTATAAAGCTATTGCATCAAAGAGCAGAGCAATACTTTCAGAGGGTGGATCTGTGTGGGTGGAGATAAATGAACACTTTGGTGATGACGTGTGCCATGTCTTTACCGATCATGGTTACCACTCTGTTCGCATGATCAGAGATCTCGATAATAAAAACCGGATCGTTACCGCACTCCGATGAGTAATCCCATTGCTTTGTTACATGGAGCATTGGGTTCAGCTTCGCAGCTGGAACCGTTGAAGAAAGTGCTGGAGGAAAAAGGCAGGATGGTCTATTCGCTAAATTTCTCAGGTCATAGCGGCAGGCCTTTTTCAGAAAACGGTTTTGGCATTGATGTCTTTGCCAATGACGTTCTCTCTTTTCTTAATCAGGAAAATATAGATTCAGTCGATCTGTTTGGATATAGCATGGGTGGATACGTGGCTATCTGGTTGGCGCATCAGCATCCTTCGCGCATAAGGAATGTGCTCACACTAGGAACCAAATTTGACTGGAGTCCTGAATCCGCAGAGAAAGAAATCAAAAAACTGGATGCCGAAAAAATTCAAGCAAAGATTCCTGCCTTTGCACGCATACTTGAACACCGGCATGCGCCCTACGATTGGAAAAACCTTATTGCCAAAAGTTCAGAGATGATGTATGATCTGGGGCAGAAGCCTCTACTCACGGAAGAAATTTTTTCCACGCTTCCCAATACTATAGATATACTATTGGGTGATCAGGATGATATGGCTGATCGCGTTTATTCAGAAACCGTAGCAGGTTGGTTGTCTCACGGAGCCTTTCACCTATTGGAGAATACTCCTCATCCCATTGAAAAAGTAAAACTCGAAATGTTGGTTAGGTTTCTCAATCCGTAAGGATGCTAACTCAATTCCTCCCCCACCCAGAACGGATGAGTTGATTTCAAACTAATGATTCCGTCTTTGACGATGTGGTAACTACCCGAAATAAATTCCAGAAATTCGGATTTCATTTCTTCTGGCAAAAGATACAACGTGGCGCCTGCCGGCAACCATTTTTCAAAGTGGGCTTTCTTCATCCAACTCCATAACGTGTTGTCGACAAATGCTTCCATATCAAGATTAGAAAGGGATTGGATCTTTTTTAGATCGGCTTTATTGCCTAACAAACAATTCACCGCTGCCGCCTTCGAAGCAACGAGAAAGTAAAAAGCAGTTTGAAGAGGATCGTCATTAGGATTGTATGAGATAAAACGAATGGGAGTCTGCTCCACTAATCTATCTCTCCAAAGACCCATTTCCGCCAACGGTGTGATCACCACATCCACTTTAATACCCCAGGCAATCACCGCTTCAACTTCAGAAGAAAGTACCACTACGGTAGGCATCCATTCCAATAACTCCTGAATTTTTTCAAATGAAATCGCCTGAGCCTTGGCTATCAGCAGAGCCGGCTCCTGGTTTTCGCGAACGATGTGATGACTGGACATTATTGTTCCACAAAACAAACTGAACCCCCTACCCAGGTCTTGTCTTTATTAAATTTCACTCCGATCATTTCACCACGACTGAGGCGGGCGAGGTTAGTGATTAGTTCAGGGCGAGCGACTCCTTCGTCCCATAAAAAAAGCAAACGTATTTCAGTTTTCACTAAGCCATCGGGTGCCTGCACTACCGGCTCATAGTGGACCTTGCGTTGCAGTAAATAATTTTTCCGTTCATGAAAAGGAATGCTCAATATATCGCTCTCCGTAACGTGAAACATTACTCCACTGCCTGAAAAGGAGAACAGCGGTTTCAAAACATAATTCTCAAGATCCTGAGGAAAGGTTGTATAATCACTCAGGAATTTACACTCGGGTATTGCATCGCTATGCAAAAATGGCATCGTGTATTTGCTGATGTAATAAAACCAATTGGGGTGACCAGCCCACTCAACGTCAACATCTTCCGTTAAATGAAAGTCGGTTTTCAATTCAGGTTTTCCCAGCAACTCATCAAAGATTACCCGATTGTAGATGCGATGCACGGGAACTTCCACACCGTTCTTTTTATAGAATAATTTTCGTCCACGTACGATCAAATCACCTAAATGAACTGGTTCTATTCCCAAATGATGTTTCGTTACCAGAAAGTCGATGGCGGTATTTTGTTTCATCGGATCAATCTCCAACAAAATCACATTCTCAGGATTGTGATTGCGGACGATGGCCTTCTGCAGACGCTTCCAGTACTGCTCTGAGCTTTCGCCAAAATGAAAATCCAAATTTTGAGGAATCTGATAATGCTCTCTGAACTTATTCCCCAAAAAATCCTGATAACCAAACAAAGAGGGGAAGCCCTGCATTTCAATCAGGCGAGGAACAAGTTCATTACTGCCTTCTTCTGTGCATACAGCAAAATCCAACGCCAAAAATAACGTGTGCGCATCTTCATTAGGCACATATACCTGCGCAGGAATTGCACCCGTCATTAACGATTTGAAATCAGGCCGCACGATAAAGTCTATGATTTCATCGGCTGCGTTTAAAAGTTTTTTCTTAAAATCTCTTCCAACAAAAACAGGGCTCTCCGCTACCCGAAATGGTATTTTGTGATTAAACTCCTGATCAAGATTCTTGATAAAGGCGTTATACTTCTCTTCTGAAAATTGTTGATTAAATAATTGGCGGGCAGATTTGATCATCGTGCAAGGGAACGTAACCGATGACTTAAAGCCGTCATTAAAAAGCGCGGCACTACGGTGGTGTACGTGAGCATAATCTTATCGGGATCATTGAGATGATCGAGCATCTCCCAATATTTCTTTTCTCCGTGTTTCTCAATTACCAATTCTTTCTTGTCATCGCGCAACAAATACATGCGCATACCCACTGCATCCGCCTCCGGATGAAATTGCATTCCTACAAAAGCTTCATCAAAGCGAATGGCCATCACGGCCCGGTCCAGATCTATGTGGGGTCTGAATTTTTCAATGCACAGAAGCGCACCTCCACCCGACTCAATTTTGTCCATATTCGCATGTGTAATCTGATAATCGCGTGAATCCACCGCCCATATAGGATCGCTCAACGAACGAAATAATGAATCATGGTGACCTTCAAATGTTTTATGCACTGGCATCACACCAAAAGAGGTTGACCTTCTCTTTGATACTACACCGTATTCATAGTAGCGGCAAAAAATCTGAAAGCTATGACAAATCAACAATACGTGTTTTTTCCGGTCGGGATGCTGCTGATTAAAGTTCTTAATATCGTCCATCAACGCAAAAAACCTGCGCTCCCATAAACTTCCGGCACTGTCTAGCGGACTGCCCGGGCCACCCGAAGAGATATAGACATCAAAATTAAGATCAGCCACTTCGGTTTTTTGGCGCACGTCAAAGAATTGGTACTCCACCGTCATGTGGCAATCGGCCTCAAATTCTTCAATGAGTTGACGCAGACCGCGCATGCCTTCGTTGGCAACCCCTTCGTAGAGATCGAGAATGGCAATTCGTATTTGATTTTCTGAAGACAAAATCTATTCGTTAAATAAACATTTACTAAGAAACCCAGAAGTTAAATTCCTTCCATCGTTTCACTCAATATATAATCTACCACTTTTTCAAGGCTTCCGGTTTGTTGAAATACTGCCAGTTGTCGATCGGCACCAGTGCCTCCTTCTAAAATCGTGTGAATATAATTGATGGCATTACGGCTGCCAAGTTCATCCACTACATCATCAATAAAATCGAGCAATTCAAGAATTAATACCCGGGTATCTAATTCCACCTGCTTGCCGAAATCAATCATCCGTCCATCGAGGCCATAGCGCGATGCTCTCCACTTATTTTCATTAATAAGAGCACGGGTGTACATGATAAAACTCATATTCTGTAGTCGTAACTTATACAGCTTCACCACCAGTGCCTGAAATATTGCGGTGATAGCGATCGTTTCTTCAATGCGCATAGGCACATCACAGATTCTGAATTCGATGGTATCAAAAAACGGGTGCACACGAACATCCCACCAGATTTTTTTCGCGTTGTCGATGCAATTGGTTTTGATCAGCAGGTTTACATAGTTTTTGAAATCATCCCAGCCATTAAATTGATCAGGGATGCCTGTGCGTGGAAACTTGTCAAACACTTTCGTGCGAAAGGATTTAAATCCGGTGTTGCGCCCCTCCCAAAAAGGAGAGTTACAAGAAAGCGCATACACGTGGGGCAAAAAATAACGCACCGTATTCTGAATATGAATCGCCATGTTTTTGTCTTCAAGACCGACATGAACATGAAGTCCAAAAATTAAATTCGATCTCGCAGCCTCCTGCATTTCCTGAACAATCTCATCGTAGCGTGGGTTGGGGGTGATCAGTTGTTTGCTCCAATGTGAAAACGGATGTGTGCCTGATGCTCCGATTCTAAGATTCAATGAACTTGCCACTTCACCAACCAACTTTCTTAATCCGCGAATTTCCTCATATGCCTGCCCGACATCCCGGCAAATGCCTGTGCCGACTTCCACCACCGCCTGGTGCATTTCTGCTTTCACACTATCTTTAATAATATGAGAAGCCAACTCTACTATTTTTTGATCGTGCGATGCTAACTCACGGGTAACCGGGTCAACCACCATGTACTCTTCTTCTACTCCCAGTGTAAATTTTTCCATAGACGATTATGCTTTTTAGGAGCATATTATTTTTTTGCCGACTTGGGTTTCGTTTCTTTCTTCGCGGGTTCTTTTTCAGGTGCTTTAGCAACAGCCGCTTTTGCACCAACGCCCACAGCTTTTGTTACGAATGTGCCCCAGGTGAGATTATCTTTTCCTGGCTTTTGATCCTGGGCCCTTTCCACAGCAATCTTCGCAGATGTTTCTACTACCCAATCAAAATTTTCCTGGCCCACTGAATTCACATCGGCATCGGGTGCCGGATTACAAAAATCAATCGCATACGGAATGCCATTACGCACGGCCATTTCTACCGTGTTGAAATCATAACCCAACGCGTTGCAGAGATCCAATACATAATCATGCACTTGCTTTAAAAGCTTTTCTGAAGCCGGGCCTTTAGCGCTTTGATATCTCAGGTGATGAGGATTGCGTGGCTCATATTGCATGATGCGTACGTGCTTTCTGCCCAGGCAATAGCAACGGAAGTAGTCATCAAAAATAATTTCTTCCTGCAGCATCATCACCAGTTGGCTCGTTTCGCTATAGGCTTTAAAAAAATCATCCATGTTTTCAAGCTTATATACGCTCTTCCAGCCTCCACCGGCATGCGGTTTCATGTACGCTGGCCAGCCTATGTGTTCAAATATTTTTTCCCAACTCAGTGGAAACTTAAGATTACTGAACGAAGCTTCTCCGGTATCAGCAGGTCTTTCATGGGAAGGCAGCAGCACGGTCTTGGGCACGGGCACCCCTAACTTTACTGCCAGAGCGTTGTTAAAGAATTTCTCATCAGCGCTCCACCAGAATGGATTGTTGATTACCGCTGTACCTGAGATCGCAGCATTTTTTAAATAGGCGCGATAGAAAGGAACATCCTGCGAAATACGATCGATGATTACGGCATAGTCGGTAGGCTCGCCTTGTTGCACCATGTCCACCAGCACCCGTTCGGCCTTGATATCTTTCAGGCCCATCTTATTGATGTGTTCTACGAAAGCATCAGGGAAAGAGCGCTCCATGCCGTGCAGTATTCCTATCTTTTTCATAACAATGAATTTAGTTTTGGTCCTTTATGTCAATTATAATATTCTGAAACTTCACCGACTCCGTCAGGTGTGGATTGTGGGCAGAATCAGTAAACCAATATAGTTTTTTTTCCTTGCAAACAACTTGCTGATAATAAGATTCTGCTAATGAAAAGTGAGTTTGATAATCGTTGCTGCCGATGAGAAAATAAACGGGGCAGTTTAGCTGTGGGGCAAACTCATTAAAATTCGTCTGCGAACCTTCATTAAACAAAGGAAGCCATGTGCCTGCCCATTGATCAACTTTGGCGCGCACAGGTGTGGTGGAGCCCATCAACTTACTCAGCCATTTTCTGTGATAGAACAACTGCTGTCCATTTTTGAAAGGAACCTCCACAAGACTGAGTTCTGCTTTTGCTTCTTTATTGTTGTCCTTTATTGCCTTGTCTTGCATGACTTTCAATGATAGCCGTTCGCTCTCCAATTGGTTTATCATCGGGCTTATAGCAAAATAGCCTTGCAGCAGATCGGGTCTTTCTACAGCCACCCGCAGTCCTAAATAAGCACCCCATGAATGACCCATCAAATAAATTTTCTTCTGCGAGAATTTTGAAGAAAGAACCTGTATGAGTTCAATGGCATCGCTAACAAAAAGAGAAACCGTAAGCGCATCTTTTGATTTATTCAGAATAGCTGTTTGTCCGCTTTCGCGTTGGTCCCAATGAACAACAATAAAATGTTTTTGTAATTCTTTTGTAAATCGATCCGCATAGCTCATGACGGAATTACCCGGCCCGCCATGAAGAAAAAGTAAAACAGGAGCCTGGTCATTCTCCCCTTGAAATTTTATCCACTGTTTGATGCCCCCGATCTCTACTGCCTCGCTGCCCTGAACGTTAGCACCAACCGCCATCTGAGGCAGGAGCATAATAAACATCAACCAGCGAATAATCATCCTTATCGAATCAATGACAAATAATGGGGAAACATTTCCTTCCATACGGGCCAGTCATGTTCGGCATTGTGGCGCACATCCAGCCAATGATTGATTCCTTTATTGCGTAAAATTTCGGCCATTCGCTCGTTCGCATTCCAGCACATGTCTTTGGTGCCCGTGCCCAACACTACAAACATGTCATAGAAAAAATCATTTTGTGCATAGGGCAAAAAATCCATTGGGTTATTAAAATACACAAGATCATCATAGTAACCATCCATCTGATCCCTGATGTCAAAGGCGGCACCCATATTAAATACATACTTCACTACCTCGGGATGCTTAAAGGCAAAGTTGGTAGCGTGATAACCTCCAAAACTGCATCCGGCTGTGGCCACCCGGCCTACCCCGGTTTCTCTTTGAGCAAGCGGCACCAATTCGTGATATAACATTTGATCATACCAGTGGTGATTTCTGGCGCGATCAGCCGGATGAATATTTTTATTGTACCAGCTCACCTCATCAATCCCATCCACACAATAAATTTTAACGAGGCCTTCATCCAGAAACCAATTAACACTGTCGATCAGCTTAAAATCCTTATTCTCATTGTAATGTCCCATGGAGGTTGGAAACAAAATAACCGGGTAGCCGCGCGTTCCAAAGGAAAGCACCTCTATATCCCGGCTCAAGCGGGGCGAATACCATTTATGATAATGTTCGTGTGCCATAACGATTCAAATTATAAACTCCTATTTTTGCCTTTTAATTCAGAGAAAAGTCGGAATAAAGAGGCTTAAAAATCAATTTATCCTTAAAAAAATTGTTGTCCTTGCTACATACACATCATTACCACCTCGAAAAACTAACCGACATCCACTCCAAACTGCTTAACAGGGATACCATCGTGGACATTTTTTTGCCTTTTCAATATGAAAAAGAGCAAAAAAACTACCCTTTGCTGATTTTAAATGACGGGCAGGATAGTGAAGCCATCGACCTGAAAGCAACTCTTGAAAAACTTACCCATGACAAAGAAATCCAGGATGTTATTGTAGTGGGCGTGCATGCCGGTGACCGAATGCATGAATATGGCGTGGCCACCAAAGAGGACTATCTGGGACGGGGATCAAAAGCCAGGAATTACACCCGTTTTATCATGACTGAGCTAATCCCTTACCTTCATTATCGCTATTCTATTTCAAAATTGCCGGAAGAAAATTGCATTGCAGGCTTTTCATTAGGTGGTCTTTCGGCTTTGGACATTGCCTATCACCACGCTGAGTATTTCGGAAAAATGGGTGCCTTCAGCGGATCATTCTGGTGGCGAAAGCGTGATATGAAAAGTAAATTCTATTCCGATCATTACGATCGCATCATGCATCAAGCCATACGAAGAGGAAAATTTAAGGCGGGATTAAAATTCTGGTTTCAGACCGGACTGAAAGATGAGCACCATGACCGCAATAAAAATGGTGTAATTGATTCTATTGATGATACCCTTGATCTTATTGTTGAACTCACAAAAAAGGGATATCGGCCCTTTCATGATATTCAATACCTTGAGTTGGAGCATGGAGAACATAATCTTAAAACCTGGAAACAAGCGATGCCCTATTTTTTGAAATGGGCTTACCCCAAGAAATAAATTTCATTATGCAAACAGTAGACACCATCATTTTTGATTTAGGCGCAGTACTCATTGACTGGAACCCCAGGCACCTTTACAGAAAAATTTTTAAAACCGAAGAAGAGATCACCTGGTTTCTCGAAAACATCTGCACCCATGAGTGGAATGAAAAGCAGGATGCCGGCCGTTCATTTGAAGAGGCTACTCAGGAATTACTTGAGAAATTCCCCGAGCATGAACATCCTATTCGCGCCTGGTATGATCGCTGGCAGGAAACCATCAGCGGACCGATTCATGATACGGTAGACATACTCAGGCAAATCAAAGAACAAGACAAGCATCGCTTATATGCGCTTACCAACTGGTCGGCACAAACATTTCCATGGGCTTTGGAGCAATTCGAATTTCTTCATTGGTTTGAAGGCATTGTGGTGTCGGGTCATGAAAAAACCAGGAAGCCATTTCCGGAATTTTATCAGATCTTATTTGATCGCTATAACGTAAATCCAAAGACAGCACTTTTTATTGATGATAGTCAGCGCAACATTGATGGCGCCAAAGCAATAGGATTGCCTGGCATCTGGTTTCAATCTCCCGATCAACTGAAAAATGATTTGCAGGGGATGGGAATTTTGCATTGAAAAGAAATGCATTTTATTCTGATTTGAAATCAGCCCTACGGGAATTGTTTTTGTACTTTTTGCCGTTATTTACTTTATGATTCCGGCTAAAAAATAAAAATCAGAAAAATAAGAAGATCCGTATAACGCAATATCTTTAAACAAAAAACATGAACCGCTCCACTACTTCATTTTTCATCATCATGTTTATTTCCGCTTCTGTTTTTGCTCAGCTTGAAGTAAGTGAAGGCGCTAATGGAAAACTTGGATTTAAGAACAGCGAAGACCAATGGATCATTCAACCTCAATATGATGATGTGTACAAATATGATGGTATCGGGTTTTGTGCCTTCGTAAAACTAAATGGCAAATGGGGCGCTATTGATACATTAGGAAAAACTCTGTTGCCGTTTGAATACCTGCTGACTTATAAAAACAACGATCAGTTCGGTGAGTCTGATTATTCCTTCAGACAAGGTAAGATCCTCATTCTGGAGACAGCTGTTGAAATGGTTTGCAAAGTAATGAAAAACGATCGCTATGGATTAGTCAGTCTGGCCACCGGCAAAGTAGTGATCGCGCCCATCTATGAAAACAATTTGTCTTTCCGTGAATTCTACGATGAAGCAAACAACACGAACTTCATGTATGCCCTTGCCAGCATAAATGGTAAGTGGGGCAGTGTTGACATGCAGGGCAAAACAATCATTCCGTTTGAGTACGACAAAATATTTGCTCCGCAAGAGGAATATAATGACCTCAATGGCCAGGCAAAGGTTATTAAGAATAACCGTTATGGATTAGTCAGCCTGCTCACTGGCAAAATAATTACGGCACCTGTTTACGACCAGGATTTTCATTTTGATGAAACGATGTGGGGCATGACGGCCATCGTTTATAAAAACAAGAAAGCAGGATTACTAAACTCAAAAGGAGTTGAGTTTGTGCCCTGCCAATATGATGGCGGCAAAAAACCCTTTGTCGATTTGGGTTACGATTATTTCATGCTGGTGCGGCAAAATAATAAAGTTGGCGTGATTGATACCGCAGGGCGTGAATTGGTGCGATGCCAACACGATGAGATTAAAATATCTGACGCGATGGGTGAAGTATTTGAAATCAAGAAAAATGGAAAATACGGACTGAGTGGTTTTGACGGTAAAGAAATCATTGCACCTCTTTACGATAAGACTTTTTATTTCGAGGGAGAATATGGATTAGTTAAACTCAAAGGAAAATATGGAGTGATTAATAAAAAGGGAGAAACCGTAGTACCCTTTACCTATTTAAAAGAAGAGGACGCCTCAGAAGAAATGATGAAGCTCTACGACAACTAACTTTTCTTAAAATTTACCACACACGCTTCAATAATATCACAGCACTCATGAATCTGATCTTCCGTAATCACCAAAGGCGGGGCCAGTCGAATTATGTTACCATGTGTTGGCTTAGCCAATAAACCATGTTCAGCAAACTTTAAACATAAGTTCCAGGCCGTTTCGCTTTGCGGAGAATCATTGATCACAATCGCGTTGAGCAAACCTTTGCCACGAACCAATGTGATCATATCCGATTTTTCTTTCAGCGCGTTCATTCGCTGGCGGAAAACCACACCCAACTTTTCGGCATTGGCTGCCAGATTTTCATCTTTGATCACCTTCAAGGCTTCAACTACCACGGCTGCCGCCAATGGATTACCACCAAAGGTAGATCCATGCTCACCTGGTTTTATCACTAACATGATTTCATCATCGGCCATCACCACTGAAATCGGTAACACACCTCCTGATAGAGCCTTTCCTAAAATCAATAAATCAGCACGCACACCTTCATGATCGGATGCCAGCATTTTACCCGTGCGAGCAATGCCGGTTTGAATTTCATCCATCATGAGCAATACATTATGCTGCTTGCATAAATCTGCTGCTGCTTTTAAATATCCTTCTTTCGGAACATACACACCTGCTTCACCTTGAATCGGCTCAATCCACAGGCCGCATACATTCGGATTGATCAATGCTTTTGCAAGCGCTTCAACGTTATCGTAATCCACAATTTCAAAGCCGGGCATAAACGGACCAAACCCTTTGCGGGATGATGGATCGGTAGAAGCGGAAATAATTGCCGTAGTTCTTCCATGAAAATTTTTCTTCACGGCTATAATCACCGCTTCGTTATCTGGAATTCCTTTTTTGGTATAGCCCCACTTGCGGGCCAGCTTAATGGCCGTTTCATTTGCTTCGGCACCGCTGTTCATGAAGAGCGCCTTTTCATATCCAAAGGTTTCGCACACGTATTTTTCGGCAACGCCCAGCTTATCGTTATAAAAAGCACGGGATGTAAGCGTCAGTTCTTTGGCCTGATCAATCAACGCATTGATAATGCGGGGGTGACAATGACCCTGATTGACAGCGCTATAAGCGGAAAGAAAATCGTAATACCGCTTCCCTTCCACATCCCATAAAAATACGCCTTCACCTTTATTCAATACCACCTCAAGTGGGTGGTAGTTGTGTGCGCCATACTTTTCTTCTAACGCTATCGCCTCCTGGCTAGATGTAATCGTGGATACCATATGATTGAAATTCAATGAGTTTCAAAGTTACTCATTCCCATAGAAACCGCCTAAGAAATCGGTTGCTCCCAATTTGAAATGATCTAAATTTGCTGTGATGGAGATTGTACTTTTAGTGATTGGATTGGTGGGGGGTGGCCTTGCGGGATGGCTGGTAGCCCGATTTAAATATCAGGCCGAAGGAAATCAAAATTCCTCACGGGTGTTGCTGGAACAGGAAAAAGTTAGGGCCGCCAATGAACAAGCCAGCGAATTGAAGCGTGAGCTGGAGATCAACAGGAACAAAGTCATTGAATTAAGTAATAGTCTCTCCACCACCGAAGCGGACTATCGCAACCTGCAGGAAAAGCTAAACGATCAGAAAAGGGAGCTCGATTCCATCCAGGAAAAATTCACCATCCAGTTTAAAAATCTCGCCAACGACATTTTTGAGGAGAAGAGCAAAAAATTCACCGACCAGAATAAGTCAAACATCTTTGACTTGCTGAAGCCACTGGGCGAAAAGATTGTAGAGTTTGAAAAGAGAGTGGAAGAAACTCACAAAGACACCATCACACGTAACTCCGCCTTGCGCGAACAACTTGAAAACCTGCAGCGATTAAATGTGCAGATGACCCGCGAAGCAGAAAACTTGACCCGGGCATTGAAGGGAGACTCTAAAACACAAGGTGCGTGGGGTGAATTTATTCTTGAAAGCATTCTTGAAAAATCTGGGTTGGAAAAAGACCGTGAATATTTTGTTCAGGAATCCTTCACCACTTCTGAGGGAAGACTCAGGCCAGATGTGATCATCCGCCTTCCTGAAAACCGGCAGGTGATCATTGACTCAAAAGTAAGCTTGACGGCTTACAATAATTTTGTGAACAGCAACAGCGAAGAAGAAAAAGTAATCGCTCTCAAAGCGCACCTACTCTCCATTCGTCAGCACATGAAAGGATTGGGCGATAAAAACTATCAGAACATCTCTGAAGCGAACCTGGATTTTATCATCATGTTCATTCCCATTGAGCCGGCTTACATTCTGGCCATTCAAAGCGACCGCAACTTGTACGAAGAGGCCCTTGAAAAACGAATTGTGTTTGTAAGCCCTACGCTACTGATCCCCTCGCTGCAATTGATAAAGAACGTGTGGAGACAAGAATATCAAAATCGTCACGTGCTGGACATTGCCAATAAGGCGGGTGACCTATACGATAAATTTGTGGGCTTTACTGAAGACCTGATTATGCTCGGTAAGCATCTGGATACTTCCAAAAAATTTTATGAAGAGTCCATGAAAAAAATCTCCGTAGGAAGCGGTAATATTGTGAGGCGTGTGGAAGAGATGAAGAAACTGGGAGCAAAAGCCAGCAAGTCCATTGACGCAAAACTATTGAGCCGCTCGGAAGACCAGGCGGATTTGTTTGAAAAATAAAACTATAACCCCTATGAAAAATTTAATTTTTGTTTTCGTTGTCCTGATCATCGCTTCTTGCGCATCTACCAAAACCAGTAAAATAGTTATCACGCCTGCCGGCAATTGGGATTACATAATCACCGGCACTCCTGAAGGAGACTTTAGTGGTGTAATGAGCATTACTACACAAGACAAAACCTTTAGTGCCAAAATGAATGCCAGTGGCAGCGAACTTACCATCAATAACTTTACGTTTGATGAGGCCACCAAAAAAGTAGCGGGCGACTTAGACTATTCCGGCACCACGGTATTATTTGATGCATTATTAAATGGTGAAGAGATGGTTGGCGCAATGTCTGCCGGAGGAATGAATTTTCCTTTCAAAGCTACGCGCAAGAAATAATTCTTTTCATGAAGCTTACTGCCGACAATAAATTGAAAAAACTGATTGTAGTAGGCGATCGTGTGTTGATTCGTCCCGCAAAGGAATCGGAAAAAACAGAGAGCGGATTGTATCTGCCACCGGGTGTACAGGAAAAGGAAAAAATTCAAAAAGGATTTGTCATTAAAGTGGGACCCGGCTACCCATTGCCCATGCCTGCTGACGAAGATGATCTCTGGAAAGGAAAAGAAGAGCAGGTAAAATATTTGCCTCTTCAGGCACGCGAAGGTGATCTTGCTATCTTTTTACAAAAAGGTGCAATTGAAGTCATGTATGAAAACGAGAAGTACTTCATTGTGCCGCAGGCTTCTATCCTGATGCTGGAACGTGAAGAGGATTTATAATGGCGGGCCTATCCTTTAATGCTCTTCGGGTGGGGAAAAAATACCGCCTCGTAAATTTTGGCGACACGTATGAGTTTGAAGTAGAGCGCATTCTTGCGAATGACGATTTCAAAGTGAAAGACCTGCACACACTGGAACGCTATATTCTTAAAGATACAATCAAGTTTGGAAGTGGAAAAGATTTTGAGATCCGTGAGATTTGAAATTATTTCAGCTTACCCTTATACGTTTTCTTAAACAACTCAAATCGTGGAATGGAGACCCCGCGCACATAGCTTTGATTGGGGTTGTGTTCAATAAAATCCTGGTGGTAACCTTCAGCACGATAGAATTCAGTTAGTTTTTTTATTTCAGAGACAATCGGATTTTTATAAAGTCCGGATTTATCAAAAGTAGCTTTTGATTCCTCAGCGATTGCTTTCTCTTCCGCAGTCATGTAAAATAATATGGAGCGATAAGAAGAGCCATGATCCGGTCCCTGACGGTCTTTTGTGGTTGGGTCATGCGAAGTGAAAAACACGTTCGTTAGCTCTTCATAGCTAATCACTTTTGGATCGTAGTAAACCAAAACCGTTTCGGCATGGCCTGTCGTTTCGGTATTTACAATTTCATACGTTGGATTTTTAGTGGTGCCACCTGCATAACCCGACACGGCCGAATCTATACCAACTACTGCTTCAAAAATATGTTCCGAGCACCAGAAACAACCTTCTGCAAATGCAGCAATAGCTCTGCCTGCCGGGGCCTTAAGAGCAACGGGTCTAACATCAGAGTCCTGAGCTTTCTTCTGCCCATCGCACGAGATCAAAGCAAATTGGAGTAATACGAGTGTAAAAATCTTTAACCATTTCATAATCATCAAAATTAGTACTTCTAACGTACTGAACCATAAATTGGCTATCAAAACTAAAATCAAAGCTCGTTCTGTCGCAGTAAAGACATCCTGAGCGCATATAGCTCGATCTATTTAACGCTAAAACAATTTTTGTCTTAAAGAAGACAAGCTAAATGATTCATTCTTGCGTTATTTAACTAAACATTAATTTCACATGCGAAGCCTTGTTCTACTAATTTTTTCAATTTTATCAGTAACCGTTGCAAGCGCGCAACAAAACGCATCTAAAAGTACTTCTATTGATATCGGAATAGGTTTTGGAAGCAGTCAAGGAACACTTTCTGGAGCCTACATCCATAACTGGAATCTTGGGAAGCAACAAAAAATACAAATCGGTGTTGGTGGCCGGATAACTGGATACTTAGGTGCCAATCAATACTATAGTACTGCACCTGCCAAACTCACTTATGGCAAAACTGGCCCAAGTGTTTTCTTTAGTGAGAACATTGAGGCAAACATAGATACATTTCTAATTGCCAAGCCACAAGTTTTTGCAATTAATGCATTGATCAATCTGGGTTATAAAGTGACTCAAAAAATTACGGTAGGATTTAATATCGATGCCATCGGGTTTTCTTTTGGCGATGAGAAGCGCGGAAACTACATCAACGGGTCGCAAGGTCAAAATGCAACAAGCAAACCTACGGGTTTCAATCTTCTTTTAATCAGCGACAATGATTTGGGGAGTTTAAATTCAGAGTTCTATGGAAAATATCAACTTACTGAAAAACTAGCTTTGAAGGCCGGGCTTCAATTTTTGTTTACAGAATACACCACCGATATAGAAGTACAACAGTTTCCAGAACCCAACGATCGGTTCAGAAATAAATCTTCGATGTTTACAGCAGGTGTAAGTTTCAATGTAAAATAATTAGCTATGAAAAAAATACTCATCATTTTCATTATTGCTCTTCTTTCATCCTGCAAAGAGGAAGACGCAACTCCAACGGCTCCTATTAATGATGATTTTGACACTACAACCGCCACCGTGCTCAAAAGCGGAACGCTGGCTGGAATTGGGCATACAGTAAGTGGCACCGTAACTATTTATAAAAGCGCATCATCAAAGACTGTAGTCCTTGATCCCTTCTCTTCACAAAATGGACCGGATTTAAAAGTCTATTTAAGCAAGGATATTAATGCCTCTTCATACCTAAGCCTGGGAGCCTTGAAATCTACTTCTGGAAAACAATCCTATGAAATACCTGGAAACCCAGACGTTACCGATTATAATTATGTGATGGTTTGGTGCGAACAATTTACTGTGGTGTTTGGTCGGGCTGAAATAAAACCATGAGGATTTATTTCACTTACTGCTTGCAATCTTACGTTCACAGTTACTTGCACAGGTATTTATACCAACTGATAAGGGCTCATCGGTCACTTTTAAAATAAAAAACTTTGACTCAGTCAGCCAACTTTTTGCATCCTCTTATATAAGAGTATCTCTAAAAACCTCCTTTATCCTTCTCCAAGAAGAAGGGAAGAGTCCAATAAAAGAATAGTTTTTAGAGATACCCCTAAGGTTTTCCCTTAGGGTATTGGTTCATCTTCCCTGAAAAAAGGGTTTCTGTCCAACTTTTATCTTCCCCCAAGGGGTATTCCTGATTTTTTTCAAATCAGATCCCTCCTGATGTCTGGGCATGTGTAGGTATTCACCTTTACATAAATAAATCATCATGAAAAAAAATATTCTTCTACTACTCCTGTTCACTGGGCTTGTTCAGGCTGGGCTTTCACAAAATATTGGGATCAACGCCACAGGTGCCGCACCTAACGCCAAGGCGATGCTGGACATCTCATCCACCACCACAGGATTGCTGATACCCAGCATGACGGGAACTCAACGCGATGCTATTACTTCTCCGCCCAATGGTTTGCAGATATATAATACAACCACCAATACCACAGATGTGTATCGGGTGAATCGTTGGGAATCTTCTGCCTATGCATCGCCCAGTACAAATCTTGTCAATGTCTATTCACTGGCTGACTTGCCTACACCTTCAGGAAGTGCAATTACACTTGATGCTACGAAAATGTATGTGTTCTCGGGTGTAGTTAATATCTCATCTAACTATCTCAATCTGAATGGTGCCGGCTTGCGCGGAACTGATCCTTCAAAAGACGGCATTATGTCAACGGCAAGTGGTGCGGTATTAAGGAGTAGTAATGTGAGTGTATTTCTTGAAAATCTTATGGTGATCCCCGCAAGCGGAGCCACTAAAGCGTACGACTTTAGCGATGCCACTGGCACTAAGTACTGTAATCTCTTTTCAGGATGTTCAGTAATCGATGCGGCAACGCCCAGCCTGGGAGTTGGTCAGATCAGCGGTTTTGTTGCAGTAACGATCACCAAAAACTATTGGGCCTGTAAAGACGGAATAAAGGTAACAGGCAACATCGGAAAATTTACTACCGCGTATACATTCATTACCGGTATCAGTGCCGGTTCAGGAATCGAATTTCTTTCTGGCTTAACCGTCAATGACATTGATCTCTCTAACAATTATTTTAACTACACTGGCCAGACAGGGATTAAAGTAAATGCAGGATCAACTATAGACCGAGGTCGAATGACTACGAACATGTTTCGCGGAGTTACCACCTATTTAAACGGGTTTGACTCTTACACGCCAGGCTGGCAGATGGTTCAAAATACAGATATACCCAATACGAAAGTCTATGGTTATATCTTTATGAACAATAATGCTACGGCAACTAGTCTGCCAGTAGCAGGAACATACTATAAAATAGCAGGTACTACCACGCTGGTTAAGCAACAAAAATTCACGACCACAAGCAACCGAATTACTTACATCGGTAAATCTGCGCTCTCAGCAAAAATATTTGTTGTAGTGGGTGGTCGGTCACCTGCCAGCGGTGCAGACTTTACTATTGCTATTGCCAAGAACGGAACAGTTATTACTGCACCTAATGGTTCGATGGGTGCCTTATCCAATGGGCAAGGATATCAAATTACTCTGGATACAGAAATTGATATGGTTACCAATGATTATGTAGAAATTTTTATTAACGGCAATTTACTAGCAGGAACAAGCGTAACAATCTCCGATCTCCAATTTAGAGTATCTGATTAACCTTCTGAAATCATCGATCCATGAAAAACCATACAATCGCTACCTCTATCTTTTCACTATTCCTGCTTCTTTCCAGTATTCAAATCGGATGGAGTCAGACCAGATTAGTTCTAAATGGTGCAAAAATTAACATTGCCAATGGTGCTATTCTCGTCATTGAAAACCCGGCTACTAATGCCATAACCCGCACCGATGGCCATATCATCAGCGAGGGCGAAAACAATCTGTTGAAATGGATGATCGGCACCACTACGGGAACGTATACGGTGCCCTGGGGCAAAGGTACATCCGATTATATTCCCCTATCGTTTACAAAAACGGCCGGCACAGGTTCTGGTTTTTTTCTATTCTCTGGCTATAGCACCCCTTCGCTAAACAGTACCCTGCTTCCTACTTCCGTTACCAATTTTACCGGAGCATCCGGTTCTGACAAATCTCTTTTCGCTACCGATCGCTTCTGGCAAATCAGCGCGCAGAGTTACACCACTAAACCTTCTTTATCCAATTTAACCTTTACTTATCTGGATACTGAATTTGCCAGTCCTAACAACACCTCAACCGAAAGCAGCCTGACAGCACAACGATGGAATCCAATTCTCAGCAGTTGGCTGGATTACGGACCTTCATCAACCGTAAATACTACTGCAAATGCAGTCAGTGTGGCCTCCGTTGTCGCATCTGATTTTTATCCCTGGTGGGTGGTCAATTATATTGATGACCGTTATTGGGTAGCGGCAACCTCCTCTACCGGAGGTAACGTATCGGATTGGTCATATACTTCGGGCGGTTCAGGCGGTGCCGCCTTACCCACTGCGTTGGATGCCGTTCTATTTGAAAATACCAACAGCTCCAGCATTACTCTTAGTGCGCCCATGGTCATGAGAAGTTTATCCATCAGTGGTGGATATACTGGAGTCATTACGCAAGGCGCAAACACAATTACTACTATGGGTGCTGCAACTTTTTCAGGTGGCACATTTATAGGAGGATCTGCTGATATCGCTGTGGGAGGGGCTTTCAGTCTACTCGGAACCACCTTCACATCAACCACAACCCTGCTCGATCTGAAAAACAATTTCACATTCAACAGTGGCACCTTCAATCACAACAATGGTAGAGTACGATTTTCAGGAACAGCAACACAAGATGTGAGTGGAACTCTGGTGACCAATTTTAACAATATAGACGTTACCAACGCGACAGTCAATCCAGGAGTTCGCATTCAAAGCGATCAAAATCTGAATGGTGTTTTAACCTTGAGTAGCAATGCAGTGGTAGATACTGATGGTAGCAACAATACTTCCGTATTCAAATTGATTTCTCTGGGCGACAGTCCAACACTGGATGCTTCTATAGGCGCACTGCCTTCAGGAGCGAGAGTAGACGGAAAGATTACCGTACAACGCTATATGACCAAAGCTGAAGGAAACAATAGTAACCTATATCGATACATCTCATCGCCATTGCAGGATGCCACCGTTGCCGATATTCAGAATGAACTGCCGGTGACAGGTACGTTCACAGGAAGAAGTGTATGCTCGGGTTGCGGCACCTATGTTAACTTATATTACTATGATGAAACGGTAATCACTGACTTAAGCGGGTATATAAAGTTTCCATCTGCTACGAACACTGAAATCTTTCAACCCGGAAGAGGCTACACTCTTTATGTTTACGGAAACCTACTCAGCTCTACATCCTGGGATGTTCGAGGCAACATTAACGCTGGAAATTTTACACCGGTTTCATTACCTGTTTCTTATACCTCATCAGGCACAGCTGCTAACGATGGCTGGAACATGGTGGGTAATCCATTTCCATCAACCGTTGATTGGAACTCCGGTGGATGGACCAAAACCAATTTAGAGAACGCCATTTACATTACTGATAATGGTTCAGGCACAATAAGATACGCTACCTATAATGGCCTTTTTGGTCTGAATGGAGGATCACAATACATTGCTCTGGGCCAGGCTTTCTGGATAAAGGCAAGTGGGGCAGGCACCCCAGCCCTGACAGCCAACGAAAATGCAAAGGCCGCAGGAACGCAAACAACATTTTTCAGAGTTGCCTCTCCTGATAATTTCCTACGCATAACATTGGCACAAGGTTCCATTACGGATGAAACAATTGTTCACTTCCGTAGTGATGCCACCTCATCTTTTGACAGTAACCTTGACGCAAGGAAGTTTATGAATACTTCGGTCAATCTTTCATCCTTGCTGGCAGATGGAAGTAAACTGGCCATTAATTCATTGCCTGCACTGAATTGTCAGGCTTCAGTAAAACTATCCATTGACAATGTATCGAATGGAACGTATCGTTTTGATTTTTCTGAATTGGCATCATTTGACTCGAATGTTAGTATAACTCTTTCCGATAAATTCCTCAATAAAACAGTTGATGTCAAAATCGGTAGTTACAGTTTTAGTGTTACTTCCGATGTCAACAGCAAAGGGTCAGGTCGCTTTGAGTTGATTTTATCAACCACTGCTCCTACCTCAACCTTTACGCTTTCAACCTTGCCTGTGTGTGAAGGAGTTGATGCATCCAT
>CAZIOY010000004.1:88398-115084 GCA_964540915.1 uncultured Ohtaekwangia sp.
AGCTACCAGCCAAACCCTTCGTGCCGAAGCTTCAGGGCTTTATAAAGTCGAAGTAAAAGTAGGGTCGTGCAGCACTTCGGCTGAATTGTCGGTGGTAATAATATGCACTGCTCCTGCCTCAACCTTTACGCTTTCAACCTTGCCTGTGTGTGAAGGAGTTGATGCATCCATTCAAATACTCAATTCACAAAATGGTATCGATTATGCTGGCATGATTGCAGGCACCGTAGTAACCCAGTCAGTTAAAGGAAATGGTGGAACCATTCAGATCAGCATTCCAAAAAATAAACTATTGGTCGGACAAAATACAGTGACTATTAATGCATCAATACCGGATTGCAGTAATCGTATTCAAAAGAACATTGTGGTTACAGTAAACCCCACAAGCATACCATCGGTAGAAAACGGTGTGGTTTGCAAGCAGGGAATAATCACTCTGAAAGCCGCGGGGGCTATGCAAAATGGCTCTTACCGATGGTATGAAAGCCTGGCCTCCTCTGAAGCCATTGCCGGGCAACAAACAGCAACACTAATTACGCCTCTGCTTACAACTTCAAAAACGTACTATGTATCAATCGTTAATTCATCAGGATGCGAAGGGGTGCGCACAGCAGTTACCGCTAATGTTATACAATACAATGATGTAGCCATTACCGAAGCAGCGGGGTTGATGTCCTCAAATTATAGCCAGGGAAACCAGTGGTACCTAAATGGCGAAGTCATTGCGGGAGCTACCAGCCAAACCCTTCGTGCCGAAGCTTCAGGGCTTTATAAAGTCGAAGTAGGGTCGTGCAGCACTTCGGCTGAATTGTCGGTGACGATTACTTCTCTTGAGGGTAGTGACGAAACAATAATAAGTATTTTTCCTAACCCCGTTGTCAGCACCGTGCTTATTGAAATTCCGGATTCATTCGAGAATTGGCATTCCGTAAAATTACTGACCAGCACAGGTGCGGAATTAAGAAGTGAAAAACTTTTTCACGCAGGTGGTATGAAGCGATTTGAAATGGATATGCAAAAGTATGCCCCCGGAGTGTATATTATCACCATAGTGGGAAATTCAAAAGTGGCTTATACTAAAATCATAAAACAATAATCACAGACACATTAACCCCTCCCATAATAATTATGTGGAGGGGTTTTTTATTTATAATTGTAATTAGAAATCTCAAGATGTCTTTGTGTAAGGTAAGATTTACTACTCCATCGCACGATTCTATCTTTTGAATGAAGACCATTTTGGATTTCTTACGCATTTCTGAGGATAACAGAAACTGAGCTTTGCTTGATAGTGGTGTGTGATATAATGATGAGAAAGCGGTGGGGATGCTAACACAGTAAAAAATGAAAGCGGAGATTCTGTGATGAGAGCTCCGCTTTGAATTTGATCTATTCTTTATCAATCGTCAATATCGTTTGCAGCAACACATTTGCTCCGTTGGTCATATCAGCAGCTTTTGTAAATTCTTTGGGCGAGTGGCTGATACCGCCAACACTGGGAACAAAAATCATGGCCACCGGAGCAATCTGAGCCATCTGTTGCGAGTCATGTCCAGCGCCACTTTGCATAAATTTTGTTTTGAGGCCAAGTGCTTTTGCAGAGGCATCAATTTTTTGCTGTAATTGTTTATCCGTTAAAGCAGGTTTTACCTCACTCGCCTCCCGCTTAAAACTAATTTTAGTTTTCGAATCATTGGCAATCGTGGCGGCACGCTTTTGTATTTCCACAAACAGCTGTTCAATTTTATCAGCGGACAAATCGCGTATCTCTAAACCCATTGTTACATGACCGGGCACCACATTGTATGCACCGGGCAAGGCTGTGATTTTTCCGATCGTTCCTACCTGATTTCCGGGCAGACTATTAATCACTTCATTTACCGCGATGATTAATTTTGATGAAGCCAGTAACGCATCTTGCCGCAACTTCATGGGCGTAGTGCCCGCATGGTTGGCTACACCTTCTACCGTTACCTCGCAATCCATAATCCCTACAATACCTTCCACCACACCAATGTGTAAATTTTCAGCCTCCAAAATGCCCCCTTGCTCAATATGTAATTCTAAAAATGCATGGAGGCCGCCTTTTTTTCTGATACAAGATTGAATGTTGTCTGGATCTCCTCCAATGGCCTTGATTCCTTCCGCCATGGTTAAACCACTTTGGCTAACCTGCTTTAAACCCTCGGCAGTAAGTTGACCTGCTATGGCCCTGCTTCCAATAAGGCCTCCTTCTTCATTGGCGAAAATGATTACTTCCAGCGGATGGTCCGTAACTATTTTATTTTCGTTGAGTACTTCAATTACTTCCAAGGCACTGAGAGAACCTAACGTGCCATCATAATTGCCGCCATCAGGCACCATGTCAATGTGTGAACCGAAGGCGATTGGTTTTAAGGGTTTTTTGCCTTTTCGTTTACCGATAATATTACCACCCGCATCGATGGTAACATCAAGCCCTGCTTTCTTCATCAGTTCCATAAACCAGGCGCGACCTTCAAGGTCACCTTTCGTGTAGGCAACCCGGTAGCCGTGACCGTTTTCATCTCTTCCAAATCTGGCTAACTCGTTGATGCGATTTTCAATGCGCTGTCCGTTTACTTTTAGATTATTGCCAGCGAAAAAACCTTTACCGTTTGAGTCAAAGGCACCCAAGGCTCCAGCACTCATGGCGATCAGGGATGATTTTTTAATGAAAGTTCTGCGGTGCATGATTGATGTTGGGTTAACGTGCAAATTAATAGTTCTTGCGCACCAGGGTTTTCATATGTTTTATTGAAGCTCTCTGGTTGTTTTTCTACGATGCAATCCTAAACTACATTAATTTTTCCTCTTCGCCTTCATCCCAAACAAAAACCGCATTACATTAAACGGCCTGATCAGCAAAAGATAGAATGCGGCACAGCTAATCAAGGTGAGAAAACTAATCGTCCAGTATTTGGCAGTAATGCTCCAATCTAATTGACAGATGTAATAGCCTATGGCAATGATCACGGTTTGATGCAGAATATAAAATGGATATAAGCCTTCGCTCACTTTCGTCAACCACGGGTGGGACATATTTAAATAATGCTGACCGTAAGCGATAATCGTAATCACCGTAAACCAACTTACAAAAATGGAGGCCACATCAAACGTGGTTTCAATCGTATCAATCGTCCAGGGCAAATGAATCAATCCACGAAAGTGAAAATAGCAGCTATAAAATGGAATGAGTGAAATCAGCATTGTGCTTAATAAATATTTTCGGCTGGCGCCAATGGCGTCCCACAGTTTGGGATTGGAGTAAGAAATAATGCCCATCAAAAAAAATAAAAAGTAAAACGTAAAAAAGGCCCAATCATTTACCAGTGCATGAGTTTCTTCAGGAAAATAGGGGCGCAGGATAATTTGTGTGATGAGAATAAATACGGAGGGGATCAACAGTATTCCCGCAGGACTTCCCAACAGGCGCAGTGCTGTGTTTTTAAACTGCTCCGACCGTGGTGAACGTAAAAACCGCAGCAGCGGCAAGGCTAACAAGGAGTATAGAAGAAGATAAAGGATAAACCATAGGTGGTGCCAGCTGAAACTTCCCTCTGGGTATGGAATAAAATTGAACACCGTTTTATAGAACTCCCAATAATTTGCATACTCTTTAATATGCTCGTAATAAATCTGGGGAGGCACTACCACAAACATTCCAAACACCAGAGGAATAAGTAACCTGCGAAAGCGTTCGCCAGCAAATTGCTTCGGGGTACGTTTTCCTAATGCCATATAGGTGCCGGCTCCTGAGATAAAGAGTAACAAGGGCATTCGGAAATAATGAGACCAGATCATCCAGTATTGAAACGTAGTGCTCGTTTCACTATTCTTCACATGCCAGCCCCACTGATTGAACCACATGCCGGTGTGGAAGAACAAAAGGATAACAATGGCAATGAGGCGAAGCCAGTCGAGGTCGTGTCTTCGTTGTTGGTGAGATAATTGTGTCATAGCGATCTTTTTTGTTCAAAGGAACGCAGGAGGGACCCTAAGGTAAGACCGTTTTTATAAACTGGAAGAACGATATTATAAACTCGAACGCCATTCAGAAGGCGTTTGGCCAGTTATTTTCTTGAAGGAGGTATTAAAGGAGGATTTGGAATTATAGCCAACAGCCTCGGCAATTTCCTCTACTTTAAAATTGGGTTTCACTTTAAGCAATCGCCTGCCTTCCTCAACACGATATTCGGCCGTCATTTCAAAAAATGATTTCTTCAAGCCATCATTGATCACCTGCGATAACGTGTGTACCGATGTTTTAAGCTGATCGGCCAGGTCGGGCAAGCAGAAGTCCGATTTTAAGAAGGGTTTTTCAGTTGCCATCAGTGCTTTCAATTTTACTAACAAAGCATCCTGCTGATCGGATGTTACCGTAGAAGCTTTATACTTTGGCTGATCATCAAGGGAAGCTTGTTTAAAGAACCCAGAATTTTTGATAACCGAAAAACTGGTGAAGTAAATAGACGCTGCGATGTAGGCAGCCAGATAATGATCACCATAATCATTTTCATAAAGGAGTTTCACCAAAAAAATAATCAAAAAAGCAGATATCATCTGTACCGTGCCCTGGCGCAAGGTTCTCAGCACAGGGTGTTTAGGATTCCAGAATGACTCTCCTTTTTTTTGAAAGGCTTTCACCACTTCTCTGGTGCTAATCACCGAATAGAAACACAAACTAATCAGTACAAGCTTAGAGTGATCCATCAGCAAAAACATATACGGATTATAGGGATATTCAACATCGCGAAAGGTCAAATCAGTTCGGTATGACCCTACATAGGCATTGTACTTAAAATCTTCTGATAAAATCAAAAACGGAATTTGAATCAACAGGTAGAGAGCCGCAACGGCAAAGTGCCAGTAATACTTGCGTGGCACCGGCCCCCTTATAAGGCTCACTACTAACAAATAAAAACTCGGGCCGATAACGAAACTTAATGCTTCTGAAAAATCAACGAGGTAAAGCATGTTCATGATGTAGCCGGTGTACATCAAAAAGATTTCAAAAATGCATGCCGTGATAGAAAACAAGAACGTGGCATGGAATAGATTGACTTCGTTTTTGCGGTTCTCGGCAGAAAGAAAAAAGAATAACAGAAACACGCCCTGCACTACGCCCAGGAAAATAAACATAGAAAAAAGATCAACGCGATAGTTCATGGTTGCACCAATATAATCAAGATGTAGGTAACTGAAATTATTTTGCGATTATCCAATAGTAGCACGGCTGGAACGTTCATAAATAAATCGATTTTATTCTCAGCCATCTAGTACTATATTTAAAGGCATAAAAACATATTATGAAATTACTTTTACCTCTTTTAACGCTTTTCTTAAGCCTTACTCTCCACGCCCAAGATAACGATCTTCCAAATGATTTTCTTTCCAAGGGCTTTCATAAAGACCGAAGAGAGAAACTGCGGACAACCCTGCCTGAAAATTCGGTAGCGGTATTCTTTGCCAACCCGGTCCGCAACCGGGCACGCGATGTTGATTACATCTATCATCAGGATCCTGATTTTTATTATCTGACTGGCTACAAAGAACCGGACGCTCTCTTGCTGATCTTTAAAGACAAGCAATTAGCTGCCAACGGAACCGCCTATAATGAGATTCTATTTGTACAGCCCCGCAATGCCATGCGCGAAATGTGGACGGGCCGCAGGCTTGGTGAACAAGGCGCTAAAAATATACTGGGTATTGAGCAGTCCTTCAACAACAGTGAATTTAAGCGCTATACTGTAGACTTCTCGAAATTCGATAAAGTCCTGTTCTTTGATTTCTTTAATGATGTACGTAACGACCCCAGGGATTCTTCCGATCTGTATGACATGATCGTACAGTTCAAAACCTCCGTTAAATATCCTGAAAAAAATACGGTCTCGCTCGCGGTTGAGCCCGCCAAGAATAACCTGGATATGAAAAGCCTGAACGATTTGATGGCTAACTTGAGAGGCATTAAAACTAAAGACGAAATTGAATTAGTACGAAAGGCCGTTTCTATTTCGTGCATGGGCCAGATAGAAGTGATGAAGGCGATCAAGCCGGGCATGTCGGAGCGTGAGATTCAGGGCATCCATGAATTTGTATACAAAAAATATCAGGCGGAGGATCTCGGCTACCCATCCATTGTTGGGGCCGGACATAACGGTTGCATTTTGCATTACATCGACAACTACAAACCGAGTGTGTCATCTAAAGAATTAATTCTCATGGACCTGGGTGCCGAGTTTCATGGTTACACGGCTGATATCACTCGCACCATTCCTGTCAATGGAAAATTCTCGCCCGAACAAAAAGCGATCTATGAACTCGTGCTGAAAGCCCAGGAAGAAGCCATGAAGATTACAAAACCAGGAACCCCACTTAGATTGACAACCGACACATGCCGCGCAATAATCAATCGTGGATTAGTGCAATTGGGAATTATCAAACCCAATGAAAAGCATCTTTATTTCCCTCATGGCGTAAGTCATCATATTGGGCTAGATGTTCATGATCGCGGTGGCTCAATCATGGAAGAAGGCAACACCATTACTATAGAGCCGGGAATTTACATTCCCGATAATGCAGCCTGTGATAAAAAATGGTGGGGCATTGCCGTACGAATTGAAGATGATTATCTGATCACCAAAGATGGGTACGAACATCTATCGAAGATTGCACCCCGCACCGTAAAAGAAATAGAAGACATGATGAAGCAGCCATCAGTATTTGATGATTTCGTTTTGCCGGATCTGGATAAGGTAAATACCAAAAAACAAAACTAAAGAGTTATGTGTCCTGCCTTAAAGATGTAGGACACATACCCAAACCCTGATGATCGAACTGCTCAGCGAGTCTTCTCTCCTACTACTGTTTGTTGTGCTGGCCGTGGGCGCCCCGCTGGGCAAAATAAAAATTGCCGGAGTTAACCTTGGTATTGCTTCGGTGCTTTTTACGGGGCTGGCTTTTGGGGCTTTGTCGCCCAACATCAAGTTACCGGCTATCATTTATGAAATCGGTTTAGTGCTTTTTATTTACAGTATCGGCATCTCGAGCGGAGAACAATTTTTTGGGAATCTGAAAAAGAAAGGATGGCGTGAAAACATGCTTGCCCTTGGCGCGGTGGTGCTGGCTTTCCTGTTGGTGCTATCCATTGGCTCCTTCTCTTCCATGAAATATTCACACCTCGCAGGTGTTTTTGCCGGAAGTCTAACCAACACTCCTGCGCTGGCTGCCTCGCTTGAATTTATAAAAGGCGTTACACCCATTGCCCTGATTGAATCCGCCCTGGCCGAACCTGTGGTAGCCTACTCCGTGTGCTACCCCATGGGCGTGATCGGAATGATCCTCGCCATCGTATTATTTCAAAAGATTTTCAAGACTTCATTAAAGACCAATGCTGAAGTGGCCGAGGCAGAAAAACTCACCAACGCTACGGTGGTGGTTACAAATGAAAAAATTATCAGACATACCATTCGCGATATTAGAATTCAACATAAACTCGCTGTGGTCTTCGGAAGAATAAAACACAATGAACATTCCTTTCTGGCACTCGAAACCATTTCTCCATCATTGGGTGATTTGATGACGATTGTCGGGAAGCCCGCAGAAATAGAAAAAGCCATAACGCTATTAGGCAAACGAAGTGAAATTAATCTCGAGGTAGATCATCAACAGCTCGACATGCGCAGGGTGTTTGTGTCCAACCATGATATCATTGGACAGTCATTGAAAGATCTCAATCTTCCTCATACGATGGGCATCATCATCACCCGCATCCGCAGGGGCGACAGTGATATTTTACCCAACGCCAATACCACTCTTCAGTTTGGTGATCGCGTGCGCATTCTCACCGGACGAAATGAATTGGCATCCGCCAGTAAATTTTTTGGTGATAGTTATGCGGCACAAAGTGAAATTGATATTCTAACCCTCGGCCTTGGCATGGCGGCTGGCTTTCTGTTGGGCATGATTCCGATTCCTCTTCCGGGAGGCATGACACTAAAATTAGGTATTGCCGGTGGGCCGCTCATCGTTGCTTTGTTGCTTGGCGCCATCAATCGTGTTGGCAAATTGGTGTTTGTAATGCCATACAGCGCTAACCATACTATACGACAATTGGGATTAGTCTTCTTTTTGGCCGGTGTGGGAACACGTTCAGGTTTTGCTTTCCGCGAAACGATCACGCATAGTGATGATGGACTTACTTTTTTTATGCTAGGTTCATTCGTCACGATTGCCGTTGCTTTTTTCTTTCTCTTCATCGGTCATCGTTTTTTGAAGATCCCGTTTCCACGGTTGGCCGGCATGCTTTCCGGAGTGCAGACTCAGCCGGCTGTATTGGCTTTTGTCAACGAGCAAGCCAACAGTGAACAGCCCAACATCGGATACTCTTCTGTTTTTCCTATCGCCATGCTGGCAAAGATTATTTTTGCGCAGGTGTTGTTAACCATACTACGCTGACTGTAAAATTCACATTGAGTTAAAATTTTTATTTCAATACATTTGAGCATGATCACAAAAGCTACGCCCGAAGACGCACCCGCACTTGATAAATTAGTGAACTCTGCCTATCGTGGTGATTCTTCCCGCCAGGGTTGGACTACGGAAGCTGATTTATTAGATGGAACCCGCACCGATGCAGCGGCCATCACCGAATTGATACAAAATCCAAGCATCACCGTATTAAAATATGTGAACGAAAATGAAATTCAGGGCTGTGTTGAATTGCGTAACGAACACGGTAAACTCTATTTAGGCATGCTTACTGTGCAACCTCATTTACAAGGAAAAGGTATTGGCAAACAATTATTGATAGCAGCTGAAGAGGAAGCGAAAAAACAAAAATGCGCCTCCATTTTCATGACAGTAATTTCTGTTCGCCAGGAATTAATCAATTGGTATAACCGCCTTGGCTATCAACTTACAGGTGAACGAAAACCCTTTGCTTTCAATGACCCTCGGTTTGGTCAACCTAAAATGAAACTGGAGTTTGTGGTGCTCGAAAAGAAACTTTAAGTTGCTGTTAAAAAACTTTTTAGTGATATCCTGCAAGAGGGAGTTGCATTAAATCTGTTCCTGTAGTAACCATGCGGCACAAGCCCCTGACAATAATACCTTTTCTTCCGCGATGAGGTTGGTAAGGTCAACGATTCCGCTATCGATCATCGACACCGCGGGCATCGGTTTTCCGTCTTTGTTGCGAATTTCAAACCCGGCCGAGACCTTTGGTCCATGGGCGATCCAACAGCAAAGTATGATATTCCCCCAAAAGAAAGTTTTTGATTAATTAAGATACCTTGTCTCCCTATTATAGGATGCCCTGCTACTTTGGCTTGATATTGAATTTTCATATCTGATATAATAAGGCTGATTAAAATCAGCGAATCACACAACGAATATCATAAAAACGAAACGAAAAATCAGTCAATTTTAAATTCCCATCTTCCATTGGTCATCATGAAATATCTTTTCCCCTTCCTGGTAGTTGTGCATGGCCTTATTCACCTAATGGGTTTTCTAAAAGCCTTTGGTTTCGCTCAAATCAAACAACTTACCAAAGAAATTTCAAATCCGATGGGGGTCCTGTGGTTATTCGCCACAATTCTTATAATCGCAACTGCATTAATCTATTTTTTACAAAATGAATACTGGTGGCTGATCGCACTGTCAGGCGCCATCCTGTCTCAACTGTTAATTATATGCTACTGGCATGATGCTAAATTCGGTACCATTTCGAATGTTATCATACTGGCAGTTGCTATTCAGGCCTGGGCCGAATGGAAATTTGAAAATCAATACAAAAGAGATGTAACTGAAAACTTAAAATACACAAAAAGTCTTGCTGAACCCTTACTAACGATTGAAGCAATCGCACAATTACCCGAACCCGTTCAACACTACATCATTTATTCAGGCGCTATCAACAAACCAGTTATCACAAATTTTAAAATCAAATTTGAAGGACAGATCCGGAGTGATGAAAAGTCAGCATGGATGCCCTTTACCACCGAACAATATAATTTCATTGAACACCCCACAAGACTCTTCTTTATGAAAGCCAGAATGAGAGGTTTGCCTGTATCCGGGTATCATTCATTTAAAAATGGAATGGCTACTATGGATATCCGGCTACTCTCATTAATTACGGTGCAATATCAAACCGGAAAGGAAATGAATATTGCAGAAACCGTTACCTGGTTTAATGATCTTTGCCTGTTTGCTCCGGCCGGGCTTATTGATAAACGAATCACATGGAGTGCTATTGATAATCTTTCTTCAAAAGCAACCTTTACCAATGAAAAAATTACTATATCTGCGGTTCTTCATTTCAACGATCAGGGTGAGTTGATCAACTTCGTTTCGGATGATCGCTACCAGATTGTAAGTGAAAAAGATCGTAAAGTCGTTCGCTTCTCCACACCGGTAAAAAATTACCTCGAACGTAACGGAAGAAAGTACCCCTCTTATGGAGAGGCCATCTGGAATCTGCCGGAAGGTGACCTAACCTACGGCCAATTCAATACTAAAGAAATTGAGTACAACACAACAAATTAATTCTGGTAAGCCGCCATAGCTTTTCCTCGGGCTATTGATTATTTTCGTCTTGCAAAATTTGATTTATGATTAAAGTGATTGCGTTTGATGCCGATGACACACTATGGCACAACGAAGCTTATTTTCAGGAAACGGAACATAAGTTTTGTGCCTTATTAGAAAATTACTTGCCTCAACATACAGTAGCCCGTGAGTTGTTGCAGACCGAAATTGCCAACATTTCACTTTACGGATATGGCATTAAAGCGTTTATGCTTTCTATGATTGAAACCGCCATTCAAATAACCGACAAAAAAATCTCCAATGAGGCGATTGAAAAGATAATTGGTTATGGCCGCGAACACCTGAATAAGCCGGTTGAACTTATTGATGATGTGGAGGAGGTGCTTCAAAAATTAAAAGTCAACTATCGCCTCGTGATGGCCACCAAAGGTGATTTACTGGATCAGGAACGCAAGCTAAAAAAGTCTGGATTAGATCACTATTTCCATCATATCGAAATCATGTCGGAAAAGAAAGAAGATGATTTCAAAAAACTGATCAAACATCTTGACATTCCTCCAAAAGAATTTGCCATGGTTGGCAATTCACTAAAATCGGATGTATTACCTGTATTAAAGCTCGGTGGCCATGGCTTTCATATCCCCTATCATGTAACCTGGGCGCATGAGCGTGTGGAGAACCAGATCGAGAATGAAAGGTTCACAGGACTGAATTCCATTCACGAATTGCTCAACTACCTGTAGTATGATCCTGTTTAGATGCTGTTATAACAAAATTAAACTACCTTCTTTCTTATCATTTTGGCATACGTTCGGCTGACTGGAAAGGTCTTGCCGCTCTGCATTTTCACAATCATGCCACCATTAAAATGTCGCTCAATTTCTTTTAGAAAAGTAAGATTAATAATGGTTGACCTATGAACACGTATAAATTTATCCGGATTCATTAACTCCTCCAACTTGCCAATGCCGGATGAACTTACAAATTGATCATTCTTCGTTGATATCACGGTATAGTCACCGGACGCTTCCAGGTAAATAATATCTTCTACGGGCAGATTGAATAACTTCTCTGATTTTTGAACAAAAATATGCGAATCATAGAAAGCGCGTGGGCTCGTGGCATGCATGCTCGACAGAAGATCTTCAATATTACCTTCCTCCATTCTCTTTCTTTGCAGTGCTCTTTCTACTGCCCGTTTAAAACGCTCTTGATCCAATGGTTTTAACAAATAATCAACCGCGTTTTTTTCAAATGCTTTGATCGCATATTGATCATAGGCCGTAGTGAAAATAACGTAGGGCTCATGGACGATTTCATCCAGCACGTCAAAACCATTCATGCCGGGCATCTGCACATCCAGGAAAATTAAATCAGGCTTAAGGTTATCAATTTGATCTACCGCTTCTGTACCCTTGCTACACTCACCTAATATTTCAATCTGAGAAAATGGTGCCAAGTACTCACGTAAGAGTTCACGCGCTAATTTTTCATCATCAATGATCAAACAAGTTGTATTCATAATATTTGTTTTTCGTATGTGCCATTAACTTTAATTTCCTGATCTTTTGCATCAATGAAAAAACTCACTGAATAGCCTAACTCGGATGACCTCACCCGCAGTTGTGCTTGAGGACCAAAATAACTTTTCAGCCGGAGGTCTGTATTGATCATGCCCACCCCGTTGGAACTACCGTCCAGCACCTTTTTCGCATTCGAACCAAGTCCGTCATCTTTTACCTCAAAATATATGATAGACACCGATCTTCTCACGATGAGGGTAATGGTGCCACCATCTTCTTTCGGTGCGATCCCGTATTTAACAGAATTTTCAACCAACGGCTGCAAGATCATGGGTGGAATGCTAATGCTCAGGCAAGTGGGGTCAATTACTTTTTCAAATTTCAAACGGTCGCCAAACCGCACTTGCTGAATGCGGATATAATTTTCGATAAATTCAATTTCATGAGTAAGCTTGACCATTTCACCGCTGTGCGAATCGAGCGCATAGCGAAAAACATCCGACAGTTGGGTGATTACTTTACGGGCTTGTTCCTTACTGGAATTCACCAACGTGCTTATCGAATTGAGTGTATTAAAAAGAAAATGTGGATTGATTTGAGATTTCAATAATGATATCTGCATTTCCTTATTCCGGATGGCCAGTTCGCTCTTCTCATACTCCTGACGCTGCAATCCTTGAAAATACCTGATTACATAATACACACCTACCGTAATGATATATTGATCGTGGATGCGAAGTGCGTCCCAACTGCTAAGCATCATCATCATATATTCCGACCAGTGCTCGAAGTAGACAAAGCCTTCGAGGTAATCTGAAAAGTAGTACGACAGCGTGCCCATCATTAAAAAGAACAGGATGATACCTGACACGTGACCAGCGATTTGAATGGCTGGCCGAAAATTGAAAAGCCAATGGGCCCAAAGAAAAATTAATAAGATAAAGGCGCAGAGGGATTCAAACAGAAAAAAAGCGGTCCACAATACATACGATTCAGGATTTACAAACCGCCACTCCACCACGGCACTGATCGTGAAATTAATTGCATACCAGATGCAAATAAGCAAATAAGCACGCTTCCAAATACCAGGGACAGAATCAAACCACTTCACAGAATCTAAATATTAGGGTATAAATTTAAACAATAGAAGCGAATGCCGACTAAAGTAATATTTTCACGTTTAAAGGCCCTTTACGGGGATCAGGCGGCAAAAGTCAATTATTCTGAATGTCGTATCTTTGCACCCAAAGTCACAAACCACTTTATTCCCATGAGGAATTTAATCTTACTGTTTGTTCTCTTTGGTTTCAGCTTGGCAGGGCTCGCTCAGAAAATAACGGTTTCGGGAAAAGTCATTGATAAAGAAACCAAAGAACCACTCACATTCGCTTCCATTGGCCTCAAAGGAAAGTCAATTGGTACCATTTCAAATTTACGGGGTGAGTTTGATTTCCATATACCCCACGAATTCCGTAACGACTTTCTGATAATTAACATGTTGGGCTACAAGACCTACGAGGCTCCCATCTGGACCCTGCTGGATGCCCGGGAGCTAATTATTGAGATTGAAAAATCTCCTTTCATACTAGATGAAGTGGTTATCTCCGATACGCTAACCGGTGGCGACATATTGCAAATTGCCCTTTCGCGCGTAGAGCAAAATTATCCGATGACTCCCTTCCTTATGTATGGTTTTTACCGAGATTTAAAAAAAGTAGGCGGAACCTACATCTCTCTGCTAGAAGCTGCCGTCAAAATCTATGACGAGGATTATAAGGAGCCCCGCAACAAAAATAAATTAAGGGAGCGCGTTGCCCTTCAGGAGGTAAGACGCAGCATTGGATACTCAAGCCGATTCACGTCCTATTTTGATAATGATAATTTACTGGAAGTTCTCCTTCTTCACAACAGCGTACGTTATCGGCACTTTCCCCATGAGCAATCTTTTTTCGAAAAAATTTCACGACTAAAGGATTCGTATTTTGATGGCCAGGAAATTTTCATCCTCTCTCATAATGGTGACTATAACTTAACCGTTCACGTTGAAAAAGGAACCTATGCCATTATGCACATAGAATATGAAGAAAAAGGAGCAGATGAATTGACAAAAAAAAGAGGTCTTGAAAGCAAGCTGGTAAACACAAAGCGTGTTAATGACTTTAAAAAGTATGACGGAAAATATTACATCAATTACATCTCTGTTGACTCAAAAGTAAATTGGTACGACATAAAAACCCAGGAGCTGAAGTTTGAAACCGAACTGCAACAATCGCTCCTTATCAATGAAGTGCTACCCAATGCCATTGGGCGGATTAATTCAAATCAAAGAATGAAGACGTATGGATTGCAATATCAGGATCCGCCCTACAACAAAATGTTTTGGGAAAGCTACAACATGATAAAAGAAAGCCCGCTCGATCGTAAAATCATTGAAGACCTGGAAAAGAAGGGGCCGTTGGACAAGCAGTTTAAGGATAATTAAAATTTCCCTGAGTTTATTTCTGGTTTACATAGAAAGCCTGCTACATAATATGCCATGATTGGTAAAAAGCCTGGCTAACCTTTCAAAAACCAAAATTAATCGGATTGACTAGTCTTGTATGAACCTGTAAAGGGCACTGACCTGATAAACAAAACCATTTGAAAAATCTGTATTCAATTGATCCCTTCCATCACCCACTCTTATAAGGATTGAACCAAAAGTTATCTTATCCGATTCGTCATATACCCGGTAACTCCTTCCCAACGAATACCCCACTCTGGCTTGAATGCTCAGCGACTTGCTTAGATTTAATTTCAGGTAACTGAATATGTCATTGGAAGCCTTCACTACATAGCCTCCATTGGTGCTTTCGGGGATTTCAGAAAGCCGATAGGAACGAACCTGGCCATTGAAATTGATTCCAATATTCAGTCGTTCATGCATTTTATAATTGGCATCCACCTGAAAAGGCAAGGTTAGGTTTGCTTCAAACCTCTTGTCCTTGCTCAGGGAGTAGAGACCGAAAAGAGGTACGATAAACGGACCAAATAATTCCGAATTATAATAGACACCGAGTTTATAGTTTAGATTTTCACGCTTATTATACTTCACCAGTATAATTGCACCTATTTGAAAGTCCTTGCTGGATACATCCTTAAAATCAGAAGCCAACTTCGGAATCAGCATGTAAGTGCCCGACCATCTCTCCGAATGCTTTCGTGAAAGACCCGCACGAAGGCCTATAACTGAAAATGTTTCCTCTGGTTCAGACTCAAATAATTTAGTTTGGTTTCTTTCATAGATTAAACCCGTAAGCAATGCATCAGAAGAATTGATCACAACCGGAAGAGTAAGATCCACTCCAAACTCTTTTATACGGGTGCTGGAGTCGCTGCTCTCAAAATTATTCTCAGCTGAGATGAAATAATACATCCTGGCGATATCAACATACCTCTGAGCAGGCGCATTATAGCTTAAGAACAAAGTCAATAGTATTGCTGTATACTTATTCATGGCTGTTGGTTTAATTTGAGAGGAAGATACATTCGGAAGTAGCGTGTTGTCCACGCAAGTGAAATAAAGGTAATCAGTATCCAGGAAATATTCATCGGACTGTAACCCGAAGCATCGCTGATCTGTATCAGAAACGATGTGGTTATCACCAAACGGAATACTTCAGAAAAGAATAGCCAGGGTTTAGATTCCATAATGCCACTCCAGTTGATGATCATGTGCCAAAGAAGAAAACTTCCGATCCATCGCTCCGCTGTTCCCCACGGAGATTTTGGATCTATGATGAACATCATTAAAGCTATACCTAATAGAATATGTATAATCAGGTATGGCTTCGCGCCCCAAAACATCCTTGTCTGAAGTCGCATCTGGTTATTCTGGGTTACTTCTTTTAGCTCAGGCTTAGGAGGCAACCCCTGCGGGCGCCAGCCCAATGGCATAAACCAGATTTTGAATTTGTCAATCCAACGTGGAGCCGCCACCGCATCTTTCCACAGTAATTGATAATAATGGAAGTTTATGCTGATTGGATTCCAGGTGTTGGGCGGATTGTACATTCCGTATACTACTTTTTCTTCCTCCTCAGCGTAGGTATTGAACAGACGATCCCAGATGATCAGAAATTCACCAAAGTTTTTGTCGAGATAGGTGAAGTTGATCCCGTGATGAACCCGATGATGCGAGGGCGTTGTAAAAATATATTCGATCCAACGCCACAGCTTGGTGATAAGCTCGGTGTGATGTAAAAAAGATATGAATAAGTGAATGCCCGTCATGGCATAGATATCAATGGGTTTAAAACCGATAAGCGTAAGAGGCCAGAAAAAGAAAAAAGAAAACAATCGCTGTGTAACACTAGCCCGAACGGCTACAAAAAAATTCATTTCCTCGGCCGAATGATGTGGGGAATGAGCGGCCCACATAATATTCACATGATGCCCCCAGCGATGTACCCAGTAAAAAATAAAATCAATACCCAGCAACAATAAAATAAAGTTGATGGCATTCATTTCCAGGTGGTCGATCAGGCGATAATTCTCCCACAGAAATCCGTACGCCATATATACGCCAGCGGCTACCAGCACATTCGATGTCTGGTTCCCGAGCGCGGTGCCAAAATTGGCTACTGCCTCCTGGAACGTGATATACGTTTTTTTAAAATACCAGCAGAAGAATATCTCGAGGAGGATGAAGCCAATGGCCAATGGGGCTATTATTGCATAGATGTTTGAAGTCATAATTGTATTATTTAAAATCGAAGTGTTTCGAGGTTTGCTCTTAGTAGAGCTTTAATAGTTGTCCGACTGATTTGAATTTTTCAAATGACCCATCAATTGTCATTTTCTTCTGACTCGCTGCGCGCACAGGCAGTGCCTACTGTAATGCCAGCAATTAATCCATTTCGAATTGCCTGTGATGCTGGTTCAGGTGCTGGAGCTCCTGCAATAGTATTAATGGTTATCAGTGTCATGGTAGCACTCTCTTCTGCCATGGCTATCAAAGGTGTCACAACAGCAAAGGCAATCATACTGCCCTTAACGAAACTATTCATAGGTGATTTACCCTTCCGGATAAACGAGATACCAGCAAAGTGAATCGAGTCAATTTTGCTTTTGCCTTCTTTCATCGAAGCAAGAACCAACGAGGAATCCATTACATGAAGTAATCTTCCGCTTGAAAGCATGTTACCATCATGGCCATAGATTCTAAGAAATACTCTTTTATGATAGGTGCGGTAGCCCTGGCCCCAGGCAAACGTGCAACCCAAAATAGAAAACAGAACAAACCAGGGTACAATTTGAAAAGCGTGAATGTGTTTTTTCATGGCGCAGATTTTTTTGTTGACAGTCCGAAAGTAGTGGCCTTGGTTAACCTGTCAATTTGATTCTTTGTCTCGTCAGGAATCTCTTTTGCACGTTTTCCGGACTTCTGACTGCAAGGCATATCAACAGTACGGCCTATTGCAAATCATGCGTTTTTAGATTATTATTATCTACTGAAATGCTATTCCATTGGGCTCCTCAACCAGTACAACCGATATTCAAAGTTCCTTTCTTGGACAAATCCGTAATAAGATCGGAGATAGTATTTCATTTGCCGATGAACTGGCCGAACTTCTGAATGTAAGCCGCGACAGTGCCTATAGAAGAATACGGGGAGAAACCGTTCTATCCCTGGATGAAGTAAAAAAACTTTACGATCAATATGGCTTATCGATCGATGCCATCATGTCCCCCAATTCGAACATGGTGTCGATTAACCATAAGACCATCGATTTTCATTATTCCGTGAAGGAATGGCTCAATTCCCTTATCCAAAACCTGGAGCTGGCAAAATCATCAAAGGATCTCGAACTTATTTTCGCTTGCAAAGACCTCCCAGTTTTCAATTATTTCCGGTTTCCTGAAATGGCTGCGTTCAAGCTATTTGTATGGAGTAAATCCATTATTCAGGATCCGCAATACGAACATTCGATTTACAGTCCAGACATCATGCCCAGAGAAATTATGGCCGATGCCGCCCGGGCCTGGAGTCTTTATTCTTCTGTTGCCAGTACGGAAATATGGAGTGACGAAGTCGTTAATAGCACTATTAAGCAAATTGAATTTTACTACGAATGCGGGTTTTTCTCGCACCGCAATCAAGTGACCGGGTTATACGATTGTATCCTGGAAATAATCAAACTATCGAGGGCAGAAGCTTCAGAAGGAAAAAAATCAGAAGGCGGAAGTTTTGAATTGTACCAAAACGAAATCCTGATTCCTGATAATACGATCTACGCCAGGATTCAAGGTCAGCAAGTCGTCTTCATTAACTATAATACCATGGATACACTTACTACTCATCAGAAATCATTTTGTGCTAAAACGAAAGTGTATGTGACCAATCTTATTAAAAACTCGGCCCTGATCAGTGCCACAGCAGAAAAAGAACGCAACCGGTTCTTTAATAAATTAGAAGAGAAAATCACTACATCAATTAACAGATTGCCCTGAAAAAATATCCAATACAATGTCACAGACTATAACGACCAGTATTCAATCCGTGTTTCTGGAACAGGTACGGAACAGGCTGTCTGACAAAATTTCGTTTGTAGATAAACTGGCAGAGCTATTAAATGTAAGCCGGGATAGTGCCTACCGAAGGATACGTGGAGAAACCGTGCTGTCGCTGGACGAAGCCAAAAAATTATGTGATCACTATGGTGTGTCGCTAGACGCGCTTATGGCACCCTCCATAAATACCACACTCTTTCATCATCGTGCCATGAGCACCACCTACACCCTTGACATGTGGCTGCATTCTGTTGGCACGAATCTTCAATACATCAGTTCATGTGAACATAAGCATATGACATTTTCAGCACGCGATATGCCAACATTTCAGCACTTTCGTTTGCCGGAGTTATCTGCTTTTAAAATGTTCTTCTGGCTAAAGACGGTGATTAAAGATCCTGATTATTCCAGCCTTCTTTATAAACTGGAAGCGATTCCTTCTCACATCCAGCAGGCTGCACGTAAGCTCTGGCTATTGTATGCCACTGTACCCAGCATTGAAATATGGAGTGAAGAGGCTATTAACGAAACGTTGAAACAGATCGGGTATTATCATGAGTGTAGATTCTTTGCAGACAAGCAGCAAGCAATTTCGCTGTGTAATCGGTTGATTGACCTGATCATGATAATTAAAACGGAAGCTCGGCTGGGTAAAAAATCAGATGGGGCAGAGTATCAACTTTATGTAAACGAATTACTAATTGCCAATAATACGGTATTGGCCTGCATGGAAAATCAACGCATTGTTTATATCAATTACAACACATTGAATTTGTTGACGACTCACGAAAAATCATTCTGTGATAAAACTGAATTCTATTTAAATAATCTTATAAAGAATTCAATCCTCATCAGTAACTCCGCAGAAAAGGAACGGAATAAGTTCTTCAATAAAATGAAAGCGAGAATTGAGGATTTTAAAAACAAGATCAATGCAACCCAAGGGCTTCTTTAAGAAGTTCTTCCTTGTCGATAGGCACTACACCTACATGCTGACACACCAGCCCGCCTGCCAGATTAGATAGAAAAGCAATTTCCTGTGGAGATAATCCCAGCGATACCGCCAATGCAGCAATGCTCACCACGGTATCGCCAGCACCGGATACGTCTGCTATTTCGCGGGCGTATGCAGGCAATTTTATTTTTTCATTTTGAAAGTCAATATAAACACCGTGCTCTGATAACGTGAGCATGACCCCTGAAACACTCAGTTTCTCTTTTAGCTGACTCACCGCACTTTCCACACTGGATTGATTGGCGGCCTCCACTTCTACTTTCAATCCTTCACGAAGCTCCTTCAGGTTAGGCTTGAACAGCGTCACTCCTTTGTAAGAAAGAAAGTTGCGCTTCTTGGGATCAACCACCGTGGGTATATTATTTCTATTTGCCAATGCAACGGTCTTTTCAATGATTGACGTATTCAATACTCCTTTGTCATAATCCTCAAAAATTACTACGTGGCAGGACGGAAGTAGTTTTTCAATCCGCAGCAGGAGGTCATGCTCCTCCTGGGCATTAACAACTTTATCTGATTCCTCATCAACGCGCACCACATGTTGGCTGCTGGCAATAATCCGTGTCTTCACCGTAGTGGGGCGATGTGAACTGACGACAATTCCATCTTTGGAAATTTTGCCTTCATCGAGGCGTTGAATTAATTTTTTTCCTTCCTCATCATCACCAATCAGGGCACACAAAATCGGTTTTGCTCCGAGCGATGCAACATTAAGGGCCACATTGGCGGCTCCGCCTAAGCGAAAATCTTTTTTCTTTACTGTGACAATAGGAACAGGTGCTTCGGGTGAAATACGTTCCACAGCTCCCCATATATAACTATCCAGCATGACATCACCAATGATGAGTACATTCAGTGAATTGAAGTCTTCAAATATTTTTTGAATGTTCATGCTTTAAAAAAACAAGATAGGTCTTGCTTATTATTTCAAAAGTGAAAGTGTCTCTTTCATTCTGCGCATCGCCTCTACCAGCTCTTTTTCGGAAGCCGCATAAGAAAGCCTCACACAGTTTTCCTCTCCAAATGCTCCACCCGGCACCAACGAAACGTGTCCTTTTTCCAACATATGTAAACAGAAGTCATCACTATTTTTTACAGTGAATTGGCCGTCCGACTTACCGTAGTAATGGCTTACATCCGGAAAGAAATAAAATGCGCCTTGCGGATAGTTAGCTTTGATACCCGGAATATCTTTCAACAGGTTGTACACAATATCTCTGCGTTTGTGATATTCTTCCACCATTTTATTGGTCGATGCTAAGTCGCCCGTGATGGCCGCCAGCGCACCACGTTGTGAAATAGAACAGTTGGCTGAAGTGATCTGACCCTGAACTTTATTACTTCCATCGGCAATCCACTTGGGAGCAGCAATGTATCCGACTCTCCAGCCCGTCATGGCAAAGCCTTTGGCAAAACCATTTACTGTTATTGTGCGATCAAACATACCAGGCAATGATGCAATACTGGTTTGATCACCGGTGAAGTTGATGTGTTCGTAGATCTCATCGGCAATCACTAATAAATCAGGATGCTTTAACACAACCGCTGCAATCGCCTCAAGTTCTTTCTTGGTAAATACAGAGCCCGTTGGGTTACAAGGCGATGAAAAAATAATCGCCCTGGTTTTGGGGGTGATCGCAGCCTCCACTTGTGCCGCTGTTACTTTAAAATCATTTTCGATCGTGCCCCTCACCATCACGGGGGTTGCTTCTGCCAACCGCACAAGTGCATCATAACTTACCCAATACGGAGAGAATACAATGACTTCGTCACCTTTGTTCAACAGCGCAATCATCACGTTGGCAATAGACTGCTTTGCACCATTGGACACCACAATGTTTTCAGCTTTGTATGGAACGTTGTTTTCTTTGTGATACTTTGCTGCTAACGCTTCGCGCAAATCCTGATAACCAGCTACGGGAGGATACGTGAAATATTTACCATCATCAATGGCTTTCTTGGCTGCTTCACAAATATGAAGCGGTGTTTTAAAGTCAGGTTCACCAAGGCTAAGATTGATGACATCAATACCGCGGCTTTTAAATTCGCGGGCTTTAGCTGCCATAGCCAATGTGGCCGATTCTTGAATGGCTTCGATACGATCAGAAAGTTTATGCATGGTGATAAATTGATAAATAAGTGCGCAAAGAACGAAATTAATCAGGCGAATGGCAAGAGGGAAAAGCTGCTTCTAGTTAAAAAGTGTTCGCCCTAAAATGCTTCTGCCTAATGTAATCTCATCGGCATATTCCAGGTCTCCACCTACCGGCACACCGCGCGCAATCGATGTAATTTTCACGGTGAAGTCTTTCAATCTTCTATTCAGGTAAAATGAGGTCGTGTCTCCTTCCATGGTTGGGCTGAGCGCCAGAATAATTTCTTTGAGGCCTCCGTTGGTCTGGGCTACCCGGTTCACCAACGAATCAATCTTTAGATCAGACGGGCCAACGCCATTCATGGGAGAGATCACTCCACCTAACACATGATAAACTCCGGAATATTGTGACGTGTTTTCAATGGCCATCACATCCTGTGTTTCTTCTACGACACAGATAATGCTTTTATCTCTGCGATGACTGCGGCAGATAGAACACTCTTCCTCATCGGAAATGTTATGACAGGTATTACAAAATCGAATATTTTCCCTCAGCGTATTGAGCGCACCGGTAAGGGCATAGGTTTTGTTCTCGTTTTCTTTCACCAGGTGAAGCACCAATCGCAATGCAGTCTTTTTTCCAATGCCGGGAAGTTTCGAAACTTCGTTTACGGCATCTTCAATCAACTTTGAGGGATATTCCACGGGGCAGGTTAAAGCGTATCGAAATGATTATAAAATTTTGGCATCAATACCTGCATCGCAGATGGCTTCGCGCATGGGTTTCAGTTCATCCAATACTCCATTCTTAACGGTGCACTTTCCTTTGTGATGAATCAGCCACGTGCATTGTTCGGCTTGTTCGGGTTTGTGTTTACAAACTCTGATCAGCGTTTCAATAACATGTTCAAACGTGTTGAAGTCATCATTGAACACCACCAGATCCTTTACATCGGCAATGTCAATTACTTCCAATACATCTACAGAAACTTCTTCTTGATATGCTGCTCTCATTTTTTTCTATTTCCCTTCATCCAAATCGGCATCAAAGGTAAAAAAAATGATCTTGTTTCTATTGGTTTACTATTCCAATCGTTTTTTGCTTTCTTTATGCCCTTCAAAACCCACTATGGCCCCATCGCTTGTCATTATCATTTTAACGGTTTACTTCGCAGTCCTGATTTCTATTTCCTATCTAACCTCAAAAGGAGCTGATACGGACACCTTTTTTACTGCCAACAGGCAATCACCGTGGTATTTGGTTGCTTTTGGAATGATCGGTGCCTCACTATCAGGTGTCACTTTCATATCCGTGCCTGGCAACGTGGGCAAAATTGGCTTTTCCTATTTCCAGATAGTATTGGGCTACCTGGCCGGCTATTGGGTAATCATGGGTGTACTGATGCCTTTATACTATCGACTTAATCTCGTTTCGATTTACACCTACCTTGAACAGCGCTTTGATCCCTGGGCCTATAAAACCGGAGCGTTCTTCTTTTTAATTTCAAGAACCATCGGTTCTTCCCTCCGGCTTTTTCTGGCCGCCACTGTGCTTCAACTTTTTCTGTTTGACTCCTGGGGAGTTCCCTTCTTTGTTACTGTGGCCGCCACCATTGCGTTGATTTGGGTGTATACCTTTAAAGGAGGAATTAAAACCATTGTGTGGACAGATACTTTCCAAACCTTCTTTCTGATTACTGCTGTTGCTGTAACGGTGTGGAAAATTTCAGGCGATTTAGGAATGGGATTTTCCGATGTGATGGCTGCCATTGAAGACAAAGGCTATTTAAAAATATTTCATTTTGATGATGTGAACTCCACCCTTTTCTTTCCAAAACAATTTTTGGGAGGCGCTTTCATTGCCATCACCATGACGGGTATGGATCAGGAGATCATGCAAAAAAATCTCACCTGTAAGAACCTGGGTGAAGCTCAAAAAAATATGTTTTGGTTCAGCCTTACATTAGTTGTGGTAAATCTTCTCTTTCTCACACTAGGCGCACTGCTTTATATCTATAGTCAACAGAAAGGAATAGCCCTTCCTGCTTATTCGGACGAACTCTTCCCACGATTAGCCTTCAACGAATTAGGGCCTTTTGTAGGAATCATGTTTTTGCTGGGCATCACCGCTTCTTCCTATGCCAGTGCCGATTCCGCCTTAGCGGGATTAACCACCTCATTTTGCATCGACTTTTTGAATTTCAAAAACAAACAGGAAATAGTGAAGCAACGTCAGAAGACGTTTGTTCATATTGGCTTTTCAGTCCTATTCCTGATCATCATTATCATATTTAAAGAGGTGAACGAACGATCTGTGATTGATGCGGTACTGAATGTTGCGGGATATACGTACGGTCCGCTGCTTGGTCTTTTTAGTTTTGGATTGTTTACTAAACTTCAGGTTAAAGGGCCTGCTGTGTTGGCCATCTGTATTTTATCTCCCATGCTCTCTTATGTGGTAAGTTCCAATTCCCCTGATTGGTTTAACGGTTATAAATTCGGAATTGAGATTTTGATTGTCAATGGCCTGTTTACATTTCTCGGGCTGTTGTTAATTGGAAAAGTAAATAAAGCCGGGTAAAACTGTATCAGAGTTCTTTGGCCGGATCCCAGAATTTTTTTTCAAACTCCTGCACCTGGTGACTCTTTATTTTTATTCCCTCCTTTTCAAGTCTCTTTTGCATCGTGGCCGGAGTTTCGAAATGATGACGTCCTGTTAATAATCCATTTCGATTGACAACCCTATGGGCGGGGATCTTTTTATTTGTGTGCGCGGCATTCATCGCCCAACCGACCATGCGGGCGCTCATTTTAGTTCCTAGATAACTGGCAATGGCCCCATAGCTTGTCACTCTTCCCTTTGGTATCAGCATCACTACTTCATACACATCCTCAAAAAAAGAATAGGACTTAGGCGCAGCAGTTTTCATTATTTCATCAAATCAAACACCAAAATACAGGAACGGCTGTAAATAAACTTTGAAACCGTTAATTTTGCTGCCTTAAACAAAACTGAAAATACAATTAATGAGATTTTTTCTGGCTCTTACGCTTTTTGTCTTAGTAGCTTTAATCAGTAACGGACAAAAGCTCCAGGTTTCAGATTCTACCGGTTGGAATTCTTTACGCGAAGGGAGCGAACTTTCATTTAAGATCTACGCACTCGACTCAATTGCTCCTTATTTTACTATAGAGGGAGTGGATGGATACAAGATTCAGTTTGACTCTCTGGGAAATTTTCGCTGGAACCCTTCCTTTGATTTGGTTGATCGACTTGAAAAACAGAAGGAAATCAATGTGATTGTACAGGCCGAATGGAAAGACGGAAGAAGAGTAAGAAAAACCTTAAACTTTACGGTACTCCATCAAAACCGTAAGCCTGTGGTGGAAGATCTGCCGATGTTCTATGTGAAGCAATCCAGCGCCAACCGGTATCAAATCCCCTCCGAATATGTGACGGATCCGGATGGTGATCCTTTGGTGTTTAAATCCATTCAATCTCAATTGCCGGAAGGTGTTGTTCTTTCCTCATTAGGTCTGCTCACCTGGACGCCCTCACGTAACCAGTTTAACACATTAAAAAATAATCCGCTACAACTTGAGTTTGTGGTGCAAGATCAGCCGGAGAAGGCTGAGACCCGAGGTAAAATTAAGATTGCCCAAACTCAATTAGACCTGCCGCCTGAGATGCTGCTGGTGCCTGGCGACTCCACATTTACCATTAAAGAAGATGAACGAATTAACTTGAAACTTTATGTCTCTGATCCCAATGGGGATGAGAATATAAATAGCGTAGGGTTTGTTCCTTCCGACTCACGCATCTTAGGATCCAGTTTAGTGCAAAACACCACGGCACAATCTGAATTTACATGGTCACCCGGATATTATTTTGTAGAAGAAGCTGAAAAGGAGAAACAGGTAGTGATCACTTTCTTCGCCTTAGATAAATCAAATAATCGTGTACAGAAAAAAGTGAATGTAAAAATTCTGGATACAGAAAACCTGGAGGAGAAAGACAAGTTTCTTTATCAGAAATACAGAAACTCACTGGTGCAGGCTAAGTCCCTGCTTGATTTGCTGGATCAGAACAATGAAAAATTAAACAAGGCCTACAAGCAGGCAAAGAAGGGCAAGAAAAACCGGTCAATCCTTAATGCTGCGCTGGGCGCGACCACGGGTCTGGCACCTATTGCCATACCCAATGATCCTGATACCTACAAAGCAGTATCTGCCATCGGTGGAACTACGGTATTGACATTAGGAACCCTGGAGGCAACCGAAGTGGTTGGCAAATCCAAGTCTGACATCCTTGAGAAAATGAAAATCAACGTAGAAATACGAAACCAACTTCAGTTAGAAGCAGACAACTTCGCCCGCAAGTATGCATTAAAGAGCAGTCGCAGGAATAAGGACTTCGACCCGGATCGCGATAAGCTTTTGCCAATCATTAACAACCAGAAGCTCGTGATTTTAGAGTTAGATGCCAGCAAGCCCGGCAATAAAAATTACCATGACAAAGATCTAAAAAAGACGTTTCCTGATTTCAGCGACCAGTAAGACAAAATCGGACGGGGTTTTGCAAGAATGGAATTTCCGCTTAATTTTGCAGTCCTTAAAAAGGAAAAATCGCACACAGAGGAGTGGTAGAGCGGTTTATTGCACCGGTCTTGAAAACCGGAGAACCTTTACGGGTTCCGGGGGTTCGAATCCCTCCTCCTCTGCAAACCAAAGCAAAGTCCCGCGAAAGCGGGATTTTTTGTTGGTGGCCGGGCCGAGTCAAACGCTTCGTTTGAATGAGGACAGGCCGACAACAAAAAAGAGCAAAGCGACTTTGATTTGGTTTGACACGCCCCCATCAAGGGATCACGTTTCGTAATCCCTCCTCCTCTGCAAACCAAAGCAAAGTCCCGCGAAAGCGGGATTTTTTGT
>CAZIOY010000004.1:115184-118512 GCA_964540915.1 uncultured Ohtaekwangia sp.
GAGCAAAGCGACTTTGATTTGGTTTGACACGCCCCCATCAAGGGATCACGTTTCGGTGTAAACTACTCAAAGTGAGAAGAAAAAGATCAACCGGCCACATCCGGTTGGGGATGATTATGGGGTATTGGCATGCCTTTGAATTTGGAAAAGCTAACGGTGTTTGCTGAATATTCATCGGTAGAGAGTAAATTCAGGGACCGGTTTTTAACTTTCGGTTTCTTGTATATGTTGCGCTGAAATACTTTGGCCTTATCTTACAATAAACTCCTTTGATTTGGATAAATATTCGCAACTCGAGTTAACAAGCATAAAGCACAGTTTTGGCAGCAAACCTGTTTTGGCCAATATTTCAATTGATTTTGAAGATGAAAAAGTAACGGCCATTTTAGGTAAAAGTGGTAGTGGTAAAACTACCCTGTTGCAAATTGTAAATGGCATGATAAAACCTGATAGTGGTCAGGTAAAACTTTTTGGCGAGTCTATTCAATATGATAATATACATGCACTTCGCCTGAAGTTGGGGTATGTCGTTCAGCAGGTAGCCTTGTTCCCTCACCTCACCATTCAATCCAATATCACCTTGCTAGGTAAGATCACTAAAATGAATAGTCAGGAGATGAACAGGAGAGTACTGCAATTAATTGAAATGATGCAATTGAGTCCAGGCTGTTTAAGTCAGTTTCCTCATCAACTTTCCGGTGGTGAGCAGCAACGCGTTGGCTTGTGCAGAGCTATGTTTCTAAACCCGCCTGTATTATTGATGGATGAACCCTTTGCCTCATTGGATTACGAAACAAAAAGAGCAATCCACAAACATCTTTTAATGATTCAACAAACGGAACCCCGCACCATTATACTGATTACACATGATTGGGAAGAAGCACTGACATTAGCAGATCGTTTTATTTGGATGAAGGATGGCGCCATAAAAGAACAAGGAGATAAAGCCATGTTGGAAAAATTAAAATCAAGTTACCTCACTGATTGATGAAGTCGATACACCTTCTGATTTGTTTCTTTCTGATTGCGCTGGTGGCACAGGGTCAACAAACTATTCACGTTGGCGCGAAGCATTTCAATGAAGGATATATTTTAAGTGAAATGATCGCGCAAATTCTTGAAGATGGCGGCTACCGGGTAGAGCGCAAATTTAACCTTGGTGGTACCGTAGTAAGTTTTGAAGCGCTAAGAACTGGAGCTATTGATGTTTATCCGGAATATACAGGAACCATTGCTGCTGAAATTCTGAAATCGAATATCGTAACTAACAGGCAAGAACTGAATCAACTTGTGAAAGACCGTTTTCAATTAGAAATATCTTCGCCCTATGGATTTAATAATACGTATGCGCTGGTTATTAAAGGTAAATTATCGGAGGAATTGAATCTTCTTACCATATCAGACTTACGAAACCATCCGGATTTAAAAATTGGATTAAGCTATGAGTTTTTAGAGCGTCAGGACGGTTGGAAAAACCTGGCCGATTTCTACCAACTATCGCAAAAACCCGTGGCACTGGAACATGGTCTTGCCTACCAGGCAATCATAGAAAATAACATTGCTATGACCGATGCCTATTCTACCGATGGTGAGATAAATAAATACAATCTTACACTACTGAAGGACGACCAAAAATTCTTTCCAGACTATCAGGCGGTTTCATTCTACTCGGATAAACTACCCGACCGTGCGAAGCAATTACTTAACCAATTAGCAGGACTAATTACGGAAACAGAAATGCAACAGCTCAATGCGTCAGCCTTGTTTGAAAAAAAGAGTCACTATGACATTGCTCGTGATTTTCTAATTCAAAAAGAAATTCTATCAAAAGATGCACCTGAGCAGAAAAGTAAACTCAGCAAAATTCTTCAAAAGACCTGGGAACATATCACATTGACGATGCTTGCATTAATGGCTTCAATTATAGTTGCTGTTCCTCTTGGCATTATGTTATACCGCTTTCCACGATTTTCAAAAGCCATACTTTACGCCACGGGCATTCTTCAAACCATTCCCTCCATTGCTTTGCTTGCGCTCATGATTCCTTTTGCTGGCATCGGAAAATTTCCGGCAGTGATAGCACTCTTTCTCTACGCACTGTTACCCATATTGAGAAACACCGTTATTGGTTTGAGTACGGTAGACCCCATGTTAAAAAAAGTAGCTTCTGCTATCGGACTTAACCCTTATCAAAAATTACGACTGATTGAATTGCCTTTGGCCATGCCTATGGTGCTTACCGGTATTCGCACTGCAGCTGTCATCAATGTAGGCACAGCAACATTAGCCGCCTTCATTGGCGCTGGTGGTTTGGGTGAATTTATTGTAACCGGCCTAGCCTTAAACAATACCGAGATGATTTTAACAGGTGCCATACCAGCAGCCTTGTTAGCTATTGTTACCGAACTTATTTTTGAAGGGATTGAGCTGTTGACTATTCCAAACCACCTTCGGCAAAAATCTCTTTAGGGTATTTTATTTTAGCACAAAGACAGTTTTCACAATCAGCTTTGTAAATAATAAATGTTCATCTGATTATTTTTTGACAAATGGCTCCTTCACGATAAAAGCAATTGTAATTCCGAAAATAATATATCCTATGATGCTGGAGATTCCGTGATGGTTGACCGCTTTATTACATTAATCAAATTCTGAAAACGTAGCTATTTTAGTTAAGCACAAATGTTCTGTGTGGAACAACTTTTTGAAAATTAAGAGTTGAAATCGAACTTCCTTACTCATAAATTGTTGAATTTTCTCTACACCATTAGAAATCTTCTTTCAACTTACCTTCCAATTAACTTTCAGAAAGTGTAATTGCGCTCAATCATCGCTATTACTCCTACGACTAACGCTATTGATATAATGGCATGAATATCGGTGTATTATAAAAAATAGTATGAGCCTAAAGCCCAAAAGCTATAATTAATTAACGTTTGACAATGTTTAGTAAGACAAATGTGTTGATCGTATCGGGAAGTAGTGGCTTGATAGGCCCTGCATTGATTCTAAAGATAGTCTCTCAATATAATGGTTGGGCTACGTGTCCTATGCATTCCGATGTAATAAGCGACAAGCCAGGGCATTGTCATAAATGCGGAATGAAGCTGGTACCTATGAGTCAACAAAATAATCAGAGGGTTATGATCATACGAGAGCGGTATGGAACGTCTGATTCTTGTATTGTTTAGTAAGGAGAATAAAAGGAATTGAGTACTCATTTACTTTAAATTAAAATTATGAAACACAGTGTAAAAAGTATCATCGGTTTCACCTTGGGTGCAACGGATGGCGAGATTGGAAAAGTAAAAGAATTTTACTTTGATGA
>CAZIOY010000005.1:0-15657 GCA_964540915.1 uncultured Ohtaekwangia sp.
CCAATTCCTGAACCTTTGTACTGCTGGCCATGAAAGCGCTGAAACATTTTGAACATATCTTTTTTATATGCCGGGTTGAAGCCAACTCCGTTATCGGCCACGGTAATTTTATAATAATCATGTTCACTATCGTGCCCAGCGGCCTTCATGGTTTTTTTATCCACCAACTGGCTGCTGATGATTATAACAGGAGGCCGGTCTTCTTCGGTAAATTTCAGCGAGTTATTTATAAGGTTTTCAAATAACTGTGTTATCTGAAACCTGATGCCTTGTATCTCCGGCAGGTTTTTCCATTGCAGGCTTCCTCCTTTTTCTTCTATGCTTTCTTTGAGTTCGGTTTGTATTTCGTCAAGTATCAAGTTCAAATCAATATTCACAAATTGTTTTTCTTCATTTATAATTTTAGTGTAGGAGAGCAGGGAATCAATCAGGATTTGCATGCGGGCTGCCGAAGCTTGCATGCGCAGGATGATAGTTTTTACCGAATCTGGTATTTCGACCTGATGTTTTTGTAAAATAATCGAAGCATAAACCTGAATTTTGCGAAGCGGTTCTTTTAAATCGTGGGTGCTTATCCAGTTCATATTGGCAAGTTCCTCATTGGCATTCTTCAGCTTTTCGTTCAGGTTCAGGTAGCGGAGTTCTTCAGTCTGCATATCTGCCAAATGAAACTGGTGCTGAATGTAGGAGCTGATGACAGAAGCTGCTTTGATTTCGGGCTTTTGCCATGCTGCACTTTGGCCTTTTACAGCCTCTTTCCACAAAACAAAAGATTTGCGTGGGGTAAGGCTTTGGTTTTCCGCATCTATGTTCATGGGTTTTGATGGATCACCGCCCCAGTCAACTGTTTTTTCAACCTCCTGCCTTATCCAGGCTATGCCATTTTTAGTTTGCGTTCCTATTGGCAGGTAAACTACACCGGCAATCTGGCTGCCTAAGCCTGCGGCTTGAGGATAGCTGTCGCTAAGCTTTGAAGTTTGAAAAATGCCATGGTCAATGGAAGTGTCAAGCCAGTTCATTAAACCATTTAATTTTTCATCGTCCGGCAGCAGGCCATATTTATAAAAAGTTTCTTTGTAAGCAATGACCACAGCATCTGCATTCAACAGATTTTTTAATTGAACAAGGGTTTGTTCTTGTGCCAGGCTTTGCTCGCTGCCTGCCATTATTTTATGCAGGCCATCCAGTTTTTTTTCTGTTTCTTTTACAAGCTCAAATTCATCGGCCACCTGGCGCACATCAATTTGAGAGGAAAGAAAAACACCCTGCAGGTGGGCCGCCAGCCGAACGTGATAAGGAATGTGTTTGGGCGCACAATGATGGCAGGCAATCAAGCCCCATAGCTTGCCATGATTGATAAGGGCAATGGTGAAAGTGGCGTTAACTCCCATGTTGCTTAAATACTGAATGTGCATAGGTGAAAGGCTGCGCAGCATGGAAAGACTGAGGTCTATGCTTTTATTATCTGCATTTTCATCTAACGCATACAGCGGCACATTACTCGCCTGCACATCAGCGAGCATACTTATGTGTTTAAGTAAAAACAGTTCTCTTGCTTGCACCGGAATGTCGGTGGCCGGATAATACAAACCTAAGAAAGGCTCAATGCTGTCTATCCTGCTTTCGGCAAACACCTGCCCGTTATACTCCTTGTCAAAGCGGTAAATCATTACCCTGTCGTATCCGGTAATCTTTCTTGTTTCATCGGCCACATCCTGACAAAGCATTTGCAGGTTGTCGGCTCTTTCTATGTAGTAAGCAAAACGTTTTGTTTGAAAAAAAAGATCGGGCAGTTCAAGTCCTTCCGGGCTGAAAGGTTCAAACTCCATTACCGTGTTTTCATTTGTAGAAAAGGCCGTAATGTGAAAACTTTGATTGCCTAAGGTAAAAGCAAAAGGCTTCACCGCATCTTCTGTCTTTGCAGAATAGATTATAAAAGAATCGGCATCTTCCTTTTTAAAAAATTCCGATAAAGGCTTGCCAAGAATCTGGTTCAGCGGCTTATTAAAAAGTACAGTGCAGTTTTCGCTGCAATACTGAATGGTATTATCGCTTTTGTTCAAAGCCAGCAAATAACCATAAGGCTGTATGCTGCCCGGAATGTGAATGGGTTCCGCTTCGCAATTGGTAATGCTTATGGTGTCTTTATTGGTAAGATTTTTAAGATTCATGTTGTATAAGTTTTAATGAAGTGTTGTTAAACCAGTGATGCAGTATGCTGAAAGTTTGTGAGGCGCTATTAATAACTTCTTCTTCCCTGCCCGATGATGCCAGGATAAATGCCTGTAAAAAAATTTTCCACCGGCTGCTGGTCTCAGGTGCGTACACTGTAAAATAGTTTGCTTTGCCGGCTATGGCTTCAATACCTAATGTTGTTTGTAAATGTTTGTAAATAAAGGCGCCACCTAATACCGATCCTTCAAGTACATACATGCCCCCAAGTGTTTTTGCATTCGAAGGATAGACCTCTGCAAAAAATTGATCGGGTATAACTGCAATGCCTGCTTCATCAATGCCAAGCATATTTAGATCAGAAACAAGTAAATGAGTTTTGCGTCTTTCTTCAATGTCGGTAATACTGTGTTGAAGCAAGGGAAAAACAATGTTCTCAAAACCTTTTACAAAGCCGTAAAGCAAAGAAAGGTAAGCAGCATAATCAGCGGCAGTTACCTGAGGACTAAGCAGGTTTTTTGAAGCCGTGTTTTGCTCAAGCAAGCTGTGTTGATGTGCTGTGCGGCTTCGTAAGTTTTGTAAAAACATGTGTGTTTGATCTTATTATTTATCAGCTATTATTTCGGTTGCCTGCCAGCTTTTTTGTAGGCAGGCCGCAATGGCGTTTTTAAAATCGGTATAGCTGGTTGCTTTTATCATGTAAAAATCAGCACCTTTTTTGTATGCTGCTTTTATCTGATCCTGGTGAGAGGAAGTGGAAAGCATAACCACATTAATATTTTTCCAGCGTTGGTTTGTTTTAATTTCCTGCAGGCAAAGCATCCCATTTTTTAATGGCATGTTGAGATCTAAAAAAATAAGTTCCGGAAGAACCTCCGCATCTTCCAGCATTTTCATTAACTCTATGCCATTGTCCGCCACTTCAAGATTTACGTCAACGTTCAGGTCGGTAAGCACTTCTTTAAAAAGAAAGACATCTTCCTCATCATCTTCGGCCATCAGTATTTTTTTAAAAAGCATTTTATATTAAGTTTGCAAAATTTAACTTCACTTGTTTCAATTTCATTTTTTGTTAAAAGATTCATTTTGTCAAAGTTTTGTCGCTTGGTTTCTTGCAATCGGTTTAAAGTCGTTGTGTCGCCAAAGCATGAATCACAACAGTTGCATATCAGAAACAAAACGTTTTGGTATGCCTTTATTGCACAATGTAAATTTAGCCACTTTTACGCAAAGCACCTATTTGTAACCTGATAATCCTTTCCAATAAAATCCGTATTTTTATAAAGCACCAAATCAGATTGATATGCTATCCTCACCCCTATTAAAAAAGAACGCTGACCTCTATGTCTTTCTACCCATTCTCTACACCGTGTGGTCCGATGCTGTGCTCACGCCCAGCGAGATCGCCACCTTACAGGGGTTGATCGAAAGTCAGGCGTGGTTAACTACAGAGGAACGCAGTTTCCTGTTGGAGCAAATCAATCCGGCCAGTCCGCCCTCACCGGATGAGTTCATGGCCTGGCGTGAGCAGATCAAGAAAGTAACGAATGGCTCTACCGGTAACAGTCTTGTAGAGTTGGGAATAAAACTGGCTGCCTTGCATGGCGATGGCTCTATCAGCACCCTGCTGGAAAAAGAAAAATCATCGTTAGCGAAAATAGAAAACACCTTGGGGCTGATCAGTTATGAAGCCGCCTACAGTTTTCAATCGGCACATGCTACCATTACATCCAGCCAGGTAACCAAAAAGAATTTTGATACACGTGAACTCACTAAAATTCTGGATGGAGAAAACGCAGCCATTATTCGCAAAGTAAAAACAATGCTTTCTGATCCGGAGTTTGACTATGTCGGTCCCGGTGATCTCACGCTTTATCGCACGAAAGTGTTGCAATGGTGTAAATATCTGGCGGAGCAAGGTTATGGCGGCATTGCCTATCCGAAAGAATATGGAGGGCAAGGTGATATGGCTGCCTACTTCGCCATCATGGAAACACTGAGTTATCATGATTTGAGCATGGTGATCAAATTCGGAGTGCAGTTCGGCTTGTGGGGCATGAGTGTCTATTTCCTGGGCACCGGGAAGCATCATAAAAAATACCTCAAAGACATTGGTACCCTGGAGTTGCCCGGCTGCTTTGCCATGACGGAAACGAATCACGGATCCAATGTGAAAGGGATTGAAACTACGGCAACGTATGATCACTCCACCAAAACATTCGTCATTCACACGCCTAATGAACAGGCGCGCAAAGAATATATTGGCAATGCCGCTATGCATGGGCAAATGGCCACCGTGTTTGCCAAATTAATGTTGGATGAAAAAGATTATGGTGTGAGCGCCTTTGTCGTTCCCTTGCGGGATAAAAAGGGAAATCTTCATCATGGAGTGACCATCAAAGACTGCGGCAGAAAGATGGGTCTTAACGGTGTTGACAATGGTGTGATCTATTTCAACAACGTAGTCATTCCCAAAGAAAACATGCTCGACCGATTTGCCGGTGTGAGTGAAGAAGGAAAATTTGAAAGTCCGATCGCCAGTGATAACCGTAGGTTCTTCACCATGCTCGGAACATTAGTAGGTGGAAGAATTGGAATTCCAAGATCAGGAAATGCCGCATCCAAATCCGGATTAACCATTGCCATTCGTTATGGTGATCAGCGCAGACAATTTGGTCCTGAAGGTGGAACAGAAGTTCCCATTCTGAATTACAGAACCCATCAAAAAAGATTAATGCCATTGCTGGCAAATACCTACGCACTTCACTTTTCATTGCAATATCTTACCCAACGTTTTTTGAATCGCAAGGAAGAGGATATGCAAGAAATTGAAGCGCTTGCTGCTGGACTCAAATCATTTGCTACCTGGAATACAACGGCAACACTACAGGAATGTCGGGAAGCCTGTGGTGGTAAAGGATATTTAAGTGAGAATAGAATTGATGCTCTAAAAAATGATACCGACATCTACACCACCTTTGAAGGAGACAATACGGTGCTGATGCAACTGGTGGCCAAGAGTCGCCTCACGGAGTTCAAGCAGGAGTTCAGCAATATGAATGTATTCACAATTCTTAACTATGTGGCCGATCAGGCGAAGACAAGCATTACTGAGATGAATCCCATCACAGTAAGAAACACCAGTGAAGAACATCTGCTCGATCCAGAATTTCAATTGCAAGCATTCAAATACCGGGAGCGAGATATTTTAACTTCCGCAGCAAAACGATTAAAGCGCCATATCGACAGTGGCATGGATTCGTTCGATGCATTCAACGTGTGTCAGCATCATTTGGTACAAGTTGCTTTTGCCTATATCGAGCGCATCATCCTCGAACAATTTATTTCGCAAGTGGGAAACACAAAAGATGCCGGTTGTAAAGTGGTTTTGAAAAAATTGTGTGATCTCTTCGCCCTATCTCAAATAGATAAAAACAAGGGCTGGTATCTGGAACAAGGTTATATGGAAGGTGTAAAAACGAAAGCCATCCGCAAAGTGGTTAATCAACTATGCTGGGAGATCCGGCAGGATGCTGTGCCGTTGACGGATGCGTTTAATATTCCGGATCGGTGTTTATCTGCACCGATAGCATTGTGAAATAATTACCGGTTGCCGGTAACTGGAGACCGGTGACTGGCAACTAATAATCCGTCTTGATCGATTTGTCAAACGGAAGTTTGAATTGATAGGCGATGTCTTCATCCTTCTTGTCGTCCAGCACGTCCAGTCCGTAGCGTATTTTCTTTGTATCATCATACACAAAGGTGCCAAAGATACGATCCCAGATAGAAAAGATGTTTCCAAAGTTAGTGTCTGTCCATGGGCGTTGGTAGTGATGATGGAATTTGTGAACGTTGGGGGTAACGATAATGTAACTAAGCGTTTTATCCAGCCAGCCAGGAAGCGAAATATTGGCGTGTGAGAAATACGTGAAGAAGATCGTACAAAAACGATAAAACAAATAATAGGATAACGGAGCCCCCATTATCACGACTACGGTAAGCGATAGCATTTCACGCAAAATAAAATCACCTGGATGTAAACGAGGCCCTGTAGTAGCATCTACATGCGTATCGGCATGATGCACCATGTGAAATCTCCATAACCACTTCACACGATGAAGCATGTAGTGCGCCATGTATTGGGCTACTAGATCAAAGGCTAGCATGCTCAACACAAACCCCAGCAAGACTGGTATATCAACCATGTATAATATTCCGAATTGATTGGTTTCGATCCAGCGAAATACACCAAGTGTAGCAATTCCAAAAAGCGTATTGATAATCAGCGTGGAACCCAGAAACGCAAAATTAACACCGGCATGTTTCCATTTTTTGTAGGTGAATAAAAACAAGGGAATGCCTCCTTCCAGTAACCAGAAAAAAGTCAAACATGACAATACCCAGACTCCTCGTTGCGAGAATGGCATCACTTCAAAAAAATGTAAAAAAGAATCCATAATTAAATTTCAAATTTCAGGTTCAAAATTTCAAATTCTATTTCAACGTATTCGCACAATCAAATATATCTTTCCAATGGTCGCGTCAAACACGTAGGGCCGCCACCACCTTTCACACTGATCTCCTGCCCTTCGTATTCATGCACCGTACAACCCGCATCGACCAGTCTTTGTTTCGTGATGGGATTTCCTTTTACCATAACTACTTCGCGTGGAGCGATGGCCAACACATTACATCCCATCGAATCCCACTCTGAATCGGGTACTTCCACGAAGGAAATACCGTGTTCCAATAAACCATGTCTGAAAGAAATAGGCATGAGCGAAGAATACACCACCGCCAGATTTTTATCCACGGGGCTAAATACTGACATCAAATGAAATACATCCGATGGTCCTTTGTAATGCGGCATCTCTGCCACCCACACTTTTATTCCGTGCGGTTCTAACAGGTGTTTAAGTTGTCGTATTCCTTCCCAATTAGTGCGGTACGTATGCCCTACTGCCAATGTATATTCATCTACCCAGGCCACATCGCCACCTTCCAGTGTGCCGGGCTGAGTGATCTCACCTAAAATTTTAATCGTATTGTTTTCAAATGCTTTCCGTTCCGCAGCCGGCTCATTTTTTCGCGCTGGCTTGCCCATGTTGCAAAGGATCATGCCCTGATCCGTAGCGATGGCTGCATCGCGACAATAAATAGAATCCATTGTCACGGATGAATCAAATGGTAACGAAAGCGTTGTAGCGCCTTGCTGCGTGATCATCTTTTCAAACTCTGCGTATTCTGCCTCTGCTTTCGTGAGATCAGGTTTGGAAAGAAAATTCAATTCTTTCCATTGCGATGCAATCTGATTTTCATCAACAAATGCTTCCTTAGGTCTTTTAATAAATACGGATTTCAGTTTTCCGTAATCGGATTGAAAAGTTGTTTTCATGACAATGGATTTCTTTTGATTTGAATATATGCATAGAAAGGTAAGCCAGCCATCAGTAAGACAAAACCCCAATACACGGTTTCTTGTCCTGCACCAATGATCGCCCACATGGAATATAGAAACGCCAATACTGCAATGAATAATTTAAATCCACTTAGCTTGTTATGTTTGCTGGCCATCATCACAAATGAAATGATTGAAAACAAATAAGGCACCAATACGGTGAGGGTGGTTAACAATACCATAAACGTATAGGTATCTGCCAGGGTCCTGGTGAAGTTCAAACTCATCAACACCGATATTAGCACACTGGAAATCACAATGCCGATAGCGGGAGTTCCATTTTTATTTTCTTTCGCGAAAATGCGCGGGAACAAATGATCACGTGCTGCCGCCATAGGCATTTGTCCTTGAATCAAAATCCAACCATTGAGTGCACCAAACGTGGAGATTACGGCACCTCCGGCAACAAGATAACGGGCTTCCTCTCCCCAAATGGCAGCCGCTGCATCCGCAAAGGGAGCTTGCGAATTCTGAAGAACGGAAGGAGGTATGAGGCCCATCACCGCTACGGTGCCTGCTATATAAATAATAGTTGTCAGCACGGTGCCTATGATGGTGGCTCTTGAAACCGTCTTCTCAGCATTCTTCACATTTCCTGATGGAATAGTGGCACATTCCAAACCAAGAAAAGCGAATAAGGTAAGCGTTGTGGTGCTGGTGATGGCTGAGAGATTAGATTGTGAACTTAGGTTGAACGGAATGAAATGATCAGAATTAAAATAAAATAGTCCACCGATGGTGATCACTATCAGCGGAGCCAGTTTCAAGATAGTAGTAATGACCTGAACTACACCCGCTTCCCTAATTCCCTTTGTGTTGATCCATGTTAAAAACCAAATAGCAGATAAGCCGGTGCCAATGGAAAGAAAGGGGTTGCTTCCTAATGCCGGAATGAATGCGGAAAGATAACTAACGAAACCTACCGCGATGGCTGCATTGGTACACCACACGGAAATCCAGTAGCCCCATGCCACCAAAAATGCAGCAAAGGTGCCCATGCCTTCCCGTGTGTATGCATACGGCCCACCCGTGGCCGATGGTTGAAGTTTACTTAGCCAACTATACACAAATGCGAGGCATAACGCACCGGCTCCCGATATGATCCATCCCACTAAACTAATGCCTCCGTAAATTGCCAGCGTAGTCGGCAACATGAATATGCCTGAGGCAATCATATTGCCAATCACCAACGAAGTGGCTGTCCACAGGCCTATCTCTTTTGATTTTTCAGTCATCCGGATCGTTAATTACGAAGAATACCGGATTCGCACAATTATCTAATCAAAATTTGGATTCATGATAGTGACTGGTATTGACAACTCTACTTTATCCCACGTCATATTGATGATGCATTCATACTCCGATTTAGCAATGATCTCATACTGAAGTCGCTCTTGATTCTCAGGAAGTTGAGAAGGTGTAATCTCAATGCGGGCTATATCCTCTTTACTGTCATATTCGTCCGTAAGATGTTGCTGCCAGTTTTTATTAATGATGACCGTCCATTTATCCTTTCCGGGAATGGTAAACAATCCGTATTTACCTGCATTGATCACTGTCTTACCAAGAATAAAATCGAAATTACTCTCGATGGCAGTAGCCATGTGAGCTCCGGTTACCCACACTTTGTCAAATGGAACAAGTCCACCCCAAACAATTCTACCTCTTACGGCTGGGGAGTGGTAGGTAATTTTAAATTCAGCCTCCCCTACATTACCTTTCGCATACGCTTTTAAACTTCCTTTCAACGTATCCTCCTGGTGTTGCTTGCCAATCACCACACCTTCATCTAACACTTTTGCTTCAGGTGGTGTTTGCTCAGTCGACTTCTCTTCAACACTCTTTTTTTCTGAGCAACTCATCAGACCACAAACCGAGAGCAAGCAAAGTAATAATAAGCTATTTTTCATCTATTGAATTTTATAATGGTTACAATGAAACGCTGGCAGTCTTAATGATTTTCTCTTTATCATCTGTCCAGGCAAAAATCAATTTGTTATCAGACTTTGTCATTTGAGGGAAACCGCTTGACCGTGCATCCGAAGTAGAAGCAATGTTCATGGAGGATCCTTTTGTTCCATCGCGATTTACTTTCACGGCTTTGATTTCCGCTCCTTCCATCCAACTCACCATGGCGTTATCACTATCCAGCATCACCACATCTACCCGGCCTATTGCCTTTCCTTCGTCTAGTTTTACTGGCTCACCAAATGTAGCGCCACCATCGGCAGAAAAAATAACACGTACACTGGCATTTCCTTCCGGGGATGAGAACCATGCAATAGCCAGATTATTTCCTGAAGCAGAAACCCTCGGTCCGTTTACAGGGCAACCGGCAATCTTCCAATTGTCGGCATAAACAGTTTTTGGCTCCGTCCATTGTCCATTTACAAAACGTACAATCGACATGTCGCGGATTTCTTCATCCGAACGATCCCGATAAACAACGATTGGTCCGTTGTCGGTAAGTGCTGTGCCTGTCTGGCAGCAATCACACGTACGGTTATCCAACTCCCACTCGTTGCTCTTCACTCCATTTATATCCACTATGGCAGCGCGAATAGACATCTGGCCATGATGACCTTCATGATTTTCCATCCCTTCCATCACTGTATTGCGACCATCCAGCCAGGCTACCAAAAAATTTTCACCATACGGCAATATTGACACAAAACCATGCTCGGCTTGTTTAGCATCATCATGAACGGGTTTTGGTTCGCTCCATGTATTGCCCTCATCCTGCGAAGCAGTTAGCATCACGTCATAGGCAAATGTGCTTTCACCACTCTTGCCGAGATAATGAGCCATGAGCTGTTTTCCATTTGCTGCGATCAGCGGGTAGTCGGCCCAATTAACAAACCAGTTTTCGCCCGAACGAATCAGTTGTGGTTCTGACCATTTCCCATTTTCGAGTTTGGAGAATTTTAAATAGTTAACACCTTCCATCACTTCAATCCATGACAGATAGGTATTGCCATTCGAATCTGTAAACAAATACGGCTCACCACTGGAGGATTGTGTGGGTGAATCCATGAAGTTAATGACCACCCCGGCTTCCTGTTTCTCGTTGGCCTTGCAGGCAGATAGCACTGCTATCAGTAATAGAATATATTTATTCATCTTTTTTAAATTATTACTAAAACTAAAATCAGGCGTCTGACCACTTTGAGCGGTCTGACTCCTTTACTTTTCATTGATTAATTTCGTAACCATTTCAACTGTCGCTGGTTCATCCCACTTCCTGAAACCTACTTCAGAATATACCATATTGCCTTCACCATCAAAAATGAAGGTAGTTGGCAAAGCTTGTATTCCCAACGACTCTGGATTTTCTACGCGAACAAAATTTAACGTCATCTTGCGACTCTCCATGAATTTTTGAATTTTATCCACTTCCTCATCGGAAGCAAAAAAGAATTCAATATTCTTACCAGCCAATTGTGTTTGCAATGCGGCAATACTCGGCATCTCCTGAATGCAAGGCCTGCACCACGTAGCCCAGAAGTTGACGAAGATTGTTTTACCTTCGAACTCCGTTAAGTCAACTTCTTTTCCCTCTAAATCGGTAAGCTTTATCTGGGATGCCACGATAGAAGATTGTTCTCCGGTTTTTTGGGAAGAACAACCTGCCAGTATCATTAGAAAAAGAATAAAAAGAGATTGTCTCATCTTACTGCAATTTCTCTTCCACCGATCCGCACTTCAACATTTTATCACCGAAGTAAGGGTTGCGGATTTCAGCTGCATCGCTCAACCAGTAGGCACCTTGATTATTGAAAGCCATAGGGCAAAATTCATAAAAAGCAGTTGCGCCACCTAAACCATACGCCTTTATGATCTTGTATAAGTTGTCGGAAAGTTTGCTGAAGGAAGTGCGTTGTACTTCAATATCATCCGATGCTTGAATCTCCTTTAAAGAGGCTTCCAATCCACCTGAATAAGTCATCCAATCATTGTGGGCCACACCGGTTAATAACATCATGTCAGTTTTTGAAAGAGATTCCTGAACTTTGGCTGCTGCTTCCTTCACCTTGGCTGAGTTGGTAGCCACAAATGATTCTTTTAATGACACGTAGGAAGTAAACACTCCGCTGAGTTGTTGCTGAAAGGTTGCATCTACCTGGAATTGAGGAGCCGATGCTTTTACTGGAGCCTCTTCAGTGGCCGCGTTCATCGATTCATCATGGCTTTCTTCCTGGGCAACTTCTTCCTTCTTTGACGAGCAATTGCTCAATGCAAAAACAGTAATCACACTATAGAGTGTCGCGATAAACAAGGATTTAATTTTCATAGTTGTTTGATTTGGTTAATTATAATTTAGTTTTGATTTAATGATTATGCCCTGACATGGGATCTCTTCCGTTCTTTAAAATGATTTCGCTGTAAAGCAGGTAGGCCCCGGTAACCACCACGATTTCTCCTTCCTTCAGTCCTTCGATAATTTCAACAGAATCAAAATTCTCGACACCGGTCTTTACCATTCTCGGCACAAAGGTATTATCAGCAGTTTGAATATACACGTGAGTGCCCCGCTGATCATGTATTACCGCATCTGTTGGGATTGCCAGCGAAGTATTCACCGAATGCTTTAGAAACACCTGCGCCTGCATGCCGGGTTTCCACTGTGATGTGGGATTATTCAGCGTAGCTCTCAACACAGTTACTTGTGTGTTTGCACGGTATTCAGGACTTAAGAAAGTAACAATGGCTTCAGTCGGTGAATTAGTATAGCCCGCCACCTGAACAGAAATACGATCTCCGGCTTTTACATACTGCAACTCCGATGGATAAAGTTCGGCCTCCACCCACAACGTGTTAATATTCTCAAGTTGATAGAGAGCATCGCCCTCATTGAGATATTGTCCTTCTGCTACGTTAATCTCTTTTACAACACCCGAAGCGGTTGCTAAAAAAGTGATTCGCGGCTGAATATCATTCATGTCGTTCAATCGATCGATTTGCTTATCGGTTAATCCGTATAAAAGAAGTTTTTTTCTGGCCGTCTTGAGATATTCTTCGTAACGATTATCCACAGCCTTCATGGTTTTATGCTGCTCAAATGCCAACAGGTATTCCTTCTGAAATGTTAAAAGCGACTCACTATAAAGCTCATATAAAGGTTCTCCTTTATTTATCATGCGACCCGATTCTTTTACAAAAAGCTTCTCCACCCTGCCGGCAACACGGGCACTGATCACTTCGGTCATTTCCTCATTGGTAACAAGGCGCGCATTGACCGGCAATGTCTGACCGATACTCTGCTGCTTCACAACCTGCGTACTGATATTGGCGAGTTTAACCTGGCTCTCGGTAAGCATCAGCTCATTGCTCACTACTTTCATTTGCATGGGAGCAGTTTGTTCAGATTGCTTGTTCTCTTCCGAGCAGGCAAATAATCCAATTAAAAAAATACTACTGATTAAAACTCTCATATCAATTTTATTTTTTTATGAAGTTCTCACTATCTATCAGGTATTGCGCGTTGGTGGCCACTTCATCAGAAGAAGCCAACCCATTTATAATTTGAACCCATTCGCCCGTGCGCAATCCTGAATTTACTTTCCTGGGCTTAAATAATCCCCGCTCTTTTACAAAGACAATTTCATCGATTCCTAAATCGAGCAGGGCATGTTGCGGTATCCATAACGATTCCACCGATGTTGTCTGAGTCTTCGCTTCTACTAGCTGACCCACTGAGATATCAGAACCCATATAGTAGGAACGCAACTTGATAAAATCTTCACCTTCCGAAAAGAACGGCTCGAGAAAATCAATTTTCAGCAGTTTGGTTTTGCCCTCATCCACCCACTCTAACTTATCCCCTACTTTAATCTGTGAAGCCTGAGCCAACGGAACATTAAACTCAATCCAAAGAGAATTGGTGTTCACAATCTTAAATAAAGTTTGTCCCGAAGCCACGTAACTTCCTTCTCGTACAAACGATGAAGCAGAGACCGCGGGGATTGCACTTGACAATGCACTTGACGTATTACTGGTGCCACCCATACCCATCCCTCCCGAACTCTTTGTAGTGCCATTGGCAGGAGCCGCTGGAACAGCTTGATCATCTGAGATTACGAAACCGTCATGCGGACTATAAATGGAAAACGTATAGGTTACCTCCTGCTTCTTTGATAGCTCATCGATTTGTTTTTCTGAAGCCCCCATCAATAATAACTTACTCTTTGATGCATCGATCAGGAACTGATTACCAGGATCATTTTTGAGGAGATATAGGAACTCACGTTGAGCATTCACTAACTCGGCACTGTAAATCTCCGCTACCTTTTGTCCTTTACGAACCGGTTGATAATTATACTTTAAAAACACTTTCTCCAGCCTTCCACCCACACGAGCAGGAATGGTGTAGATGTTACGGGTATCATACGTAACCACACCCAGAATATTTAAAAGTACTGGCATCGATTTATATTCTGCTTTAGCAGTGCTGATAGAAGCCAGCACTACTTCATTTGGCGACTTAATCAACTTAGCCAGGTCTTCGGTGATTTTCACTTCTTGTCCGGGCCGCCCCTTCAGCACTAAATCCATCGCGCACACAGGACAAACACCCGGCTTATCTGAAACTACGGTGGGGTGCATGGGGCAGGTATAGGTATCTGAATGTTCGTGTGAACTATCTTTCGCTGTGCAGCTAAAAAGCAGCAATAGTAGAATGAACAATTGACCATTGACCATTGACAATAATTTTGGCCATGCCATTGTCAATTGAACATTGTCAACTGTCAATTTATTTCTCAATTTCTTTCTCATAACGCACGATCATTAAATAATACTCTTGCATTTTATTCCAATATTCCATCTGGGCCATGTTCATCGCTTCCCAGCCATCAATCACGATGGGCAACTGCTCACGATTTTCTTCGTAGGCCAGTAACAGCGTTTCATAGTTCTTCTTTAAAGCGGGTATGATCTTCTGATCATAATTTTCCAATTGCTGTTTCATTCGCAACAACTGAGAAGCCATGCCTGCCAGCATACCGCGCGCTTCAATGATAATAGCTTCCTTACCTTTCTGCATAGCCTCAATCTCATAACTCATTCCGGCTACTTCGGATTTATACATTTTCGATGACCATGGGACAATGGGTATGGATACCATCGCCATCAACGAAAATTGCAAAGGCATATCGCCTCGCGGTTGCATATGTTCATAGCGTATTCTGAAATCCGGCTTGGCCTGCGTCTTTTGCCATGCCTGATTTTGTCTCATCACCTCAATTGATCGATTGATCTGTTGCACATCGCTACGATTCGTGCTCAATTCAGCTGTATCATATACTACTTTGTTGGCATCAAACGAGATTTGCGTAGTGGTATCAATGTTAAGTTTTACCTCTTCTGAAAGTTTCATCAATGACTTCAGTCGGTAAGCTTTGTCTTCAATCTCAGCGCTGTTCATCAGGATCATGTTATCCACTTCGTGCAAACGAGCTTCTGCTTTATAGATATTCCCTAAACTCCCTTGATTATAAGGATAGCGAATGCGCGCAAGTTTCAACATTAACTCTACGATGCGTTTGTTCTCCTGCAGCACTTTTCCTTTCTTTTCCAACACCAGCCATTGATAGTAGTTTTCTTTAGCCTCAGCACGGAGTTGATTGAATTGATAAGACCGGCCCTTTTCTTCCACTGCAGCCTTGGAAGCAAAGTAGTTTTTCTTTGCATTCAACTTACCTGGACTTGGAATATCCTGCTCCATAGCAATTACAAACATTCCCTTATCGCGTTCATCCATTAAAGTTTGTCCCGGGTAAGGATAGAAAAACGGACCACCCCCCACCATAGGTGCCATCCAGCCTTTTGCGCCTTCGGTATAAGCATTCAACGCTTTTACCTTGCTGTCATATTCCTGCAACATCGGATTTTGCTTATCGATAGTGGAAAGTACGCTGTCAAGGCTAATTACCTGGGCAGAACTGGTAATCGTCATCAGCAGGATTACAAAAATTGACAATTGAGTAGAAGCGATATTCTTGCTTCTTACTTCATGCTTATTGTTT
>CAZIOY010000005.1:15757-27477 GCA_964540915.1 uncultured Ohtaekwangia sp.
AATTGACAATTGAGTAGAAGCGATATTCTTGCTTCTTACTTCATGCTTATTGTTTCTGATTTCAATGCTTCGTTTCATGTACTTCAAGTTTTCCGAATTTTCTTAATTCATATTCCTTCGTCATCAAAAAGATGAGCGGTGTTACTAATAATATGTGGGTGGATGAGGTGAGCACGCCACCAATCATGGGCAATACGATGGGCTGCATCACATCACTACCTACACCGGTTGCCCATAGCACAGGCACTAAACCAAACAGCGCTACTGATACGGTCATCAATTTTGGTCGTAACCGCTTGGCTGCTCCCGCGATAACAAATTCCTTCAACTCTTCACGCGAAATGGTTTCACTTGAATTACCTCTGAGCTTCACCAATTGATTCATGGCATCGTTCAGGTAAATCACCATCACCACACCCGTTTCTACAGCAATTCCAAAAAGCGCAATGAAACCAACGGCAACCGCAACCGATAAATTCACTCCATAGAAATACACCATGTAAGCCCCACCGATCAATGCGAAGGGAACCGTGATCAGGCTAAAGAACGCCTCGCGCATTGAATTGAATGCGAGGTACAGAGAGATGAAGATGATCAACAACACAACCGGTAAAATGATCATTAAGGTTTGCTTGCCGCGAATCAGGTTTTCATACTGACCACTCCACTCGAAAAAATAACCATTCGGCATCACACCCATTTCTTTATTCAATTTTTCAATGGCTTCCTTTACCGTGCTACCCAAATCGCGATCGCGCACATTGAAAAGAACCGCTCCACGAAGCAAGGCATTTTCTGACACAATCATGGGCGGGCCATTTTCAAATCGAATATTGGCGACTGCAGAAAGAGGAACCATTCCCATCGAAGGAGTCTTCACTGGAATACGCTGAAGTTGTGAAAGACTATTACGATAGTCCTGCGCCAATCGAACACTAATGGAAAAACGTTGTCTACCTTCAATGGTCTGACCAATCGGTGTGCCTCCAATCGCTGACTCCACAATCAGGTTGACATCATCCACCGTTAATCCATATCGACCCAATGCTTCGCGATTCACATCAATCGTCAAATATTTTCCTCCTGTTATTGGATCCACATATAAATCTTTTATTCCCTCAATTCCTTCTAATGCAGTTTTTACTTTTTCTGAAAGCGTATAAATACTATCAAGATTTTGCCCATATACTTTCACACCCACATCGGTTCGAATGCCCGTTGACAGCATGTTGATGCGGTTGATGATCGGTTGTGTCCAGCCATTTACTACACCCGGTATTTGCAACTTGGCATCCAACTCATTGATGATATCTTTCTTGGTGATGCCTTCTCGCCATTCTGATTTGGGCTTGAGTGTGATAATGGTCTCAATCATTGACAACGGTGCATTGTCAGTTGCTGTGCTTGCACGACCCGCCTTACCCAACACCTTATCGACTTCAGGAACTGATTTGATAATCTTGTCCTGCACCTGAAGTATGCGCTTGACTTCTTCATTGGAAACATCTGGCAACGTAACCGGCATGAATAATATAGACTGTTCATCAAGGGGTGGCATGAACTCGCTGCCCATGCTGAATAATAATGGAATGCTTACCGCTAAAGCCAGAATATTAACACCGATAGTTGTCTTGCGCCAATTCATACAGGCGCGAACCACTGGCTCGTAAATTTTCTCCAACCAACGATTAAGAGGATTGGCTTTCTCATCCTTAAACTTTCCTTTCATGAAAAATGAAATGAGCACTGGCGCCAATGTGATCACCAGGATTGCATCCACCAGCATAATGAAAGTCTTCGTGTATGCTAATGGATGAAATAACTTTCCTTCCTGACCGGTGAGCATGAATACAGGCAAGAAAGAAGTGATGATGATGATGGTTGAAAAAAATACACCACGAGAAACCTGTTTGGATGATTTCTCAATGATTGATAACCGTTCTAAATCTGGTATTGGCCCATTCAATTCAGCATAGCGCATCGATAAATGTTTGTAGGCATTCTCTGACATGATAATACCATTGTCGACAATCACACCAATCGCAAGCACGATTCCGGTCAAGGACATGATGTTGGATGAAATACCAAACGCATTGAGTAAAATAAAGCTTGTAGCAATGGTAATGGGTATTTGTATGATGATGCTGATGGCGCTGCGCCAGTGAAGCAAAAAGAGAATAACCACCAATGACACCACAATCATTTCCTCAATCAATGTGGTCTTAATGGATGAGATCGATTCTTCAATCAATTCACTGCGATCATACACCACATTAAACTTCACCCCCTTTGGAAATCCCTTCGATACTTCTTCCATCTTCGCTTTCACCCGCTTAATGACTTCATCGGCATTTTCGCCATAGCGCATCACCACGATACCTCCCACTACCTCCCCTTCACCATCCTGATCGAAAATTCCGAGGCGGGCTTCACCAGTCATTTGCACCGAACCAAGATCCTTCACCTTCACCGGCACAGAATTCACTGTTTTCACTGCGATGTTTTCAATCTCTTCTACCGACTTGAGATAGCCAGTCGTTTTGATGATGTAGCCGATGTCGCTCATCTCAAACTTTCGTCCACCGGCCTCGTTGTTGTTTGATCGTACCGATTGAATAACTTCAGGAACTGAAAGATTATAATAGGAAAGCTTATTCGGATTTAAAGCAATCTGATATTGTTTTTGAAATCCCCCGAAGGAAGCGATCTCGCTTACACCCTGCACATTCTGCAAAGCAAATTTTACATACCAGTCTTGCACAGCACGTTGTTCACCAAGGTCCATGCCCGGTGCATCAAGGGTGTACCATAAAATATGTCCCACACCGGTACCATCCGGACCTAGCGTTGGCGTTACTCCCTGTGGCAAAAGTCTGGTGGCATAGTTAAGACGTTCCAGCACGCGCTCACGGGCCCAATAGACATCGGTATCATCATTAAAAATGACATAGACGAAACTCATTCCAAACATGGAAGCACCACGCACATACTTCACTTCTGGAAGTCCTTGCAGATTGGTGACGAGTGGATACGTTACCTGGTCTTCAATAATCTGTGGACTGCGGCCCATCCATTCGGTGAACACGATCACCTGGTTTTCGGATAGGTCCGGGATGGCATCGATCTTATTCACGCGGACAGAATGAACGCCCCACGCAAATAATCCGATGGCAACCATCAGGATCAGAAAGCGATTACGAAGTGAATACGAAATTAAATTTTCTATCATAGCTAAATAGTATCAAGTAGTAAGACACAAGAAATGAGACTAATCCAATAGCATTATTGGATACTCACAAAGAATAAGCTATGATTAAATAAGGAAAGATTGAACGAGCACAGGAATATCGCGCTCGACTATGGGTGGTTTGTAGGGAATGTGATTTGAGAATGCCAACGACTCGTTCATCTGAATCACCTCCATAATTATAGGAAGTGTAGCAACCCAGTTGATGGATTGCCAGGTAAGCATCGAAAAATCCTGAACCTGTGTGTTAAAGTCTTTGCCTTCAAAGGCAACATGTTTGTCTTCGCAGCATCCGGATTTCTTTATAGCAATCTTCTTATGACATGCAGGAAGTTGCACTTCAGTAGGACAAGGTGTCGCATCTTCTATCAATGAAACGCTTTGAACATGGCCTCCGCAGAAATGCATATTCACCGTGAAGGAGCTTGAACAAACAAGCACCATTAAGGCAAGCATGGAGGATACTATGGATTTCAAAAACTTCATTGACAGAGCAAATGTAATAAAAAAAGCTGTTAACAAGTTGTTAATTAAAGTTTTAAGGCGTTAAGGTAAGGCGTCTGACCGCTCAAAGCGGTCTGAGCCTATGCCTGACGTTCCGCCTTGTACCCTGCCTTCTGAAGGGCTTCTACGATTTTTACATCATCTGAGTTGTCTACTGTTAATATACGAGCCGGATCTACCAGATCTACCTGCCAGTGGTTCTCACCGGCTACTTCATCTAAATAAGGAGTCACCTTTGCCACGCAGGCAGAACACTTAATGTTGGTTTTGAATTTTGTCTTTTCCATTGTCTTTAATGTATATAGTACATCATTTCATTTGTTGGCAACTGTATTGCCAGCTTTTTCAATTGCTTCTACTACAAAAGCCTTTGCGGAGCCCGAAAGTTCAATTTCAGCTTCACCGGGTGTAACTTTTTTAAGCATAGCTCCTCCTATGCTTTTTACTGCGCCACTCACCGCCATCGTGCAATGAGGACTTTTCATACCGGGAATTATTAAGTTTATCGTTTCCATATTTCGTTGTGTTTAACAATACAAATAAACGATTTCTCTTTCCGTTTTGATTTATAGAATTCCATTTATCCTTTATAGGATTTCATTTGTTTTGCAATTTAAATTGCATGCTGGTCACCATATCTTATCCAGTTCCGCAACACTATTCATCTTGTTCTTTGCATCCCTATTTTGCAAAAGCTTGTAGGCAACAATAAATCTCAACATTCCCCATTTACAGTGACTTTCAATTTTTGATTCCTTCTTCAAATACCTAAATCCCTTAGTTAAAGATTCAAGGTTTGAATTCCTTCACCATTGAAACTAGAACTTTGGATATCAAACCAACCACCAACATTCTATGGTTCATTATTTTAAATCCTTAAAACACCGAAAGCCTACGGTTGCATTTCGTTCGAAGCCTTGAGATACGCGGAGTAAGAATTGACGATAGTGTAACTCGTGCGGGCCGCCTTGTACGTACCACCAACTGGATGAGGGCTTGAAGTAACTGCCGCCTTTCATCATGATGTAGCGGTAGCTGCCGTTTTCATATACATCGTTGGTCAACTGCCACACACAACCGACCAGATCATACAATCCATAAGGGTTCACTCCTTTCTTATACTTGCCTACGGGGTATAACTTGCCATCGCCCAGGTTAGCATTCTTTGCATCGATGCCTTCTATGTTTTTTACGGTGAGTGTTTCGGTTACGTAAGTTTCCTTGCGCGTTACGGGCTTGAGTTGTTTCCACGGCCACTCGTTGCCTGCAGTCGTTTGTGCAGCATACTGCCACTCGAGTTCGGAGGGCAATCGCTTGCCGGCCCAGGTGGCATAGGCTTTGGCATCTTCGTGCGATACATAGGTAACAGGAAAGTTCTCCTCTCCTTTCGGGATTTGTTTGTTGATCCAATGTTTTAAAAAGTTGGCGGTATCGGTTGGCTTATAACCGCTGGCTGATATGAAGCGTTGATAGTCTGCGTTGGTAACGGGATAGCGGTCCATGGCAAAAGCATGCATGGATACTTCTTCGTTTAGGTGATCTTTAGGATACGGAATAAATTCATCGCCCTGCGTGTAGTGTACTTTCAATTTGCCTGCGGGGATCATCACCATCTCTGCCGGCAATTTGTTGGCAATAGGTGTTTTACCTGATTCGGAAACCAGTCGTGCCGTGCCGGGCTTGAGGATTAAAATCTGTTCATCGATCAACTCATCATGCTGAAAGGCTTGCACTACGATTTTACCTTCAAAGCGGCCCAGCATTTTTGATAATGATAAGGAGAATTGATTTTTGTCTGATGCCGGTATGATCACCGGTTCTTTTTCATAGGAAGGATTGCCTTTCCATACTTTGATGGTGGAACCTGGTTTGCACTGACCTCTTAATACATCACTCACGATCTGTGCGTATAATGTGGGTGTGAACCGGGCGATGCCCGATACGTTGCCTTCATTGTTGGTTCCCAAATCGCGCACATCAAAACCATCGATGTTGGTCACGGCATACGACTTATCACCCCGTTTTTTTAACTGCACTTCTTCATGTTTCCATAGATCAATCCAGTGGAATGATTCCGCATTCTTCATTTCGAACAAGGGGCCATTGAAGCCTTCGGGCTTGAGACTGAATATCGTGTAGATGGTTTTATCCTTGCTGCTCCAGGCATTGACCCACACGCTATCGCGTAAGGTTGGAATGAGTGGCGTGTAGTCAGCGGTAAATAGTGAAGTATTCTCACGTAGGATGCGCGAGGTCTTTCCAAGATATCGGTATTGTTCCTCCTCCCACTGCGGATGGCCCGGTGCAAATTGGTTGATCTCGGTGCCATAGCCATTAAAGAATGCTACCGCATATTCGCGTTGAATAGGTTCTTTAAAAACTTCGGCCACACGAAAGATCGCAAAGTCGGGACGGATGAATTTATTGAGGTTGAGCATGGGAGGATAATACAGTGCATTGTGCACACGCCCACTGATAATGCCCTGCATGTCCTTCGGCACGGCCATGCCTTCGCTATACATGACCACACCGGGTTTTACTTTATCGGCTGCGTCCTGCAATTCGCGGCTCGACTCTCCTTTCGTGTCGAGCACTACACCATCGGCCGAGGTTTCTTTAATGAGGTTGGCCAGGCCGGCCAGGTGACCTTCACTGCGGGTGCTTTCGTCCCACGGGTTGTAGGCTACAAAAAATTTTACTCCATGAGCGCGCGCTGAATCGGCTATGGCACGAATTTGCTTTAGTCCGCCCGGAAGATCGCCATACAAATCAAACTGATTGCGCTGATCCACACCGAGTGTGGGCCAGGTGGGCCAGATGCACACGACATCATCGCCACCAAAAAGATTCTTGCCGCGCTTTATAAAATCAATGAGTTGAAAGCCTCCACTTTTTTCATCATAAAATTCTTTGTCCCACCCCATCATCAGGTGCATCACGTAGGCTTTGTTGATCCACGCTAAATCTTTACGTTCGAAGAGTGAGTTGTCGAACGAGTCAACATCATAGAGGTATCTCTTTTGAAAGGCTTCGCGCACACCCGATTGCCAATCGCCTGAGTAATAATCGGAATAGAAATGATAGGATACTGATCCGCCTGGGTTGATCACCGTTTCAAAGCGCTTGCGGGTTGCTTTCACCATCGAAGTGAGATCGCGTCTTACCAGTCCGAATAGTTTTTTATTTTCGTTAAGCTGAAAGCCGGCATAACCCAGCTCCCAGGCATTGTCGGGCACGATTACATTGACAGGATTCTTGCCGGGCAAAAACAAATGCGTGCGTGAAAGACTATGATTGCCAAGGCCGGTAATGCAGGCTTCGTTACCTACCCTGCCATAGGGAACTACATTTGAAAGACGGAGTGTATCCTTAGAGTTGTTTTTAAATACCACCGTTCCTTTTATTCCTTTTTGTGAAAGGGGTGCTGAGGTAAATGTTAACGCTAAAGGAGCATTGCCATCAGACAAAAATGTTTTGCCGTTTACCTCAAAGGAAACAAGCGGCCGGTTAATTGTTGATTGCTCTGCTTTGTCTCCCATCACATTGGTCACCTTCAGATTATCCACATTGATCTCTTTAACATGCTGAGTCCACCCATGATCAGGAATAAGAAGGAAGAATAGAGCGAAAGAACACACCGCGTTGAATGGAGCAAATCGTTGTGGAGCAGTCATCAGGATGGGTTTTTTATCATCGGAAGCTTCCAATTTACTCGCCCATATTTGAAATAAAAAGCTATTTTTAGAATTCGATCCAGCATGAAGCGCCTCCTTTTAGTCACCCTGAGTACGTTATTCCTGTTTTCTTGCGCCTCCTCGGGCGAGAGAGTAGTGAAGCCACGCACCCATAAAATGTGGGCGAAGGGTAATCGGTATGTGATTGATATACCAGTGGGAGCCCGACATATCAGAATGTTTGAGAGGAAGAGGGTGAGGATGGTGAGAATGAAATGAAGTGGAAAGTAAAGTTTAGCCTTACTCTTTATGCTTTTAGCTTTACGCTATGCTATTAGCTTTACACTATTGCAGTCCCTTCAGTGTCATTTCAACATTTCGCTTGAAAAAAAATTTCAGCTGATCTAATTGAAGTAAGTGTGCGGTGAGGACCGAACCGTAAAACAGGGAGGTGAGCAAGTTGGTCAAATCACGAGTATTGGATGATTTGGTGATCTCTTTCCTGAAGATGGCTTCCAGGCAAAATTTTTCAATCATCTGATCCAACGAAAGAATCTCTATCAATTGGATATCCTTATGATCATGGAACAGCTGCTTTTTCTCTTCCTGTTTGAGCGGGAATGGTTTGGGTGGTCTTCGCAAATCTGCCAGATAACCAAAAAGGCTTAAGATGATACCCGGATGAAGTTCACAGTCCTCACTGAGTTTATCAAAGAGAAAAGTAATTCCTGCCAGTCCTTCCTTTGGCTTATCGTGTAACTCTACTGCGCGTTTCAGGCACCACACACGAAAATAGTAGAGAATAATATCCTCCTTCTGCGGAAAATATTTAAACAGGGTTACTTTCGATATTTTCACCTTCTCGCAAATCTCATCAACGTATAGGTCGTCAAATGATTTTTTTCCAATCAGGCGAATGGTGTGGTCCAACACACTTAATTTTAGACGGGCGGCTTTTTCCTTACGCAGGCTCATAGAATTGTTCGACCTTAAGTAATACATTTAGGATCATATAACCAACCTAAAAACCCATGAAGCGTTTCATTATTCTTTTGCTGGCTGTTATAGCCTTTGCCTGTAATACTAAAAAAAAAGAAACTGTAACCGGTCTTGTTACTGACTCAGCTCTGGTGGTGTCCGCACACGGGCTTGCTTCCAAGGTTGGCGTTGAGATTATGCGCAAGGGTGGCAACGCCATTGATGCCGCTATTGCCACACACTTTGCCCTGGCTGTTGTATTTCCCCAGGCTGGTAATATTGGTGGTGGCGGATTCATGGTGGTGCGTCTCAATGATGGTACAACCGCGACACTTGATTTCCGCGAGAAGGCTCCTGCCGCTGCAACAACAAACATGTACCTGGATAAGGATGGAAATGTGATAGCCAGTCTAAGTACACAAGGACATCTTGCTTCCGGTGTGCCGGGATCAGTGGATGGCATGGTGGAAGCACATAAGAAGTTTGGCACACTGCCGTGGAATGTTTTGCTGCAGCCTGCCATCGATCTGGCATTAAGTGGATTCACACTCTCACAACGGGAAGCCGACCTATTCAATGAAATGAAAGAGGATTTGATTAAGAACAATACCGTGAACCCCGAATCTTTAATTCACGATAGCTGGAAAGCAGGCGACTCCATTAAGTATACTGAATTGGGACATACCCTTGAGCGCATTCGCGATCAGGGGCGTGCCGGATTTTATGAAGGCAAAACGGCAGAAGACCTGGTGGCCGAAATGAAACGCGGCAGTGGGTTGATCACCCTGGAGGATTTAAAGAATTATTCTTCGGCCTGGCGCGAACCGGTGATCGGAAACTATAAAGAGTATAAAATCATCTCCATGCCTCCTTCTTCCAGTGGGGGAATTTGTTTGGTGCAGTTATTAAAGTCGGTGGAACCCTACCCGATCAGCGACTGGGGTTACAATTCAGTGAAGACCATCCACCTGATGACCGAAGCAGAACGTAGAGTATATGCTGACCGCGCGATCTACCTGGGCGATCCTGATTTCTATAAGATTCCATCCGCACAAATGATGGATGATCAATACAATGATGAACGGATGAGTGACTTTAATTCTGATCATGCAACACCGAGCAGCGAAATCCAAGAAGGAAATATTTCTGGTTTTGAGCGACAAGAGACTACACACTTTTCCATTGTAGATTCGAAAGGAAATGCAGTGGCAATTACGACCACGCTGAATGGTTGGTTTGGTTCCTATGTAGTGGTGCCCGGTTCCGGTTTTTTCCTAAACAATGAAATGGATGACTTCAGCGCCAAGCCAGGTGTGCCCAACATGTTTGGTGTGATTGGTGCCGAAGCCAATAAAATTGAACCCAACAAGCGCATGCTCAGCGCGATGACACCAACTATTGTTGAGAAAGATGGAAAACTATTTATGGTGCTTGGATCTCCGGGAGGTTCCACCATTATTACCTCGGTGTTCCAGGTTATTCTCAATGTTACCGAACACGGGATGGGCATGCAGGAGGCGGTGAACGCCAGGCGTGTACATAGTCAATGGTTGCCCGATGCAATCATTCCGGAAAACGGGGCGATTGCCAAAGAGGATAGTTTAACCCTGGTGCAGATGGGCCACAAACTCACTCCACGAAAATCCATTGGTCGTGTGGATGCTATACTTGTTCTATCGAATGGTAAGTTGGAAGCCGGTGCAGATAATACACGCGGAGATGATAAGGGGGAAGGGTATTGAATAGAGAAGTTGAAATAGGTCAGGTGCTTCGTAGTCCGCGCATCAGAGTTTCGCGCCAAATTCATGCATCACCCGATCAACCTACTGCTGGCGCGAATGATAACTTAACGCATCGGGAACACGCATTGCGCGTTCCCGATGCGTTAAGTATAAAGAAGCCACATGCTTACAGCATGTGGCCTTTTCATCAATGGTTATGTGCGGGCGTTAAGCTCGCACATAACCATTGACTTTTTCTTTGCGCCACTGCACGCTTAATCGATCTTCACAGTATAAAGGGCGCACCACGCACTCGTTATAAAAAATTGATAATACACCGAGGCGGAGACTCCCCTATGGAGAGAAGAAAATCAGAACGTGTTGCTTATTAACTTATAGAATCAACCGTTTCAAGAAACAGTTTGCCATTGATATAGAAACGCCTGCCGCTTATATTTTGCATGGGTGCTCCTTCTGAATACTTTTCCATTTGAATTGACTTTATAATAGAACCTGATTTCTTACTGCGGATTAAACAACTACCCATTTCAAGATGGTGTGCAAAAATGTAGACACCGTCATTATTTTTTCTTAGATAGTTTGTCATCTCCAATGTATCGCTGAATAGCGTATCCGAGATCGCTTTCTCTTTAAGGTCTTCGAACCCGGCCAAAACACTAAACGGATAGGTGTTTATAAATGATTCAAAATTAGTCTTTACAAGCAGGTCATTACTTTCATAAAGAATAACCGTTTTGTTAAAAGACTCAGGGTCATCTACTCCTATTAAAACGATATTCGTCAGATTGCCGTTTGAACTATTTTCTGGTTCACAACTTGTAAAGAACATCACCGTCACTACAAAACATACTATAAGTTTCATGGTAAATCGTTTTGACTCTTCCTGTAAGTTACAACTTTTTATTACCCGCAACCCGGCCATGTTTATTTAGCACATGGAACAACATTCCAAAGGCTAGCTTCATCAATTCTTAACAATCCTAAACTCCACCCTGCGGTTAAGCCTGCGGGCTTCTTCGGTATTATTGGTGGCGATTGGACGTGAACCACCCAAGCCTTTTCCTTTGATGCGTTTGCCATTGATGCCTTTCGATACAAGATAGGATTTGATCTTATCTACCCGCTGCTGAGAAAGAACAAGATTTTTCTTTGCGTCACCGCGATTGTCGGTATGCCCCTCGAGCTCGATCTCCACTTTTGGATTGGCCTTTAAGAAATCGACTACCACATTAAGCTCACTGTATGATTCTTCCAGCAGCGCAGTAGTACCCAACTCAAACAACACACTTTTTAGATTAACTATGGCCCCTACCTCAATCGGCTGCAATTTGAAGTTTAGCTCCAGGCTGCTCATGCCGATGGATTGAATGTCCAGCCGCTCGGAAAGGTTAACAAAACCTGCTGCATCGATCCCGATGGAATATACTTTTGCCGGTTGCAAACCAACTGTATAAATGCCTTCCTTATCTCCGCTGGTTACGTACACGGAATCAGAACGAAACGTCAACCGTGCAGGAATGCCTTCACCGGTTTTTGAATTGGTAACACGCCCAGAAATTTTAACAGCGTTGCCGG
>CAZIOY010000005.1:27577-56521 GCA_964540915.1 uncultured Ohtaekwangia sp.
CCTGCACCTCCACCTCCACGGCCGGGCTGATAATCTCCACCACCGGTGGATTGTTAAGGCTGTCTTTAAACAAATGCACATCACCGTAACCATCACTGTTGCGCGTGGTAGTATATAAAGAAAAAGCCTGCGAAGAAAATTCTCTGTAGTAGAGTTCCCTTCCATCCGAATTAATCTGGGGGCCAAGGTTAACAGGCTCCGACCATGAAGTCCATGAATCATCCAGCCGATTGGAGATATAAATGTCAAAGCTGCCCAAACCATTCTTTCTTCCGTTAGAAGCGAAATACAATTTCGTGCCATCCGCATTCAGCGAAGGACTCATCTCCTGAAAAGGTGTGTTGATCACCTTACCAAGATTGATCAGCTCACTCCACCGTCCTTCGCGGTTGAAAGAAACATATAAGTCTTCTGCCCCTGCGGTATTGTACGACTCGGCAGCGAAAACAAATACGGATTGATCTTCATGCCAATATCCACCCAGCGTGGCCGAGCGATTAAGAAAATAAGGAATGGTTATATTTTGTGGGGCCGACCACCCGGAGTTTGTCTTTCGTGAAACTGAAATTCCTTGTGTTGCGGAAGCGCTGCCGTTTGCTTTATAATGACTTAACAGGTAAAGTTCATTGCCGTCTTTACTGATTCCGGCAACACCATTGAAAGCTACATTGTTTAACAGGATACCTGCGTGAACAGGTACAGACCAGTTCTCTCCTTCCTTCACGGAAATCCAGATATCACCCGGATCTTTTTTGCCTCCGATATTTTGCGGGTGGTTGGCGATGCTGACGTAGAGCGTTTTACCATCCGAGCTCACCACCGGGTTTTGTTCATCATAAGGAGAGTTAATTTTTGCAAGAGGGTCAACGCGTTGCGAATAAGAAACTGTATTAATAACAACGAACAAAAAAATCAGATACTTCATTATACTCAATTCAAAGCGCAAGATTACAAATTAAAAACAGAGTTACTTACTCACCCATTCGTTATCCTTAATGGAAAATCGCCAGGGCAGCAGTGCATCTTCCCCTGCATAATCAATGCCAACGCGGGCAGACGATACCACTTGCCTTGATGATACATTCACTCCTTCTTCAATCCAAACTTCGGTACTATTCAGATATTTCCCATCAAAGGTTCTATCAATGCCCAGTGCTTTCGTCAGTTTGCCGGGGCCGGAAGTTATTCGCGTCAGGGAGGTTGCTTTCATTCTCTTCAACATCCACTCCTCCCCTTCCACAGGTTGCAGTGCGCGCACCAGAACTGCATCGGCCATCCCTTTCTTATTGGTTACCACATTGAACAAATGATGAATGCCATAACAGAGATACACATAAGCCACACCTCCGGTTTCGAACATCACCTTATTGCGGTTGGTCATTCTGTTGTCGTAGGCATGACAGCCTCTTTCGCGAAAAGAATAGGCCTCGGTTTCAACAATGATGCCTCCCGATCTCCCTCCCAACACATTGGTTATGAGCTTTTTTCCCAGCAACTGCCGGGCAATTTGCGTCACATTGGTGCGGGCGTAGAAGGAATCTGACAAAACACTCATTAGTCTACTGATTCAGTGGGTTTTTAAACAAACAAAATGCTCCTATTTTTACAATCTAAATTTAAAAAGACAAACATGAAGAACGCATTTTTGATTGTATTACTGGCTGTGGGCCTGGTGGCAAACGGCCAGATTCAAACACCCCAGCCAAGTGCTACGGCCTCTACCTCTACCGTGGTAGGATTAACAGATGTTAAAATTGATTACGCTCGTCCAAGCGCGAAAGGAAGAACAATTTTTGGCGATGCCGCTACTGTAGTTGTTCCTTATGGCAAAATCTGGAGAACGGGTGCCAATGCAGGTACTAAGATTACCTTCAGCGATGATGTAAAGGTAGAAGGTGTTTCAGTGCCTAAAGGTGAATACCTGATTTTCTCATGGCCTGGTGCTACTGAGTGGACAATTTCATTATATAAAGACATCGCTTTAGGTGGTAACACCGAAGATTATGACAAAACGAAAGAAGCAGCCAACTTCAAAGTGAAGTCTGAGAAGCTTGCCGAGAAAGTTGAAACATTTACCATCAACATTGGTGATATCGCTGCTGACAGCAAGTCTGGTAAAGTTCAGATTGCCTGGGAAAACACATCCGTGAAATTCACGATCACTGCCGATTATGATGCAAAAGTGATGAAGTCGATTGAGGCTAGCACTAAAGTAAATCCAAATAACTACTATGCATCTGCTGTGTACTATATGGATAATGGCAAAGATGTGAAGCAGGCGTTGGAGTGGATGAATAAAGCAATGGAAGGAAATGCAAAGCCTCCGTTCTGGCAGTTGTATCAGAAGGCAAGAATCCAAAAAGCAAATGGTGACAAGGCTGGTGCATTGGCTACATCAAAAGCATCATGGGAAGCTGCTAAGACCGCTGGCAACAGAGACTATCAATTGATGAACGAGGAACTTCAGAAGACGTTGAAGTAATTCTTACTCTGGATTTATAAGAAAGGCAGCGATTTAGGTCGTTGCCTTTTTTATGTCCTTGCCTTTATCAAACAGGTGGGCAATCCACGCCACCATCACCACCAACACGCAGCCGATGATGTTGTAATAGAGAAAAGCGATCTGATCATAATAGAAGAAGTAGCATGCCAGCACGGCCAACTCTCCAATCACCGCAGCAATAAATACCGAAGTGCCGCGAATAACTTTCATATAAAAGGCTACCAGAAAAATCCCGAGGATGGTTCCGTAAAATAACGAACCCACAATGTTTACAAATTGAATTAAGTTCTCAGCCATGTTAGCCAGCATCGCGAAAGCCATCGCTATCAACGCCCACATGACGGTAAAGAAACGAGAGGCTTTCAAATAATGAAGTGGTGAGGCCTCTGGTTTGAATGATCTTTTATAAATATCTACAGTAGTCGTTGATGCAAGTGCATTTAATTCAGAAGACATGGAAGACATCGCTGCTGAAAACATAACGGCCAGCAATAAACCAATGATACCATGAGGCAGATAGCTCAGCACAAAATTGAGGAACATGTAATCACGGTCCTGGGTCTTCGCTCCGGGCACGGCAGAAGATATGGTCTTCTTCACCTCTGTGCGAATACTATCCTCCTGCTTTTTTAAGATATGATATTCCTTTTTTGATGCATCAATAGACGCCTCATCTTCCTGCCGGATTCCCTCCAACAAGTTGGTGACCGTTTCCTGCTTTTGCTGATAGACAGAGGTGTAACGGGTTTCTAATTCATTTAACCTTCCGGCATATTCGGTTTGGGCTACTTTATTTTTTAAGGTCTGATTGTGGAATACCGGAGGCTGGTTGAACAAATAGAATACAAATACCAACACACCGATAAACAGAATGATAAACTGCATGGGGATTTTTAGAAGACCGTTGAAGATCAATCCCATTCTGCTTTCTGTTAATGATTTGCCACCCAGATATCGTGACACTTGCGACTGATCCGTTCCGAAATAGGAAAGAAAAAGAAACGTAGAGGCAATCAATCCCGACCAGATATTAAAGCGATCACTAAAACTAAAATTAGTGGTTACGATATTCAATTTTCCAAGTTCTCCGGCTAGCTGAACAGTTTCACCGAACGATACATTTACCGGCAACAAGCTATACGCCATGATGCCCGCTAAAAGCATTCCCCCCATGATGATGGCCATCTGAGTACGTTGCGTCAAACTTACAGCACGCGTTCCTCCTGATACGGTATAGATGATCACAAATATTCCGATCATCACCGTGGTGATGATAATATTCCATCCCAAAATAGAAGAGAGAATGATGGCGGGCGCGAACAGGGTAATACCTGCAGAGAGCCCACGTAAAATCAAAAACAATCCAGCTGCAAGGGTCCTGGTTTTAAGGTCGAAGCGCGTTTCTAAATATTCATAAGCCGTGTAGACTTTGAGCCGGTAATAAATGGGCACCATGGTGAATGAGATTATTACCATCGCCAATGGCAAACCAAAATAAAACTGCAGAAAGCGCATGCCATCTTCCATGGCCTGACCTGGTGTTGACAAAAATGTGATTGCACTCGCTTGTGTGGCCATGATGGAAACGCCAATCATCCACCACTTCATGGTGTTGTCGCCTTTCAGATAGCTTTCTATATTTTTTGCACCACGGGTTTTCCAGGTGCCGTAAAGAACGATCGACAGCAGAGTTCCAAATAATATTGTCCAGTCGAGCAGATTCATGAAAACGCCTGAGTTAGCCATGTGAACAAGAGTACTTGTGCAAGCATCACGCCCAGCACAATCCAATACCAACTGCTCCAGTTTTTAAATAATGGCGGCTTCTGCTCGTCTATCATTTTGCTTTTGACTTTACTTTGGCGGTCGCTGGTTTTTTCGGCTTACCCAGCGATACTATATTGGTAAAAAGTTTGTACGCTCCCGATACTCCTTCCGGCAGCTCCCTGAAAAAAGAAAGGCCTGTGTATACGTAGTGACCTTCTCCATACTTCGCCACCAACAAACTACCATTGCGGGCGGGCTCACCTTTATCATTCATGGAGAGCACGGCATCAAATTGATCACCCCAGGCAGAAGGAAAATAAAGTCCACGCTCCTGCACCCAGCCTTCAAAGTCTTTTGAACTAATCTTATTCGGAAAATTCAATACCGGGTGCTCGGGTTTTAAAATCCGAACTTCACTGTTTTCTTCCGTAACGCGTTCGCGCGAAAGCGTAAGTGGATAAGGAGAGAATTTGTCTTTGTCAATTTCAAGATCATTGTTGGTATTATACTGCACGATCATCGTACCACCCTCCTTCACATAATTCAATAAATCGGGCATGAAGAAGCGTAGGCGTTCGTTCGTGTTTAAGGCACGAACACCCAACACAACTGCATCTACTTTCTTTAAGTTGGTCGCGGTGACTTCTTCGTTCTTCATTTCCCACACTTCATAACCCAGGTTTCGAAGGCTGCCTGGAATATCATCACCCGCACCGCGGATGTACCCAATGACGGCACCTTCCTTCTTCAGATTCATGCGTACCAATTTTGCTTGTGCCGCAGGCAACAGTGTTTGAATCGGAATATGATCGTATTGAATGGTGAGCAGTGAATTTGAAAATTTCTTTCCTTCGGATTCTACGATCGCATTCATGTCGCCATCCAACTCCTGTTGTCCGGGGAAGACGTTGAACGTGAAGGTCTGCTCCTCGCCTTGTTGTTTCAATTCAAAATCAAAGAAAGCCGGGTCGGTGCGCCAGCCTGCTGGCAAATCCAATTTCAAGTTTCCTTTTCTCGTTGCCGCTGAAGCCGATTTAAGCAGCACGCTAATCTTCTTTGGGGTTTGATCGGCAAACACATACACCGGTTGCGGGAAATTAATAAACAATGGGGGCACCACTTCAAAGGGACGCTTTAATTCTCCTTTCACTGGATCCGTCCATTTATAAATTAATGGAACGTTGAAGGAGATAGGCTCTCCCTGCACAGAAAATTTCATGGTAATCGAAATGGCAGGATCGTTTTCAGGTTTACCAATCAGATTTTTGTCGTTCACTGTAAACAATCCCTGACTGTGTTTTTCCTTTAGCCAATAGGGTGATGAATATTCTTTATCATCGATAATATTCTTTGCTGATTTAAATGTGATCAATGTATTATTCTTCAACGGCAATGAAAAAGAAGAGTCAAGCGTTAATGACTCGCTGTGTATTTTATCTAATGCGATGGATGCACCGGAACGATTAATGACTTCCAACTTGATGGTCACCTTCTGTCCGGGCGAAGCCCAATAATGACTGGCAGTCGCTTCGGCAAAAAGTCCGGCACAGTCGCGTATCAATTGCTCCGTCTCCTTTAGTTTGCGCATGCGCCACACCGAATTTTCGAGCGCTGCAATTTCTTTGCGGATTTGTAAGAGCACTGGGATAGAAGCGGAAGGATTTTCATCATTGAATTCTGCAACCGCTTTATCTACCAATGCTTTTACTTTCTCACCGCCTTTTATTTTACTCCACGTGGTATTGATTTTCGCGAACACATCCTTCTCTGCTTTGTCACCTTTTACAAATTCAAAAAACTCGGGGGCATCGCCCCGCAGACCCGCTGAGCCAAAGCCCTGGCTTTTATGTTGCGTGCGGCTTTCCGCTGCGACCTCTGAATATGACTTTCCCAACAGCGTGTTATATGTGCCTACATTCATTGATAAAATGCCGGGTGTATTTTCATTGATGGTCTGATTCCACCAACGGCCTGTGTTGGTATACAAGACACTTACCTGCCAGGTGCCAAATTTATCCACCTGCTCAGGATATATCGCTGGATTGTTGGTAAGGTCAAAAGCTTCCTCAGCTAATATTCCCGAGGCCGTATGCTGACCATGTCCTGCGCGCTCATCGGGCGGAAAGCGAGTAAGAATAACGTCCGGTTTAAATTCACGAATCACGCGCACCACATCCGACAGGATTTCATCCTTATTCCATATTTCAAAAGTCTCGTTCGCGTTTTTTGAAAATCCAAAGTCGTTGGCGCGGGTAAAAAACTGCTCACCACCATCAATCCTTCGGGCCGCCAGTAATTCCTGTGTGCGGATAAGTCCAAGAAGATCTCTGATCTCGGGCCCAATCAGATTCTGACCGCCATCACCGCGGGTCATAGAAAGGTAAGCGGTTGTTGCCAGGCGGTCATTGGCCAAATAGGCGATGGCCCTTGTGTTTTCATCATCCGGATGGGCAGCAACGTAGAGTACGGAGCCCAAAAAATTCAGCTTGCGAAGTTTCAGTTTAATCTCCGAAGCCCCCGGCTGATGCTGGGTACTTCCTGCTACTCCAACGAACAATAAAAATATAAGGAACGCAAATCGCATAATGGGCGCAAGTTTGGTTGGTAAATAACGAAAAAAATCAGTTAGGAATTAAAAAGTATGCGTGAGCGGTTTATCCGTATTGTTAAACGGACAATTAAAATTTACCCTTCTTCACGTCATTGACCATAAAGGTGCCATCTTCCATAATTAACATATGGATCTGACTAGTGGTTTTCCTTGAATCGGAATATAAGAGTGCGGTAAACTCATAGGGCGATACCCGGTCCTTTACATCATCAATAAAGCCAATATCAAGGTTAATAATGGTGCCTTCGGTGGCTTTGCGATTGAATACCAGATTACCGTTTGAGTTGATGACCTTTACTTTCACTTCATCATCGCTAAGTTTCAAAAGTTGAAGTTGAAGTTTAAGGTACGGCAGCGGTCCGGCAATTGCCTTCCGGTTCCTTTCATCCGTTGAAACATCGTACTCGATCTTAGTCCGGTCGATGGCCGGGCGATCCTGAAATTTATAGTCGATGATTACTTCATATTCATTAGCCGGCTTGTATGGCACTGCTTCCTGCCATCCACGGGTTACAAAAAGCAAAAAATACAAAGCAGTGGTCATGTAGTAGATTTTAATCTATCAAGTTATGAATACGGGGAGTTATTCCCAAATGACTTTCATTCTGAAATAGGCATAAAAAAAGAGATAATCTGCACTATCTCTTTTTCATACTTTCGGTTCGCCACACGCTATTTGCGCTTGGGTGTTCTTCTATTATTAGAACTTTTTATTTTTCTGGCCTTACGATCTTGTTTTTTGGCTTGTTTGACTTTTTTTGCAAGATCTGTATTACTCTTTCCATTCTTATGCTTCGCATTACTTTGAACCATTCGCTGCTCCTGCGTGAGAGGCTTATTAACACGCTGAGCCGAAGAATAGGAAAACCCAAAAACCAACAATAACACAGAGATCAACAGTTTTTTCATATCTATAAGTTGACTAAGAGTTTGTAAAAACAATTCACGAATATACAGTGTTTCAATGAAAGGTGGCACTCCCTGATCTGTGCCGCAGCGCTAAGATAGGGTATGGCGGATGAGGCTTGCTGCTTTGTTCGCCTTTATGCGTGCTTCATCGATGGATAACCCTTTGGCAAGACAAACGCCCATTCTTCGTTCTCCATTTACCTCTGGCTTGCCGAATAAGCGCAACTGAGTGTCGGGCTCGGCCAGCGCCTCATCGATTCCACTGAAGGAAATATTTTGTGATTTTCCTTTCACTAAAATCACGGAAGATGCAGACGGACCAAATTGCCGGATGGAAGGAATAGGAAGTCCTAAAATTGCGCGCACATGCAAGGCGAACTCAGATAAATCCTGCGATATCATCGTAACCATACCGGTGTCGTGAGGTCTTGGAGATAATTCGCTGAAATATATCTGGTCACCTTTCACAAAAAATTCGACACCAAAAATACCGTGACCTCCTAATTCATTCACCACACTGCGTGCAATTTCCTGTGCATCGCGTAATGCTTTCTCATTCATCGGATGTGGCTGCCATGATTCCTGGTAATCACCGTGCTCTTGCCGATGACCGATCGGTTCACAAAATGATACGCCTGCTTTATGCCGTATGGTGAGCAAGGTAATCTCATAGTCGAAGTCGATGAATCCCTCCACAATCACTTTGCCACCTCCGCTCCTCCCTCCTTCTTGAGCATATTGCCATGAATAATCAATTTCACTTTTGTTTTTAATTACACTCTGGCCTTTGCCTGATGAGCTCATGATGGGCTTCACCACACACGGTATTCCTATTGAATTCACCGCCAGAACAAACTCTTCTTTGGTACTGGCAAATTGATAGGGTGAAGTTTTAATCTTTAGTTTTTCTGCCGTTAGCGTGCGAATACCTTCACGATTCATAGTAAGTCGCGCTGCATTGGCTGTAGGAATTACACAAAACCCTTCCAGTTCCAACTCAACTAATGTATCGGTTGCTATGGCCTCCACTTCCGGCACAATGAAGTCGGGTTTTTCTTTTTCAATCACGTTGCGGAGTGCTGCGCCATCCAACATAGAAATCGTATAGGAACGATGTGCCACCTGCATGGCCGGAGCATGATCATAACGATCCACGGCAATCACTTCTACTCCATAGCGTTGAAATTCGATGACCACTTCCTTACCCAACTCACCCGATCCAAGCATCATCACCTTAATGGCAGAAGATGTAAGTGGTGTGCCGATTTTTACTGATTGATTACTCATCATTTACCAGGATTATAGGTTCGTGTGGCATTCTTTACCACATCCTTTTTATAAAATGAAACATCTTTAAACTCACCCTTGCTGTATCGCTCCGCCTGATCAACAAAATGAGGAGAGGATGGATTGTTGCTTACCCCACCTGCCAATAAGGATTTTGCTTTGATCTCTTTACCAAACTCAACTACCGCTACAAAGCTGTTGCCCACATAGCCATACATTTTTTTCGTGCCCGGATATTTACGGCTTCCAAAGGCAGCCAATGATCCCCAGAAAGAAGACGAAAAGGGAACCGCTAAGCTGGGCTTGCTATCATCATACGCTTCATTAATCTCTCCCGTAAGGCGTTGAAACCGGTTCACATCACCCCAGGGCATTTTCCAGGTACCGAAATCACGTTCCAACTCATCCACCACATTTTCCAAGGCTTTCACTTTTTCTTCCGGAGTTGTTTTAGTAGCCATGTATTTTATGATGCTGAGCTGATCGGTGCCCGGAGGAATAGCAGGTATGACGTGCGCCCGCAGATCTTGCCCCCAATACATGGCAAGCGTAGCCGCCACCGATGATACTCCATAATTCATGTCCCAGTTTCTTAGCACATTCATGGGTTCATCTAATTTAGAGATAATAGCATCATCCAACTTCGAAACTTTTTCATACTCACTCACCAGTGTCGGAATGAGTTCTTCAAAGCCTGCCAGGTGTGGATCATAGGCTGCCTTTATTAATCTATCAAGAGTAAAAGCGCTCTCTCTTTGCAACACCCGAACCGCATTGATACCACGGGCATTTTCAGCATCGGGAGCCATATAGTTGGGATAGCGACTTTTTTCAGGACTACTTTCACCTGCAACCGTGAATGGTGTTGAGTTGCAATTCTGAATCCATCCACTGGCCGGATTGTAAACATGCACACTTTCCTGAACGGTATGCAAACCCTTCCAATCGGTGGCAGGATTGCTGCCATCCACCGGTGCACTCCAGCTAAACTGAGGATCACGCTTCGGAATAAAATTCCCATGCCAGTAAGCGATGTTACCTTTCGCATCGGCAAACACGGTATTGTTAGAAGAATTGGTTTTCAAATCCATCGTCTTCTCATAGCTGGCAAGATCTTTCGCCTTCGTGCGCATGTACGATTGAGTTAACGCTTTCACCGGCTCTACCATCATCTTCGTAGTGATCCACTGTTCGCCCTGCCTGGACGTGACGGGTCCGTGTTGAGTTTGATAGGTGATAAACTCCCGATAATTCAACTTGTTCCCATCTTTATATGCCAATCGTATATTCTTTGACTCTATGGGTCTTAGTTCTTTGCCGTATTGATAATATATGGAATCATTCCGTTTAATGATTGTCTCTTTGTATTCATCAATGACATCGGCCTGGCTGGAGGTATGCATCCACCCACAGTTTTCATTGAATCCCTGGTAAATAAAAAATTGACCCCAGGTAACTGCTCCATATGCATTCAATCCCTGATCACTCACTACGTGCACTTCCGGGCGAAAATAAAATGAAGTATGCGGGTTGATCAGCAGGAGCGCATTTCCGCTGGCACTTTTTGAAGGTGCTATGGCAAAGCCGTTAGAACCACGAGGCTCTGGTTCCGGATCATTGTGATCAACTTCTTCCAACTCAGAAACTGTATTTCCTGTTCCATAAAAATCCTTGAGTTTATTTATCGAAATGGTTTCCACGTCACCCCCAATACTGCCTTCGCTAAATAGCAGCGGCATCCAGGGCTGAAAGCGGTGTAGTAATTTCGGTTTGGTTTGTGGATGCGTGTGCAAATAATAATTAACCCCATCGGAAAATGCATTGCAAAGTTTTTTGAGCCAGCCCGGACTTTGGTTATACAATGTGATGGCCTGTGCGGAATCATAAAAAAGACGCATGCGCAAATCCTGGTATAACTTCGATTCACCTTCCACTTCGGCCAGGCGGGCTACCGCAATGATGTAATTGAGTTCAACGCGTTCAAAGTCATCTTCACACTGCGCATAAAGAAATCCGAAGACCGCATCGGCATCGGTTTTTCCATATACATGAGGAATACCCCACTGATCGCGAATGATGGTGACCCGCGTAGCCTGCTTCTGCCAACGAGCTATCTCATTGTTGGTAAAAGGCTGGGCCGCCAGTGTACCCGATAGGAGAAGAAGTAAAATGATTTTTTTCATTATAAAGGGTTGATATCCGGACAGAAAAATATTCAAAATTCCATCCGATTCATATGGCTTTATGATAATCGGTTTCGACTACTGACGGTGCCCACGGAATAGTGATCTTCGACAAGCTGGATAAATATCATATAATGTTGTGATCAAAATCAGTGTACGGTTCAACCTATACACCTAATATTATTCCGGTTATAAATCACTTAAGGCCATGAAAAACATATTGATTCCTATCGACTTTTCGCAGCATTCGTTGAGTGCAGCACGCACCGGTTGTTTTATAGCAAAAAAATGCGATGCCACCATTCACCTTGTTCACGTGGTAAAAGCCCCTGAAGATTGGGAGATTTTATCAGAAGCCCAACAAAGCCGAAATGCTGAGATCAAAAACAAGATAACCGAAGCGGAAGAGGCCGCAAAAAAATATGCTACGTTTCCTATCTTCGAATCCGTCACGGTGATCCCGCGGGTATTTGGGGGCGTTCCTTATAAAGCCATTTTAGAGTATGCTGCCGCCTACAAAACGGATTTGATTGTCATGGGTGCTCATGGCATAAGTGAGTCCCCTCAATTGTTTATTGGCTCCACGGCTCAAAAGGTAATTCGCGATGCCACCTGCCTGGTGCTATCAGTAAAAAAGAATTTCAAACCGCTTTCTTTAAACCGGATACTTTTTGCTTCTGATTTTTCAGAAAATGGAGTGAAGAAATCCATACAGGCAGTCCTTGCCTTTGCCGAAGATATGAATGCGAAGCTGGATTTTGCCTACATAAACACCCCGGCAGAATTTACTGACAGCCTCACGATTGAACAACGACTAAAAAGTTTGCAAGGCATCATCAATCCCAGAAAGCACAAGCTATTTATTCACAACGATTACTACAAAGATCAGGGTATACTTAACGTGGCGAATAAAATAAAAACAAACATACTTGCACTGGCCACGCACAATAGAAAAAACAAAAAAAATTATCAGATCGGTATCGCTGAAACGATGCTTTTCAAGACAGATACGCCTGTGCTGAGCCTTGTGATGTGATCTTCCACTTACATGTTTAACCAATACGTTAACTTCACTACCAGCGCCCTGTTTTTAGGTGTGAAGTTGGAGTAGGTACGATTGTCATCAAATGTATAATAGTAATTATCGGTATAGACAATGAACAAGTCTGACACCGGCTTGAAGCGCCACTGAAGACGCGAATTGATATTCACATTTTTGTATTGACTGTTGTATTGAAAAAAGGTGGTAAAAAATACCGACCGGGTCAGCGTTAAGTCCAGCCGCGGGCCCACCAAATAAATATCGGCACTCTTGTAGAGTTGGGGCAACCGAATGCGGTTCACGCTCATATCCAATGAAAATATGCCATAGGGTTGAAAGCGGTAAGTAACAATACCCGTTATCCCTTTCCTGATTCCATTATAATACTCTCCCAAGTAGGTTATAATCTGAAAGTTCAGTGGCTTTCTGGGTTCAGAAACATACGACAAAGAGAAATTTGAATAATTATAGTCCGTGCCGGCCGGCAACTTCACCGGGTTATCTACTGCGGGAGAGTTGGTGGGATCAAAATCGCTGAACAGAAATGTGTATGTATTTTTTAAATTCAATTGCAAAATGGCCTGGCTTTGAAACGTGATCGCATAGCCTCCAACAATTTCATGATCGGTATATCCATATATATCGTCCCAGATAAAAGCCAAGTCCCACGTAGGACCATGACTATTAATCAAGGTCGATTTAGGATAAAAGTAGTAGGCACCAGAAGGAGATACGCGCTTATATCCGCTGCGTGGCACATAACCATCTGCCGGATTATAGCCCTGACCAATAATCTGATGATACCAGTTGAAATTTAAATTTCGTGTACTGTAAATAAGGCTATAGCCATGAGCAAACTCTTTATCCGACTTCTCTTCCGTAAATTGCTTATGGAAGAAAAGATTACCTGTCCATTTATTATTCAAAAAATTATAATTGTAATCAACGCCAGCCACCCTGTTATATTGATATCCTCCCAACTTAAAATCTAGTGTATCATTTTGAAACATCTGACGGTTAACGAAGATGCCCCGGATGTTTGAGTTGGTGCCTATTCTGCGCTGCACGGTGCCTACCGTGTGGTTGAAGGAAGGGATATTTGATTCTGCTATTTGCGCTGTCTGCATGTTCAACACACCCAGACGCCAGTATTTGTTAAGATTTCCGCTCAGGCGGGCGCCAAAAGAAATTTTATTCTGTACGTTCTGCCCTGTAGTAGGATCAAGGGTTAAGCCGATCCTTCGCGAGAAAAACGGGCGCGCATAAATATGTCCGAAAGAAGAAAATAAGTCTGCGTTCTCCAGGAAGAATTGCCTGCGCTCTGGAAAAAATAATTCAAAACGGTCAAGATTCGTCACCTGTCGGTCGACTTCCACCTGCGAAAAATCGGGATTGACCGTCAGGTCAAGATTCATAGAGGGTGTTATAGCAATCTTTGCATCGGCACCGAAGGCGGCACTCTCCTTTCGGGGAAGTGAATTTTGGTAGTCCTTAGACATTCGTCCGGCTACATAGGGAATTATCGAGATGTTGGGGCCTGGTTTGGCAAGTTCTTCCTCCCATACCATCTCCCCGGTATAGTTGAGGTTGCCCGGTTCGAAAAACCTTGGTGTCAGCGGCCAGATCACCCGCTCGTTTTCTTTGCTGTCTTGCCGATAGAGTTTCACATTCCAACGGTTGCTGCCTGCTTTGAAGCGTAAGGTTTTAAAGGGGATAGCAAATTCTGCCACCCAATAACCATCTTCAATTCTGGTTTCCGAATACCATTTGTTATCCCAGGAAAGATCCATGTCATCACGTCTCAGGTAACCGTTGGATATCAATCCTTCGCGTTGCACACCCGCGGGGCTCACGCCAAAAAAGAAACCGTTGGTTACATCCTGAAAAGGATCCAGAATCACAGATAGACCATCCAAACCAGGTCCACGAAAATCCCTTCGCAAAGAAGAAATAACATAGCCTCCTTTCACATTGTCGTGGGCGATGGCGCTGAAGTACAAAAACTCATCGTCATAGGTTGCGCGAAACTCGGTGTGGGATTTTGCCAGCGAAGTGTCACTCGGAAATTGCTGCCACAGTTCATTCACAATCTCCGCCTCACCCCAGGCGGCTTCATCCACAACGCCATCAATTCGAATCGGACTGCTGGCGCGCTTTATATGAAAAACCGGTCTGGACGATTGGCCTGCAGCCATGCTTACCGTGAAGAGAATCAAAAAGAATGCGCCAATACGTTTCATCAAAAAATCAAGGCGCCTAAATACATAAAAATCCAGAACTTCAAAATAACAATGGGATGGCAGGCAAATGCACCTTCCGGAGCAAGCTATTCCTCGTAGTAGTAGCCAAAAATAATTCCCATCTCATCGTCACTGGTCAGACCAAAATATACGGTAACTGATTTTGTGTTGTTGTAGGTTATCTCAGAGGTAAGTCCTTCGCCCGGATTAAGAACAATCGGATTGGAATAATTTACGATCGAGGGATGATGCCAATCGAAGTTGGTGTAAACAATCTCCCCATCGCGTGCACCACCGGCAATTTTTATTACGAACTTTTCTCCCAGTTGATGGGTGTGAGAAGTCAGCGCAAATATATTGGTTTTGATATCCACGGTATACGTCTTGGTGATGGTTGTTTTTTGCTTGGGAGTCAAACTGAAATTAGAGTTACCAAGATTTAATGTTTTAGCAACCTTTTTTACCGATTCATCTGGCAGTGTATGCAAATTCACATTTACCTCACCTTCAATCGCAACATCCTGCTTATTTACATAGTGTGAATTAAAATCGATAGCGGCATTGGCTGGAAATTTCATGGCTACCCCCTCCGGAAATTGGTAGTCCATGTAGGGAGTCTGAGTACCTGCCACGTACACATGATATAGCATCGGAAACATATTCTGGTAGTTCATCGACCCGTTCGGATTGCGTATGTCGCGCACGGCATCAACTTCCGGCTTGGCCGTGATCTCTTCATTGAAATCATAAAGCAAAAAGTGGTGACTGTTTTGTCGCATTTTAATCTCCACCCGGTTCACATAAATGTCTTCCGTATTGCCTAGCTTCTTATACACAAAAAATTCACGCTCAAAATTGGGGGCGACTTCAAACTTTTCAATATTAATTTGAATGCCGGAGGCTGGTGGAGCCAGCGGCTCAAAGTTTTCAGGTTGCGGGGTGGTGTCATCCAGAAGACTGATATCGTCCACTACCGTTCCTTCGCGTGGCGCGCCCGCTTCAATCCAGCGCCTGATAAATTCCACCTGCCCTTGCGATAGTAATTCAAGACCTAACGGCATGGGCAAACCATAGTCGTTGCTATGGTGGGCATCTGAATTTGAACGAATCTTATGAAAGATTAGGCTTTCGTCTGAACTAAATGGCTTAACCAGGAAAATCCCGTCTGCTTTGGCGCTCTGGTTCTTTGGGATGACATTAACAAGATTCGTGTAGGCTACGGAATTTTCAAGAACCAAACTGTGTTGCAAAAATGAAAGGTCACTTTTTGAAAGATGGCAACCGCCAATGGCACACGAAGTATTTAATATGTTGGTTTGAATAAGTCCAAACGTTGAATTATCCGCTTGCTCACCCTCCTCGTTGCAAGCATAGATAACCATTATTATACTTATAAGAACCGTAATCCTCTTTATCAAAACGGACGCTATGCTCATCAAAAGATTGTTTTTGGTTCCCCTTCAAAGATCACTCAGATTATCCTTAAATATCTAAAAAGGAATCTGATAAAGCAATCGACATCATACCTGATCCAGGCATTGAAGCACTTAATCGCAAAAAAATCACCACTCTTAACTTACAAACAATATATCGTCAACAATAGATAGTATTTCGATTTACAGCTTTGTAAATTAGTAGAAACCTACATATATGCATACTAAACATAAACCTCGAAAACTAACTTTTCATCCCACCGAAAAGTGGGCCCCGGTAAGGGGCTTCAAAGGTGCGGACGGACAACGTTATGCTGTTTCCAATTTTGGAAGAGCTATTGCCTATTGGGATGATTTTGACTTTGGTTATTTTCTGCGCTTCAGCTACATCGGAAAATACCCAGGTGTTAACCTCCGTAAAAACGGGAAAGGTAAAGCCTTCTTCATTCACCGTCTTGTTGCAGAACATTTTTGCAAGCGCCCTTCCAGTGCCTACAAATATGTAATTCACGTGGATTACAAAAAGGAAAACAACAAATACAAAAACCTGAAGTGGGCTACCCGCGAAATATGGGGGGCGCATATGCTGGAGGATCCGAACTATAAAAAAACACGAGCAGAATATACCGGCAAGGGACATAAACTCACTACCGAAAAGGTGAAAACCATTAAGCGCAAATTGAAAGAAGGCAAAACGCGCATGAAAGTTATCGCCAAACAGTATGGTATTTCCGAGATGCAACTATACCGGATTAAAGTGGGCATAAATTGGGCTCATGTGAAATAACTATTCTGATTTCTCATCCGTTACCAACTTCCTGACAAAAGTCATTCTTTGGGTGTCTTAAAAATCGTAGTCTTGACTATAAACCCAACGAAATGAAACGCATATTGGTCAGCATCAAAAAACGAGTTGATCCCACCCACAAGCTAATTGTCACGGAGTGGGTAACGGATGATGAATTGAAAGCTATACGGCAAAAATACGGTAACCAATTCGATCCGGAAGAACCCATTATTCAATACTTGAATGACCAGCTAGTGGTTATTTCCTTCCTGGTGTGGATGAATGAATAGCTTTCTTGCTCACCAAAGTACGCTTTGAAATCCCGGTCGTATTAAATCATCAGCAGCAGCTTAAATGAAACTTATCCGGGCAACTTTCGTTAACTTTCTAACTCGCAGCAAGGGCTGTTTGTCGCTAAAACAAATAATAATTTTTTAAACTGAAGCGACACCAAGTTTTGTTCTGTAAATAATTCATAACACAGAATTAATTACCATCAGCAGCGGGTTCAAAAAGAAAAACATATGAGTTGGAACACAATATATATCACCGGAAAGCCCGGATTTAAAGAAGAAGTATCAAAAAATTTTGAAGATTCAGATTCTATGATGCCTGGTAGCACAGGCAATGATCAGGATGTAAGTTTATTCTGGATTGACGACACCCTACCCCTGCGTGATTTTAAAAAAGCAATCGGCAGCAAAATCGTTTTCAAATACAGGCTTCAATTTTTTAGTAGCCTGGAGGAGCTGCAACGCCAGCAAGAAAAAAACACTTCTTTGACACCCCGTGAAGAAGCCATGATTCGCGAGATGAATGAGTGGCAGACTACACAAAATTATTTGCACAGCGCGTAGAGTTGCCTTTCGCAAACGCGCCAGAAGAGACTGGTTGCACTAACCACTTTTCACTCTGCCTTAATTACTGTTGACTTCACTCCTGCAAGGAGTTGAATTCGACCTGTAAGGAAACCTTCATCTCCCGGATGCTGAGACGGGCATTACACATTTTGTTTTTTCTGCCTAAATTGATGGGTTGTTTCATTTGGCCATGACTAAAATTCAACTAATTGCAGTTTGGAATAAGTAACAATTAAAAAAAGACACCTAATTTGCCTAACCTTTATCCTATTACTATGATTGGTTTCAAAAAGCCTTTGTTCTTCTTATTGCTGTGTACCCTTTCCCTGTTTTCATTCCGCGTGGCAGGCCAGCAGGATTCCCTCGCCCTGTCTGAAGAATACTATCGCATGGGCATGGAGATTTTTGATTATCAACACCGGAAACAGGCCAGCGAAATGTTTATTCTGGCGGCTCAAAACAATCCTAAAAACGCAAAGGCCTTTTTTATGGCAGGCCAGTCTATCATGCTTAGCTTACGAAAAGAAAGATCATTGCCCTACTACAAAAAAGCCTATTTGTTGGACCCTAAAGTAAATCAGGATATACTGTTTCATCTCGGCCAGGCCTATCACTACTCAGAACACTTCGACAGCGCCATTCATTTTTATAATCGGTATAGCCGCTTGCTGGCGCGATCGATGGACTACGGCAAAGTGAAGAAAATCAATGGAGTGAACCGCAAAATATTTGAATGCTATAACGCGAAAGTCATGATGCAGCATCCGGTGAACGTTACCATCACGCACCTGGGTGATAAAATTAATTCAGAATATCCGGATTATGCACCGGCCATCAACGCTCAGGAGTCTTACCTGATTTTTACCACACGAAGGCCCGAGGGTAATACAAATTTGCGCGTAGCACAAGATCACGAATACTATGAAGATATTTTCTTCAGCACCAAAGTAAATGGCGAGTGGGCGCCTGCAAAAAATATGATCGGGCCACTCAATACAAACTTTCACAATGCCAGCATCAACCTTTCTCCTGATGGCAAGGAAATGTTGCTCTATCATGATACCAATGGTGGCGATCTATTCGCAGCATTTCTTAATGCCGATGGCTCATGGACCGAGCCAGAAGATCTTGAGGGCATCAATACCCCGTATATCGAAAATTCAGCCACTATCACATCGGATGGAAAAACCATCTACTTCACCAGCAACCGCCCAGGAGGCTTAGGCAGAACGGATATCTATATGTGCACGAAGGATTCAAAAGGTCGTTGGGTAAATCCACAAAACCTTGGCGAATTAATTAATACTGAAATGGATGAAGATGCCGTGTTTATTTCTGCCAATGGCAAACATTTATATTTTAGTTCCAACGGTCATGCCGGCATGGGCGATCTGGACATTTACCGCTCCTCCTACAATGAAGAAAAACAACGGTGGGAAAAACCCATTAACATGGGCTACCCCATCAACTCAGTGGAAAACGATATTTATTTTGTGCTCAGCGGAGATGAGGGTATCGCCTATTTCTCATCTGTGAGAGACCAAAGCCTGGGTGAAGAAGATATTTACAAACTGGACATCAATAAATGGGAAGCTCCTGATTTCACCCGACCTGAGTATGCCGAAGCCGCCATGGATGAAACCAGTACGGTCATTGGCAGTAACCCCATTATGGAAGTTCCCGCCACCGTTAAGTTCAACCTCTATGTTGCGGAGGGCAGCTCACGCAAACCGATTACTGCCAACGTATCCTTTACCCCCTCTAAAGGCGAAGGACTTACTTTCAATGAAGTAAGTGCCGGAACATATCAGGCTGAAATCAAAACCATCACCGGGCAGGGCAACCGTTATAAACTTCATGTTTCTCATAACGATTATATTCCGTACTCCTCTTCCTATTATTTTATGGGAAGCAATTTAAAAGACCCCACTATTTCAGACACTGTGTATCTCGACAAGATTGCTGTTAACTACAACCGGATATTGAATGTATATTTTGACATCAACAGCGATATCCCCAAAACGTTTGAGGATATTCAATACCTGGAGCAAATCATGAAAACCTCTTCTACAGTAAAAGTGGAAATCAGCGGTCATACGGATGACACGGGTGCGGCCGACTATAATGTCGCGTTAAGCCGCAGACGTTCTGAAGCGGTGAAAAAGCACCTGGTAAACACGGGCATTGATCCTACCCGGATTTCAGTAGCAGGATACGGTGCTGAAAAACCGCTTGGTGACAACACGAAACGCGAAGGCAGACAACTCAATCGCAGAACTGAATTTACCATCGTTGAAAAATAATTTCAGCCTTACCTCATTGCCGTTATGAATGTATGGGTGAAACGATCTCTGATCACCATTACCATTCTTGGCGGTATCTTATTTTCACTGATTGGCCCGATTGACCGCACTCCCCTGCACGATCAGTCATTCTATCAGGACATGCGTTCACAACTGGATAGTTTGCAATTCGAAAAATCAGAAGTGAAAACAGCCCTGCATGCGGGATGGAATAAAGTGGCCATCACCCCTGACCATTCCATGGCGATGGCCGGTTACCGGATGCGTGAGGGTTTCGAAACGGTTCACGACAGTTTATATGCACGAATCATTGTGCTGAATACTGCTGGCAATCCATGTTACCTCATCAGTGTGGACCTGTTATTATTTCCTCCAACATTGAAGCAAAAACTTATAGAACATTTCAACAAAAAGGAAATACAACCCTTCCTTTATCTCAGCGCCACGCATACACACAACGGCATCGGCTGCTGGCACGACAGCATCGTTGGTAATGTGGTTTTGGGCAACTATGACGAAGACTGGGTAGCGGAAACTGCAAAGAAAATTATTAATGCGATTGAATTGATCGAAGGCAAACTACAACCTTCCTCACTTGCCTATTGGGAAACTGACGCACACGAATATGCAGAGAACCGCTTGAAGCCTGGCGCTCCGCATGATGGACTCCTGCGTGGATTAAAGCTGACGAGAACAGATAGTACAACAGCTCATCTTATTTCATTCAGTGCACATGCCACCAGCATCAGCAAAAAAAGTAAAAGCCTTTCCGGGGATTATCCTGCTGCGGTCGTGGATTCGTTAATGAAGTCAACAAACTCATTTGGAATGTTTATGGCCGGCATGGTAGGCAGTCATCGATTGGCAGGAATTGATGCTGGAGAATTTGATTTGGTGGCAAAAGCCGGACACGTGTTGAGCGAGAAAGTTAGATCAGCATCTGTTTCATCAAAAGCAGATTCAATAAAATTGATCCGCGCTCATATCCCTATTCAATTTGGTCCCTCACAATTAAGAATCACCAAAGACTGGAAACTGCGTGACTGGGTTTTCTCCTGGCTGGTGAATCCTCTGCAAGGAGAACTTACCTATCTGCAACTGAATGACATTATCCTTATTGGTACGCCCTGTGATTTCTCAGGCGAAATTTTTGTCAGGCATATTGCAGAAGTAGCGGTTCAACAAAACAAAAAATTAATCATCACCAGTTTCAATGGCGACTATGTGGGCTACATCACAGAAGATGAGCATTATGAAACGCTGCAAAAAGAAGAGGTGATGGCGTTGAATTGGGTAGGGCCTTATTATGGAAGTTATTTTACAGAGATGGTGAATACTTTGTTAAAAAGGTAGTCCCATCGATCGGCAAATCAGACGACCGGTCATTAGATTTTCTGTACTTGAACATTTTTATTTTCACTTATCGTTTTAAAAGATGACAAATGCTTCACTTTTTGGAATTATTAACCGTAGGGATTGTTGAAAAATTACCCAACTCATCTGCCCACACACCTGAAATTTGGCTCTTACTATCCATCAATTCAAGATAATATCCTTTCTTGTTTGCATCTGATACTTCCCAATAGGCAGTGACTCTATGCAATTTATAATTACTCTTGTTAAAAAAAGGATGCAGCGAAGAACTATCATTCCATTCTTTTTGAACTAATGTTTCTATATAATTTCCTTGTTTGTCAAAGCGCGTCATATAGGTTACTTTATCATCAGCAGATTTATTTACAAAACCATTCCCGCAATCCCACCAGCTTATCGTTCGTGGGTAGTAGACAATCTTTACATTTGTCGTGTTTGTATCTTTCTGTGACGCACTTTCGTTCTGCTGTTTTGAAGATTGTGCATACATGATACCAGTAAGCAAGGTGAACATCAGCAGGTAACTAAAATACCTCATGTTTGTTTTCATAATTTTCCATTCGCGGGTTAGTTCGCAAACCACCTGAAGGAAATTATGTGCCAGCGATTTAAGATGTAACCGACAAGTGATACAGCATAATAAAAGAATACATAAAAATCTTACGAGATTTTAAACCCCACCATGAGTATAATATTTCACAGCTGTAAGGACAACTTTCAGAGACGAATACCGGGTAACAATTTCACCTCGCATAAATGGAATAGTTGTCGGTAAAATATTAATCGCCAAGTGGGCGACAAAGTGGTATAGGAGACAGACCCAGGCAGGCTTCAACAAGACTCAGGGCAATCGATCAATAAATTTAAGACCTTGGCCGTTGATCGGGTCGTCTCTTACCTTTAAACGCTCCCTGCTTTCCTGAATTCCTCCCCTTGCCTTTTCCACCGCTTCCGTTACTTGAATGTGTTCTTGCTTCCGGATTATACGCAGGACCAGCACCTAACTCAGGAGCCAATGGCATTTTAGGAACTTCCTTGCCAATCAGACTTTCGATGCGGAAAAACTTGCGCTGGTCCATCTCATTAATAAACGTGATGGCCGTACCCGTGGTAGCTGCACGCGCGGTTCTTCCAATGCGGTGGATGTAATCTTCCGGATCGGGAGGTACATCAAAATTGATCACCAGATCAATGCCTTCCACATCAATGCCGCGTGAAAGCACATCGGTACCAATCAGAATCGTAAGTTGTTTGTTCTTAAATTCTCTCAGCACGCTTTCGCGCTCGTTCTGTTCAAGGTCTGAGTGAATGGCTTTTACTTTCAAACCCAGGCGCTGCAGATTACGATCGAGTTTCTTTACATTTTCTTTGGTGGATGCAAAAATCAGCACACTATTGAATTGTTTGTCCTTCAACAAGTAGTCAATCAGCTTTTCCTTTTGCTCGTTGTGCACCATGTAGGCTTGCTGCAAAATTCCTTCTGCAGGTTTTGACATGGCAATGTTAATCTCTACAGGGTCTTTTAAAATGCGATTGGCCAGCGCCCGGATTTTGGGTGGCATGGTGGCCGAAAAGAAAAGAGTTTGCCTTTTAGCAGGAAGTTCTTTGATGATGCGCAGAATGTCTTCATAAAAACCCATGTCGAGCATGCGATCGGCTTCATCCAACACCAGATGTTCTACGTGATCAAATTTGATTGTGCCCATGGCAATTTGAGCCAGTAATCGGCCGGGTGTGGCAATGATGATATCTACTCCACCTTCCATGGCGCGCTTTTGCTGGTCCCAGGTTGCACCATCACCGCCTCCATAAATCGAGATGGAACTCACACCGAGAAAATAAGAGAAGCCCTCAATCTGTTGATCGATTTGCTGGGCCAATTCGCGCGTAGGCGCAATGATCACCGTGTTAAGGTGTCTCTTTTCGGATGCTACTATATTATTAAGGATGGGCAGTACGTAAGCGGCTGTTTTTCCAGTACCGGTTTGCGCACACGCAATCAGGTCTTTTTTATCCAGAATTACGGGTACAGCCTGTTCTTGTATGGGTGTTGGCTTTGAAAAACCCATGGCATCCAATCCGTCAAGCAAGCGCGGATGGAATTTAAAATCGTGAAATGTCAAAATGTAAATGTTATAATAAGTCTAAAAAACAAAGGCATTGGGCCTTTTGATCTTGCAAGATACAATAAGTTAGGCAAACTCATTTTAACCAATAAGTTGCATACTGTACCTTGTGTATCACTTCATCGTAAAAGAGTTTCAGATGTCTCAGGCCCATTCCAACGAAAAAGACTTTTCATTATCCATCACCGCGCATAAAAATGACATTGATGAGTTAGGTCATGTTAATAATGTGGTGTATGTAAGATGGGTGCAGGAGGTAGCTGCTGCACACTGGGATTCGCTGGCTTCATCCGAAATAAAACAAAAGTATGTGTGGGTTGTGCTACGACATGAAATCGATTACCTGAGCGCGGCATTTGAAAATGATACCGTAACTGCTACAACCTGGGTAGGTGAATCCAATGGGGCACGCTCCGAACGTTTTGTTCAAATCACCCACGGAAAAACAGGTAAGCTCATTGCGAAAGCAAAAACAACCTGGTGCATGCTCGATGGTGCTACCATGAGACCAAAGCGGGTAGATGAAGAAGTTGTTAGATTATTGAGGGGTCAGGTCTGATTTCCTGGCCACAGATTCTTTGATCAGTGGCCAAGGCATAAATAAATAAACTGACAAAAGTCACCTTTCTCATTAAGTTTAATCATACTCAATTCATGATATAGAATGTTCCTTTAACTCATCAAAAGACGCAGAAATCATAAGCGTTTCCGATCCGAGATTATGGAACCCTACGCGTTACTCACCTTCTTTCTTACCGCTGTCGTTTTAGTGGGAGGAGCTATCGCCTTCGCCTATTACGCTGCGCCCAGTGCGCCCGGATTGGTCAAATCAGAACCCTACGAGTGTGGTATTCCCACTGAAGGACCCACTTGGATTCAGTTTCATGTGGGTTATTATTTATATGCCATCATCTACCTCATCTTCGATGTAGAAACTGTATTCATCTATCCTTGGGCTGTGGTGATGCGTGAAATTGGTCTTACCGCATTTATTGAAATTCTCATCTTCTTTACCATTCTGGGTTTAGGCTTGCTCTATGCCTGGAAGAAAAACGCATTGACGTGGGAATGAAGGCAAGTTGCGAGCTTCAAGTTATGAGCTTAGGCTCGAAGCTCATAGCTAGAAGCTCACAGCTCAAAATTTGAAACTTAATTAGCAAAACAGTCATGGTCAACATAAAATCAATACCCTACGATGAGTTCAACGACAATGAAACGTTGGAAGAACTCAAAAGATCGAGAAGTCCTGTGATCGTTTCAACACTCGACAACATTATCAACTGGGGTCGATCTAACTCCGTCTGGCCTCTCACCTTCGCAACCAGCTGTTGTGGTATTGAAATGATGGCGACTGGTGCACCTCGTCATGATTTTGCACGCTTTGGCATTGAAGTGTATCGCGCATCTCCACGGCAAGCAGATGTAATTGTCGTTGCCGGAACCATTGTGAAAAAGATGGTGCCTGTTCTCAAACGATTATATGATCAGATGGCGGATCCAAAATATGTGATCGCTATGGGCGCTTGCGCTGTATCGGGGGGTCCGTTTTATTATAACTCTTACTCAGTAATACGCGGTGTTGATCAGATCATTCCTGTGGATGTGTACATCCCCGGTTGCCCTCCCCGACCTGAGGCCTTATTATATGGCGTGATGCAGTTGCAACGGAAGATCAAAATGCAAACCATCGCTAAAGAGAAAGGTATTGAGTTGATCAGTCACCATATTGATAGCACAACAGCCGATCACTCAAGATATGTTGAGCCCGCAAATGAAAAACAAGAACCATTAACTGAAGAAGGAGAATGCAAACCGAAGAGCTAACCACCTTAATTACTGCACTGGCTCCTGATCAAAAACCTGGAATCAGCAAGCAGTATCCGGAGTTCATCCTTCCGGCAGATAAGCTGCATGAAGTAGCGAAGACGCTAAAAGAAAATCCACAAACCAAAATGGATTATCTGTTTAGTCTTACCGCAGCGGATCGCAAAGATGGATTGAATGTGATTTATCATCTTACTTCTACAGAATATCATCACACGGTTGTATTGAGAGTCATTCTTGCCGACAGGGAAAATCCGATGGTAGCTACCGTGAGCGATCTCTGGAGTGGAGCCGAATACCTGGAACGCGAAGTCTTTGACTTATTTGGAATCAAATTCGAAAATCATCCTGACTTGCGCAGATTATTTCTGGATGATGGGTGGGTTGGCTATCCGCTTCGCAAAGACTATAAAGATTCTTTCATTTTTGAACGTTAACTAATATGGAAGAGACCTTACTTGATTTTGACCTGAGAAATAAAGAAGAATACATCATTAACATGGGTCCTCAGCACCCATCTACACACGGTGTGTTGCGTTTTGAAGTTTGTCTTCAGGGCGAACAAATAAAATACTTACGACCTCATTGTGGATACATTCATCGTGGTATCGAAAAAATGAGTGAGGCACTCACCTATCCGCAACTCATTCACTTAACGGATCGCATGGATTACCTCTCAGCACACATCAACAATGAAGCGGTAGCGCTTTGTGTTGAGAATGCCATGGGTGTTGAAGTAAGTGATCGTGTGAAATACATCCGAACTATTTTTGCTGAACTCACCCGTATCGCCTCGCACCAATTATGGTGGTGTGCTTTCGGTATGGACTTAGGCGCTCTTACTACCTTCTTTTATGGTTTACGCGACCGGGAACATATACTTGACATCTTCGAAGAGACTACCGGCAGCCGACTGACACAAAGTTTTATCACACCCGGAGGATTGATGGCCGATGTACATCCCAATTTCCAGAAACGCATAAAAGAATTCATCACCTATTTCCGTAAAAAACTTCCTGAATACGATCAGTTGCTTACTGGTAACATCATCTTCCGCGAACGCACCAAAGGTATTGGCATCATGAGTAAAGAAGCTGCCATTGATTATGGTGTAACAGGCCCAAGTGGTCGTGGTTCCGGCTTCTCTTGTGATATAAGAAAGATTGCACCCTATAGCGCTTATCCTTTTGTAAAGTTCAGTGAAATTACGTTGCCGGATGGCGACACGTATTCACGCTATGTGGTGCGCATCAAAGAAATGTGGGAGTCACTGAATATTCTGGAACAACTGGTGGACAATATTCCGCAAGGACCGACCATGCTCGAATTGAAGGCGGTGAAAGCACCGAAAGGAGAATACTACCAACGTGTTGAAACTGCCCGTGGCGAATTAGGCGTTTACATCGTCAGCGATGGTGGGCCATCTCCGGCTCGCATTCATTACAGGACTCCGAATTTTTCGAACTTGTTCGTCATCAATAAACTCGCCAAGGGTCATAAGATTGCCGACCTCGTTGCTATCAGTGGTTCATTGGATTTAGTTATACCCGACATAGACCGATAATTGTATGTACGACTTCACACCATTCATCGAATCCATCACCAGCTACCTCAACGAGAATCTTTCTCCCTTCTGGGCAGGATTGATCTCGATGGTGTTGCTGGGTGTTGGCATTTTACTTTTCTACGCAGTGTTAGGATTGTACCTGGTGTATGCCGAGCGTAAAATTTGTGCACGCATGCAAAATAGAATGGGACCTAATCGTGTTGGCCCCGGTGGAATTTTCCAAACCATTGCCGATTTGATCAAACTTCTATTGAAGGAATTAATCTACATCCGCAATGCCGATAGTCTCTTATTCAATATCGCTCCTTTTATAGTTATAGTAGCTTCCATCATGGCCATTGGTGCGATACCTTTTGCCAAAGGATTGCAGGCAGTAGATCTGAACATTGGTGTTCTCTATATTCTTGCCATCTCCTCTATGGGTGTGATTGGAATTCTCATTGCAGGATGGGCTAGTAACAGTAAGTACTCGGTGATTGGCGCCATGCGCAGTGGTGCACAAGTAATCAGTTACGAATTATCTGTTGGATTAGCATTGCTTGGTATCATTACGTTTGCAGGCTCTATGCAATTTTCAGAAATCATCGCATCACAAGAAGACGGCTGGTGGATTTTCAAAGGACATATTCCCGCGATGATTGCATTTGTGATTTATTTAATCGCAGGTACAGCCGAAACCAATCGTGGTCCTTTTGACTTAGCAGAAGCTGAATCAGAATTGACAGCCGGATTTCATACGGAGTATTCCGGTATAAAGTTCGCGTTCTTTTTTTTAGCAGAGTATATGAACATGTTCATCATCGCTGCCATCGCTACTACATTATTCCTTGGCGGATGGCTTCCCTTCCACTTGTTTCAGTGGCACGGATTCAATAACGTCATGGATTTCATTCCTCCTGTGTTCTGGTTCTTCGGCAAAACCGCTTTTGTAATCTACCTGATGATGTGGTTCAAGTGGACGTTCCCTCGCTTGCGCATTGATCAATTATTAGCACTCGAGTGGAAATATCTACTTCCTATTAATCTCATGAACTTAATTCTTATCGCATTCTTAACCCTCATGAAATGGCACTTTTGAAAACGATAAAAGCCATAGGCAAATACTTTTATAACATCTACGATGGTGTCACCTCGTTGGCTAGAGGCATGAAAGTAACCGGATCGTATTTTGTAAAACCAAGTACGATCGTCACACAGAAATATCCGGAGAATCGGGCAACCCTAAAGATGTTTGATAATTTCAAAGGCGAGTTGCAGTTGATTCACGATGAAAACAACAAACACTCTTGCAACGTGTGCAACACCTGCGCGCGCAAATGTCCTAATGGTTCAATTGAAATCATCTATAAGAAAGTAGAAGGAGCCGATGGCCGCACCAAGAAAATATTAGACAAATATGTTTATCACCTGGAGACCTGTTCGTTCTGCGGACTGTGTGTCCCCTCCTGTGATGAGTTTGCTTTGAAATTCGATCAGGAATTTGAACACGCAGTTTTTGATCGCAGCAAACTCACCAAGGTATTGAACAAACCAGGTTCATCCTCCAAAGCAATGAAAGAATGACAGGCCCTAAAATCATATTCTTTATACTCGCTGCTGCCATTGTAGTATTCTCCATCCTATCCATTTTTAGTAGAAGAATTTTACGCGCAGCCATTTATCTGCTCTTTGTGCTGGTGGCCATGGCCGGTTTGTATTATATGATGAACTTCCAGTTTCTCGCTGCCGTGCAACTGATGTTGTATGCCGGTGGTATTGTGGTATTGATTATCTTCTCCATTCTATTAACGAGTCAGATTGATAGTAAACTGCAGGCACCAAAGGGAAGTCACCTGTTAGCAGGTGGCATTACTGCTGTTGCAGGCATTACATTATCAGTTGTTACCATTCTTCAATTCACATTCAAGCCATCACAAGAGACTAGCGTTGGCACCGACATGCGTACCATTGGTCTGCAGTTAATGAACACCGATATACAGGGCTATGCGCTACCCTTCGAGGTAATCAGCGTTCTATTATTAGCCGCTTTGGTTGGCTCCATCTTTATCGCACAAAAAAAGAAAGTATGAAACAAAGTTGTGGAGAAATAATGCTTACTCGCTGGTCTGTGTCCTTCGCACCATGGTCT